>JAIUNM010000012.1 GCA_020162035.1 Bacteroidota bacterium | reverse complement strand
ATTGGAGCGGCGGTTTACCGGCTCAACAAATTAATACCGTTACTGCTAATTTCTTAAACAGCCCTAACATCTACAGCGTTACCATATCCGACGGCTGCTCTATTAGCACGCCTTCTGCTACTGCTGTATTTACTGTAGTGGTGAATCCAATTCCTACATTAAGTGTAACAAGTACTTTAAATAAAGCTTGTGCACCTTTAACAGTTCAATATACTGGTTTATCAGATCAAAGTAATGTAAGTTATTTTTGGTCGCTTTCAAATGGAAGTGAAATATCAAATCCAAATGGAAACCCTATGATGCAAACATTTAGCCCAGGAAGTTACTCGTACAATGTTATAGTTACTAATCAACAAACTGGATGTTTTAATACTTTAAACGACCAATTTGCAGCTGAAGTATGGCCTAATCCTATTGCTGAATTTTATGCAAATCCAACAAGTGCGCCTTTATTAGAACCAACTATTACATTTACTAATCAATCTATTGGGGCAAGTTCTTACTTTTGGGATTTTGGTGATTATAGCTCTAATAACAATACATCAAACGCAATACACCCTTCTCATTTATATAATTTAGTTGGCACGTTTAATGTATATCTAGTTGCAATAAATTCAAAAGGCTGTAGAGATACTGCTATGCACACTGTAGAAATTACACCAGATATGGCTGTTTATATCCCTAACACATTTACTCCAGATCAAAATGGCAGAAACGATAAATTTTTAGTGTTTGGTGTTGGGATAGATGAAGAGAAATTTAAAATGGAAATTTTTGACAGATGGGGTGAATTAATTCATTCTACATCAAACTTTAGAGAGGGTTGGGATGGAAAAGCTAAAGGAGGAGATAATCAAGCACAAGATGGTGTTTATGTATATAAAATTTTAATTACAGATTTAGCAGGGAAGAAGAAAACCTATGTTGGGCACGTAACATTATTAAAATAAATCTTTTTTAAACACAAAAAAAGGCTATCTATTTTAAGATAGCCTTTTTCATTTTATATAAATGAATTGTTATATTTGTTATAACATGAAAAATTATTGGTTAATATTATTTATTTGTTTAGGCAGTTTAGCAAATGCTCAAACAACAAACGATGCAGATAAAATTTTAGGCTTATGGCAAGTTGGAAGCGGTAAGGCTAGAATTAAAATAACAAAATATGGTGATAAATTTGGCGGAAAAATTGTTTGGTTACGAGACTCATTAAATGATAAAGGAGAACGAAAAGTTGATAAAAATAATCCTGATAAAACTAAAAAAACTTTACCATTAATTGGTTTAAATAATTTATTAGGGTTTACTTATAAAGAGAAAGGTAAATATTCTGGTGGAACAATTTATGATCCAGAAAACGGTAGCACTTATAATTGTGTAATTAATTTAGAAGATCAAAATAATTTAAAAGTAAGAGGTTATATTGGCATTCAATTAATTGGTAGAACAGACGTGTGGAAACGTGTAAATGAAACTCAAAAATAAATTATCGTGTAGATTAAGTTTTATTAAGATATTATTTAGCTGAAATAAGTTTTGTTCTTATTTCAGTAATTTGGTTTGTGATTCCTGAAATTGTAGCAATATCGTTTAATCCTGTTTCTTTTTGCGCTTGAAATAACGCTTTTAGTTTCTTTAAATCAACAACTAAAAATTGCGAAGCTTCATCTAATTCACATGCTTCAAGCATAACTATTAAATTTTGTAGCGATTCTTGTTGTTTAGTAACTGCTTTTACTAAATTTTCTGTTTTAATTTCGTTAGCTATAACGCAAGCAACATAAAGCCCTTCAATCCATGCTCCACACAAAATTAAAGCAGAAGTTGAAGCTCTATCATTACGTCTTAAAATTTCATCACTTTGTTTAAACGCTTGTGTAACAATTTCTAAAGTTGAGTCTTTTATACCTTTATTATTATCTAAACGCTCAAACATATTTTTGTTAAATGCATCGCTTACTCCAACTTGTGTGGCAAGCACATTTACACTTTCTAAAAACAACAAACTTTCTTGAGTTTGATCAAAAATATTTGTAATATTTAAATCGGAACCATAAATACCTAAATTAATTCCTTTATAAAATTCGTTGGTGTATTTTTTAACATCCATTGGGTTGTTTAAAATATCACCGTTATAGGTAATTTTATTCTCATCTATTAATTTAAACACTTCCACTCTATCCGGTAATGTTAAAAACACATGTTCTGCGTTAACTTTACTTTCTATAACTTTTTTATTTATTACCTCATCACTTTTAAGTTCTTCATCTGTTGTTGTTTTACAACCGAAAAAAATTAGCGTTAATAAACTA
The DNA here is from genome assembly GCA_020162035.1 of Bacteroidota bacterium. GTDB lineage: Bacteria > Bacteroidota > Bacteroidia > B-17B0 > Aurantibacillaceae > Aurantibacillus. Next base: position 103,040 of record JAIUNM010000012.1, on the reverse strand, counting down.
AAGGCAAAATATTTCATTTGATACAAATATACTAAATAATCTAAAAGCGTTTAAAATTAGGTTTAACTATTTTCTCACACCGTTTTTGTATTCAATTCGGCTCATTTCTTTTCCGTTTTTATCATAAAAAATCCATTCGCCATCAGGAACACTTTGAACTTTGTTTTTTCTTCTATCTTTTACAATTTTATACGAACAACTGCTTTGCAACTTTGCATTTGTGTAGTAGCTTAAACTTGTGCCATTTAGTTTTCCATTTTTAAAATTTTGAACTCTGTTTATGCCTCCAGTTTCGTAATAGTACGTCCAAGCACCTTGCTGATGCCCCTTACGGTATTTACCTTTTGAATCAATAAAATTGCCTCTTTCGTGCCAATTAATGTATTTACCATGTTTAATCCCATTAACATAATTGCATAATTCTCTTTGCGAACCACTTTCGTAAAAGTAATTCCATTCGCCATTTTTATTTCCTTTTAAGTTATATTTACCTATGTAATTTTGTTTACCGCTGCAAAACCACCCTTTCCAAACTCCAGTTAATAAATCGTTTGTAAAAGTCCCTTCATCTTTTTTTGTACCATTTTCGCACCAACTTATCCAAATACCATTAGCTTTTCCATTTATATAATTACCTTCTTGTAATTTTTTACCGTTTTCCCACCAAGTTGTCCAAGTTCCTGTTTTTACATCTGCTTCATAATCGCCTTGTCGCCATTTTTCGCCAGTTTTGTAATAAAAGAACCAAGTTGCTGTTTTTTTATCTTTTAAAAAATTACCTTCACTTTCTAATTTTCCATTTGTGTAATAATAATTCCATTTGCCATCTCTAATATTATCTACAAAATTACCTTGCATTTCTTTTTTACCATCTTCGTAGTAAAATGTCCAAACTGCATCTTTTTTATTGTTTAAAAAATTGCCTTCGCTTTTTGGTTTGTGATTAGGATAAAATGAAGAGTAAAACCCATTTAATAACCCATTTTCATATGTTGCTTGATAATCTAACTCGCCATTTTTATGAAAAAAACGCCATACACCATTTTGAAGTCCATTAACATAAGAACCAGTAGCTCTAATAATTCCGTTATCATAATTAGCTGTTAAACTTCCGTTACCGTTAGTAATTATTTGTCTTCCTTTATTATCCCACAAATTAATTAGGTATAAAGTACTGTCTTTATATTCTTTATCAAATTTTTTGGTTTGATTTTCATAATATTCTTCCCAATTACCACAAGGTTTTCCGTTACAAAAATTTTGAATACTGCTTAGTTTTCCGTTGCTAAAAAATGTTTCTACCTTTCCTATTCGTTTATCTTTTTCGAAGTTACCTTTACTTTCAATTTGTCCATTTTCAAAGTAATAAACCCATTCGCCTTCTTTTTTACCATTTACAAAAGGTTCTGCACTTTTGATTTTTCCGTTTTCGTAAAAAGATGTCCATACACTATCAGCTAAATCATTATTGTATTTAGTAATTTGTGCTAATTTACCTGACTTAAAGTAATACAAATTCCTTCCCCATTTTTTTCCTCTAAACCAATGTTCCTTAGCTTTAACAGTGCCATCTTCAAAATAAAAAACCCAAGTACTATCTTCTTTACCATAATTATAAAACCCTTTTCGGCTTACAGTTCCTGTTTTATAAAACTCGGTATGTGGCCCATGAGGCATGCCTTTATAGTAATCTGTTTCTGATTTTAATTGTGTTTGTTTATTATCGTAAAACTCTTGTTTAAGTTGCGCAAATGAAGTAGTACAAATAAAAAAGATAAAAATGTATTTAAGCATATACGACAAAGGTATTTACCATAACGCTATTAATTAGTGTTAGTTACAGAAATTGCTAACAAATTTATTAAATGTGTTATTTTAAATTAAGTAGCTCGTTGGTTTTTAAAAACAAATCCATAAATATTAATTTAGGATTTGCATTCCGTTCAATGTAATAATAGTTTTGGTTAAATTCCTCTACTAATTTTTCGTAATTTTTTTGATTGATAAAAGGGGCAAACTTTTCTAAAAATAGTTTTTCTTGCCCTCCTAGCCTTACCAAGTTTTTATCGCCAAAATTAAACATAAGTGCATCTCTAAAAACTTCTAAACCATATTGTAAAAATTGCTTTTGATTTTCTCGTCCAATTGATGCATTTTCATCAATCCATTGTAAAACTTTTGTGCAATCGAACTTTAGAGCCAAGCGCATAAAGTTTTGAAAGTTTGTAAGAATAGAAACATTTTCATCTATATGATTTAAAATAGTAAGCGCTTCGGTATAGCTGCCATTAGCCAAAACTGCTGTTTGTTTTGCAACATCGGTGCTTATTTTAAAATTAGAAATAAGAGCGTTTTCAATTTCTAAATCACTTAATTCATAAAACGGAATTTGTTGAACTCTGGATAAAATAGTTGGGAGTAATTGATCTGGAGCATTGCTTACCAAAACAAAAATAGTATCATCTGGTGGCTCTTCTAAAATCTTTAACAATTTATTTGCCGCGTCTGCATTCATTTTTTCGGGCAACCAAATTACCATTGATTTGTAAGAACCTTCGTAACTTGTGTAACTTAATGTTTTTAAAATAGCATTTGCCTCATCAACAGGAATAACGGGCTGTTTGTTTTCGGCAGAGAGTTCATTAAACCAACTACTTAACGATAAATAATTGTTTTCTAAAAAAACTGTTCTAAATTCTTTAATTACATCAATTGTGCTTTTAACATCTTTGCTTTTTGCTATAGGAACAACAAAATGCAAATCAGGATGAATTAACTTGCTCACTTTTATGCATGAATTGCAAATACCACAAGCATCGTCAACTAATTTATTTTCGCAATATAAATGTTGTATAAATGCTAAAGCAGCTGGTAAATTACCTGTTCCCTCTTTACCTGTAAACATTAAAGCATGAGGCACTCGTTTATCCAAAACCATTTTTTGTAAACGAGTTTTTGTTTCTTTTTGCCCGATAATATTTTTGTAAAGCATTGCGTTATAAATATACGGGATATTTTATCAAAAGTGTTTTTTGTTAATTAACAATGTTTTTTTATTGAAAAAACTACTGTTTTTTAGATATAATAATTTTTTTTAACCCTTGCTTTACATTATATTTGTAATACACAATATTATGGGACAAGAGAATATAGCTTCGATTAAAAATAATTTAAGTTTCGACGATTTTAAAAAAATTGTTTTAGAAGATTATCAATTAATTAACGAAAGCAGGCAAGCAAGTTTATTAGGTAGAAAAGAAGTACTAACTGGAAAGGCTAAATTTGGAATTTTTGGTGATGGTAAAGAATTAGCGCAAGTTGCATTAAGTAAAGTATTTAAAAACGGAGATTTTAGAAGTGGATATTATCGCGACCAAACGTTTATGATGGCAATTAAAGCCATAAATTTAAACCAATGGTTTGCGGGTTTATATGCACATACTGATATTGCTTATGAGCCAATGAGTGCGGGTCGTCAAATGGGCGGACATTTTGCCACACATAGTTTAAACGAAGATGGTTCATTTAAAACTTTAATAAATCAAAAAAATTCGAGTAGCGATATTTCGCCAACTGCATCACAAGTTCCACGCTTATTAGGTTTAGCATACGCTTCTCATTTTTATAGAGTAAATAAAGAATTACAAAAAGCTCCTTTTACCAATTTTAGTAACAACGGAAATGAAATAGCTTTTGGAACAATTGGAGATGCAAGTACAAGTGAAGGATTGTTTTGGGAATCAATTAACGCTGCTGGAGTATTACAAATACCAATGTTGGTAAGCGTTTGGGATGATGGTCATGGAATTTCTGTTCCTAAAAAATATCAAACAACTAAAGAAAGCATAAGCGAAATTTTAAAAGGTTTTCAAAGAGATAAAAACGGAAAAGGGTACGAAATATTTAAAACTAAAGGCTGGGATTATGCTCATTTATGCGAAACCTACGAAAAAGCGGCTAAAGTTTGTAGAGAAGAACATGTGCCTGTTTTGGTTCATGTTGAAGAAGTAACGCAACCTCAAGGGCATAGTACAAGCGGAAGCCATGAACGTTATAAAAGTAAAGAACGTTTACAATGGGAAATTGATTTTGATTGTGTTAAACAAATGCGATTATGGATACTGTCAAACGCCATTGCAAGTGAAAGTGAATTAACTAAAATTGAAGAAGATGCCAAAGAATCTGTTAAAACAGCTAAAAATACAGCTTGGACAGATTATCTTTCTCCAATTAAAACAGAAGTAAAAGAAGTTTGTGAAATTTTAAATCAATTAAACGAAACAAATTGTCAAAAAATTTCTAATGAATTACAAAGCATTAAAGAGCCTATAAGAAAAGATATACATGTTGCCGTTAAAGCAGCATTACGTAGTTTAATAAACAATAGTAGCGAGGCAAAATCTAATCTTATTCAGTGGTTACAAACATCTAAGCTTCAAAACAATTATAGATATGGCTCTCATTTGTATTCGCAATCAACAACTAATGTTGCAAGTGTTACACCTTGTGCAGTTGAATATGTTGATGATAAAATGATGGATGGCAGAGAAATATTGCGTGATAATTTTGATGCCATTTTAGAAAAATACCCTCAAGTATTAATATTTGGAGAAGATTCAGGGAAAATTGGTGGAGTTAACCAAGGCCTTGAAGGCTTACAAGCTAAATACGGCGAACATAGAGTGTTTGATACAGGCATTAGAGAGGCAACCATTATGGGTCAAGCAATTGGTTTAGCAATGCGAGGTTTAAGGCCTATAGCCGAAATTCAATACCTTGATTATTTGTTATATGCATTACAATTAATGAGTGATGATTTAGCAACAGTACAATGGCGAACTAAAGGCTTACAAAAAGCACCCGTACTTATAAGAACCCGCGGACATAGATTGGAAGGTGTATGGCATAGCGGATCTCCAATGGGAATGATTGTGCATGCTTGTAGAGGTATTAATATTTGTGTGCCAAGAAATATGACAGTAGCATCTGGCTTTTATAATACTTTACTTGAAGCCGATGAACCCGCTTTAATAGTTGAACCACTTAATGGTTATCGTTTAAAAGAAAAGCAACCAGCAAACTTTGGAAAATATAAAGTAGAATTAGGCATAACAGAAACCCTACAAAACGGAACAGATATTACTTTAGTTACTTATGGTAGTTCAATTAGAATTGCTCAAGAAGCTATAAAACTATTAGAACCATTTAATGTAAGTGTTGAATTAATAGATTTACAAACTTTAATTCCTTTTGATAAAAACCATTCAATTGTAAATTCAATTAAAAAAACAAATCGTTTAGTGGTTTTAGATGAAGATGTACCTGGTGGAGCAAGTGCCTATATTTTGCAAAAAGTGTTAGAAGAACAAAACGCTTATAATTATTTAGATTCAACGCCAACTACAATAACAGCTAAAGAACATAGACCAGCTTATGGTAGCGATGGAGATTATTTTAGTAAACCAAGCGCAGATGATGTGTTTGAAATACTTTATAATATTATGAGCGAAAGCAACCCAACAAAGTATCCTAAAATTTATTAATATTGTGTCTTATTTAAAATGAAAAAATTAGTTTTTTTAATTGCATTAATTAGTTTAAGCATAAACCTATCTGCTCAAAAAGAAGAAGAAGGAAAAATTATTAGAGAAATAATTTCTCTTGAAGTTGAAAGACCAAAACCAGCAAATGTTAACCCTGATGTGCCCGACACGTTGCCGCCAACAATGGCAGCGCCCGAAGCAGAAGTTTTAAAACGTGCCGAAAATTGGTATAAACTTAAACACATTAAGTACGAAAAAAGTAGTGGTGCAACTGCAGGTAAAACTATTGCTTGTAAAGCAACATTTATTTTTAAACAAAAAGTTTTAAATCCCGAAAATGATGTTGATGGTAAAATTATTATGGATGTAATTGTTGAAGCTAAAGAAGGCAAATACCGATACACTATAAAAAACATTACACACAAAGCCAACAAACCAGGTATGGATTGTGGCGATGTTTATGGTAAAATACCAGCTTGTGGCTCTATGAAAGTAAACGATCTAACATGGAAGCACGTAAAATCTGCTGCATTTGCAAGCGCTAAAGTACTTACAGATGATTTAAAAGCTGTAATGAAAAAAAACAGCGATGAAGAAAAAGACGAGTGGTAAAGGAGACAAATTTGGAATTGAATGGATGGTAGATTTTGGTCCACGAAACAACGAACAAATTGAAAAATAAATTATTGGTCTTCCAAATTTTTTATAGGTAATTCCCAATATTTATCTTCTTCTAAGTCTTCATTTTCTTCAGGCCAATAATGCTTTGTTTTTTTTGGCCCTTCTTTTCTATAATTAAAGGCAACTAATGCGCCACTAATTGCGCCAAACAAATGTCCTTCCCAACTTATTTCTGGCTGTATAGGAAAAATACCATGTGTAATACTTCCGTACAAAAAAACTACTAATGCTGATACAACCATTAAATTTTTATTCTTTCTAATTATTCCACTAAAAAACAAAAAACTTGCAAGGCCGTAAATAAGAGTACTTGCACCTATATGGAAGTTTTGATTATCAATATTATTTCTACCTCCAATCCATAACCAAACGCCACTTATTAGCCAAATCCATAAAAAAACAGGCTTAGCTATTTTCTTATAAAAATTAAACAATAACATTCCTAATATTAAAATTGGTAATGTGTTTGAAGCTATATGTTCAACATCTCCATGTATAAATACAGAAAAAATAATTCCTTTTAATCCGCTTAAATTTCTTGGAAGAACTCCAAACTTATAATAGTTTAAATTATAATATTGATTTAAAAAAAATAAAATCCAACAGATAGCCATAAATAGAACTGGCCATTTTGAAATAAATATTATTTTTTTAGTAAGATAGTTTTTCAATTAGTTAGCAATAAATTCGTTTTGTGAGTTAAAGAATTTGCGCTAAACAAACTTTAATTATTAAAAGATACTTATTTAATCTCTTTCGTCTATTATTTGATCTGCTTTTAAACCTTTTGTGTCAAACACAAAAACTTTATCATCTAAAATTAAATTGGGTTTAATAGATTTTAATTCATAAACTTGTTTAGTTCCATCTTTCATTATCATTTTTATTTGAGCAATTTGTTTTTTAGCTTTATCTACATAAAGTTTTACGGTATGAAATTTTTTCTTTTCAGGCTTATCTGCTGGATATAAATCTATAATTGAACACAATACTGTTCCAACTTTTTCTTCTTTATCAAATTTATATTTATAACCCGTTTCATACATAGTAAAAAGCTTACTTGGGTTTAATTGATCTTCATTTTTGGTATCAAAATTTTTTAAAGTAACCTCTTTTGCATCTTTATTAAAATTCCACAATGTTTTACCATCGCTCATAATTGTATTACCAGGAATTTCTAATTTAAATTTATCGCCTTTAATTTGAACTTTACCATTTTGTTTTTCGGTTTGTTTACCTTCTTTATTAAGCATGGTAAATACATAATCTGCATTAATGGTTTTATAAGTTTTAGTTGTTTTACTTAAATCATCTAAAATTGCTTTAGCTTTTGGGTCTTGGTCTTGTGCGTTTAAGTTTAACCCGCTTAATAAAATAACGCTTAATACTATTTTTTTCATTCTTATGAGTACAAAATTAATATCTATTAGACATTAATTATGCCAAATGGTTTAAAATTCGACTATTTATTTCTTAAATTTTGTAAAATTCCGTCTAACTGAATCATATCTTTACATAAAACCTCTCGGGCTTTACTCCCTTCAAATGGTCCAATAATTCCTGCGGCTTCTAGCTGGTCAACTATTCTACCTGCTCTATTGTACCCTAATTTAAGTTTACGTTGTAAAAACGATGCGCTTCCTTGTTGAAATTGCACAACTAATTTTGCAGCATCATCAAACATTTTATCACGTTCGGTTAAATCTACATCTTCTTTACCAGTACTTCCATCTTCGCCAACATATTCTGGTAATAAAAATGCTGTAGGATAAGCTCTTTGTCCGCCAATAAAATCGGTGATTTTTTCAACTTCAGGTGTATCAACAAATGCACATTGAATACGTACTAAATCATTTCCTGTACTTAATAACATATCTCCCCTTCCTATTAATTGATCTGCGCCACCTGCATCTAAAATTGTTCTACTATCAATTTTACTTGTAACTCTAAAGGCAATACGAGCCGGAAAATTTGCTTTAATTGTGCCTGTAATTATATTAACCGAAGGGCGTTGTGTTGCAATAATTAAATGTATTCCTATTGCTCTGGCAAGTTGCGCTAATCTTGCAATTGGTGTTTCAACTTCTTTGCCTGCAGTCATAATTAAATCGGCAAATTCGTCAACCACTAAAACAATGTATGGTAAAAATTTATGTCCATCGTTTGGATTAAGTTTACGCGCAATAAATTTTGCATTATACTCTTTTATGTTTCTAACCTGTGCATCTTCTAATAAAGCATATCGGTTATCCATTTCTATACATAAAGAATTAAGCGTGTGAATTACTTTAGTATTATCTGTAATTATTGCATCTTCGGCATTTGGTAGTTTTGCTAAAAAATGTCTTTCTATTTTTTTAAATAAAGTTAGTTCAACTTTTTTAGGATCTACTAAAACAAATTTTACTTGTGCAGGATGTTTTTTATAAAGTAATGATACTAAAACCGCATTTAAACCAACAGATTTACCTTGCCCAGTTGCCCCAGCCATTAATAAATGAGGCATTTTTGCTAAATCGGCAATAAAAATTTCGTTACTTATTGTTTTACCTAATGCAATTGGCAATTCAAAATTTGAATTATTAAATTTTTCTGAAGCTAAAATATTTTTCATTGGTACCATTTCTGGATTTTGGTTTGGTACCTCAATACCTATTGTGCCTTTTCCAGGAATTGGCGCAATTATACGTATTCCTAAAGCGGCAAGACTTAATGCAATATCATCTTCTAAATTTTTAATTTTACTTATACGAACTCCAGCCGCAGGAACAATTTCATACAATGTTACTGTTGGACCAACTGTTGCACTTATTTTTTCAATTTCAATTCCAAAATTTTTGAGTGTATTTACAATTTTATCTTTGTTTGCTATTAATTCTTCTTGTGTAACTTTTCCTTTGTGATCACCATAATCTTGCAACAAATCAAATGAAGGGAATTGATATGAACCTAAATCTAAAGTAGGATCGTATTCACCAAATTGTTCAACTAAATGCTGCGCTTTATTTTCTTCATTTAAAATTTCATCTTGTGTATTGCTATGTTCTACCTGAAATTCAGGCTCATCGTTTTTAGGCTCAATTGCATTTGTTACTTCTGTTAAATCTACACTATCAACTGTTGCGTTTTGATTTTCAACTGTAAACGGAACTTCCTCTGTGTTTTGAATAATAGTTTCATTACCTGGTGGAGTTACCTCAATTGTTGTTGGTTTAATATTTAATGGATCAATTTTTTCAAGTACTAAATCATCGCCTTTTTGTTTTATTTCAAAATTTAAAAGAGCTTCTTCTTCTTCAGCACTTAATTTTAATTCTTTAGTTTCGTTAAATGCTTGGTTATATTCTTTTATTGCTTTATTGCTCTCTGCTTCACTTTCACTAATTTCGTTTTCAATTGCATCATCCGATTCTATAATTGGTTTAGATGGAAGGTTAAAGTTTAAATTAATACTTAATACTAAAAACGTTAACATGCTAAAGCCTATAAGTGCTAATAAACCAATGTTACCAACGTAGTTGGAAATTGCTTGATTAACAAAATACCCAAAACCTCCACCTAAAAAAAACAATTTATCTTTAAAAAAATAACCCATTAACATAGATGACCAAACCATTAAAAACAACCATTTTGCATTAAATGAACTAATATTTATGAATTTCTTTTTAGTCATTTTTTGTAATCCATACATAAAAATAACAGGAACCATAAAAAAAGATGCTGCTCCAAAACCTTTGTAAATGAATTGGTGGGATAATAACGCACCTATTTTGCCTAACCAATTTGTTACTTTAACTTCAGGCAAAAACAAATCATTTCCTAAAACTTTGTCTTGGTCAACATCCCAAGTAAAAAAATAAGAAACAAATGCAATAGCCAAATAAAAAGAAGATAAAACAAGGGTTAAACCAATTACTTTTTGAGTTTGCTCGTTAAAATAAAAGTTTTTTGCAATTTCTAATCGTTGCATTAAACTTAACTTTGGTTTAGTTTCGGTTGTATTAGTTGATACTTTGCTTTTGTTTTTAGATTTAGCTTTTTTGTTTTCTTTTTTATCCGAATCAGTATAAGTTTCAGTTTCGTTTACCGAATTATTATCTGTTTCGTTTTGAATTTCATCACTTGGTTTAGACCTAAATTTGTTACTCATAACTACTAAAGTTAAGGTAATATGTTGTTGTAAAATTTGTGTAAAAACAATGTTTTTAACTACATCATGTTAATCAAAAAAAAGTGTAATATTGGTTAAAATATGTGTAAAAAACATTCAATATTTAGTTTTCTTTTTTTTGCTTTTTTTTATAGTTATTATGCTCAAAATACAGATAGTATTTGGGTTGTAAACAATTATACAAAACAAGAAATAATGGTAAAAATGAGAGATGGTGTAAGTTTATATACTAGCGTTTATTCACCAAAATCTAATTCTTTAAAACAACCCATTTTAATGATGCGAACGCCATATTCATGCACACCATATGGAAGTAATAACTTTAACCCTAGGTTGTATAGTGCGCATTGGATAAAGTATTTAAAAAAGGGTTACATAATGGTTTTGCAAGATGTAAGGGGAAGATATATGAGTGAAGGCGAATACATGGATGTAAGACCATTTAATGAAAACAAATTAAACAACGAAACTGACGAAGCTTCTGATTCTTATGACATAATAGATTGGTTAGTGAAAAATATCCCTAATAACAATGGAAATGTTGGTGTATTTGGCATATCGTATCCTGGTTTTTACAGTACTATGGCCGCACTTAGCAATCATCCTGCTTTAAAAGCTGTAAGTCCGCAGGCACCAGTTACAGATTGGTTTATGGGCGATGACTTTCATCATAATGGTGCTTTTGCATTAATGGATGGCTTTAGCTTTTATTCTGCTTTTGGTAAACCACGCCCAAAACCTACAACTGTTCACGAAATCGGGTTTGAATTTCCTGAAAATGATGCTTATCAATTTTACTTAAAACAAGGCGCATTAAAAAACTTAACAAAGCACATGAGTGGTATTAAATTTTGGAACGATTTAATGCAGCATCCAAACTATGATGATTGGTGGAAAAAAAGAGATGCAAGAATTGGTTGTAAAAATATTAAAGCTGCAACTTTAATTGTTGGTGGAACTTTTGATGCCGAAGATTGTTTTGGAGCATGGAATTTATATAAGGCTATAGAAAATCAATCTAAACAAACAACTAATAAAATTGTTATGGGCCCTTGGTTTCATGGTGGTTGGCATAGAAGTAGTGGAAGTTATTTAGGAAATGTTAGATTCGAAGCTAAAACATCTCAATATTACCAAGACAATATAGAGATTCCTTTTTTTGATTATTACTTAAAAAATCAACAAAACTCTAAACTACCAAACGAAGCAAGTGTTTTTTTTACAGGTATAAATAAATGGGAGTTTTTTAATGAATGGCCAATTAAAACTTTAAAACCAACAGCATTATATTTTACAAACAACAACAAATTAAGTTTTGACAACAACATAAAAAATGATTTAGTCTATAAATACATAAGCAATCCTCAAAACCCTGTACCGTATGCTGATGGTGTACATTTAAACAGAACTAAAGAATACATGATTGACGATCAAAGGTTTGTTTCAAAACGAGCCGATGTTTTAGTTTTAGAAACAGATGTTTTAAATAAAGATATTAAACTTGGTGGCCCTCTTGTTGCTGATTTAAATGTTAGTTTATCATCTACAGATGCCGATTTTGTTGTGAAGCTAATTGATGTTTTTCCTGATGATTTTAAATACAACGACACAGTTTGTTGCAAAGGAGTAAAACAAGAAAGTAATATGGGAGGCTACCAAATGTTAGTAAGAGGTGAGATTATGCGCGGTAGATTTAGAAATAGTTTTGAAAAGCCAAGTGCATTTACACCAAATAAAATTGAAAACGTAAAATTTACATTGCCTGATGTTGCACATGTATTTAAAAAAGGGCATAAAATAATGGTACAAATTCAAAGTTCATGGTTTCCTTTATTTGATAGAAACCCGCAACAATTTATTGATATTTACAAATGTGATGATAAAGATTTTATAGAATGTGAAATTAAAGTACACACAAGTAAAAACAACGCAAGTAAGCTTATATTACCAATAATAAATTAAATAATAATTAAGAAACATTTTTAAAATTTTATTAAGTATTTTTGTTTTAAGTAAATTGATTCATTTAAGCATAATTATTCCATCTTATAAAAACGCTGTTATTTTAGATAATAATTTGCCCTATTTAATTACCAATTTATCAAAATGCGATTTTACAAACGAAATTATAATAGTTGATGATGGTAGTGATGATAATGGGAAAACAAAAGATATTGCGTCTAAATACAATTGTAAATTTATATTAAGCGAAACAAATAAAGGAAAAGGAAATGCTGTAAGATTAGGGATGATAAGCGCAACCGGTAAATACAGAATTTTTACTGATGCAGATATCCCTTATGAATTTGAAAACATTACAAATATGCTTTATTATTTAGATTTTAAAGAGTTTGAAATGGTTGTTGGCGATAGAACACTTGAAAACTCAAAATATTTTTCAGAAATTACAGTATCTCGAAACTTAGGAAGTAAAATATTTTCATTTATTGTTGGAAGATTTATTGCTGGAGGTCAGTTTGACACACAATGCGGATTAAAAGGCTTTAGAGATTATATTGCAAAAGATTTGTTTTCTGTTTCTAAAATAAACGGGTTTACTTTAGATGTGGAGTTGTTTTATATTGCATATAAAAGAAATTACGATATTAAATGTATTCCAGTTGCATTAAGGAGTAATGAAGGAAATTCGGTTAATGTTTTTGTACATGGTATAAAAATGCTATTCGATCTTCCAAAAATTATTTTTAATTTTTATACCAAAAAGTACACTAAAAAAAATGGATAGAAGAACAGGCGATAAAATTCAAATAGAAGGTGCATACCAATACAATGCTTATTATAATGGAAAAAAAGCTCAACGATTTTGGCATTATGCAAAATTAGAAGAAGCAATAAAAAGTTTAGACATTAAAGATGGAGATAACGTATTAGAGGTGGGCTGCGGTAGTGGATTATTATCTTTTTTTATTGCAAAAAACCCAAAAGTTACAGTTACAGCAATTGATGCAAACCAAGCCGCATTAGATTTTGCAACTCGTCAATTTCAATTACCAAATTTAACCTACAATAAAGGCTTACTAGATGAATTAAATTTTAAAGAATCTAGTTTTGATAAAATTGTTTTTTTAGAAGTTATTGAACATATTACTGAAAAACAAGGCGAAGAAATTTTTAAAAGTTTTTACAAATTACTAAAACCAAATGGCAAATTAGTAATTTCAACACCAAACAAAGTAAGCTTATGGCCTTTAATTGAATGGAGTTTAGATTTTTTTAAACTGGTTCCTAATTTAGCAGATGAACAACACGAATTTTTATACAGTGGTAAAATTTTACAAAAGAAAGGAGAAGAAACTGGATTTAAGTGTACAAGTAAAAAGCAAATAAACACTTTTGCCCCATGGTTAGCTTCAATAAGTTGGAAATTTGCATTAAGCGTTCATGCATTTGAAGTAAAAGTTTTTAAAAAATTTGGCTCATTATTAGTTTACACTTTTACAAAATAATTTTGTTTTGAAAAAAATAAATTCAAATACTATTTTTTGGCACTTAGGGTTATTATTGTTTTCTTTTTTGTTCTTTTCAGTACAATTTTATGAAGTTTTATTTTCGCCAAACTCTTTACTTGCTACAGCATCAGGAGATGGAATTCACGGCTACTATTCATACATAAATCACATTCTAAATAATAAAATTGGAGTTCATACAAATGGGTTAAACTATCCATTTGGAGAACATTTAATATATACTGACGCACAACCTTTTTTGGCTACAATTATTCAATTATTACCTTTTTTAAAACCGTATGCAATTGGTATAATGCATTTAGTTTTATTTTTTTCGTTTATGTTATGCGCAAATGTTTACTTTAAAATTTTTGAGTTATTTAATGTAAATAAAATTTTAGCCTTTTGTAGCGCTTTGGCAATTATTTTACTTTCGCCACAATTAGGTAGATTAGGAGGACACTTTGCTTTAGCATTTTCATTGCCTATTCCTCTTTGTATATATTTTAGTTTATCATTTTATTTTAAAGGTCAACAAAAATATATTTACTATGCAATATTTATTTCTGTACTTGCATTTTTTACACATCCATATTTAGGTTTAGGAACTACTCTTTTTTCATTATTATTTTATTTTATTTCTCAAGTTTTTCAAATTAAAAAAATAAATTTTCAAAAAGCACTTAATTTTATTTTACTTCTTTTACCAATTGTAATTTTTAAAGGTTTTATGTATTTAACAGATACACATTTTAATAGGCCTTCTATTCCTTATGGTGAAACAATTTATATATCAAGCTTTAAAAGTGTTTTTATTCCTTATTATAAACCTTTTATAGGTGTTTTTGGTTTAACAAATGAGTTAAATGCAGATTCTTGGGAAGGTTTAAGTTATATTGGAATTGCTATGTGTTTATTAATAGTAATTACTTTAATTATAAGTTTTAAAATAAAAATTAATTCTCCAATATTAACTTTAATAATTGTTTCTGTTTTTTTTCTTTTATTTTCGTTTGGTTATATTTCAAATATTTTAAAAGTATTGGGCATACAACCTATGGCTTTAAAGCAATTTAGAGGTTTGGGCAGATTTGCTTGGTATTTTTATTATTGCGCTCCAATAATTGTTATAGTAGTAATAAATGATTTTATTAAAATTAAATTAAATAGTTATAAACCAAATCTAATTTATATAAGTATTGGATTAATTTTTTTATCCTTTAATATAATTGAGGCAAATGAATATCATAGAAATATAAAAGGGCCTATTTTTAATGAACAAAATTATTTTTTAGAAAATAAATTTACTAAAGAACAAAAAGAAATTATTTCAGTTGTTAAAGCTAAATCTTATCAAGCTATTTTGCCTTTACCTTTTTATCATTTAGGTAGTGAAGTTTATCACCGCGCATTAAAAGATGTAGCGCATTTAAGCATGATAATTTCTTTTCAAACTAAATTACCAATAATAGGTCATTTAGGCTCAAGAACATCATTAAATGAAACCGAAACAAGTATAGGAGTATTAAATGAATATAGAGAAAAACCAATACTTAAAAAATTATTTAACGAAAAACCAATTTTAATTATACAACAAGGTGATTTAATAAAACCCGAAGAAGAAAGATTATTAAATAAAGCAAAATACATTTCTGAAATTGGAAATTTAAAACTTTTTGAAATTGATGTAAACACCTTATTAAACGTTAACTCTAATGTATTAACTAATTTTTTAAATTTGAGTAATGATACAATTTCAAAAAATGTAATTAAAATTAATAACGCCAAAACTCCTTTTTATAAATGGACAAGCACAAAAGATTTTAATAAATTATTAACTTTAGATAGTAATTCTTTTGAAAGCGGAAATTACATTGTAACATTTCGTTATCATTTTAAACAATTTAATTTAAAAGATATAAATAGTCATTTTATTGTAGAAAGTTATAAAAATAAAGGCAATAATTGGGATTTTTTTGGAGATATTCATTACTCGCAACGTTATCCAAATTATTTTGTTTTTGAACAAAAAATAAAATTAGATTCTAAAAGTAAATACGTTTTTTTTATTAATCACGATATGTCAGATGGAACCTACTTTATAAGTAATTTTTGTTTAAGACCCGATACACTAAACTATTTTGAAAAAAGAAATGGAAAAATAGTTAGTATTAATAACTACCCAATTAATAATTGAGTTTTTACAGGAAAATAAAATATTTTTTAGTTCATACTTTAAACTTAACTAATAAAGAAGCCTCACAAGCAATAGAAAATGGTTGGGTGAAAATTAATAATGAAACAATTACACAAAATGTAATTATTGATGAGCTTTCAGAAATTAAATTTAATGATGTAATTGTAAGAGAAAAGATTGAATTTGTTTATTTAAAATTTTATAAACCAATTGGTTTTCAAAGCAGTTTATCGACAAAAGTTGAAAATAATCTTTTTGATTTTTTCAAAAACTATAAAGGTTTAAGTATTGCAGGAAGATTAGATAAACAATCTGAAGGTTTATTATTATTAAGTAATGATGGCAAATGGGTTGAAAAAATGATTAACCCAAAATACATTAAACAAAAAGAATATTTTGTTGAATTAGATAAAGAAGTTACAAAAGAGTTTATTTTAAATTTTTCGTTAGGGGTTGATATAGGTTTTTATAAGACATTACCTTGCATTTGTAAATTAATAAATAATAAAACAATTAATGTTGTAATTACCGAGGGTAAAAATAAACAAATACGACGCATGTGTTTTAAATTAGGATACAATGTTGTTAATTTAAAACGAATCCGTATGGATAGCTACACTCTTGATTTAATGAAAGAAGGGGAAATAGCGCAATTTAAGTTACCTTAAATTGCGCTATTTTTATTAGTTATTTAATTTACGTTGCTCTTCAGGCGGCATTAACTCATCTGCTGGAACAATTGCTGTTAAGCGTTGCATAAATTGTTTGCTTAAATCATCTTGTTTAAATTGACCAGTAATACTAACCAAACGTTTTAAAATTTCAATTGCTTGATCCCTTTCGCGTGTAAACGCCGCCATTCTATTTGGTTTTTGTTTATTGTAAATTCTTAAGTCGCCTTCAAAAATGTCAAATAATTTTTTTGCTAATTCGTTTCCTTTTGCAGTTTCTTTAATATCATAATAAGTAGCGCAAATAGGGAAAATTGTTGCATCGTAGGCAATATTTTCATCAGGCATTACAGTTAAACATTTATCTAAAACTTCTTTTGCTTTTTTATGTTTTCCTTCTTCAACTAATGCTGTTGCTAATATGCTCATTTGCATTCTTAAATTACCACACATTCTTACACAATTTTCATCAAGGTTTACACCTTTTTTATCCATCCCGCCCCACTTAAAATCTTCCATTATGTGTTTATACATTACTTCTGTATTTACTCTTCCACCTAAAGCTTCTTCGTTTTGAGTTTGTTTAATTGGCACAAAGCGATAGGCTAAACCTTCTAATTGAAAATATTTTTTCAATCCTACATAAGCATCATCTCCAGTAGTTACAGCAAAGTAAATTGGACGTTCCCAATTATTATGTGCAATTAAATCTAAAACCATAATGTCGTTTTTCATAATTGCCGAACGCCCTCCTAAATCCCAAGTTATACGTTTAGCTAAACGTGCTGTATCTTTAACTGAAACAACTTTGTTTTTCATTACTTTCATGCTATCAACATTTACATAAAGTGTACGTGCCGGAAATAAATCTATTACTTGGCCTCCACCTACATCATATTTATTTTCAATATCATCGCTTAATAAATATTTCATGGCATCTTTTAATGCTACTGGTTTTTCATCTTGTGCGCTAATATATGCATAGCCTAGTTTTTCAGATTCAATTTTTCTATCTTCAATTGTAAAAGGAACAGGTTTGCTATCATAAACAGCACGTTGCATTTGTTTTATATACCAATCTGTTTGTAATAAACTTAAATTTACAACTCTTACATCTGTTCTTATACCTTCTACTTCTTGTGCATACCATAATGGGAATGTGTCGTTATCTCCATTTGTAAATAGTATTGCATTTGGCGCACAACTTTGCAAATAATTTATTGCACAATCTCTTGATAAAGATCTTAATGAACGGTCGTGATCATTCCAACCTTCTTTTGCCATTATGCCAGGTACAATTAAACACATTGCTGTTGAGCCCATTGCTATACCAACAGAAGCAGCTTTTTTAGATAAAGCATCGTATATAAATAAAACACCATAACCAATCCAAATTGCGAATGCATAAAAGCTACCGGCATAAGCATAATCTCTTTCGCGTGGTTGATATGGATATTGATTTAAGTATATAACAATAGCTAAACCTGTTAAAAAGAAAACACAAAATACTATCCATGTACCTTGTTTATCTTTTTTGTATTGATAGAACAAGCCTAATAAACCTAATATTAAAGGCAATGCATAAAAATGATTTCTTGCAAAATTATTTTTATCACGATAAATAACTTGTGTTGTATCACTATCAAGCAAAGCATTATCAATACCTGTAATACCAGTAACCCAATTGCCTTCCATAGAATTTCGCATTAACCCTTGAACATCGTTTTGTCTTCCAATAAAATTCCATGCAAAATAACGCCAATACATGAAATTCATTTGATAACTCATAAAGTAGTTTAAGTTTGCGGCAAATGTTGGAACCTCAACTGATTCCGGGCCATTTCTTCCTTCAACGTTTATAAATTTATGATGTTCTTGAATGTTACCCCAATACTTATACGCGTTTTCGTGATGCGCTTGCCCACTCCACATACGTGGGAAAACAGTACAAAATTCTTTTTCATAAACAGGTTTTGTTTTTTTACGTGCATCAACAACACGGTAATTTTTATTTACTTCATCTCTACCATAAATAGTTGTGCCATCTCCAAATTCTGAATTAGGGCGTGTTGGTGCATTATAATATTGTCCGTATAAAATTGGCCAATCGCCATATTGTTCGCGTAATAAATACGACAACATATTTGGCGCATTTTCAGGATCATTTTCGTCCATTGGTGTATTAGCTTGTGAGCGAATTACTAAGACAAAAAATGATGAAAATCCAATTAAAATAGTTGCTAAGCTTAAAAAAATTGTATTAAGAACTAACGTTTTTGTTTTGTAATAATTTATTGCGTAAAGAATTCCTCCAAAAAACACTAATCTAAAAAAAGCATCGGAGCCTTTTTGAAACGAAGCAACAGCAAATAAACCAATTACTATTGATGTGTAAAACCCAATTTTATAGTGCTTTTCCTTTTTAGTTACAGTATATAAAATAAAACCAACTAAACTTACAATAACTAAAGCAATAAATAAAAATGTACCAACATTATAAGGCATACCAAGTTTGTTAGTGAAAAACACTTCGTAATCACTTAAAAATTTTACAGTTTTAGAAATTAATATACTTTGTACAAAACCTAGTATTAAAACTGATGAAATGCCCGCAATTATAAACCCTTTCCAGCTAAATTTGTATTTTTTAAAGTAAATTACAAATGCAATTGCTGGTATTACTAATAAATTTAATAAGTGAACTCCAATAGATAAACCAATTAAGTAGCATATTAAAACTATCCAACGGTAAGCAGAAGTTGGATTAAGTGTATCTTCTTCATCCCATTTTAATATAGCCCAAAAAACAACAGCAGTAAAAAAACTACTCATTGCGTAAACCTCACCTTCAACTGCGCTAAACCAAAACGAATCTGAAAATGTGTAAGCCAAAGCCCCAATTGTACTTGCGCCAATAACTGCCCATTGTTTTGATTTATCGAAACCTTTTTTTGTTACATTAAGCGTTTTAATTGCTAAACGGCTTATTGTCCAGAATAAAAATAAAATTGTAAATGAGCTACTTAAAGCACTCATTATATTTATCATCATTGCTGCGGTAGATGGATCTGCCCCACCTAGCAAAGTAAAAAATCTACCAATTAATAAAAAAAATGGTGCTCCTGGTGGATGACCAACTTCTAATTTATATGCACAAGCGATATACTCGCCACAATCCCAAAAGCTAGCAGTGGGTTCAATTGTAAAGCAATATGTAAAAGTTGCAATAGCAAATACCAACCAACCAACTAGGTTATTTAATTTTTTAAATTCAGTAGTCATCATAATTTTAAAAGATTTGCGAATATAAGATTTTAGTAGGGTTTAATTTCAGTTAATTTTGAATATTTTAAACGAATATTTTTTAAAAATATTGGGTTTAAACCAAAAAAGTAGTATCTTTGCACCGGTTTTTTAGAAATATTAACCAAATTGCCCGATCGTCTAATGGCAGGACTTCAGTTTTTGGTTCTGACTATGTTGGTTCGAATCCAGCTCGGGCAACAAAACCCCTCTAAAGTAAAATTTAAAGGGGTTTTTTGTTTTTAATCTCTAATTATAATCCAAGCCAAGCTTTTGCTGCATCGCCTAAAATTATTTTCTTTTGTTCGTTTGTTATTGGTGCATTTCTTACCAACTCGCCTGGTACGGCTTCGCCTAAAGGAAAAGGATAATCGCTCCCCTGCACTATTTTATCTGCGCCCACCATATCAATTACATATTGTAGCATTTTGTCGTCGCACACATGGCTATCTACCCAAAATTTACCTAAATAGTTTTTGGGGTTTATTTTATTATCAATAGCAACTAAATCTGGTCGGCATTCCCAACCATGTATAATGCGGCCTAGTGTTGGCAAAAAAGAACCACCACCATGAGCAAAACAAACTTTTAATTTTTTATATTTTTCGAAAACACCACCAAAAATTAAACTGCAAATTGCTCTACTTATTTCTGCAGGCATACCAACTAACCATGGCAACCAATATTTGCCCATGTGTTCTTGACCCATCATTTGCCATGGATGAATTAAAATAGCGGCGTTTAAATTTTCGCAAGCTGCAAAAAATTCGTCAAACTGAATTTCGTTTAAATTTAAGTTATTAATATTACTGCCAATTTGTACGCCTTTATACCCCATAGCCATACATCTTTCTAGCTCTGCAATTGCCAATTTGGTATCTTGCATTGGTACAGTTGCTAAACCAATAAATTTATTTGGATACTTGGTAAAAGTTGATGCAATATCATCGTTTAAAAATTGACTAATCAACAAAGCATCGTTTGGTTTTGCCCAATAACTAAACATTACAGGTATAGTGCAAATTACTTGCATGTCGGCTTTATGTTCTTGCATTTGTTGAATGCGTGTTTCAGCATCCCAACAATTAATTTCTATTTCTCTAAATTTTTTATTGCCTTGCATCATCCACGCTTTGTTTGATTGATGGTGATTAAGCATTATAAAATCGCCATAACCAAATTGTTTGTTAAAATCTGGTATGTGTTTTGGAATAATGTGGGTGTGTGTATCTATTGTGTACATTTTACAATTTTATTTATTTATTTATTTAATGTGCTATTATATAATTCAATTAAATTTTTAATAAAAGTTGACCACTCGTACTTTTTCTTTTCATATTTTACATTTTCAGTAAAATCAACTTCAAGATTGTTTTGAAAATATAGGTTTATTTTTTCGCTTATTTTTTCGATATTGTTTTCAACCACAAATCCACATTTATTATCAGGTACAATTTCTTTTAAGCCACCAACATTAGTAACCAACATGGGTTTGTTATAATAATACCCAACCATAGTTACACCACTGTTAGTTGCATCTCTGTAAGTTTGAGCAACTAAACTACTTGCACAAAAATAATATCGCACTAAATCGT
Organism: Bacteroidota bacterium; assembly: GCA_020162035.1. Lineage (GTDB taxonomy): Bacteria > Bacteroidota > Bacteroidia > B-17B0 > Aurantibacillaceae > Aurantibacillus. The sequence goes on along the minus strand of JAIUNM010000012.1, from coordinate 81,412 downwards.
TAGGTATAAATTTATCGTGTAATATAATTTGATTTTTTTTTGACGAATTTTGTATTTGAGTTAAATAGTTTTCTTTTGCTTCGTAAAATTCTCCAGCAATTAATAAACAAATATCCTCACTCACATTACTTTTATTAAATGCATCAATTAAAATATCTAAACCTTTATAATGCCTTATTAAACCAAAAAACAAAATGTATTTTTTATTTTCATTTAGTTCTAATTGTTTACAAGCTTCCTCTTTTGAAACACAACTTCCATACGTTTCATACATTGGATGAGGACTGTATGTTTTTTGTTTAGAGTTATTAAATAAAGAAATATCGCTTAACACCTTTTTACTCATTGCAATAAAACCGTTGCAATTATTTATAAAATATTTTGTAAAAAGTTTATCGCCAAATCGTTTTTCATGTGGAATTACATTATCTGTTAATGCCAATATTTTAGTTTTTGATTTTGAAAGTTTGCCAATTGTACCAAGGCATGGGCCAAAAAAAGGCAACCAATATCTAAACAAAATAAAATTTGGTTTTTGTTTTTTAATAAATGCGGCAACTTTAATCCAATTAAAAGGATTAATTGTATTAATTAAAGTATGAATTTTTATTCCTAAAGGTGCTGTTCCACTTTTTTCAAACTGACTAGATCCAGGAAATAAAAAATTAGGGTATTGTAAACTGTAAGAAATAATTTGAGCATCATGTCCGGCTTTAACTAACTCTAAACACAAGTTTTGGTTAAATTCTGCAGGGCCTCCTCTTAAAGGATAAGCAGGGCCAATTATAAATATTTTTAGTTTTTCCAATTAGAAACACAAATATAAACTAAATGCTTTTATTAATTTACACAATTATAAGGCTAATTAAAACAATTTTTTTAAATAATATAATTATAAAATGTATTATCTTAGTTCATTCTAAATTTATTTTTATGATAAAAAAAATCACACTTCTTTTTGTTTTTATTAACTCATTATTATTAGCACAAACAAATGATTTTAAGTTTAATAAAAATTATTTTATTGAAAATAATAACCGTATAAAATCATTTAACGGCACAGATGTTTTTTATACTGCACAATTAAAAAACGTAGAAGTGTGGATAACTAATAAAGGTTTAATTTATAATTATTATTCTATTAGTACTAACACACCAAAACTTGAAGATAGGATAACTAAAAAAGAATTTACAAAAGTAGATTGGGAACGAACATGTGTTAATTTTTTAAATGCAAGTATTTTAAAAACTAACGAAACAATTCAACAAAATGAATTAAATATAAATTTTTTATTATCTAATAAAAATATAAATTGTTTAACCACTAAAGAAATAATTTATAAAAACATTTATAAAGGGATTGATTGGAAAATTTATTTTAACGAAAAAAATGAGTTAAAGCAAGATTATATTGTTCATGCAGGTGCAGATGCTAACACTATTAAAATACAATATTCTGGCATCCACCCATTAAATATTGAAAGTAACAAAATTGAGTTGAATACAAAATTTGGAAAGTTTAACGAGAATGATTTGTTGTGTTTCCAAGATAATAAAATTGTGCCTTCTCAATTTAAAAAATTAAAACAATTAACTGTAAATCAAATTAGGTTAACCGAAGTTGGTATAAATGTAAATGGATATGATAAAAATAAAGATTTAATTATTGATCCTATTTTAAATTGGTGTACATATTACGGCGCAACTGTTGATGATGATATTCATGGTATTTCTAACGATGGGACAAATACTTGGGTTGTTGGGCATACACAATCTCCTACATTTCCTGTATTAAATTCAGGTGGGTTATCTTTTTATCAAGTCTCTTATTCTGGTGGGGCTGGAGACGCTTTTTTATTAAAATTTAATTCTATTTATAATTTAATACATGCCACTTATATTGGAGGAACAGGTGGCGAAGAGGTGATGGCAATTGCAACAAGTAGCAATGAAGTTTGCATAAGTGGGTTTACAAGTTCTAGTGATTTTCCGACATTTAACCCTGGAGGTGGAGCATATTTTCAATCTTCATTAAGTGGAACTAATGATGGTTTTATTATGAAATTTAATCATAATGTAGATTTATTGTGGAGTACATATATAGGAGGAACAGTAACAGAATATTTAAATGCTTTAGATTACAATAATGGAGATTTGTTTATTGGCGGGGTTAGTAAATCTGCTGATTTTCCTACTTTAAATTCTGGTACTTTCTTTCAAGCATTTACATTTGATAATGATGTTGTTGTAATGAAATTAAATTCAGTAAATGCAATTACATGGTCAACATTTATGGGTGGTACAGGTAACGATTTAGTGTATTCAATTGCATCAAACAGTACCAATTTAATTGTTGTAGGAAATACAAATTCTGCAGCGTTTAACACTTTAAATGGTGGGGCATACACACAAACACTTATTGCAGGAAGCTTTGATGGCTTTATTAGTAAATTTAGTTTAAATGGTACATTACAATGGAGTACATTTTTTGGAGGTAATTTAAACGATAGAATAAATGATGTTTCAATTAACAACAATGTAATTTATTTAACAGGCACATCTTCTTCTACTAACTTACCTGTGTTTAATGGCGGTGGAGGAGCTTTTTATCAAGCAAATAACTTGGGCATAAACGATGGTTTTATAAGCAAATTTAGTTTAAGTGGTACATTAAAGCATTCAACTTATATAGGTAATATAGGTAACGATTACTCAACTACAATTTCATCTGAAGGAGATAATTTTGTAGTGGGCGGTTATAGTAATTCATCTACTTTAACTACTCTAAATGATGGTACGTTTTATCAAAGTGCACCGGGAGGTGCGTATGATATTTATTTAACAAAGTTTGATACTTCATGCGTAATGCAATGGGGAACATTTATGGGAGATGTTTCTAATGATTACATTGAAAAAATTAGATGTAAAAATTATAAAATTTATGCTTGTGGCTATACACAATCAACATTGTTTCCTGTGTTAAATCCTGGTTTAGGTGCATATTTTCAAGGTGTTGGCATGGGTGGTTTTGATGCTTTAATTTGTGTTTTTAAAAATTGTTCAAATCCTACTCTAACTGTAACACCAACTGCATCAATTTGTGCAGGGCAAAATTTAACTTTAACAGCCACAAGTTCTAGTTTAAACACCTACCAATGGTACGGACCTGCAGTTTATTCATCAACTAATGCTGCGGCGGTTGTACCCGCAGTAACTGCTACAAATGCCGGTGTGTATTCAATAATTGTCACAAGCCCAGGAGGTTGTGCTACATCAGGAAATGTTACCGTGACTGTTTTTGCCTCACCATCAAACACTTTAAATAACAATGGCCCTTTATGCGCTGGAGAAACTTTAAGTTTAACAACAAATACGGCAAACTCATATTTATGGATGGGCCCTAATACGTTTACAAGTTCGTTACAAAATCCTGTAATTAGCAATGCTAGTAATTTAAATAGTGGTACATATACTTTACAAACCACAAACAGTACAGGTTGCACAAATACACAAACAGCAAATATTGTTGTCAATGGCATCCCTACAGTTTCAATTTCTGGAGCTACAACCGTATGCGAAGGTGCAGCAATTAATATATTGGGCAGTGGTGGCTTAAGCTATACCTGGACTAGCCCTAGTGGATCTACAACTGTAAATAATACATTAACTATTAACAATGCACAAACGAGTGATGCTGGAACATACACAATATCTGGTAATTCTGTTTTTGGTTGTATTGGTAGTACTATTTTTTCGGTTACAGTAAGTGTTTGTACAGGAATTAATAATAGTTTTGAAAATGAAACAATAAATTATTTCTACAATAATAATATAATTTACTTCACAGATGGGGAAAAATTAATAGAAGAAATAACATTATTTGATATTCAAGGAAAACGTTTGCAAAACTTAAAAATTAAAGATGATAAATGTGAAATTAATTCTTTTTCATCTGGATTATATATTGTTCAAATCAAACAAAAGAACAATGTTTATATAAATAGTAAAATTATTATTCAGTAATCTTTAAAGTTTCAAATATACCCGAATTAATAGATTTTACACGCACTAATTTTGTTTGTTTATTATTAATTAAATGACTTATTGATTGATTTGGGTTAATTTGTTTTGTAATAGTTGATTGAATTGATTTTACATCTTTTGAAACTACATTTAAAATAATTTCAATAACATATTCATCTGGTTCTGTTCCTTCATTTACAATTTTAATTTCATTTTTATTTTGAACTACAGAAAAATAATATGGATATAATGAACTATTGTAATACGCTCTGTATTGTGCAAAAATTCCCCAATCAAAAATTGGCAATGATTTACCTTGAAGGTATAAATCCCACACTGGTTTTTTATCTGGTGTAACTTCTATAATTCTGCCATTCATTCCTCCACCTATTATAAAATTTCCGTTATTTAATTTTTGTACACTACCAAATTTAGTTGCTTTACCAGGGTAAATAGAATCAATATCTAAATCCAATTCCCAAATTTTTTCAATTTTATTTTTATTATTTGTAGGCAATTTTAAAATTAAAACCGAACTTTTTCCTTTTTCTTCATCATCGCCATTATTAAATAAAAGTACCGTGTTTGGGGCAATTGGTTTAACATCATGTTGCCTACTAAAAAAATTAGTTTCAATAATAGTTGTATCATCTGGCGTTAATTTCTGACCATATTCTGCAATTATATTTTTTGTTTTTTTATCTATTTTGATAAAACGATTAAAGTCTCTTAAACCTAAGTATAAATGAGAATAAGTTGAATCATAAGCTACGGAATTAGCATGGAGCATTACATCAAGCTTGTTGTTTTTTGAGCCATATTTTTTGAGATAAGATTTAATAAGTCCAATATTAAAATGATTTTTTAATTCCCAATACCAAATTAAATTGCCAGCCGAATCAAACTCCAAAATAATATGATTATCGTACTTGTAACTAATGCTATCTTTTTCGGTTAATTTAAACTTTTCGGTAGTTGCTCCTAAAGCAATAAAATTACCGTTAGGTAATTGATTAAATACATGATGAATATTTTTAACCTTTACTTGGTTATTTAGCATATTCGTATGTTTGTACCATATAACATCTAAATCTTTAGTTAAGTAATAAATTGATGTATCGTTTGATAATGTAACATTTCCATTATTACACATGTGTAAATCCACTAAATTATCTGGAACAAGAGGTGTTTTTATTTTGCGCGGAAATTGCCAAACAACATTACCTTTTCTATCTAAAGCGCAATTATATTTATCTAACCACACAATTCCATATTTATCGGTTTGCTTGGTATTATAGGTTTGTGAAATTTTATATTTAGCAGCATCATTATATTCGTTTTTTAAAATTGAAAAAATATATTCTGAACTTTTATTGATTATTTTATTTTTATTATTATAAGCTAAAGCGTGCCATTTGTATGTTTTTCCAAAATTTAAATTACTCACAATACTAATATGACTAGAATCAGTAATAAAATTAGTCGAAATTGCTTTATTTAATGCAACTGAATCGTATTCAGAAATTATAATTTTATACCAAACTGCTTCTTTAATTGGCGAATGTTTAATTACAATTTGGTTGTAATTAAGGCTGGTATTAGGTTTTGGAAGGACTTGAGCGAAATAATTACTAAAATTTATTTGGAACAAAATAATTAGGAAAATAGAATTTTGATTAAATTTCATTATGTAAATTTATTAAATTAAAAATATTTTTTGTTTTGATTTTTACCTAAATTGATTTAAAAAAAATATAATTTGTTAATTATCAATAGATTATAGTTCCGTTGAGTAAAAGTAGCTTTTCAATTATTAAAAAAATTTGTTTTTTTTGTCGAAACGCCTAATTTCGTTAAAGAAACTAAAAAGTTAAACTAATTAACATTTATATATATGAAAAACATTAAAGCCAAGTTTTTTTTCTTATTTGTACTACTTGCTATAGTTAATGATACTATTGCACACTCTGTACAAATTGCATATTGCGTAAGCTGTAATGGTAACCTACGTATTTTTGTTGAGCATTGGCATGGATCTGCAAACCCAAGCACTACGAATATGACTATACAATTAACCATAAATGGAGTAAGTAACACTCAAACAAACCCACCTGTTGCTGGCGTTATGGACATTCCTTTTGGTTCTTTACCTGGTTGTAGTACACCTATTACCTACGCAGCAGGCTGTAGTGGACAGCAAAATACTTATAACGATTGGGTATATTACGATTATTTTGGAATCCCGGCGGGTGTACCTTGTTCATTTACAATTTTAAGTGGTAATAATTCATTTACATCAGATGGTTGTGGTATGTACCCTTTAACTGTAAACTTTACCGTACCTCCAGCAACTACAGGCGGTTCTGCATCACCAATTTGTATGGGTCAAAATTTACCTGCGTTTGCATTACCTGCAGGTACGCCTTGGACAAATAGTAATCCTGCTATAGGAATTCCAGCTTCAGGAACAGGTCCTGTTGCAGCAACTCCAGCTACAGGTATTGGTACAAGTGTTTTCTCATATACTAATGGTTGTGGTATTCAACACACAACTTTAACAGTTAACCCAGGTTTACCATCTTCATATACTCAAAGTTCTGGCGGTACTGGTGTTTGTTTAGGCTCCCCTATTACATTTAACAATACAACACCTGGTGCGGCCCATACTTATACTTGGGCAATGGGTAATGGCACTAATTTTACTTCTACAAATGTTAACTATACCTATCCTGCCCCTGGAACATACACCGTAAGTTTAACTGTTGCCAATGCAAGTACAGTATGTAAAGGACTATCCTCCCAAACTGTAATTGTGCATCCAATGCCAACGGCTAACTTTACTATACCTAATAATTGTATGGGTGTTAATTTACCAATTACAAATACATCAACCGTTTTAACAGGGAGCAATAATTATACATGGACAATGACTGGCGGAACACCCGCTACCTCAAACGCAACCAACCCTACTGTAAGTTATGCAACATCTGGCACACACAGCATTACTTTAAATGTAGCCAGTAACAATGGTTGTCCTGCTACAATCACAAAAACAGTAAGCGTATTTGGTAATCCAGTTTCAGATTTTGCTGCATCTAATGTTTGCTTTAATTCTGTAACAAATTATACTAATTTAAGCACAACTACACTAAATGCAAATACTGGTGCAATTAGCTCTTATTCTTGGAATTTTGGAGCAACATCAGGAACAAGTTCTGCAGCAACTCCAGTAAATACATACACAAATCCTGCAAACCAAACGGCTAATACAGTTTATAATGTATCTTTATTAGTAACATCTGTAAATGGTTGTACAGCAACGGTTACAAAAACATTACAGGTATTTAGCTTGCCAACTGCAACTTTTGTAGCCGATTCTGTTTGTCAAACAAATCCTACAAATTTAACGCATGTAGGAAGTGGTAATGGTAACCCATACTCAAATTTTGCATGGGATTTTAATAACGATAATAACCCTGATATGAATACTGTAAGTACAAGCACAACGTTTGTATTTCCAAATCAAGGTAATACAATGGTAAACTACACTGTATCAACTAACCCAAGTGGCACTTTACAATGTAAAAGTTCATTTTCTAAAAACATATTCGTTTATGCAGGCCCGCAAGCTGTAATTACAAACACAAATGTTTGTTTTGGTTATCCTTTAGGTTTAAGCGGTGTAACATCAACTTTAGCTGTAGGTACTATTACTAATTATGCATGGCAATATGGAAATGGTACACAAAGTTTAACAAATCCAACGCCATCAACAAATGTACTTTATAATCCATCGGGAGTTTACTCGGTTACATTAACTGTAAATACAAGTAATAATTGCACAAGTAAAGCCGTAAAAACAGTAACAGTTTTTGGTAGAGCAGTGTTAGACTTTACACCTGATAATGTGTGCTTTAACACGCCAACAACATTTACTAACTTAACAACATCAACAGTAAATGCAAACACTGGCGCAATTTCATCATACAGTTGGAACTTTGGTGCGCCAGGTGGGGGAAGTTCAACTCAACCTAACCCAGTATTTTCTTATACTAATCCTGCAAATGCAACGGCTAATTTAACTTACACATCAACACTATATGCTTTAACAAGTAACGGTTGTTTAGATTCGCTTAAAAAATCGGTAACAGTATTTAGTTTACCAACTCCTGGTTTTGTTTCAGATTCAGTTTGTTTAGGTAGCGCATCAACTTTAAGTAATACTGGTAATGGGAATGGAAACCCAATGAGTACAATAATTTGGGATTATTACAATAATGGAACAGTTGATCAAAGTGCTGCTGCTCAAACCGCAGTTCATACTTTTACAAACTTTGGCAATAATGCGGTTTCTTATACAATTACCTCAACACCGGCAACTGGTTTAACTTGTAAAACTAGTACAACAAATAATGTTTGGGTTAATCCAAATCCAAAAGCATTTATTACAAACGTTAATACTTGTGTAGATACTCAACCAAGCCAAATGAGTGGTGTTACTAGTACAATAGCAATTGGAACAATAACTAATTATGCTTGGAATTATGCAGGGCAAAACACAAATTTAACTAATGCAACACCAGCAACAAGTTATAGTTTTAGTGCCGCAGGTTTATATAATATTACTTTAACAGTAACATCAAACAAAGGATGTACAAATACAAATACTACAACAATAGAAGTTTATGAAAGACCTTATGGACAATTTTCTTATTCTAAAACATGTTTTGGCAAAAGAACTACTTTAATTGGAACACAAGCAGCTGTAAGTGGAAGTATAGCAACTTACAATTGGGATTATAATAATAGCCCTTTGAGTATTGAAGCTACGGGAGCAACAGTTACCAACACATTTGCAACTGTAGGAACAAATACAATTACAATGTTAATGACAACGGTTAATGGATGTACAAATAGCATTACATTACCTATTTATATTAACTATATTCCTAAACCAAATTTTCATGCTCCAAAACGTGCGGGTTGTACAGATTTATGTATTCCTTTGTTTGATAGTTCTGCTGTGTTAACTGGCCCTGCTAAAAATGTTAGCTGGTTATGGCAAATAGGTAATGGTCAAACTTTTAATAATGCAAATGGAGATTTACCGAATTTATGCTTCACTAACAATTCTAATACAGATTTAAAACGTTACGATATTAAATTAACCTTAACAAGCGATAGTGGTTGTGTAGATTCAATATTAAAACGCAATTATGTTACGGTTTATCCAAAACCAGTTGCAGATTTTCAATGGAGAGGTTTAGATGGAAATATTTTAACGCCTGAAGTTGAATTTACAAACACATCAATTGGTGCTAACAGTTTCCATTGGTATTTTAACGATGGAAATAACGTTACTGACTCTTCACAAATTAGCCCTAAACATTATTTTAATACACTTGAACCAAAACAATACAGAGTTTGGTTAGCTGTAAGAAACACTTGGGGTTGTAAAGATACTGTTAACCGTTTAGTTGATATTGGACCTGATTATACTTTTTATATACCAAATGCATTTACTCCAAACGGAGATGGTATAAACGATACATTTACTGGTACAGGAATTGGTATTGATAAATTTACTTTAAGAATTTTTGACAGATGGGGTGAATTAATATTTATGACATCTGACATTAATGAAGGATGGGATGGAAGAGTAAAAGGAAAATTCCCTGAAGATAAAATGGATGTTTACCAATGGAAAGTTGATGTAACAGATAAAGCCGGAAAAGAAAGGCAGTTAACAGGGCATGTTACATTATTAAAATAAAAAATTAAATAACGTGTTAAAAAGGCTTCAAAAATTGAAGCCTTTTTTTGTTTGTGAAAATTTAAAAAATAGAGATTATATAAAGTTTTTTTTAATAAACCTACAATTCACTTTTTGTTAAACTAAATAACCATTCGTTGGCTTTTATATAATCTTTAAAAACTTTTACTGGAAATAACGATGGGTTTGTTTTATAATAAATTGAAATTAATATTTTATTTGCCATAGAGTTTGTAACAAATGCTCTACCAATTAGCGGTGTTTCTTTTTCTTTATCTCTAATAAATTTTACACCCTCAGCTTCTATTTGAACTAAACCATCAACAGAATCAATAATTAAACCAGGTTTAAAAGAGGCAAATTCTTTAAAAACATTATGATTTATAATTACATTCTCTAAATCTATTTCCGTTTCAGAAAAGTAAGTGTAATGAATAATGTTATTTTTTAATAACCTAAGCTTAATAGTTTTAGTTGCAGTTTCTTTTATTATATCACTCTCTTTATAAAACAATTTAATTCTATAGTTGTAATCCTATAAAATTAACATTAATTTTCAATAGCTTCTTAAATTTATAATAAACTTATTTGAATTATAATTAAATGTGCTTTACGAAGGACATATTGTTAAATGCACCATTAATAAGGAATTTTTGACAACCATAATAATTAAAATGTTTCAAAAAAATTAAAATAGTTTAATTACTTTTTAAAACTTTTTGATGTGTACCATCTGAGTAATAGTAAATTATAGTGCCATCATAATTTTCATCTACTTCTTTACCAACTAAATTTACCATTTTAGTAACTTTTTTAATCTTAGAATTATGATTATCAACTGAAATAATATTTGATGCTTCTTTTTTTCCATCATAATCTACTTGCACTATTCTATAATAATTAAAATCATCTTTTATATAATTATAATCATTAAAATAATATTTTGTAACTTCATTAGAGTTTCCTGCACCATAAACTAAACTTATTTGCTCCCATGAACTAGCATCGTTTGACCTTTGTAATAAAAAATAATTGTTATTTTTTTCAGTTGCACATTCCCATTTTATTTGATTATAAGCGTCAAAATTATTTCCAATAAAAGAAATTAAATCGATATTTAAAGGGGAACATGTCATTAAAGCTGTTGTACCAGTGAAATCTAGCGCCCAAGTGTTATTTCCTGCACCATAATTACTGATACATAGTATGTAACAATCTCCAGCGGCAACAACAAGGTCTTGAGTCCATTGATTACCCGAAGCTGTTTCAGAATTATCCGTTTGAGGCGCATTATTTACAGAATTTATTCCTGTATTGTTTGAACCACCAGAAACAGCAGCATATGAACATCTTACTGGTCCTGTAGTTGGGGGACATACTGGATTTGGTCCCCAAACTAACCAATCCATATCGTTACCTGCACCTCCACCTGGATTTAATAAAAACCTAAAAATACCCCCAGTTGAAAAACAAACGGCTACCCATGATGTTCTTGCGGCTTCGCCAAATAAACAACCTTGATTTGTTGCATTTAACTCACTAACAGAGCCAGCAAGTGCGGTACCTGCGGAATTTGCACAGATTAATGTTGGCGGACAATCGCCTTGTGAGTAACAAAGAAAAGAAAATAGAAGAAGTAAAGTAACCACAATTTTTTTCATAAATCTTTTGTTTATTAAAGAGCAATATAAGATTTTATATCCAATAAACTAAAACCATTTAATAATTTAAACATACAGTTTACTCAATAAAATAAAATCTAAAATTTTAGATGATTAATTACGGCGTAACATAAACATTCTTTTTAATATAACTGGTAGAGTTTAATATATTAAAATACTTACCGTTAAACTTATAATTTGTTGAACCTTGCTGACTTAATTTTAACTCCATACTTATAAATGTTGCTGTAGGTATAGTTGATAAAACATTAATAGGAACATTTACAACATTATTAGTAAAGCTAACGGGTATATTATAAATATATAACTCTGCATTTTCAACATTTACTGCATCGGCTAATGTAAAAGTAAACGCAGACGCTTTTGAAATAAATGCTGGCAAAGTATTGTAATTACTTATTGATGGTATAGAAATTAAAGAATTTGTAAATGTTGTAATTGTATAAACACTGCTTCCATTTAAGGAATAAGTAATAGGAAAATTACTTATCAAACCTGTAGTATCTACATAAGAAATAGTTGTACTATTGGTAACAATTTTTTTTAACTGATATCCATTTGCAGTTACTGTTCCCGCATCGCAAGTATTGCTCATTGTAGCTGCTCCAACAGTAATTTCGGGCGAATAAAACCTTGCATTAATTTGCAATGCTGTTGAAAAGGAATTAGAAGGCGATATGCTTGTATTAATATTTTGATAAGTTAAAACACCAGCAATTTTAGTTGTAGTTGTTAAAGTTTGACTAGTGTCTGGTTTATTAGTTTCTGGTTTTTTACAACTAATAAATCCAATTATTGTTATAAGTATAATTAATATGCGCATTATTTTTAAAATTTAATTCCTAAAATACAAACGTCATCAACTTGGTCATTATTGCCTCGCCAATTTTCGAAATACAAATTTAACTTTTGTTTTTGTTCATTTACATTAAAAACAGAAAAATTTAGCAATTGCTGTTTAAGTGGTTTGTACATTAATTTTTTACCTTTTGGTCCGCCAAATTGGTCTGCAAAGCCATCGGTATATGCAATTAGCATATCTCCGTTCTTAATTTCAACATCAAATAAATTAAAAGTATCTTCTTTTAAACCAATTCCAACAGGCATTTTATCGCAAGGTAGTTCAATAACTTCGCCATTTCTAATAATAATTGGTGCATTATTAGCTGCAGCATAGCAAATTTTATTACTCGAAATTTCTATTGAAAAAAGAATGCCATCCATGCCATCTTGTCCGCCGTATTTTGATAAATTTTTGATTAGCCTACTTCTTACATGGTTAAATATTTCGTTCGGTTTAATAAGTTTGTGTTGATTTATCGCTTCATTTAAAAATGCCATATTTAAAATACTCATCATTGCCCCTGGAACCCCATGTCCTGTGCTATCGCAAACAGCAATATAAAAATGCGTTTGGGTTTTGGTTGCAAAGTAAAAATCGCCACTTACAATATCTTTTGGTTTAAATAATATAAAATGATTAGGTAAATATTTATTTAAAAAAGTTTCGTTTGCTAATAAAGTACTTTGAATTTTACTTGCATAATTTAAACTATCAATTATTTCGTTTTGCTTATGTTCTATAATATCTTTTTGTTTAACAACTTCCTGTGTACGTTCAGCAACTTTATCTTCGAGCCCATGTATTAAGTTTTTAATAGCCTGTTGCATTTGTTGGAAACTACTTGCTAATGAACCAATTTCGTCTGTTCTATCATTTGTAATTTCAACATCTAAATTTCCTTTAGCTAATTCGTAAGCATCAAACTCTAACTCTTTAATAGGTTTTGTAACCTTTTTAGATATAAAAAAAGATAAAATCAAAATAAATAAAACAATAATAATTGATGCTTTAATAATTTTATTTCTTAACTCCAAAGCAGGTTCAAACGCCTCCTCTTCATCAATCTCACTTAAAATAATCCACTTCATTCCAAATAAATTTAAAGGCATAAATGATGATAAAACCGAAATACCTCTATAGTCATCAAAAATTAAATTATCAGTTTTTCCAGATAAGGCTTCTTTAGTACCTTGTGTTTTTACCTCTTGTAACCCTACAGTATTTTTACTGTTTTTAATTTTATTAATTTTTAAACTACCAACACCAATTTCTTTTAATAATTTGTAATAACCTACGCTATCTTCAATTAAAAATCGACTTTGATTTCTAAGTGTATAATCTTCGCCGACTAAATATGTTTCGCCAGATAAGCCTAAACCAATTTCTTTCCACTTGTTATTATTGGTCATTAAATTATTAATGTTATCTATTGGCATTTGAAATGCTAAAACACCAATTATTTTACCTTTTTCTTTAATAGGACAAGCCATAAAAGAAGCCGGATGATTGTAAGAAGGAATGTATTCTTCAAAATCAACCAAAACTGCTTTGTTTAACGTATCATTTTGTAAAACTGTATTAAATGCTTTGGCTAAATTTGTATTTCTATAAGCTCCTGCATTTAACGATGATGCAAAATCAATTTCTTTGTAAACGGTATAAACAATGTTTGCTGTTTCGTTATCAATAAAAAATATGTCATAATAACCAAATCGTTTCATAAAACTTCTAATAACATGATGGTGCTTTTTATGAATTGTGTTATAATAAAATTTTTGTGGTAAAGAGTCGATGTTTATTCTATTATTTGATGAAAAATGATTATTTGCAATATAAAACTCTTGTAATAAAAGGGCATTAATGTTTAAAGGCCTTAAACCTTTTTTATTTATAATATTTATACTATGGTCATTTAATTGAGGAATAAAAAATGTATCTAAAAAATCATCAATTCTATTATGCCTATGGATATCGTAAGCATCTCTATTTGAAAACTCTGAATTTAATGTGTTAAATCCTGTTTTAAAACCTTTCATCGCTTCAATTGTGGAAGGACTTTCGGCAAATGCCAATAATTGATTTTGAATTTGATTAAAATATTCTGTTACCTGACTTGCTTTAATTTCTTTTATTGCGGTTAATTTTTTAAATGTTTCTTGTTGTAAAGTTTCTTTGGCATCGCGGTAACTAATAATCCCAGCAATTAACATTGTAGCTATTGAAATAATAAAAAAAGTAAGTGTTAATTTAAATCCTATTTTCATGTTTCGTAACTAATGTTTATTTTTAGTAACCAAAGATAACTTTAATGCGCAATATTAAAAATATTATTTTCGATTTGGGAGGTGTAATAATTAACCTTGATATTAATAAATCAATACAAGAGTTTAATAAAATTAGTACTATTCCATTTCAAGATATATATACTCAAGCTAATCAAACTCAACTATTTAATGATTTTGATAAAGGCTTAATTTCACCTATTAATTTTTTTGAAAATTTAAAACAATTAATAAGATTTAATGGCGATGACTATTTACTTTATGAAGCCTGGAATGCTATGTTATTAGATTTTCCAGAACATAGATTTGATACGTTAATTGAAGCAAAGCAAAATTATAAAACGTTTTTATTAAGTAATACAAACGAAACACATATTGAGATTTTTGAAAAAGATTTGAGAAGAACACATGGCATACAAAATTTTGAAGATTACTTTGATAAGTTATATTACTCCTGCAGAATTGGAATGCGCAAACCAGACAAAGAAATTTTTGAGTTTGTACTAAAAGAAAATAATTTAAAGCCAGAAGAAACTGTTTTTGTTGACGATTCTATACAACATGTAAAAGGCGCTGGTGAAGCAGGACTAAATGCATATTTACTAGAAAAAAATATGGAAGTTAAAACATTACTTAATAAACTTAATTTGTTATAAAGTTTTTTACAACATTAAAAAAATCTATTGGTTTTTCGGCATGTACCCAATGTCCTGCATTTAAAACAGTTTGAAATTCTATGTTATTAAATCTTACCTTAAAATCGTTAATATCATCATCATTAATATAATCAGAAATTGAGCCTCTTATTATTAAAGTTGGGGTTGAAGAAATAAACTCTGGTACATTAACATTAATATTGTTATAATTTAAAGTTATTGTTTTTAAATTAAAACGCCAATCCATTTTATCATTTGTAGAATCTTTCCAATAAATGTTTTTTAATAAAAATTGTTTAGTGCCAAAATCAGTAATAAATTCGTTAAGTATCAATTCGGCTTCTTTTCTTGTTTTAACAGCATTAAAATCAACTGCATTTAAAGCTTTAATAACATCGTTATGTTTAGGGGTATATTGTTTTGAGGCAACATCTACAATAATTAATTTATCAGCAATATTTGGAAACATTTTTTCAAAAAACAAAACTGTTTTGCCACCCATACTATGCCCCAATAAAATTGGTTTGTTTAAATGATGTTGTTTAATAAAATCATTTAGATCTTTTGCCATTAGTTCATACGTCCAATCATCACTATGAGGAGATAATCCATGATTTCTTTGGTCAATTGTATAAACCGAAAAACCTAAATCAGCAAATTGTTTTGCTAAAGAATTCCAATTATCCATTTGCCCAAATAGGCCGTGCAGTATAATAAGCGGTTGCCCTTCGCCATGCTTTCTATAAGCCAATTCCATAATGCGGATAAAGTTAAATTAAAGTTTGTAAAATTAGCGTTTTAAATTGTAAATATTTTTTATAAAAACAGAAATTAACCTTAACTTAGAATGTTAAATTAAAAGATTATGAATGCAATTGTTGGAATTATAATGGGTAGTAAAAGCGATTTGCCAGTTATGCAAGCCGCAGCAGATATACTAAAAGAATTTGAAATTGAATTTGAAATTGATATCGTATCAGCACACCGCACACCTGAAAAAATGTTTAATTATGCTAAAGAAGCGCACTTAAAAGGCTTAAAAGTAATTATTGCTGGAGCAGGTGGAGCAGCACATTTACCGGGCATGGTTGCAAGTTTAACCCCTTTACCCGTAATAGGTGTTCCGGTTAAAAGCAGCAATAGTATAGATGGTTGGGATAGCTTATTAAGTATATTACAAATGCCTAACGGTGTGCCAGTTGCTACTGTTGCTTTAAATGCAGCTCAAAATGCTGGAATTTTAGCCGCACAAATTATAGGGTCAACTAATAAAGATGTACAAAACAAATTAATTGCTTTTAAAAATTCATTAAAGGAAAAAGTATTAAGTGCTAGCGAAGACATGAGAAGCAGCTCTCCAAAAAAATATTTATAATGGCAAAAAACACTAATCTCATAAAATTAGGCGATGCCATTCAACAATTTTTAAAACAAGAAAATTTAGATGTTAAAATTGCCAGGCATTCTATTAAAAACGCGTGGAATGAAATTGTAGGCTCGGTAATAGCAAACCATACAACTAATTTATACTTTAACAACAAAACATTATTTATTACATTAAATTCAGAAGTAATTAAATCAGAATTGTCTTTTCAAAAAGAAAATGTTGTAAATAAAATAAATAAATATTGCTCTTGTCGCTTAATAGATCAAATCGTAATTCAATGATAAATAAATTTATTTTAATATTCATTCCTTTTATATTTTCAAATCATTTTTATTCTCAAAATATTGATTCTACACAACTAAGAAAAATATATGATTTTTATTTAACAGAAAGTAAATGTTATGAAAATTTAAATTTCTTATGTAAAACTATTGGACATAGATTAAGCGGAAGTAAAGGGGCTGCTAATGCAGTTGATTGGTGTAAAAAAGCAATGTATAAAGCTGGGGCAGATACTGTAATTTTACAACCATGCATGGTGCCTCATTGGGTTAGAGGCAAAGCAGAGGAGTGTTATCTAAATTCAGGAAAAACAAAAAATAAATTATCTTGCTGTGCTTTAGGTAGCTCAGTTGGAACTGGTTTAAATGGGATTAAAGCAAAAGTTATTGAAGTAAAAAGTTTTGATGAACTTGAAAAGATTGGTACTGAAAACATAAAAGGTAAAATTGTTTTTTATAATGTGTTTTTTAATCAAACTCATATTAATACAGGAGCTGCTTATAGCGAAGCTGTAAAATACAGAGTAAAAGGTGCTAGTTATGCGGCTAAATACGGTGCAATTGGTGCATTAGTTAGAAGTGTTACAAGCGCAACTGATGATGCACCCCATACTGGTAATATGGTTTATGATACAACTATTTCAAAAATTAAAATTCCAATTGTAGCATTAAGTTACAAAGCTGCAGATGAATTAAATAATTCACTAAAAAATAATCCAAATTCAGTTATAGAATTAAAAACTTATTGTGAAAATTTACCTGAAGTTTTATCTTACAATGTAATTGGTCAAATTAATGGTGAGGCAAAAAATAATTCATATATTATTGCTGGCGGACATTTAGATTCGTGGGATCTTGGCGAAGGCGCACACGATGATGGAGCAGGAATTGTGCAATGTATTGAACTTTTAAACATGTATAAAAAACTAACTCTTAAACCAAAAAATAACATTAGAGTAGTTGCTTTTATGAATGAAGAAAATGGATTAAGAGGCGGCGAAGCGTATGCAAAATTTGCAAAACAAAATAACGAAAAACATATTGCTGCTTTAGAAACAGATGCTGGAGGGTATACACCTAGAGGATTTAATGTTGATACTTTAAACGGATTATTTAACAAAGTTATTTTATGGGAAAAACTACTTGCACCTTATTTTGCAAATAGATTTAAAAAAGAAGGTGGAGGAGCAGATTTAATTGCCTTAGAAAAACTTAACGTACCTTGTATTGGCTTTGAACCCGATTCGCAAAGGTATTTTGATATACATCACTCAAAAGAAGATACTTTTGATAAAATTAATAAAAGAGAATTAGAGTTAAGCTCAGCTGCAATTGGCGCTTTAATTTATTTGTTGGATAAATATTTCTAACACATTAATTTGAGTAAAATACTTTTTTTACTTCTATATTATTTTTTGTTGTAAATATCTCAATAATATACATGCCAAAATTAAGTCCAGTAAAATCAAAACTAATTTTGTTTTCGTTTTGTTTGTTTAGATAAATTAATTTTCCGGTAATATCTTTAACAGAAACAATATAACCATTTTTTACAACAATTTTATTTGAAGTTGGGTTAGGATAAACTGTACTATTTATTTCATAACTTTCTTTAATGTTAGTTGCTATTGTAGGTGTAACACAACTCTTAATAGCTTTAAATCCAAATGAGTTAGTTGCTCCATCACTTTTAAACCGAACAGTTATACTATTTGATGTGGATACTTTAATGCCGGGCGAAACCGTTCCGGTGTAAACGCCAATTAATGCAGTTGTTGATGTGCTTGCACCGTTATATAACCATAACGAATCGTAATTTAACTCTGTACCAAAACTTTTAAATTGTAATTGTGCTAAACTCCCAGTAGGCACAGTTAACATGTATTTATATTTTTCATTATCGTAATAATTTCTGGCAGGGCCACCCATATCAAAAATACTATCGTTGCAAGTAATTAATTCGCAATTGCTAAAATTATCTTTTATTAAATTCCAATACGAGGTTAATCCATTATCATAACCTAATGCCCATATTGCAATTCCACCCAACTCGCGTTGGTTTACCATTTTAAGTTTTCTATCCATACTATAAACATCATCAACCCAACATTGTCTTAAACTACCACCGGTTGTAAATTTATAATATGGGCTATAACAATTTCCTTCCCAATATTTATTAGCTGTAGTATAATTACTTCCAGTACTAATTGCTAATAATGTTCTGCTGGCATTAAATGAGCCTGTAGTTGCAGCAGGTAATGTAGAATTTTGAGTTACCTCCCACTCTCTTCCATAATACGGTAAACCCATTAGTAATTTATTTGCTGGTGCACCTTGTTTAATATAATAGGTAATTGATTTTCCTAAAGTATAATTATAACTAGTTTGGTAATTGTATAAAGGTGCAGTTGGTCCTGCTTGTGCGCTGCCACCATAATAATAATCGTAACCCATAATTGTAAAATAATTTACTTGTGCGCTTAAAGCGGGCATGTTAAACGTGTTACTCCAATCAACCGCATATAAACATATTGATAATTCGTAACTAGGATTTGCAGCATTTAAAGCATTATTTAAATTGGTAATAAATGTAACAAATGGAGCGTTATCACTACTTCCCATTCCTTCAAAATCTATATTTACACCATGCCCTTGTCGTGTGTTTAATAAACTTACAATATTATTTATAAAAGTTGTTTGAGCTGTTGAACTTGCCCAGAAAGTACTATGCCCAGAAAATAATGTTGCGCAAATGTGAACTTTTGTACCATTAGCCTTAGCAACTGTAACAACGCTTGCGGTGCTCCACGCAAAGGAACTGTTTGTGTTGTTTCCTGTAGTTGGACTAACTTCGTAATTAAAATAAACCAAATCACTTAATAAATTCCATTGGTAATTTGTGTAGGTTGTACCATTCCAATAGGGATGCCAGCCTAACACTTTTTTATTTAATGTGCATGTTGATTGATTTACAGATGCTGTTTTATTAAAACTATTATTTAGTTGATTTAATGAATCAAATTGTTGTTCATTGAAATTTTGATATTTATTGTAATATTCGTGTTGTTCTTGCAGAATAGACTTAAAATTATTTTGTTGAGAATAACTAACTAAACAAAATAAATTTAGAAAAATTAAATATTTGAATTTTAAATTCATCATATTCAAAAATAAGCAATCCTAATATATAAAATAAACAAAGTAATTAAATTAACAACTTAATCCATTTAGAATTAAAGGTTATTAAAATAATTAGCTACTAATTCGGATTTAGATTTGCCAATTGCATTAATTAACTCTGCTTTACTTGCATTTTTAACACCATTAACACTTTTAAATAGTTGCAATAGTTTTTCAGCCGTTTTATCACTTATCCCTTTAATTAAATTGAGTTCTGTTTTAAATGTTTCTCTACTACGTTTATTTCTGTGATGTGTAATACCAAAACGGTGAGCTTCATCTCTAATGTGTTGAATTACTTTTAATGTTTCGCTACGTTTATCTAAATAAAGCGGAATTGGATCACCCGGAAAAAATATTTCTTCTAAACGTTTAGCTATTCCAATTATTGCAACTTTGCCAATTAAATTTAGTTTTTTTAAACTTTCATAAGCTGCGCTTAATTGTCCTTTACCTCCATCAATTACAATTAGTTGAGGCATGGGTAAACCTTCATCAATAACTCTACTATATCTTCTAAAAATTACTTCTTCCATCGAAGCAAAATCATTTGGTCCCTCAACAGTTTTAATGTTAAAATGACGGTACTCTTTTTTGTCTGGTTTACCATTAATAAAAACAGGCATAGCGCTTACAGCGTAATTGCCTTGAATGTTGCTGTTATCAAATCCTTCAATTCTTCTTGGTTGTTCATTAAGGCGTAAATCCTTCATCATCAAATTCATTATTCGCTCAGTGTTTTTTTCAGGATCTAATATCGCTTGTTGAGCTTCCTTTTCTTGTTTGTATAGCAAAGCATTTTTATAACATAAATCTAATAAATGTTTTTTATCGCCAATTTTAGGCACATAATAATTAATGTTTTCTAATTTAGTTTCAAGTTCAAAAGGCAAAATAATTTCTTTAGATGTGCTATTAAATCTATTTCTAAATTCAATAATTGCAAAAAGTAATAATTCTTCATTAGTTTCGTCAAGTCTTTTCCTTAATTCAATGGTTTGTGAGTTTACAATTGTTCCATTAATTATTTTAAAATACGTAACATATCCCGTTTTTTCATCGCTAATTATATTTAAAACATCTGTATTATTAATGCTCGGATGAACTATTGTAGATTTTGCTTGAAAATTATCTAAAGCATTTATTTTATTTTTATACTCTTCAGCAATTTCAAATTCTAAATTATCTGCAGCAATTTGCATTTTATTTTTTAACTCTTTTATAGTTAATGCAACATCTCCTTTAATTATTTTCCTCACTTCAAAAAGTTGAGAATTATACTCACTTAAAGATTGCTTACCAACACAAGGGGCTAGGCATTTACCAATATGGAACTCTAAACATGGTCGGTAATTATTTTTTTTTATTTTACTTTCACTTAAATCTAAATTACATGTTCTTAATTTATAATTATGCCTTATAACATCAAGCACATTATGCATTACTTTTACATTTGCGTAAGGCCCGTAATACTCATTTAAATCGTTTCTTTTTTGTCTTGTATAAAAAACTCTACTAAATGGTTCGTTTTTAATTATTATCCAAGGGTAAGTTTTATCATCTCTTAAATTTATATTGTACTTTGGTTTTAAGCTTTTAATTAAATTATTTTCTAATAATAATGCATCTAGTTCGGTATTTACTTTAATGGTTTTAATGTTTGATATTTTTTTAACCATTAAACGTAACCTACCATTATCGTGTTCTTTAGTAAAATAACTAGTTACCCGTTTTTTTAAGTTTTTAGCTTTTCCTACATACAATAAATTATTTTCAGAGTCAAAATACTGGTAAACTCCTGGAGTATCAGGCAATGTTTTTAAAATACTTTGAATAAACTCTGAATAAAATTCAATCATTTACACAAAGATAATTGCTTACATTAATATTTAATAATTAAATTTACCTTTATATATATTATAAATAAATTTTTTAATCTTACTAAAATTAATTTTATGTTAAAAAAATATTTCTTTATTGCTTGTATTTTAGGCAATGTAGTTTATGCTCAAAAAACAGATAATACAAAACTGTTAGTATTAGACCCAAGTGTTAAAACAGGCACTTTGCAAAACGGAATGCGTTATTATATAAAGAAAAATGAACAACCAGAAAATAGAGCAGAGCTGCGTTTAGCTGTTAATTCTGGTGCAACTAACGAAACCGATGAACAACAAGGATTAGCTCATTTTGTTGAACACATGGCGTTTAATGGGAGTAAAAATTTCAAAAAAAATGATTTAGTAAATTATTTAGAAGGAATAGGAACAAAATTTGGTCCGGATTTAAACGCATATACTAGTTTTGATGAAACAGTTTATATGCTACAAATACCAACTGATAAAAAAGATATTTTTAATAAAGCGTTTTTAATTTTAGAAGATTGGGCTGCTAATTTAAGTTTTGATAGTTTAGAAATAGAAAAAGAAAGAGGCGTTGTTTTAGAAGAATGGCGATTAGGGCAAGGAGCGTTTGAGCGCATGATGCGAACAACTTTTCCAGCAATGTTTAAAGATTCTAGATATGCCAATAGATTACCTATAGGTAAGCCCGAAGTTTTAAAAACATGTAAACAACATTATTTAAAAGATTATTATAAAGATTGGTATAGACCCGATTTGCAAGCCATAATAGTTGTTGGCGATGTTGACGTTGATGCTACAGAAAAATTAATAAAAGATCAATTTTCTAAAATTCCAAAATCTAAAAACCCAAAACCATTAACAAAATGGCAAATACCCGATCAAAAAGGGTTTAGAGCAGTTGTTGCAAGCGATAAAGAATCTCCATACAACATTTTACAATTAATGTATTTACATCCGGTTTCGGAGTATTTAACGGTAAATGACCATAGAGAAAGCATTAAACAATCTTTATACAATGGTATGTTAAGCGCTCGCTTATCTGAATTGTCAAAAAAACCAAACGCTCCATTTTTATTTGCTGGAGCAGGTTTTAATGAATTTATTAGAAATAAAGGCGCGTATTCTGCATTTGCAATGTTTCCTAATGGTAAGGCAGAAGATGCAATAACCGCAGTGGTAACTGAAAACGAAAGAGTAAAAAGATTTGGTTTTACACAAACAGAATTTGAAAGAAAGAAAAAACAAATACTAAACGACGCACAAAATGCTTTTAACGAAAAAAACAATACTGAATCAAAAGAAATAGTAAATGAATTGGTTCAAAATTTTTTAAAAGGCGACGCTTGTCCTGGCGTAGAAGCTGATTATAATTTAACTAAAGAACTTTTGCCTACAATCACACTTGAAGAAATTAATGCTTTAGCAAAAAAATGGATTAATAACAATGGAGAAAATGCTATTGCAGTATTAATGCTGGCTGACAAAGATGGAAATAAAATACTAACAGAAAAAGAAGTAATAGATGTGTTTAACAAAGCAGAGCAAAACAAAGATATTAAAGCTTATGAGGATAAAGTAATATCAGAAGCATTAGTTACTAAAAAACCACGTGGACAAAAAGTTACTAAAACAACGAGTTTAGATGAAGGTGTAACAGAATGGATTTTAGGAAATGGTGTGCGCATTTTATTAAAACCAACTAATTTTAAAGATGATGAAATATTAATGGTAGCGCATAGTTGGGGCGGGAGCAACTTATACCAAGATAAAGAATTTTATGATGCTGATTATAGTAATTTAATACAAAGTGCTATGGGTTTTGGAAAATTTGATGCAACTGCGCTTGAAAAATATTTAGATGGCAAAACTGCTAATGTTTACTTTGAAGTTGCTGATAATGCCGAACAAGTATCAGGTAATAGTAATAAAAAAGATTTTGTTACTTTATTAGAACTTGTTTATGCAGGTTTTACTATGCCTAAAAAAGACAGCGCAGGTTTTTTAAGTTTTATAAGTTCAAGAAAAGGATTAATTCAAAATATGAGCAATGATCCTAACTCTGTATTTCATGATTCTATTAAATATATTATGAGTGGTTATAATATTAGAGGTAAATCTATTAACGAAAATGAACTTAATAAAATTGATATGCTAAAAACGCATCAAATTTTTAAAGAACGATTTAAAGACCCATCTGATTTTACGTTTGTTTTTGTTGGTTCATTTAATTTAGATAGTATAAAACCATTAATTGAATCTTATATTGGAGGTATTTCAAATGAAATGAAACATGAAAAATATACTGCAAATTCAATTGTTGCGCCAAAAGGTAAACTAAATAAAATTGTTGAAAAAGGAAATAATCCAAGAAGTACAGTGCAATTAATGTGGACAGGCGAATTTGAATATAACCGTAAAAATCGTTTTGAAATGAGAGCTTTAGGAAACTTATTAAATATTACACTTAGAGAAAACTTGCGCGAAGATAAAGGTGGCGTTTATGGTGTTGGAATTTGGTCGCAAACAGAACCTTTTCCTAAAGGAAAATATAAATACACATGTAGCTTTTCGTGCGCACCAGATAATACAAACAAGTTAATTGATGCAGTTAAAGAAGAAATAAATAAAGTAAAATTAAATGGATGTAGTGATTTAAATTTAGGAAAAATAAAAGAAACATTTATTAAAGAAAGAGAAACAGCAATTAAAACAAATCAATTTTGGTTAGATTTAATAATTCATAGCGATAGGCAAGCAGAGCCTATTAAAGAAATTAATGAATATACAGCTTGGATAAATTCGTTAAAAAGTGAAGATTTTAAAAATTATGCAAAACGTTATTTTAACGATAATGAATACAAACAATTTGTGTTAAATCCCGAAAAAAAATAAATAAACATATAAAACCATAATGTTTTGCGTTTATTTTTTTCTGTTTAATTCAAAACGTTGTGGTTTTATTACTATTTCATTAACAATATAAGATTTATTAGATTCAACTAATTCTATTACTAAATCCGAAATATCTTTAACAGATATAAAAGTTTCTGGGTCAATTCCCGTCTCAAATTCTTGTTGTTTATAAAAATCGGAGTTTATTATATCAGGTATAACAGTTGTAACTTTTAAACCTTGTTTGCGGTATTGTTCAAAGTAATTATTTAAAAGATGTATAAATGCAGCTTTTGACGACCCATAGTAATTATTCCATTTAGCAATTTCTTTACCCGATACACTTCCAATGCCAATGATTTTCCCTTTAACTTTTAGTAAATTAGGTAAACACGTTCTCAAAATTACAGCACCAGAAGTGTAATTTACATTAGTAATTTTAAAAATCTCTTCGACAGTATAACTCTCTGCTGGTTTAATAAAATTATATCCAGCATTTAATATTAAAACGTCAAATTTATTTTTTTGTAAAATATTACAAATTTTTATTATTTCTGTTTCCTTCCCTAAATCTATTTGATGTTGAGTTAGGTTTTGGTGATTTTTTATTTCGGTTCTTGAAATTCCTGTAACAAAAAAACCTTTATCTAATAAACATTCGGTTATTGATTTCCCAACTCCTTTACTATGGCCAGTAATTAAAACATTCATTGTAATTAAATAATTTCTATGGTTAAATTTTCATTAAAATATTTTATTTTATCAGTTACAAAATTAATTAATTCATTTTTTTCATTTTCAGAATAAGAATAATTACTGTTGTTTAAAGTGTAAGGATAATATAAAATATCGGTATCTTCTCTGTTTCTTTGCATGCTTTTTAAAAAAACTTTATTCATTCTAAATACACCCAAACTAACTGAATCTAATTTATCAAAACCAATTTCTGAATTTATTTTTTCGAGTAAATCTTCATAGTGCAAATTCCAATTTTTAATTTTCAAAATAGGATCTATACAAACTCTAACTCTCCAGCCTTTTTCTATTAAAACCTTAATTGCATTAACTCGAAGATTTAAGTTTGGTGTTTGTGGTTCGTATTGATTTATTATTTCTGAAGGCGAAAGCGTCCATGCTAAAATAACATTAGTGTTTGGCTTTAAATTTTCTAATGCTTTATAATTTGCGCTTTTACTTCTTATTTCAATAAATAAATTTTTTGTTTCGTTAGCAAAATTTATCCATTCTTTACAAAAAGGAAACCAATGTTCAATGGCTAATAAATCGGTATCGTAAGATAAAGCAAAATAAAATTTTTCTGTTTTATTTAAAATAAGTTTTTTTGTTTCTTCAATAAAATCTTCATTATTAACAAATATAACTAAGTGTGCAGATGTAAATAACCCTTGTAAATAACAATAATCACAATCATATACACAATTTAAAGCAAGCGTGTTGTAATAAAAATTATCATAACCAAAATTTGGCGTAATATTTGAGCCTTTATAATAAAAATTATCTTTACGTTTTGCTAAAATTAATTTTTGTGATTTTTTTTGTAAACGCCAATTAGAACCACTTTGATTAAATACATCTTTATAATGATCAATATAAATAATGTTTGATTCTTTAAATTTTTCAATAATTTTTAAGGTATTGCAATGTGTTGCAATTTCTTTTTCAATATATATAAGCTGTTTATACACAATAAAGTTTATTCAGTAAATCTTTAAAGTTACTTTTATTGTTTAATTTATTATTTAATTGCGTTAAAAAATCATTTAATAGATGAATTAATTTATCTTGATGATTTAAATTCAAATAATAAACAAGAGCCTTATGGAGCTGTTCTTTTTGAGTAAAAGAAAGTTGCAAATTCAAATTTACTTTTTCTATATATGCATTTGTATTAATATTAATGTCATTTAAATACTTTGAAATTAAATTAGATTCTTGATTAATTAATTCAATAACCTCATTAATTCTCTGTACATATGCATTTATCCACGCTTTATCTTTATAAAAATTTATATTACCATTATCGCTTATCCACTTTAATAATTGAATTTGATTTGAATTAATAAAAGTTAAAGCAGCTGTAGCAAAACCAATTCCTTCCATATCAACTAATTCATCATTAAAATGTTTAAGTTGGCTATTGTTAATAACAGTATTAACTGTATTTAATGTGTTTAATTTTAGTTTTGATTTAGATACAATTTCTGGATAAAAAATATTATTATCTTGTTTTACGCAAATAACCCTTTGCCAACTTCCAACATTAGCAGTTGATGCTGCACAACCTATGTTCCATAAAATAACATTTTTATACTGAGCTAAAAACCAACCAACTGCAGTTGCTGAAGCCATGCAACCTATACCAGTAATTAAAACAAAAACTTCATCAGATTTATATAATTTTATATTTTTTTGTTGATAAATCTGTTTTACGTTTAATGTTTCAATAAAAGGCTTAGCCTCTTGTTGAAGGGCAAAAACATATGTAGGAAAGTAATTCATTAACTTGTGTGATCTGAAACAATAACCCAATTGTTATTTATTTTTTTCCATAACAGTGTGAAATGTCCACTTACAGGATTTTGCCTTGTTAATTGCCATTTTCCAACTACATAAATTGCATCATTAGATAATTGATTTAGTTGAATTAATGTAAATTTTAAAGCACCCATTGTTTCTTTATTTGGATATGATTTTTTATAATTATTTAAAGTGTTTAGCCAACCATAAGTTACTCCTTTACTTCCAATAAACATTAAACTATCGTGATTCCAATAGTAGCTCATAAATTTATCAATATTTGCTTTATTCCATTCATTTTGTTGTTCATTCATTAAAGTTGATATTATTTTAGTTGATTGAGCCTTACACAAAAAACTAAATATGGAAATTATAAAAACAATTAATTTTTTCATATTACAATTTTTAAAAATTCATTTAAACTATTTTTAACCGAATTTAATACAAATTCAATAAATGCTTGTTTATCTTTATTTATAGCAGCTTCCTCAAGGGCTTGATAATATTTTAACCGATTTGATTTTTCTGCATTTATACTTGTTATAGTATATCCATTTTGTAATAAAATTAAATTCATTACTAATCGAGATGTTCTTCCATTTCCATCAATAAAAGGATGTATATTAACTAAACGCTCGTGCATTTCGGCAGCAAGTAAAATAGGGTGTAATTTACTTTTATTTGTTTCGTAAAATATAAAATAATCTTCCATTAGTTTAGTTAACATAAATGGCTCTGGCGGTATGTGTTCTGCTCCTGATATTCTTACGTTAATGCTTCTATACTTTCCTGCGTTTTCTTTATCAATACCCCTTAAAACTAAAGCATGTATTTGTTTTAAATAATATTCATTAAATTCAATTTTATTATCAACAAATTCAGTAATTAAATCAACAGCTTCTGCGTGGTTAATAGCCTCTAAATGCTCATGCATACTTTTACCACTAATAGTAAATCCTTTTTCAACTACTAAGGCAGTTTCTCTTAATGTAAGTGTATTTCCTTCTATTTTATTACTATTAAACGTGTAGTCAATTTTATAATATTCATACAATTTTAATAATTGCGCTTTAGGCAATGGTCTTAAATTATCTAATTGTTTTTTTAATTCATCTACTTCTTTAAAATTAATTAAAACTGGTTTCTTTTTACTTTCATACTCTACTCTGTTTTCAGCAACAATTAATGCTTCTAATGCATTTTCTTCAAACTCTAGTAAACTATAAATTTTTTCAGATAACAATAAAACATTTAACGATTTAGGGCTAACTTTATACAAAGTGGCCAATTGATTTATATGCGTTTTGTTTGGTGTTCTATTGCTTTTTTCAAATCGTGTAATTAATGATTTATCAATGCCTGTCTTTTCTTCAACTTGTTTTATTGAAAGTTTTTTGGATAACCTTAACTCTTTTAATGTATTTCCTAATTCTAATTTCATTATTATAATTAATTACAAATATAGTCATTTTTATTTAGATTTTGACAATTTGTGTCAATATTTTTAATTTTTTTCTTAATTTTTTATCTTACATTTGTACTTCGTTCTTTAATACTTATTCAGAAAGACAGAGGGACACGCCCAACGAAGTCTTCCCAACCCTTTTAAATTTTAAATCAATATAATTTAAAATTATTTAAAGAAGGTGGTAAATCGTGATGAAGTAATTGCTTCAATAAATAAGTCGGATAAAATTTAGTACAAATATTAAACATACTAATCCCTTCTGGCAATATAACCAAAGGGATTTTTTTATTATTATGAATAAAGCAAACATATACACAGAACTTGAAAAAAGAATTTTAGTTATTGATGGGGCAATGGGCTCTTTAATTCAACAATATAAATTAAGTGAAGAAGACTTTAGAGGTGAACAATTTAAAAATTTTCATAAAGATGTAAAAGGTAATAACGACCTTTTATGTTTAACTAGGCCAGATGTAATTGAAGAGATACATTCGCAATATCTAGATGCGGGAGCAGATATAATTGAAACCAATAGTTTTAGCGGTACATCAATTGCAATGGCAGATTACGATATGCAACATATTGTTTATGATTTAAATGTTGCAGCAGCAAAAGTTGCAAAAAAAGCTGCTGATAAATATACTGCTATAAATCCATCAAAACCTAGATTTGTGGCTGGAGCAATGGGGCCAACAAATAGAACTTTATCAATTTCGCCTGATGTTAACAACCCTGGTTATAGAGCAGTTAGTTGGGATGAAATGGTAGAAGCATATATTGAACAAGTTAAAGGTTTAATAGATGGTGGAGTAGATTTACTTTTAATTGAAACTATTTTTGATACATTAAACGCAAAAGCTGCTTTAATGGCAGTGCAAGAAGTTTGTAAATCACGAAACATAAAAATGCCTGTTATGATTAGCGGAACTATAACAGATGCAAGTGGTAGAACATTATCGGGTCAAACAACCGAAGCATTTTTAAATTCTGTTTCTCATGTAGATTTATTAAGTATAGGCTTAAATTGTGCTTTAGGAGCAAAAGATATGCGCCCTTATTTAGAAGAATTAGCAACAAAATCTAACTTTTATATAAGTGCTTATCCAAACGCTGGTTTACCAAATCAATTTGGCGAATATGACGAAGATGCGCATCAAATGGGCCATCAAATTGAAGATTTTTTAAAAGCAGGATTTTTAAATATTGTTGGTGGTTGTTGCGGTACAACTCCTGCACACATAAAGCGTATTGCTGAATTAGCTAAAGAATACAAACCGCA
Organism: Bacteroidota bacterium; assembly: GCA_020162035.1. Lineage (GTDB taxonomy): Bacteria > Bacteroidota > Bacteroidia > B-17B0 > Aurantibacillaceae > Aurantibacillus. Next base: position 51,262 of record JAIUNM010000012.1, on the reverse strand, counting down.
TAAAAAAAAGGGGGCAGATAATTTAATGCATTTATCAGGGTTAGAGCCCGTAACATTACGACCAGAAAGTAATTTTATGAATGTTGGTGAAAGGACTAACGTAACTGGAAGTAAAAAATTTGCAAAACTTATAATTGACGGAAAATATGAAGAGGCGTTAGCTGTTGCAAGAGATCAAGTTGAAGGCGGTGCTCAAGTTATTGATATTAATATGGATGAAGGTATGTTAGATGCTGTGCAAGCTATGACTACTTTTTTAAACTTAATTGCTTCTGAACCAGATATTGCAAAAGTGCCAATAATGATAGATAGCAGTAAATTTTATGTTATTGAAGCTGGTTTAAAATGTATTCAAGGTAAAGGAATTGTAAATTCAATTTCTATAAAGGAAGGCGAAAAAACTTTTATTGAACAAGCTAACATTGTAAAAAGTTATGGCGCAGCAGTTATTGTTATGGCTTTTGATGAAGTTGGACAAGCAGATACTTTTCAGAGAAGAATTGATATATGTAAACGTGCGTATGATATTTTAGTTAATCAAGTTCATTTTCCTGCTCAAGATATAATTTTTGATCCTAATATTTTTCCTGTTGCAACAGGAATGGAAGAACACAGATTAAATGCATTAGATTTTTTTAACGCAACAAAATGGATTAAAGAAAATTTGCCTAACGCAAAAGTAAGTGGAGGAGTTAGCAATGTTAGTTTTTCTTTTAGAGGTAATGACCATGTTAGAGAAGCTATAAATTCTGCCTTTCTTTTTCATGCTGTAAAAAACGGAATGGATATGGGCATTGTAAACCCTGCTCAATTGGTAGTTTACGATGATATTGAAAAAGAGTTACTTGAATTAATTGAAGATGTTTTACTTAATAGAAGAGATGATGCAACCGAAAGATTAATAGAAAAAGCAGAGAGTTTAAAAAATAAAGGTAAAGTTAAGGAAGAAAAAAATGAAGAGTGGCGAAATAGTACAGTTCAAGAAAGGCTTACCTATTCACTAGTTAAAGGAATTACTGATTATATAGATTTAGATGTTGAAGAATGTAGAAAACATTACGAAAAAACATTACATATTATAGAAGGCCCTTTAATGGATGGAATGAATGTTGTTGGAGATTTATTTGGAGCTGGTAAAATGTTTTTGCCACAAGTTGTAAAAAGTGCTCGTGTAATGAAAAAAGCAGTAGCTTATTTACAACCCTATTTAGAAGCAGAAAAATCTGGCTCTATATCAAATTCAGCAGGCAAAGTTTTATTAGCAACAGTAAAAGGAGATGTACATGACATTGGCAAAAACATTGTTGGTGTTGTAATGGCATGCAATAACTACGAAATTGTAGATTTAGGCGTAATGATACCTAAAGAAAAAATTATTGACGAAGCAATAAAACAAAATGTAGATATTATTGGCTTAAGTGGGCTAATAACCCCTTCGTTAGATGAAATGGTTGACGTTGCAAAAGAAATGGAGCGAAGAAATTTAAATATCCCTTTACTAATTGGGGGTGCAACAACAAGCAAAGTTCATACAGCCGTTAAAGTAGCGCCACATTATAAACAACCTGTTGTACATGTTAATGATGCAAGTAAGTCTATTCCGGTTGTAAGTAACTTAATTAGTTCAGAGTTAAAACCAAATTTTATTACCGAAATTAACATAGAGTATGAAAAAATTAGAGAGCATAATAAAAATGCACAAGCACAAAATAAATTTATTTCTTTATCAGAAGCTAGGTTAAATAAACTAAAATTAAATTGGGATGAAATTGACATTGCTAAGCCTAATAAAATTGGAATTACTGTTTTTGATGAAGTAAATTTATCAAATTTGATTGATTATTTAGATTGGACTCCATTTTTTATTAGTTGGGAAATGAAAGGCTCATACCCAAAAATTTTAGATGATAAAGAAAGGGGTGATGAGGCTAAAAAATTATTTAATGATGCACAAAACATGCTTCAAAAAATAGTTAAAGAAAAATGGCTTACTGCAAAAGCTGTTGTAGGTATTTTTAATGCAAATCAAATTAACGAAGATGATATTGCAGTTTATAATGAAAAAGGCGATGAAATTTTAAAATTTCATTCTATTAGAATGAACACCAAAAAGCCTCAAGGCCAACATAATGTTGCTTTAGCCGATTTTATTAAACCATTTAATTCAAGTATAAGTTTTGAAAAACAAAGCGATTATATTGGTGCGTTTGCTTGTAGTACAGGTTTTGGTATTGATGAGCACGTTGCAAAATTTGAAAAAAACCATGATGATTATAGTGCAATAATGCTAAAAGCTTTAGCGGATAGGCTTGCAGAAGCTTTAGCAGAATATTTACATCAACATGTTAGAAAAGAATTATGGGGTTATGCAAAAAATGAAACGTTGAATAATGACGAATTAATAAAAGAAACATATCAAGGTATTCGCCCTGCACCAGGCTATCCTGCACAGCCAGATCATCTTGAAAAATTAAGCATATGGAAATTACTTGATGTAGAAAAAAATACAGGAATTAAATTAACTGATAGCTTAGCAATGTTTCCAACTGCAGCTGTAAGCGGCTTGTATATTGCCAACCCTAATAGTTATTATTTTGGAGTTGGTAAAATAACTAAAGAACAAGTAGAAGATTACGCAAAAAGAAAAAATGAATCTTTTGAAAAAATTGAAAGATGGCTTGGCACTATTTTAGGCTATTAATAAACTTTAAAAACTAAAGTAAAGTAAAATCAAAACGCAGCATATTTATTTTAATAATTGTTTTTGGCTACATTATTATACAATTTTTATGGTGGGAATATTTATTAGTTAAACAAAACATAAATATTATCGAACAAAAACAAAAACTAGCCGCAATTTCTATTTCTGATTTAGATCAATTACATAATGAAATTAATAGTTTAGATTCAGAAAAACTAAAACAATCATTAATGATAGTTGCTGAAGGCACAGTTTTTTTACTGCTTTTACTTTATGGTATATTTTTAATTAAACAAGCTCACGATAGAGACACTAAACTTAATCAACAAAAAAATAATTTTTTATTAAGCATTACACACGAGTTAAAAACACCAATTGCTGCTACTAAACTTCAACTCCAAACACTGTTAAAACATAATTTAACCGTTGAAAAGCAAAAAGAATTAATAAACTTTGCAATTATTGAAAACAATAGAATTAATGAATTAATAGACAATGTGCTTTTAGCAAATAATCTAAATAGTGGTCAATATAATTTAAATATTAAATCAACAAATATTTCAGATTTTTTAAATACAATTTGTATAAGATATTATAATGAATATATTCAACTTAATCAGCTTAAAACTAATATACAGCCAAATATAATAACGAACATAGACGAAAGTGCTTTTCTATCAATTGTAACAAACATAGTTAATAATGCTATTAAATACACTTCAGCTCAAAAAATAATTGAATTAGAATTAATTAGTTTAAAAAATAAAATAATTTTAAACATAAAAGATAATGGTGTTGGTTTATTATCTGAAGATGAAGAAAACATATACAAACCGTTTTACAGAAAAGGAAATGAAGAAACCAGAAACACTAAAGGAAGTGGATTAGGTTTATACATTACAAAATATTTATGCCATTTACATAAATTTAAACTTAATTTTACTAAAAATGAACCTAATGGAACTATTTTCATTATTGAAATCCCAATATAAATATTTTTTAATTTTAACGCTTGTATATTCGTGTACTCAAAAAACAAACACAGCAATAAATGATGTTAAAAATTATAAGAAAATTCCACTTAAATACGCTAAACGCTTTGCTGTTTACAGTAATAAAGATGAAATAATTATTTATTTGTTTGGAAATAAAAACATATCAGACACAACCAATATTTATATTTTAAATTCAAACACAACTAAAACTAAAATTCTTAATAAAAGTCAATTTTTAAAAACGCCAGTAAATTCAATAATAAGTTTAAGTTCTCTTTATAGTTTTATGTTAACCGAATTAGGTGCATTAAACAACATTATTGCAATTGAAAATGCTAATTACTACAACAATACTTTAATTTTAAATGCGATAAAAACAGATAAAATTAAAGAAGTCCAAAAAAATGTTGAATTAAATATTGAACAAATTATTAATTTAAATCCAAATATTGTATTTGGATACGGTATGCCTGAAAGTTCTACAAATAATTTTCAAAAACTAAACAAAGCAAATATTGCAACTGTTTTATGTTTAGACCATTTAGAGTCATCGCCATTAGCTAGGGCTGAATGGGTTAAATTTTATGGATATTTTATAAATAAACAAAACAAAGCCGATTCTATTTTTAATTCAATTGAAAAAGACTATTTATATGTGAAAAAATCAGTTGAAAATATTAAAGCCAAGCCAACTGTATTTACTGAATTAAAATATGGTGATATTTGGTATGCACCTGGAGGTAACAGTTTTATGGCTCAATTACTTAATGATGCGGGAGCTGATTACATCTTTAAATCAGACACAAATACTGGTAGCTTGCACTTAAGTTTTGAAACAGTTTATAGCAATTGTAAAAATGCCGATTATTGGTTAAACATATCAAACTGTTCTAAAAAAGAAGACATAATTTCTAATGATATTCGCAATAGCAAATTTAATGCGTTCCAAAAAAATAATTTATTTAACAACAATAAAGTATCTAACGCTTTTGGTTGCAGTACTTATTGGGAAAGTGGATTATTATATCCAAATAAATTATTAAAAGATCTCACAAATATTTTTCATTTTCATAAATTTGATTCATTAATTTATTATAAACAACTTAATTAATTAAAAACAGTAAAACATATTTTAGTTTATTAGTATTTGTATTAATTGCAAGTGTATTTTTAAATTTAAAATATGCTGGAAGCGAAAATTGTAATTTAGACTTTTCTAATTTTATTTTTAAAGAAATAAGATTACCTAAAACTATAAGTTGTATTGCAGCAGGTGTTGGATTGCCTATTGCAGGCTTAATTTTACAAGTAATTTTCAGAAATCCACTTGCGGGTCCCTACGTTTTAGGCGTAAGTTCAGGCGCGGGTTTAATGCTTGCATTAGTTACACTAACACCATTAACACTATTAAATATACAAACTCCATTTTTTGGTAAATCAATTATTGTTTTTGCTTCAATTACAGGAAGTATTATGGCTACTGTATTAATTTTATTAATAAGTAAAAAAATAAAAAGTAATGTGCTTTTACTTCTAGTAGGTATTATGATTGCTCAAATTTGTGGAGCTTTACAAAGTGTTTTAGAATTTTTATCTAACCCAAGTAATTTGAAAAATTTTATAGTTTTTAATATGGGTAATTTAAGCTTGTGTAATTTAAATGAATCTTTAATATTATTAGGCTTAATACTTTTATGTTTAATAATTTTATTATTTTATACTAAAACATTAAATGCTTTTTTGTTTGGAGAAAAATACGCTACAAATCTTGGATTTAATTATACTAAAAACAGATTTACTTTTATTTTAATAACAAGCATAATAACTGGAATAATTACTGCATTTTGTGGTCCAATTGCTTTTATTGGCATTGCAATCCCAATATTAAGTAGATGGTTAATAAACACGTCTCATCAAGGAGTTCAAATAATTTCTTCGGCAATGTTAGGATGTACTTTATTATTACTTTGCGACTTAATTTCACACAACATTATTAAAAATTCATTAGTTCCAATAAATACAATAACATCAATAGTTGGTGCTCCAATTGTAATAACATTATTGTTTAAATCAAAAACATGGTAAATTCAAATATCATACAAATTATTGATGCCAATTTTGGATATACTAAACATGATAAAGTTATTATCAAAAATTGTAATTTATCTATTCCAACAAATAATTTAATAGGTTTAATTGGTATAAATGGCAGCGGTAAATCAACATTTTTAAAAACTTTAAGTGGTTTTTTACCTTTAATTAGTGGTGATATTTTATTTAAAAATAAATCCATTTACAACTATTCCATTCAAGATTTATCAAATTTAATCTCAATTACTTTAACCGAAAAAATAAGTGGGTTTAATTTAACTTGTTACGATGCAATTGCATCTGGCTTATTAAAAGAAAGTAATTTATTTGGTAATTTAAACGAAGAACAAAAAGAAAAAATAAATTCAATTATTAAAAATTTAAATTTAGTTGAAGTTAAAGATTTATTATTAAATGAATTAAGTGATGGTATGTATCAAAAAACAATGATTGCAAAAAGCGTTGTTCAAAATACACCAATTATGTTATTAGACGAACCTACTGCATTTTTAGATTTCTCATCTAAGCATGAATTATTTAAAAACTTAAGTAAAATTGCAACTGAATCAAATAAATGTATTATTGTAAGTACGCACGAATTAGATTTTGTTTTAAAATATTGTAGTTTAGTAATTATACTTGCAAATAATACTTTAAATAGTGTTCCAGCTAATCAGGTGTTAAATCATAAAGATTTTATTCAATTAACAGGAGGGTTTTTATAAATTTCAATTGCTTCATTTACTAAGCATCTTACTTCATCTAAAGTATTATATTTTGAAAAACTAAATCTATAACAATTTTTGATTTCTTCATTTGAAAATTTCATTGCCTGTAACACATGCGAAGGTTGAGCTAATGAACTTGTGCAGGCAGACCCAGAAGAAAAGGCAAATTTATTAAATAAAGTTTTTAAATCGTTTGAAGTTGGAAAAAACAAATTACTAGTGTTGTAAATTCTGTGTTTTGTTGATCCGTTAATTCTCAAACCTTCAATATCTAACAAGTTATGTTCAAAATAATTTTTAATTTTTGAAACGTGTGCGGTTATATCCCAGTAGTTAGAATTAAAATTAGTTAATGCTTTAGCCATACCAACAATTCCAGGCACATTTAAAGTGCCACTTCTTTTTCCATTTTGGTGTTGCCCTCCATTAATCTGCCCTATTAAATTCACCTTAGGGTTTTTTGATTTTAAAAATAACCCCCCTACTCCTTTTGGGCCGTGGAATTTATGTGCCGAAAATGCAGCGCAAGAAATATTTAATTCATTTAATTTAAAATTAAGTTTTCCTACATGTTGTGTAGCATCAGTAAAAAATAAAACATTTTTTTCTAAACAAAGCGAGCCTATACTTTCTATATCTTGCATTACACCCGTTTCGTTATTTACAGACATTATGCTAACTAAAATGGTGTTTTTAGTTATGTTCTTCTCTAATTCAGAAATGTCAATTAATCCTTCTCTATCAACATTTAAATAAGTAACATTAAACCCTTGTTCTTCAATTTTTTTAAACACATCTAATGTTGCTTTATGCTCGGTTAGTGTTGTAATTATATGATTGCCTTTTGATTTATATGCTTGTGTAATTCCTTTAATTGCAAGATTAATAGATTCTGTGGCACCTGAAGTATAGATAATTTCATTAGGATTACATCCTAAAATATTGGCAATTTCATTTGAACTTTTTTCAACAGCAGCCATAGCTTCCCAGCCAAATGCGTGAGTAGCACTAGATGAGTTGCCATAATATGTTGAAAAATAAGGTAACATTGCTTCTATAACACAATCATCAACTTTTGTAGTTGAATTATTATCAAAGTATATTAATTGCTTATTCATATAATAATTTAACTTTGCATCTTTTTGGAAAGCAAAGGTATAAATAAACATTTTTTATTGTTACATTTTATTGTATTTATTTGGGGCTTTTCTCCAATTCTTGGTAAATTTATAACAGCAAATGCATTTGTAATTATAGGTTATAGATTAGCTATTACCGTAACTGTAATGTATTTATATTTATTAATTACTAAACAAAATTTAACTTGTTCTAAAAACACTTTACTTAAATTAGCCAGCGTAGGGTTAATAATTCTTGTGCATTGGCTTAGTTTTTATGGGGCAATTAAAGTATCCAACGTAAGTGTTACAATGGCTGCTTTTAGCACAGGCACTTTGTTTAGTGCAATAATTGAACCTATAGTTTTTAAACGAAAAATACGGTTATATGAAATTGTAATTGGTTTAATAATTATAGTTGCTATACTTTTAATATTTTCGGTAGAAGGTAAATACTGGTTAGGTGCAGGATTAGGCGTATTTGCAGCTTTAACCTCATCATTATTTGGCGTAATAAATGGCGTTTTAGTAAAAGAAATAAAACCTGCTGTTTTAAGTTTTTATGAACTTTTTTTCGCGTTAATTGGGCTGTTAATTTACTTTGCGTTTACAAATTCAATTACAATAAATCAGTTTAACATCGATACAAATTCTTGGATTGGGATACTGTTATTAAGCTTAGTTTGTACCGTATATCCATTTATAGCAAGTGTAAACTTATCAAAATACCTTAGTCCATATACTATTCTTTTAACAGTTAATTTAGAAACTGTATATGGAATTATTTGGGCAATTATTTTTTTTAACGAAAATAAAGATGTAAAATCAACGTTTTATATTGGTGTAATTATTATTTTATTTGCTGTATTTTTAAATGCGTTTATTAAAAAACAAAGTCAAAAAAAGCTTTTGGTAACATGAAAAAAGTATTGATTATTCGCTTTAGTTCAATTGGAGATATAATTTTAACCACTCCTATTATAAGGGTATTAAAAGAGCAATTAAATGTTGAAATTCATTTTATCACTAAAGAGCAATTTAAAGAAATACTTACCTTTAATCCACACATAACTAAAATTCATACTTTTAAAAAAGAAACTAACGAAATTATAAATGAGCTTAAAAAAGAAAGTTTTGATTTAATAATAGATTTACATAAAAATTTAAGAAGTTTTTCTTTAATTAATAAATTAGGGGTTAAAAGTGTAAATTATAATAAATTAAATTTTATAAAATTTGTAACTGTTTTATTAAAAGACAAAAAGCTTTTACCAAAATTACATATAGTTGACAGATACTTTTTTGCTTTAAAATCATTAGGTGTAATAAATGACGGTAAAGGTTTAGAATATTTTATAAATGAAAAAATAATTAATAACTCCGAAATCAATAAACTAAATCAAACAAAATATATTGCAATTGTTCTTGGCGGTAGTTACTACACAAAACAAATTCCAATAGAAAAATTAAAAGAAATTTGTAAAAAAATTTCATCACAATTAATTTTACTTGGAAGTAAAAACGAATCGGAAATTGGCAGTCAACTTGCTTCTAATTTTAAAAACGTTGTTAATTTATGTGGTAAGTTAAGTTTTAATGAAAGTGCATTTGTTGTAAAAGAAGCGGAGTGGGTAATTACATCTGATACTGGTTTAATGCATGTTGCAGCTGCATATAACAAAAAAATCATTTCGGTTTGGGGCAATACAATTCCTGAGTTTGGAATGAGTCCTTATTTACCAAATAATGAAAATATTTTATTACAGGTTAATGATTTAAATTGTAGGCCTTGCTCTAAATTAGGTTATAAAAAATGTCCTAAAAAACATTTTAATTGCATGCAAAAAATAAATTTGAACGAGTTAGACAAAGTTAATTGGCCGAATTTTCAATAATTTTTTTCAAAATCTCACATTCAATTTTCCAATTATTTTCATTACTTAAATTAACACAATTTTGTTTCCAATTAATATATTTAGGACTATAAGTCATTTCTTTAATTGCATTTGCAATGTTTTGGGGCTCATGAGAATTTATTATTTTCCCAATATCATACTTAGTTACAATAGCAGTAATTTCGGGTAAATCACTTGCTAAAATTGGTAATTTTGCGTAAGCATAATCAAATATTTTATTAGGTAAACTATTGTAATAATTTAAATTAGTAGTTTTATCAATACTTACACCAATAGTTGCATTTGCTGTGTAATTTAAGAGTTCGTTTTTAGGTAATTTGTTTATAAAAAATACTTTTTTTGATAAATTTAATTTTTTAGTTAATTCAATTAAATTATTCCACACATCACCACTGCCAATAATTAGCAGCAAAAAATTATCATCTAAATATTTAAAACTTTCTATAAGTTCCTCTGCTCCTCTATCCATGTTTATGCCAGCACCTTGTAATAAAACAATATATTTATCATCGGGCAAACCTAGTTCTTTTTTACTTTTATAGTTTATTGGTTCAATAAAGTCAGGTATGTTTCGTACTACGCTAAACTTCTTATTATATTTTTTTAAAAAAATAGTTGCAATACTTTCGTTAACTGTTATCAAATTATTTAATCTGGGAATTAAAAAAGCTTCAAGATTTTCCCAAATTTTCTTTTTTAATTTAGATTTATTAAGTTCAGGGACTTCAGTAAATAACTCATGACTATCATAAACCAAAGGTATTTTTTTAAGTTTCGAAATTAAATAATTAGGCAATAAAGTATCTAAATCGTTACTCACTAAAATTGTGGGGCTTAAAAACAACAACTTAAAAAATAATTTTATTTGAAACGATAAATAAAATAGAATGCCTTTATTAAAAATAAAAGTCATACTTTTTACTTTAATTTTAGGACTATTTAAAGTTAAATTAGTTTTTAAGTTTCTGTCTATAACAACAACTGTATAACCTAAATCAATTAACACATTGCATGTTTTTAACACACGTGCATCTGTTGCAATCCCGTTTATAATTGAAACTACTGCTAATTTATTATTTGTTACCAAACTACTGTTAATATTGCTTTTAAATATAACAAATTTACGTTTTAGTATTAATTAAATTTGAGTTATGTTAATTGAACATAATAAAAATTTAAAACCATATAATACCTTTAATATTAGTGTACATTGCAATTACTTTTGTAAAATAACATCTGAGGAAGACTTTATCTCCTTAATTATAAATGAAAATTATAAAAATTCAAACAAATTAATAATAGGTGGCGGAAGTAATGTTTTATTTACTAAAGATTTTAATGGGATTGTAATACATAACCAAATAAAAGGTATAAATATTATAGAAGAAAATGAAAATTTCGCAATAGTTCAAGCTGGCGCAGGCGAAAACTGGCATGAATTTGTTTTATGGACTATAGAAAAAGGTTTATACGGCTTAGAAAATTTATCTCTTATACCTGGTTGTGTTGGGGCAAGCCCAATGCAAAACATTGGCGCTTATGGAGTAGAAATTAAAGACTATTTTTTATCATTAGATGCTCTTAACTTATTAAATGGCAATAAATCTACCTTTACAAATGCTCAATGTAAATTTGGTTATAGAGAAAGTATTTTTAAAAAAGAAGAAAAAAATAAATATTTAATTTCAAATGTTAGATTTAAATTGAACAAACAAGTTCAACTAAATACTACATATGGTGCTATAAACGATGAATTAAAATTAATGGGTATAACTACTCCAACTGCAAAAGATGTATCTAATGCTGTAATAAAAATTAGACAAAGTAAATTACCAAACCCAAAAGAATTAGGTAATGCGGGCAGTTTTTTTAAAAACCCCGAAGTAAGTGGTGAACTACATGATAAAATATTAAAAGAATATCCAAAATTAGTTGCTTATCCTTTAAACAACAATAATTATAAATTAGCTGCTGGTTGGTTAATAGAACAGTGTGATTTAAAAGGTTATGAATTAAATGGCGCTGCCGTTCATGTAAAGCAAGCTTTAGTATTAGTTAATAAAAATAATAGTACCGGTAAAGATGTGTTAAATTTATCGGATTATGTAATACAAAAAGTATTTAATAAATTTGGGGTTAACCTTGAAAGGGAGGTTAACATCATTTAATGTTAGAGTTATTAATAGATATTGGGATTTATAGCAATTTTTTTAGTTCTGGTGCCATTTTATTTACTAAACCATTTGAATTTTACTACAGTTATGCTCCTTTAATTATTTTACTTGCAATTTTTAGCGTTAAATTTCCTTTTTATACGCCAAATTTATATTTATTAATTCCTCTTTTAATATTTGGGGTATTTAATGTTGCAATTGGTAATAATAATATAAATAATTTCTTAAAAATATTTCTAAACATAACTATTAATTTAATCTTTTATCAATATGTTATGCATTATTACAATTATGATGTTAAACTAATGATTAAAAAATATTTAACTGCAGTATTTTTAATATCATGCTTGGGCCTATTTCAATATTTTAGTCATATAGTTGGTTTTGAACCAGGGGTAAATTTTAAAATTTGGTTAACATTAGATAAATGGAACCACAGTATTGGAGGTTTTGGTTTGCGTATAAATTCATTACATGCCGAACCTTCATATTTAGGAACAATTCATGCACCCGCTGCATTCATTTGCTTATATAAATTAATAAAACCTAACCTTGATTTTATAGATATGCGAAGAGCAATTATAATATTAATATGCTATGTGTTAAGTTCTTCTAGTTTAGCCTTTTTAGGTTTGTTTTTAGCTATTATTTTAATTAGTTTTAATTTTGGTGCAATAAAATATTTTTTAGCTACGGTTCCATTAGTAATTTTTATAGCCATATATACGTATAATAATTCTAAAGATTTTAAAATGAGGGTTGATGGTTTAAACAAAACTTTTGTTGAAGGATTATTAGATGAAGATAATAGTAAACCTATGGGCCAAACTGCAAAAAGAGAAAAAGCCATTAGATTAATTAGATCTATACATGGTTCATCATTTGTACTATACAATAATTATTATGTTGCCATGAAAAACTTAGAAAATAATTATTTATTTGGAAGTGGTTTGGGCTCACATGAAATTGCTTATGCTAAATATAATTTAACAGCAAAATTAGGTGGTGTGTATAAATTTAATGCCGCTGATGCTAATTCTACATTTTTAAGAACACTTTCTGAAGCAGGTTTAGTTGGTGTTTTATTTCTTTTGTATTTTATGTTTAAATTTTACATTAGTAAACCGAGACTTGGAGATGATCTAAATCAAGATTATTGGATTATAAGCAATGCTTTGTTTATTGTAATTTTTCTACAATATTTAAGGCAAGGAAATTATACTTTAGGAGGTTTCTTTTTCTTTTGTTGGATGTATTATTATAATTATAAAAATATGATAACCGAAGAAGCTAAATTAGAAGAAGAGAAAGAAAATAATCAATTAGAACAGAAACTAGCATAACATGTGTGGAATTAACGGTATAATTTCAAATAATATTAGTGAAGAAAATTTGGTTACCCTAATTCAAAAAATGAATGTTTTGTTAAAACATAGAGGTCCAGATGCTAGTTTATTTTATTCTGATGAAAATGTTGCCTTTGGACACACAAGATTATCTATAATAGATTTATCTGAAATTAGTAATCAGCCTTTTTATTCAAGCGATAATAGATATGTAATTGTTTATAATGGTGAGTTGTATAATTACAAACAGTTAAAACTATCATTACAACAAAGTGCCCATGGCTCTGGCTCAATTCCTTACATTTTTAAAACACAATCTGACACAGAAGTAGTTTTAGCAGCGTATATAAAATGGGGTAAACAATGCTTAAATTATTTTAATGGCATGTTTGCATTTGCAATTTATGATAAACACACAAAACAAACATTTATAGCCAGAGATAGATTTGGAGTAAAACCGTTATATTATCATTATTATAATGATGCATTTATTTTTTCAAGCGAAATAAGGGCAATAATTAATTGTGGTTTAAAATCTTTTTCATTAAACAAAGATGCCATTTCAGAATATACCCAATACCAAAGCATTAATGCGCCTAATACAATTGTTAAAGGAGTAAAGCTGCTTGAGCCAGGTTCATATATTGAAATTGTAAACAATAATCCAACAATTACTACATATTATACACCAGAAATAAAACCAACAGAAAAAATTTCATATAAAGAAACTACAACTAAAATTAATGAACTTTTACACCAATCGGTTCAATTTAGATTAGAAGCCGATGTGCCTTTTGGGGCCTTCCTTTCAGGAGGCATAGATTCTAGTGCTATTGTTGGCATAATGAGTAATATAAGCTCTGAACCAATAAACACATTTAATATTAGTTTTGATGAAAGCGAATTTTCTGAAAGTAAATATGCTAAACAAATTAGTAAAAAATTTAACACTAATCATACTGAAATTAAATTAACACCTGAACACTTTTTGAAAACTTTGCCAGAAGCTTTAGATAAAATGGATAGCCCTGGTGGAGATGGAATAAATACATACATAGTATCAAAAGCAACTAAAAATGCAGGAATAACAATGGCTATGAGTGGTATTGGTGGAGATGAATTATTTGCTGGATACGATGTTTTTAAAAATTTATATTCTATACAAAACAAACAATGGTTAAATTTATTTCCTAAGTTTATAAGAGTTGGTGCAGGAAAAAGTATAGTATTAAAGAAAAAAAATATTCGTAATTTAAAATTAGCTGAAGTATTATCTCAAGATAAAATAAATATAGATAATTGTTATGAACTAAGCCGTTCATTATTCACAAAAAAACAACTAGAAACATTAATTAAGTTAAATAATAAAATAACTTTAAATAACTACAATTTAAAATATCCTGATTATATTCTAAGCACCATTTCAATTAAAGAAATAACAACATACCTTACCAATACCTTACTTAGAGATACTGACCAAATGAGTATGGCTGTTGCATTAGAAGTGAGAGAACCTTTTTTAGATTATAAACTTGTAGATTATGTTTTAAATGTATCTGATGAGTATAAATTTCCTACAACGCCTAAAAAATTGCTTATTGATAGTTTAAATGGTTTGGTGCCAAATGAAATTATTAACAGACCAAAAATGGGATTTACCTTGCCTTGGAAGTATTGGATGCAAAATGAATTGAAAGATTTTTGTCAAAAAAACATTGTTTCTCTTGAACAAAAAAATATTTTTCAAACAAATTCAATTAATAATTTATGGAATGCCTTTTTAAAAAATGATGCTACAATAACTTGGAGTAGAATTTGGCATTTAGTAGTATTAAATTATTGGATAGATAAAAATAAAATTAAAATTGATTAAACCTAAAATAGCTCTATTAACACAATGGTATTTACCTGGAAACAATGCAGGTGGTCCTGTTAGATCTATTTTTAGTTTAGTTGAATTTTTAAAATCAGAATTTGAATTTTACATTATAACCACAAATACCGATTTAAATTCAACTTTACCCTACAAAAACATAAAACAAAACGAATGGTTTGTAGAAAATAAAGTTAATTATTATTACCACAACACATCAACCTTATTAGCAAGTGATGTTATAAAAAACATTCAATCAATAAATCCAAATTTAATTTATTTAAATAGTTTTTGGTCGTGGAAATTTTCATTAAATATTTTAAAAAATAAAAAAGCTTTTAATTGTTCAATTTTATTAGCTCCTCGAGGAATGTTAAGTTTAGGGGCCTTAAAAATTAAATCACCTAAAAAGAAATTGTTTTTTATATTATCAAAACTTTTAAACTGGCATAATTCTATTTATTTTCAGGCCAGTAGCCAAATTGAAGAAAAAGAAATAATTTCAAAATATCCAAACAGTAAAGTTTACATTCTTCCAAACATTAGTTCATTTTCAGCTATAATTAGTAATAAAAACAAAACTGTAAATGAGTTAAATTTATTTTATTTATCAAGAATAGCAAAAGTTAAAAATTTACATTTAGCATTAACTTATTTAAAATCTGTATCTCCTCAATACAAAATAAATTATTCAATTTATGGCAACATAGAAGATCAAAATTATTGGGAAGATTGCTTACAATTAATAAATGAGCTTCCAAACCATGTAAATGTAAAATATAAAGGTAATATCCCATTTAACAAGGTTCAAACAACATTAATGAATGAGGATTGTTTGTTATTACCTACGATGAATGAAAATTTTGGTCATTCAATTGTTGAAAGTTTATTAAGTTCATGTCCTGTAATAATAAGCAATAATACCCCATGGTTAGATTTAGAAAAAGAAAATGTGGGCTTTAACTTTAATGAAAATAACGCAACAGCGTTTGTTAAATCAATTGAATACTATGCAAGTTTACCAACTGAAAAATTTTTTGAAATAAGAAAATCATGTAATTTGTATATTAGCAATAAATTAAATTTAGAAGGCACTATTAATAATTATAAAAATTCATTTAATGAATGCATTAAAAACAGACTTAAGTACATTTAATAATGATTGGTATAAGCCAGGAGCAAGTTTATTAAAACGTGTAACATGGTATATAGTGAATGTTATGTTTTTTAAATCTTCATTCCCTATTTATGGCGTAAAAAGGTTTTTATTAAAGTTATTTGGAGCTAAAATAGGCAAAGGTGTAATTATTAAACCCCATGTTTCTATTAAATACCCTTGGCATTTAGTTATTGGAAACAATGCTTGGATAGGAGAATATGCCTGGATAGATAATTTAACAACTGTTAAAATTATGTCAAATGCCTGTGTTTCGCAAGGCGCAATGTTATTGTGCGGAAATCATAATTATAAAAAAACCACATTTGATTTAATGGTTGGCACAATTACTTTAGAAGAGGGCTCGTGGGTTGGCGCAAAGGCTGTTGTTTGCCCTGGAGTTAGAATAGGAAGTCATACCATATTAACTGTTGGGAGCATTGCTACATGTAGCTTATTACCAAATTCCATTTACCAAGGAAATCCAGCTCAAAAAATAAGAGAACGACAAATTAAGAGTTAATTAAAAACCTTTTTGTACCTTTGTACCTATGCAACAAGAAATTAGTTATGGCGAATATTTTATAGTTGTTTTTGTAGCAATTGTATTTATTGGAGGAGCAATAACAGTTTATAAATTTATGCGAAACAAGTAATGGCTTTATTATATATAAATATAATTTTATTTTTAAATTTAGGGGGAAGTGAGGTTGTTTTAATTCTGTTTGTTGTTTTATTGTTATTTGGTGGTAAAGGTATTCCTAATATTGCTCGTACTTTGGGTAAAGGAATTAGAGAATTTAAAGATGCAACAGGAAATATACAAAAAGATATACAAAATGGCACTAGTCATTTAACCGAGCAAATTAATGAGCAAATACAAGAGGTTAAAAGAGAAATTGAAAAAGAATAATTTATTCGTTCTTATCTTTTTACTTTGTTCATTTTCAACTTTTTCTCAAAAACAGATAAAGTTTAAAAAAAACACTGAGTTGTTTCTGTTTTATAAGCTAGGCGAAATAAAAGACTCTTTAATTGAAGATAAACCCGTTTTAAATAAATTTATTTATGTTTTACCTGATAGTTTAAAAGAAAGGTACATTTTAACTACTTGTAACGGTTTATTTAAAGCTTTTGGTAACGATAGTATAATTCAATTACAATATATTTCTGGTTTACAATATCAAGTTGTTTTTGGTAAATTAAAAAATAATGAAAGCCCTTTTAATACTTATTATAAATTAAAATCTCAAATTAATGGGACATGCGTAGCAGAGTTAAAAAAAATTAGAGTAGAAATTTTTGATTTAAAAACAGAGAAAATAATTCTTTCGAATGTTTATTTTTTACGTTAATTATCTTGCATTAATAAGCCAACCTGCAGGGTCTAAAGTTTTTTGTCCTTTCCATACCTGAAAATTCATGGCGCATTTCCCTTCATCGTCATTAAATCCAATAACTCCTATAGCTTGTTTAATGGTAATTTTTTGCCCAGTTTTTACAAACACCTCAGTTAAATTTGTATAAACACTTAAATATTCTCCATGTCTTATAATTACAAATTTTCCACCAGTAGGGGAAACTGTTATACCCGTAACTTCGCCTGCAAAAACTGCTCTTGCTTGTGCGCCATTATTTGAACAAATTTCAACACCATTATTCATCATCATAAATCCTTTAATTGCGGGGTGCTCATGCTCGCCATAACTTTCGCAAATCATTCCTTTCATTACAGGCCAAGGTAATTTTCCTTTATTATTTTCAAAATCATCACTTAAAGCTTCAGCCTCAGGAGTTAATTCAGGCATAAATAAATTCTCTTTTTTTTCTACTTTAACTTCTACAACCTCCGTATTATTATTTGTTGTTGTGTTAGTGTTATTTTTTTTATCTTTTTTATTCTTTTTATCAGCTAAAGCTTTTGCTTCTTTTTCGGCTAATGCTTTTTTAGCAGCTTTTGCCTGGGCCTCTTTCATTGCTTCTTCGGCCTTACGTTTAATTTCTTCGGCTATTAATTTTTTAATTGCGGTTTGTAATGCTATTGCATCTTGTTTTTTCTTTTCTAATTCATGCTTAAGTTCTTTCTCTTTAGTTTGTAAACTAGTTAAAACTTCTTCTTGTTCTGTTTTTTCAGAATCTAGATTTTTTTTCTCACTTTCTTCAACGCCCAATAATACATTTTTTTCATGTTTTTGTGCTTTTAATTCATCCAGTTTTGCTAAAATTTCTAATTGGGTTGTTGTAATTTCTTGAGCTTGTTTTTTACGGTAAGTATTATATTGTTGCATGTACTTAAGCCTTGTATATGCTTGATTGAAATTTTCTGAAGAAAAAAGAAACATTAATTTGCTGTATGCATCTTGATTACGTTGTGCTGCAATTATCATTTTTGCATAATCTAACTTTAGTTTTTCTAAAGTTTGTTTTAATGTATTATACTGCCCTTCGTTTTGTTTAATATTTTGGTTTAATATTGCAATTTCTGCATTTATTGTAGAAATTAATTCTTGTCTTTTTTCTATTTTAAGATTAATGTTAACTAATGCGCCAATACTGTTTTTTTTGTTTGCTTTAGTTTTATTTAACATAGAGTTTATCTCATCAATTTCATCATTAATGCGTTTCTTTTTATTTTCAAGATCTTTTTTAGTTGTTTTACTATTTGATTGGCCCTTAACTATTTGAAATGAAAAAAATAAACACAACATTATTAAAATGTTAATGCTATTTTTTCTTAATTTCAATTGAGTCATAACTTTTAGGGATATTTAAATTAACTTTTTGAGGTATATTTTTTTCAATACGAACATACTCAATTTTTAGCTTTGCTTTCTTCTCTGCAACTATATCAATATTAACAAGCCTTGGTGCAAAAACACTATCAATTGAACTAAATTTTTGATAATTAGCAATAAATATTCTGTTAGTTATAGGGTCAATAAATTCATTTTTAACAATTTTAAAGTTATCAGGATTTAATGTTAATACCTGTAATGCTTTCTTAACTTGTTCGTTTGCATTTTCTATTTTTTTAAGTTTTTTCTTGCGTTCGGTACTTAATTTATAATTACAATTAACGCGATCGGTTACAGGTTTTAGCTTTTCATCATCGTCGTAAAACTTTGCGCTATTACCAACTAGTACTGACTGAAGTACTTCAAAATCTAAATCAGTATTTAAAAGTTCATTTATAAATTTAAAATCACCTTTAAAATACTGCCGCTTTAAATCAAATCTCATTTTAACACTATCTTGCGTAATTAAAATTTTAGCAAAGTCTAATGATAGTTTTTCAATTACAATATAAATTACGCTATCGTATTTAATTCTTACCTTAACATCAAAAGTATTTTCATCTTTATCAACATTACTTTCTACATTAGCCTTTAAATACAACCAATTAAATTTTAGTTCATTCTCTTGCATGTATTTGGTTAACGCTTTACTGTTTTTAAAATCGAGCTTACATTTTTCGTTAATAGTGTCTATCTGCTCTTTAGGTTTGGTTATTGTTTGTGTTTGTTTTTTAGTTTTACAAGCAAATCCAACAATTAAAAAAAATGATATAATTAATACTATTTTATTTTTATTCAACAATTTCTTTCTTTTTAATTTTATTTTCCAATAATTCGTTTTTTTCTGCAATTTTTAAGGCATCTTGCCAATATTTTAAAGCCTCATTTGTTTTTCCTAGTTTAAATAACGCATCGCCATAGTGCTCTAAAATGTTTGCATTTGGAGGGGGAATGTTTGATGCGTTTTTCAACCACTTTTCTGCCTCTGGGTATTTTTTTTGTTGAAACAAAATCCAACCATAAGTATCCATATAATTTCTATTATTTGGTTGCAACTCGTTACATCTTCTGGCTAATTTTTCGGCCTTATCTAAATCGCTTTTTCTAACAGAAATATAATAAGCGTAATTATTTAATACTTGAGTGTTATCAGAATCAATTTTTAAAGCGTCGTCAAAGGCTTTATCAGATTTTTCAAATTCATTATTATAAAAATATGCTTCGCCTAAATTAAAATAAAAGGATAGCATTTGTGCTTTATTATCAATAACAAATTCTAATCCATCTTTTAATGCGCTTATGGCTTCGGGATATTTTTTTAATTTAATATTTGCTAAGCCGTTAAAAAAATAAACATTTGGCTGATTAGGGAAAAACTCAATAGCTTTTGTGCTTATTGATTTTAGTGAATCGAATCTATTTAATTCGTTATAAACAAACATTAACTGTTCCCAAATTTTATAATTACTTTTTTCTGAAGTTGCAGCGTTGTAATAATAATTTGATGCTTCTTTTGGTTTATTTTCTAGCATTAGATAATCAGCCATTACACCATTTGCATCAGCATTTTTAGGGTGAACTTTTATAAAAATTTCAGCGAGTTCTTTTCCTTGATTAAATAACTGGTTGTTTCCACTTTTCTCAGAACGTAAATAATAATTAAATGCTATAGTAGCTTTTGCTGTTGGATCTAAATCAGGATTATGAAATGCTTTTCTTAAATATTCAAAACTTTTAATGGGTTCTTTTTGTAAATTATAATAATCGCTTAATGATAAGTTAACTGTGGGATGATTAGGGTCTATTTCTAAAATTTTATCGTAAATTTCTTTAGCTTTTTGTTGTTTATTAGTTTCTTCATAAAATTCAGCCAGATTAACTAAATAATCGGTATTTGAATTGTCGGTTGCGCAAAGTTTTAATAATTCTTTTTCTGCTTCGTTTGTTTTTCCTTGACTATTTAATAATTTAACTTTGTTATTTGTAATTTGTTCATTAATGCCATAAACGGCTTCTATTTCATTATATAAATTAAATGATTTGTTAAACTCATTAATTGATGCATACTGTATAGCTAAATCTTCTTTAAATTCAATTACATCAGGAAAATTTTTCACTAAATTTTCTGAAACTTTAATAGCCTGGTTATATTGTTTGTTTTCGTTATAGCAATCAATTAAAATTTTTTGATAGTATTCGTTTTTAACATCTGCTGTTGCACAAAATTTTGCGTTTTCAAGTGCTAATAAAATACTTTTCTTTTCGAGGTAAATTTTAGCTAATTCGTATTTAACAGCGGCAGATTTAGGATTAATAGTTTGACATTCTAAAAAATATTTTAATGCTATATCTAAATCATTTTTTATTTTAGCAGAACAACCATCAATAAAGCTCCTTCCAAAAGCCAACTCTTCTACTTCCAATAAACTAGTGTTGTTTGAATTTGTATTTTTTTCAATACCCTTACTGCTTTTTGCTTGTTTACTTGATTTACAAGCAACTAACAAAAAACAAATTAATATAATATAAAAACTACGCAACAATTTGTGTGTAATCGCTAATGCTTAAATCTAACTTTTTACTTTTAACTTCGGCTCCTGTTCCTATCATACTATTAAAAATATTAGAGCCACTAATTTTTACATCATTTTGTATTATTGAATTTGAAAGAATTGTGTTAGAAATATTTGAGTTACTACCAATACTTACATGGGGCCCAATTATTGAATTATCTAACACTACATTATCACCAATAAAACAAGGCTCTATTATTATGCTATTATTATTTTTAATGTTTTTTCCTTTTAATTCTTTATTACCATTTTTAAATTCTAACACTCTTTGATTTGTGTAAACAGTAGCATCTTTGTTTCCACAATCTAACCATTCAGTAACTTGTCCTGGTTTAAATTTAGTTCCTTTTAATTTCATGTTTTCTAATGCATTAGTTAACTGAAACTCTCCTTTATCAGTAATATTATTATCTAAAAGATATTGCAATTCGTTTTTAAGATACTCGCCATCTTTAAAATAATATATACCTATAATTGCTAAATCACTTACAAACTCTTGTGGTTTTTCAACAAAATCGGTAATTACATTATCCGAATTTAGTTTAACTACACCAAATTGGCGAGGGTCATCTATTTTTTGTACCCAAATTACGCCTTCTTGGTTTGTATCCATCACAAAATCAGCTTTAAACAACGTATCTGCAAAAGCAACAACTGTTTTTCCTTTTATAGAATTTTTAGCACACATTATAGCGTGTGCGGTACCTAAAGCTTTTTCTTGATAATATATTGTGCCTTTTGCACCTTGGCTTTCGGCAACTTTAATTAAATTTTGCTCAACTTCTGCACCAAAATCTGGACCAATAATAAATGCAATTTCAGCAACTTTTTCGCCGCAAACCTTTGTAATATCTTCTACTAAATGTTGTACAATTGGTTTACCAGCAACAGCAATTAGAGGTTTAGCGGTAGTTAAAGTATGTGGCCTCATTCTTTTTCCTTTACCGGCCATTGGTATTATAATTTGCATAATTTTTAATTTCAACAAAAATAACATATTTTGCGAATTATTTCACATTCTATTTCTATGAATAACAAGTACTTTATAGCTATAGTTTTACCAGAGCCAACACTAACTGTTATTGAACAATTAAAATTAAATTTGAGTTCAAAATTTAATCTAAAAGGTGCTTTAAGAAGTCCGGCTCATATAACTTTACATATGCCTTTTGAGTATTCAATAGATAAAGAAAAACATTTATTAAATGCATTAAGTCTATTTAAATTTGATGAAGAGTTATTTCTTGAAATTAAAGGGTTTGGGTACTTTGATAAACGCGTTATTTATGCAGATTTAACACCTAATAAAAACTTAAATCAACTTTATAATTCTCTCAAACATTTTATATCCAGTAATCTTAAAATTGAAAATGAGATAAATAATTTGAGAGGTTTTCATCCTCATATTACATTAGCATTTAGGGATTTAAAAAAACATCAATTTGATGATATTTGGCAGGAAACAAATCTGTATAATTGCAATTGCAGCTTTAATGTTAATTCTATTTCCATTTTAAAACTAAATACTGTTTGGGAAGTTTTAAAAAATTATCCTATAAATAATTTTATTTAAATTTTTGTTGCGCCTCCTTTTCCAAATAATCTTAAGGCTAATTCAGCCCCAATATTATTGGAGTTATTAAAAACTAAAGTGCTTTTTGTTTCAGTGTCTGAATTAAAATTTTTAACTGTTACAGTTGCTAAATAGGTATTGCCTTTTTGTTCAAAATTTATATTAGCTTGAGGTAAATTAATTCCTTTTGTAACTTCAATATTACAATTCAATAAATCTTCTTTTACTTTTTCTATAGTTGCATCATTTGTGCCGGTAATAGTTAACTCAAATTTAGTTGTTAAACCTGAAAATGGTAATAATTCAGGATATGCTTCATAACATTTTTGTGTAAAATTTTCTTTGTTGTCGCTTGTTTGAGCGCATGCTTCAAGTAATCTATAAATAAAAAGTTTTTCATATTCTTTATCAGCAATTTCGTTTGGATTTGAGTTGTTTGAGCCTGTTAATGTTTTATAAACTAATTGAGTTGCTAGATCATTTGCTTTTTTTTCATCATCATTTTCTTGTATAAGTTTTAATTTAAATAATTCAAAATATCTGTTAATTTTTTCTCGTTTATCCGTATTTAAATACTTATCATATTTATTAATAAAGTATTTTTTAGAAAATTCTTTTATTAAAAACCAGGATTCATCAAAGGTTACAGTGCTTTCAGAACAAAATAAATCATAAATTAACCTTTCTCTTTCTAAATTAGATGATAGTTGATTTACTAAAACATACTCTAACATTATTTTTTGAAAATTAAACGCAACATAATCTAACAAATCAAATGAAAACCACCATCCTCTATTGGTAAATTTTAATAAAGCAATTTTTTTATTAATTAGTTGTAACCGTAATAAATTAATTGTAAACTCATATTGACTTTGTGTTAATGTGGTTCCAATATGAATTTCTTTAAAGTTAGCCGCTTTAGTTAAAAACACTTCTGCGCTATCTAATTGTCCATCGTATAAATATGCTCTAGCTAAAGCAATATTATACCAACCAAAACCTGGAGTAGAGCCTGATTCAGAAATTTTATTTTGTGTGTTTTGAATGGCTTGTTTTGTTTTTCCAGCATAAATTAACATTGTAGGTAAATAATAATTAGGTTCGCTTAGTTGAAAATTTCTTCCATAATATTCTTGTTTAGAATAATTTTCGGTTGCTATATTAAAATTGCCAAGTTCTTGTTGGTCGTTTGCATAATTATTCCATGATAATCTTCCTGCATCCATTAATAACCGTTGATAATAAGCTGTACTATCATAATTTTTATTATAGTTGTGTATAATTGCAAGGTTATGGTAAACATACATTAAATCACCCGAACTGTGATATGGCCCATACCAAGCGTCATTTAGGGTTTTATTTTTATTAATTTTTGTAATTTGCTCGTAACAATAATTAAAAGCCATTTGTTCATTTTCTGAAATTGAATTTTTTAAAAATGAAAATTTATTTGATGTGTAAAACCTATTACGATGATATAACCATGCTTTATCTGCACCCGTTGAAAAAAAATCTCTTTGAAAATTATACCCTTCAATTTTATTTATAAGAGCCATTGAGGAGTCGGGCATTTCAATATTATTATAACAAAATTGTAATGTGCTCACTATTGAATAAAAATCGCTAAAAAGTTGGTTATTTTTAATGAAATAATCAGTTGACGAAAATAAATTTTTCAAGTTTAACGAATAATCATTTTCAAATAAAATTAATGCTTTGTATAAAGGTTTAATGGCCAATTGATACCCTAAATAATCGCTACTTCTTTCGTATTTATAAATTCCTTCAATTAAATAACCCACATAGTATGTACTGTCTAATCTTATAAATTCTCTACTGCGTGGCAAAACTTCTGTTGAAGTCATATCTAACCCATTTCTTTTGGCATCTATTTCATGTCTTGATGGAGAATTTTGAGCATTTATTAAATTATTAAATACTAAAAAAGTAAAAACAATATATTTTTTAAAAAAACATTTAACCTTTTTATTGATAAAAAAACAACTATTTATATTATTCAAACTCACTCTATCAATTATGCTTGTAAATTAACTTTTTTTAGTCGTTCAATTTCTTTATTTAAAAACGAAACTAATAATTTTTGTTTAGCTTCCTTATTTCTATAGATTAGTCTATGATCTAAAACTGGTGTTATTAAATTAGACAAATCATCTTCTGTAACAAATTTTCTATTGTTTACATATGCAAAAGCCTTTAAACATTTTAAAAATGAAATTCCACTTCGGGTTGAAGCACCTAAAGTAATTTCAGGGTGTTGGCGTGTTTGAATTATTATGTTTTTAACAGCAGTTACAATTTCGGGGTGTATAAAAACTGTTTCACATTCTGTTTGCATATTTATAATTTCATTTAACGAAACTATTGGTTTTACATTATTAGTGTTTTTAATAATATTTAAATAATTATTGTATATATCTAACTCCGTTTCAGCATCTACATATCCAAAATATAACTTTATAAAAAATCTGTCTAATTGCGCAGAAGGTAAAGGATAAGTTCCCTCCATTTCAATTGGATTTTGAGTAGCTATTGTAAAAAACATTTTTTCTAAAGGGTAAGTTGTTTCTCCTATTGTGATTTGATTTTCAGCCATACATTCAAGTAATGCTGATTGTACTTTAGGCGAAGCTCGATTAATTTCATCTGCTAATAAAACATTGCAAAATAAAGGACCTTTTTTAAAAACAAATTCTTTTTTGTTATCATCAAAAATGTGTGAACCTATTAAATCCATAGGTAATAAGTCTGGTGTAAATTGAATGCGTTTAAAACTAGCTTCTAAATGATTGGTATTATTTGATATGCTTTGCGCTAAAGTTTTAGCTAAAACTGTTTTCCCTGTTCCAGGGTTATCTTCCATGAGTATATGCCCTTTTGCTAATAGTGCGGTTAACACTAATTTAATTTGTGGCGTTTTCCCTTTAATTACTAACTCCACATTTTTTATTAGCTCATCAACTTTTGTTGATTCTGGTTTAATTGTTTCAGAGATATTTTCCATTTTTATTTAGTTATATTAAAGTAATTAATTGTTTGTTTTATATTTATAAAGCTTAAAATTTTTTGTTTTATAGAAAATTTTGAACTAATTAGTTTAAAATTAGAGTTATAAAATTGTTGTAAGTAATTTTCTTCTTCATTAGTTAAAGGCTGTTTAGAATAATAGCATTTTTGATATAAATTATTTAACACAATCATTTTCGTTCCAAATTTATTATCAATCAATTGAGCGATAATACTAGGAGATTTTTCATTAATTGGTAAAGATTTTAATTGATGCAAATAAAAATGTATTGTGCGTTGTATAGCTGCAATTTGTGATTTACCTCTAAATTTAATTTTAGTTTTGAAAAATAAAAATATTAATATTGGCATACAAAATATTAATATTATAGCAATTGTAATACAAACTAATAAAACTTTAAAAAAATTAACCCAATTAAATTTATTATTAAGTTCTTTGTTTTTATTTTGTTTTTTATCTTTCTCTTCAATTTTTTTCATCAATTTAACTTCATCAATTGGCAAAGGTTGTTTTAATTTTTTTAATAATTTTTCGGCGGTTTTATCATCAGAAATAAAAATGTTTTTTAAAACCTCTGCATGCGAAACTAATGTTGCTCGTTCTCCTTCAACTAATTTATTTAAACTAACTTTTCCTGTATCATTATGTATATCGGCTAAACTTACATCATTAATTGTAACTATAAAATTTTGAGAAACAAATTCTGTATCGTGATATAAAAATTTTTTAGTGTTTACTGTAAGTTTTTTATTTAACGTATCTACTTTTGTTATTTCTCCATCAATTACTAAATATGTTGCGGGTACTTCTGGTGGTGGAGTTCCATCAGGTTGAGATGCTTGTTGAGTATTAACATCAGGAATTGTAGTATCAAAATCTATCCAACCATAATTTTGAAAATAAACCTGAACCCATGCATGAGCTTGATCATGGTAAAACCAATACCATCCTGGGTTTTTACTGCTTCTGTCTTCAGTTAAATATCCTACTGCAATTCTTGAAGGAATATTTAAAGAACGTAACATAAATAAAGTTGCACCTGCAAAATAAGCGCAATAACCTTTTCGATTTTCGAATAAAAAATAATTTAATTTATTGGCGCTTGGCAATCCGGGTACACCTGGATTATCTGTGTACTTGTATAATGGTTGGTTAAATTGGTCTTTGCTTAAAAAATAATTTCTTATTGCAATTACCTTGTCTATAGGCGCTACAAAGTCTTTTGTTATGCTATCTGCTAATATTTTAATTCTATTATACTCGGTGTTTTTTGGCATATAAGTATAATAATCATCAAAACTTTTATTAGGCCCTTTAATATTTGAAATTGTTCTTAATATTTCAAATCTATCCTCTTGAAAATTTTCTAACATTTTATTTCCTGCTGGATTATATATAAAATAAGCACTATTTAATTGGCTTACCCACATTTTTGACAAATAAGCACTTTTATATTTATCTTTAAATTCATCAGGTACAGTAATTGGTTGACAATAAAAGGCATTAGATGGTGCAACAAAACTCTCAGGCGACATTGCAACCTTATAAACCTCAGCACTAATAATTTCTCTGTTTAAAATTCCTAAACTTTTTTTAATGATGCTTGAGTCTGTTTTTTTAAAATATAATGGAATTTCTGAAGGATTTGGAGAAAACAAATCATTAAAAGGCATTTTATCATCTATTTCAAAAGTTTGTGTTGCAGTATCAAACTTTGTATAATAATTAGCAGTAAAGTAAAGTGGATTTGGAATGTTTGTATTTACAAAATAGTTATTAAGTTTTGCTACAAAAACTAACTGTTTATCTTTATTTAAATTTCCTGCTAATTTAGATTGATCTTTGTTTTTTATTCCTCCATCTTTTCCGTTTTCAGTCATTGATTCGCCTTGACCGTTATTGCTTTTGTTATCTTTACTTTTGCCCCCACCCCACTCTTTTTCTATTGCTTTAAAATCATGTTTAAATAATTGAGAAGTAAAAAACAGAAATATTAAAATTAAAATGCCAAACAATGATAGTTGTTTAATTGATTTGCTATATAGTTGTTTAGGGTTGGATTTATACTTTTTAATTAACTCATATGAAAATAAAATAAAAACAAAATATAATATTGCAGGAATAATGCTTGTTACTATCGAATTTATTTCGAAGTTGTTGGTTTTACTTAAAGTAATTACTTCGGTAAATACTAAAAAAGTAGTCCATAAAATAACAATTGTTTTATTTCTTGTAAAGGCATATCCAATTAACCAACCAAAACAAAATAACACAGATAAAATATAAAATTTAACAGAATAATAAAACACATCAAACTCGCCAATATTTAACCGTTCAATAACATCATAAATAATTAAATTTATTAGTAGTAACAGAGAAAATGTTGAGATAAATCTAAAATTATATCTGTACAAAATCAATGAACTTATAAGTCCAATAACAAAATAAAACGTTTGACTTAAATAGTTGTTTTCTAAAATAGAATAAAAATTATTTAATCTAAATAAGCCATAACCAACAATTATTAAAGTAGGAATTACTAATATCAAAAATTGAACAATTAATACTTTGTTTGAATATTTACTTAATGCTTTCAATTATAAACTAAATTTTTGTTATTTAATTTTAAAAGTTTTTCTATTTTTTTTTCATTATCTAATAATTGAAAATAATTAGGTGATATTTTATATGTTTTCTTTAAATAAAAGAAATCGTTTTGCTTAGGTTCTATAAATACCCAATTTACCCAATCATTTATAATATTATTTTTTAAAGTACTGCTTAGTTTAACAAAAATAATTTGGCATTTGTAATTAAATTTTTCTAACAAATCTTCTACATCTTTTGGGTTGGTTAATGAGTGAATAAAAACTAAAGCATTAGATTTTGATTTAACTAACTCTAATAATGGTGTATTACTTTGCCAATTTAATTTTATTATTGAATATGAAATTTGTTCTTGTTTAGTTTGAAAACTTTGAGTGAATTCATAATTATCAAAATATAAATTGTTTTCAATTTTATTTTTTTCGAGTGAGTTATAAAAATTAAAAACAGTTTGCTTGTAATGATTTAAAAATAAACTATAATTTATTTTATTGTTATCTAAATTAATTAAAGTATTTGATGACACGAAAACATCTACATGAGACGCGAAAGGATCTAAAATTTCTGGTATTCTAACTACCAAATCTTTATTTTTAGCATAAATTTTCCATACAATTCTTCGCACATCATCATTTGACTCAAAATTTTTATAATTAATTAATTCGCCTTCAAGTTTTTTCAACTCTTCAATTCTTACCTCGCTTGTTACATTGGTTGTTGGCGTAAAACTTAATTTGTTATCATTAATTGAATGTAATTTAGGTTTATAAAAATGGTTGGTAGAATGTTTTGCTACAAATGAAAAAAAACGAAAACAATCTTCAAAATAAATTAGCACATTGGTAATATCATATTCTTTTAATTCATTAAAGCTATAGTTAAAGTATGAATTAAGCTTTAATTTAAAATAATTTGAGGTATTAAAATGTAGAGATTCTTTGTCTCCTTTTAATTTATCATTATAAACCAAACGAATAAAAACTCCTCCTAAAAAAGGCACAATTACAGGATAAGAATTAAAATTTATAGTATCAAAATTAGTTTCCTCATTACTAGAAGTATTTATTGAGAAAAATCTCTTTTTTTTGTTTAACTTAAAAATTAAAAATGGTATTAAGGAAGTTAACAGCCCAAAACATATAAAAGCAACAAAAAAAACAACAATTGCTTTTATTAGAAGTTGTGCAATGTCTTTATAAGAAGAATTAGGAGTTGAGTTTAAATAGTTTAAATAATAAAGTGCTAATATTAAAATTACTATTGTAATTAAAAAATTAAAAGTAAAAGGTATGTAATAACCAATTGAAAATAATTTTAGTTTAATATTTTTTAATACAGTTTTTATAAAAAGCAACAATCATACTAATTTATAAACTAATATGATATTTTAAAAGCCAAATAATAAGAAATAACAAAAAAAAAGCTTTTATTCCTTTAATATTAATTGTAGTTATAAAAAAGGGGCTAAAAAAATATATAAAATGCTTTTTTTATACTTATTTTATTAGTTTGCAGACTAAAAAAAATCGCTCATTTTATATGAGCGATTTTTAATGAATTTATTTAGTAATTATTTTGCTACAATTAATTTAATGTTTTCTATTCCATTATTGGTTTTTATTACAACAAAGTAAATACCACTACTTAAGTTTTTCACATTAACATTAAATTTATTTTCACCTAAATTTAAATTTTCATTTAAAACAATAGGCAAAACAATTTTACCTGTAATATCTAAAATAGAAATGTTGGTTAAACTTTTGCTTGAAGAATTAACTATTAGATTAACATTTTCGGTACTTGGATTTGGAAATAAAATTGTTTGTGTTGAATTAAAAGCTTGTTTGTTTTCAATATCAACAAAACCTCCAGTAAAAATAGAATTTGTAAATGATGCTCCAGCAGAAACAGTAGAAGCAGCGTTTAGTCTAAAGTCAGGTTGGCTATTTAATAATGTAGGAAATCCATTTACAAAATTAATTTGTGAAATAGTTTTTGTACTATCAATTGATTTTGATGTAGCATAAGTTTGCATAGTTGCTGTTGATTGGCCTAAAAAAGTTGCAATAATATCCGAAGTAAAATCTATTGATTGAAATGATGCTGAATCGGAAGGATTTAAATAATTATCAGCTGTAGAAGAACCATTTAAATCCCATCCTTTTTCCCAACCTAAAGCAATACTGTTATGTACTGAAATTGCAGTGTTTCTTCTTGTAAAAAAAGCTCTTTCAAATTTTTCGCCTGGAGGTAAAATTGCTGTACCATCACGGCGTGGGCCAACATTAGTTATGTTTGAAAATACTGTTTTAGTTAAAGGTAAACGTCCTAAACCCGGGTTAAAATTATCAGATTCAAAACCATTAGAATCTCCTGCAGCATCTGAAATATCTTTATCTCTTACAATTAATCCAAATTGTACTCGCCCACAATGACCAAAATCTGTATCAAAATCATCATCTAAACCTCTAAAAGAAATTAAATATTTAGCATCAACTGCTCCTCCAAACCATTCAAAAGAATCATCACCCGAAAATGAAACTTGTACGTGATCTAATTTAGTTCCAGATCCAACCGCTCCCATTGTTAAACCATTAATTTCAGAATTAGGGGTTGCAGATAATGGCACACCAGCAAATTCAATACGAACATAAGAAAGAGTACCCGAAGATTCATTATTATTGTTTCCACCATATAAAATTTCTGGAAAATTTGTCGCAAATCCCTCAACATAATTTTCTTTTGAACTGCTTGTTGTACATGTTGCACAAGCTGTATTAATTATACCATTTCCTAAAATTATTAAGCCTCCCCAATCGCCATTTGCTCTTCCATTTGCTACGGTTTCGTTGCTAGTAAAAACAATTGGTGATGTTGCATTACCTTGGGCATTAATTGCAGAACCACGCGTTATAATTAAACAACTTTTTGTTGCTTTATCGCCTCTAATTATAGTGCCAGGTAAAATAGTTAAAGTAGAATTGCCTGTTACAGACACAATATTTTTTAAATGAACAACGCCACTTAAAGTTGTGCTTGTTGCTATGTTGCTTGAAATAGTTGTGGTAGGTGTTGGGTAATTTGTATTTTCAGGGTCCCATTCAGCCCACCCATGTGTCCAGTCAGTAGCAGGTGTATTATCTGTAACAGGAAAAGCTCCTTTGTAATTAGTTGATGTCCAAAATGGTTGTGCGATTGCTAACGTTGTTGCAATAAATGCTGAAATCGTTAAGTAAAATTTTTTCATTTTTATGTTTTTAATTATGTTACAAAATTAGTTAGCCAATCTTTTTTTTAAGTTAACTAAACAATATGAAAAATTTAAGCGTAGGTTAATAAATAGTTAAGCACAATTATTTATTTAAATGAATTGAAATTACTTTAAGATTTATTTCTTGATTTTAAAACTTATAACTTAATGCAACTGAAATTGTTGGTGCAAGCTTAGTTCTAATCATAACATTGTCTGAATTATAGTCATGATTTTTTAAATCGTTTTGTTTAATAGAATTTTTATCTAATTTGCCATTTTTATTTATGTCTTGGTACAAGATAAAATCTTGTGCTATTGCATCTTTTAAATTAAACTTAATTTCAAAATTATTTTTAAAAGTTTTTAGTAGTTGAAAATCGATTACATGCCTTGAGTTTTCCCAATATGTAGGTTCATCAACAGAGCCAACAATATAAATTCTTTTACCAATAACATTATAACTAATACTAGCTCCCCAACCATTTTTATCATTTAAATATTGCAACCCTGAATTTATAATAAATGGCGACTGGCCTTGGAGTGGCCTAAAATTAGTTTCATTGCCAATTATGTTATCACCAATATTAACTTTTGATTTTATTATTGCAACATTTGTAAATAATGATACATTGTTTAGTATATTATTAGAATCTAATTTAAAAACATTACCAAAATTAAATCTGTATTCTAGCTCTATGCCTATGTTAGTTGCGCTTTTAGCATTTGAATATAATAATGATCGAATAGCGCTTGCAGTGTTACTAACTTGTTCGATAGGGTTTTTGATGTCTTTATAAAAACCTGAAATTGAAAATAGTTGGCCAAACCCAGGAAAATACTCAAACCTTAAATCGTAATTATTTATTAAACTTCTTGATAAATTAGGCTGTCCTGATAATGAAAAATCCGTGATAAAGTCATAAAAATTAAATGAAGCTAATTCTCTAAATTCAGGTCTAACAACAGTTTTATAAAATGCGGCCCTTAGATTAATTTTGTCTGTAAGTGCGTAAATTGAATTTATAGAAGGTAAAAAATCAATATTTGTTGTATCGCTTACAATACTTTCATTAATTAAATTATATGTATTTAATGTTTGTTTATAAGATTCTGCTCTAACACCATAAATAAATCTAAGCTTATCTGTTAATCGTGAATCTAACATAATATATGCCGCGTTTAAGAAAGATTTTGCACTATAACTATCAATATTTGTTGTTGCTTCAGATAATTTAAATCCTCCATTATAAGGTCCTGCAACATTCATTACACCGATATTAGATTCATTAAAAATTGAATCTTGTGATTGATACAACAAATTAGAATTAAATTGTAAAGAAGAATTTTTTCTGTATCTAGTATATCCAATTAAACGTGCTTGAAATTCTCTTTCTCTAAATTGATGAAATGCGCCTATTTTTATTTCATGTTTAGTATTTGCAATGTTGAAATTTTTAGATAAATCATATCCTAAGCTTTTAATTTGTTCATTGTTTTTAGAGAAAAACATTGACCCTGCACTATTAGGTAACACCGTGTTAGCATCAATTAAAGCAGCATATTTAAACGAATCATTTTCGAGACCTCCTGATTTTTGATAAACCATTTTCCTTAGGTTAGGTATGTTTCTTGAAATGTTACTATAACCACCTACCCATTTAATTTTAATTTTTTGATTAGGTAAAAAGTGATCGCCTTGTAACTGAGAGGTATAAATTCTGTTTTGAGTAAACCATCTTACATTTGATTTTTCCCAAATTGGTGCAGTAGCATCAAACAAACCATTCCTTACAACAACCTTATCATCTGTATTTAAACTAAATAAATTTTTAAAATTTATTTGATTATTATTAGACAATTTAATTGCAACATTCCATAATGCCGATGTTAAAATATTATTGTTAAATATTGAATCATTAAAATCTTTTATTTTTAAAATTGAATCTTTTTGTTCTTCAAATTCTCTTCGTGTATTAAAAGTTTTATTATTTGTATTATTATAGGTTAATGCAAAAACGCTACCAGCTTCTTTTTTAAAAAGCTTACCAACATTAGCCATTGTGTATTGTAAATTTAAATTAGGGTTTGCATTTTTATTTATTAACGCCCAATCATTTTTCATCAATTTTGCATATTCTATCCTATCTAAGTTTGTAGATTCATTAAATTGTTTTGTTGTTGGTAAATTTGAGTTTAGAGCTCTTGTTCCGTCATCAAATCCTAACCAGTCTGTTTTACCTCCATTGTAAGTTTTAAACTCTTTAAATGTTGTTTGGAAATTATACCCACTACTTATGTTAAATGAATAATAACTTTTATCAGGAATGCTTTTAGTGTTAATTTGAATAATCCCTCCCGCAAAATCTGCTGGCAAATCAGGTGTTGCGGTTTTATAAATTATTATATTATCTAATAAATTAGCTGGAAATATATCAAAAGAAAAAGCTTTTTTATCTGATTCAGAACTAGGTAAAGGGGCGCCGTTTAAATATGCGCTAACATACCTATCATTCATGCCGCGTATAATTGCAAACTTATTATCTTGTATAGTTGTACCACTAACCCTTTTAATTACATCACTTGTGTTTCTGTCGGGTGTGCGTTTAAAAGTTTCGGCACTAACTCCATCGCTTACTACACTTGCATTTTTTTGTTGTAAAACTAACGCAGTGTTATTTTCTTTATTTAAAGTAACAACAACTTCAATCTCATTTAAATTATTTAATGTGCTTGGTTCTAACAATATATTTAAGTTAATAAGGTCGTTATTTTTTATTTCAACATCAACAATTTTTTTAGTTGTATAAGAAATGTAGTTTATAATAAAAGATTTTTTTCCTGTTGTTAATTTAGTAAAGTGATATTTCCCGTCAAAATCGGCCGAACTCACATTGTTTGTTCCTTCAATTAAAATTGTTGCTCCAGGTAGGGGTTCACCTGTTTTGCTATCCATTATAACCCCTGTTATTTGGCCATTTTGAGCTTTTAAACAAAGAGTGAAAAAAATAAAAAAGTTTAGTAATAATTTGTTCATTTTGGTTTAACATTTTGTAATGCAAATAACCAATTGTAACATTAATACTATGTAATGTTAGTGTTACGTAATTATTATTGAAAATTAATTTTTGAGTTGTTTTCTTAACATTTTCTTAATATAAAAAAACAAACTAAATTAAAGTTTAAGAAAATTAAAGCAATTATTTTATTTTTAAAAAATTATCCAAACTTAATTTACCTGAACCAAAACTTAACAGTATAGTTAACATTAAAATATAGTATAAAGGAATTTCGTAACCATTATTACCTACACTGTAACCATTTTGAAAATGAACCGTGTAAATTGCAACGGCTAAAACAGGCATTAAAATTATTGAAACTATTCGTGTGCCTATACCTAATATAAAAGCAAAAACGGCAATCATTTCAATTGAGGCAACAAAATATGCATTTGCTTTTGGAAATATAATATTCATACTTGTAAACCACTCTACAACTGAATTAATATCTTCCCATTTTACAATTGCAGTTGTGTAAAAGTTATAGGCCAAAATTAATCTTATTCCTAATAAAGCTATTGATTGTAAATTATTACAACTATTAATAAAATAATTTAACGCTTTTTTCAAAATTATTATTTTTTAAACCCAATAATAAATTGGCGTTGTTTTAAATCTTCTATAAATATTAAAATGTGTTTTTTAAGCACTTCAACATCATTAATATTAAATAATGTATTTGCTTCGTTTATTATGTTTATTAACAATTTACCATTTACAATATTTTCAATAACAAAAACATACAACATGCTTAAATCAACAAACTGTACTCTTCCTGTTTCCTTTTCTCTGTAAATTAAAAAAAAGTAATTTCCTTTTTTGCTTTCAATATCACTTGTAACAGCAGTTGTGTGAACAGGGTATTCAAATTTAACAAGTTTATATTCTGGATTAATTGCAATTTCATCGTTTAACCAACTACCTATTTCTTTAACCTGTGGATAGTTTATGTCTGGCATTGTATGAACTTCTAACTCCAACCATTCAAAATACAGTAAATCATTTAAAAAAGGCATTTTAAGTTTTGATGCAATATTTTTTTCTAAACAATATTCGTAAAATTCAAGGGGCATTTTCCAAACTTGTGTTGTTTTGCATTTATGTTCAGAAAAAAATTGATAAGTTAACTCATCCCAATCTTTTTCTGATAAAAAACTATATGTTATTGGATAGGCTGTTTCAAGTGTATCGCAAGCAATATTAAAGACTAATCTTCTATAATGGTGTAGGTTTTCTTGTTTAGCGTTTAGTAAAACTGGCTCAACACCAGTTCTACAATAATTAGCTAATAAGCTTTGTTGCTTTAATGTTTCTTCTTTAAGCATAATTTTTTTTAGTTTGCCATTTTGTTGCAACAATTTTATCTAATCTGTTTAACTCATCTTGCAATTCTGTTAATTCAGGAATATTAAAATCTCTTTCTAAAAGCACAGGTACAGGTTTTATTAATGAAGTTGCAAAATCAAATAATTCAAACACCGGGTCAATTACCGCTTGGCCATGTGTGTCAATTATTAACGATTCGCTTACTTGCTCATGTCCTGCTATATGAATATATGCCACTTCGCTTAATGGCAAAGCTTTTAAAAAATCTTTTGCATTATAATTATGATTAAATGCATTTACAAACACATTATTTACATCTAATAATAGTTTACACCCGCTTTCTTTAACAATAGCCGAAATAAATTCATGTTCTTTCATTTCAGCAGCTAATGGAGTATAATAACTTACGTTTTCTATAACCAAAGGCATTTCTAAAATATCTTGCACTTGTTTAATTCTTTTTACAATATGCTTAATTGCATCTTCTCTAAATGGAATTGGCAACAAATCGTAAAGGTGGGCATTATCGCATTTGCTATAGCTTAAATGTTCGCTATAAATTTTAATTTGATAGTCGTTTAAAAATTGTTTTACTTGTTTAACAAAATCAACATCAAGTTCATCGGGGCTACCAATACTTAACGATAAACCATGACAGGTTATTGGATACTTTTCTGCAGCTTGATTTAAAATTTTTTTCCAGTACCCTCCCATTCCTATCCAGTTTTCTGGTGCAAGCTCAATAAATGCAGGATTTAATTCGTTTCCATTTAAAAACTCTTCGGCAAAGTCTTTTCTAAATCCAATTCCTATTTGATGATTCATATTGTAAAATAAAATACTATTAAAAAAAAAGCGCCTTCAATTTAGTATTTGAAGGCGCCTTTATAAATTTATAATTAGTGAGGTTTTGCTTCTGTTTTTTTAGCATCACTTTTTTTCTCACCGCATTTACCTTCACCACATTTTGCGTCTTTAGTTTTTTTCTCGCCGCATTTTCCTTCTCCGCATTTTGCGTCTTTAGCTTTTTTCTCGCCACATTTTGCGTCTTTAGCTTTTTTCTCGCCGCATTTTGCATCAGTAGCTTTTGTGTCAGCTTTTTTCTCACCACAAGTAGCTTCAACAGTTTTAACTAATGAGTTACGTACTTCACCAGCTGTTCCTAAAGCATTGTAGTTTAATAATGAACTTGCGCTAACTGAAGCAGCACTCATTAATGCACCTGCGATTAACGACGCAGTTACTAAGTTTGATTTTTTTTCCATTTTGTTTTTTATAAGGTTTATACTAAATGTACGAAGTCTTAATAAATTTCTTACACCGTTTATTGATTTTTGTCAATTAATGCTGTAAGTTGTTGATTTATAGATGATTTTTTTTCTATAGACAATGTTAAATTATTAAAATCTATTGTTTTTTTAATAAGATTTTCCATCAATTGAATTTGTTTTACAAACTTTTGGCATTTACCACAAGTAAACATGTGAAATTTTAATAAGCCTTTTTCAGATGTTTTTAGTGTAACAAAATTTTGTTTTGTAAGCAAATACGTTGCGTCTTTACAACCAAACTCGTACCATTTATATTTATGTTCAGTATTTGCTTTCATTACAGTTTTAACCAATTTTTTTCTAAGCACTCGCGCATTTGTAGTTTTGCCCTGTGCATTATTACCCATAAGTTTGACGAGGTAATATTTAATTCCTTACACACCAAGTCGCTATCATTGTCTTCAATTAAATTTAAATTAAATACAGCAGCCCATTTTAATGGTAACTTTGATAAACAGGCATTTAATACAGTATAAAATTCTTTAGAATTAGCTAAAGAATCTGCTTTTTGCCAATCTTTAGGCTCCGTTTCCTTTTGCCATTTTCCTAATTTTTTGGTGTTAAAAAAGTGGTCGTAGCTTGGTGCTTCTTCAGCATTTGTAAAAGTTAATAATGTTTCGTTTTTTGTGCTTGCTTTTTTTAAATAATCTAATGTTTTGTTTTTTAAAATAGTAGTAAGCCATGTTTTTTCATTTGCAGTTCCATTAAACGTTTCTTTTGCTTTGTATGCCGATAGAAAAGTGTCTTGTACAATATCTTCTGCAACTTCTTTATTATTTACTCTATAAAATGCAACTTTAAATAAATAATCAGCATAATTATTCACCCATTCGTTAGGATTTAAAGTATTTGCGGTTGTTTCTATACTTAGCTTATTTTAATTGTATTAATAAATTGTTCTATTGTAAGAGCATTTTCAATATAAAAATTTCCAATTTTAGTTCTTCTTAATTCTATTAAATGCGCCCCACTATTTAAAGCTAAACCAAAATCACGCGCAATACTTCTTATATAAGTTCCTTTAGTACAAACTATTCTAAAACCAACTTCTAAATTATTTATTTCGGTTATTTCAAACTCTTTTATTTCAATTGGTCTATGTTTTAACTCTACAGTTTCTCCTTTTCGAGCCAATTCATACGCTCTTTTTCCATTTACCATAACCGCACTAAATAGTGGCGGAACTTGTTCTTGTAAACCAATAAAATTTTTAGCTGTATCTAAAATGAGTTGTGATGTTATATGAGCAGTGTTAAATAGATTATCAATAGGTTTTTCTAAATCAAAACAAGGTGTTGTAGCTCCAATCTTAAATTTACCCGTATATTCTTTATCTAAACCCATAAAACTATTTATTTCTTTGGTTTTTTTACCTGTACACATTATTAGTAAGCCTGTTGCTAATGGATCTAATGTGCCAGCATGACCAATTTTAGCTTTAGTTTTAACCTCATTGTAAATAAGTGAATGATGATTTTTAAAAGCATGTTTAATTTTGTTAACTGCCTGAAAACTGCTCCAAGTATATGGTTTATCAATTAAAATTACCTCGCCAGTATAAAAATTAAACATGAAAAATAAAGAAGTAAATATACAAATCATTACTGTGGTTTAAATGTATTTCTTTTTATATTTACGATTATGAAACTTATAACTTACAATGTAAATGGAATTAGGGCTGCAATGTCTAAAGATTTTGTTCAATGGTTAAAATCAGTTAATCCAGATATTGTATGTTTACAAGAAATTAAAGCAACACCCGATCAAGTAAATGTAAATGAGTTTATTGATTTAGGTTATCATTTGTATTGGTACCCAGCCCAAAAAAAAGGGTACAGTGGTGTAGCCATTTTTACAAAAATTAAACCTAAAAATGTTGTTTATGGTTGCGGAATTGATAAGTATGATTTTGAAGGAAGAGTATTAAGAATAGATTTAGATAATTTAAGTGTAATTAGTGTTTATCACCCTAGTGGTAGTAGTGGCGAAGAAAGGCAAGCTTTTAAAATGCAATGGTTAGATGATTTTTACGAATACATTAATACTTTAAAAAAATCAATACCCAATTTAATAATTAGTGGCGATTATAATATTTGCCATAAAGCTATTGATATTCATAACCCAAAAAGTAATGCAAACACAAGCGGTTTTTTACCCGAAGAGCGCGAGTGGATGGAGAAATTTATTACAAATGATTTTATTGACACATTTAGATTTTTTAACCCAGAACCCCATCAGTACACTTGGTGGAGTTACAGAGCTGGCGCAAGAGGTAAAAACTTAGGTTGGCGCATAGATTATCATTTGGCTACCCAATCTCTTCAAAATAAACTAAGCCGTTCGGTTATACTTACTGAGGCAAAACACAGCGACCATTGCCCTGTTTTACTGGAGATTAATCCTTAATTAGGTTAGATTTTCAGTATTTTTTTAAATACAGCATTTTTTTATTAAAAAGTAGCATTTTCAATTCGAAAAACATATATTTGTAAAGTATATATTATTATCTAGTGATGAAAAAAATAAGTATTGGCTTTATAGCACTAACTTCTGCACTATTTGTTGCTTGTGGTGGTGATCATAAAAATGATGAAAATTCAGGTTCTGAAGCTAAAGGTGGGGTTTATTTAGGCGGCATTGCAAGAGTTAACGAGGTTGAAACATTTAAAAGTCTTATGCCAATTTCTATTAACGAAATTAACAGTTTTCACATTGGCAGTCAAATTTATGAAGGATTGGTTAAATACAATCCAAACGATTTAACCTTAATGCCTGCAATTGCTAAATCTTGGGAGGTTGCTGCAGATCAAAAAGAATACACCTTTCACTTAAGAAGTAATGCAAAATTTCATGATGATGCTTGTTTCCCTGAAGGAAAAGGCAGAATGGCTAATGCAACTGATGTAAAATATTGTTTTGATAAACTTTGTACTCAAGACGGAAACAACACACAATACGACATAACATTTAAAGACCGTGTTGATGGTGCTAACGAAAGTTATGCTGCATCTAAAACCGGCAAAAGTACTCCTGTAAAAGGCGTTACGGTTGTTAACGATACAACACTTAAAATTAGTTTAGTTCATCCAGATGCAAGTTTTTTAAATATTCTTGCAATGCCTGGTTGTTATATATATCCCAAAGAAGCAGTTGATAAATATGGTGCTGAAATGCGTATAAAAACAGTTGGAACTGGTCCTTTCTTTATCGAAAATATTAAAGAAGGTGATGTAGTAATAATGAAAAAAAACCAATCTTACTGGGGTGTTGATCAACATGGAAATAAATTACCTTATTTAGATGGAATTAAATGGAGTTTTATTAGAGATAAAAAAACAGAAATTTTAGAATTTAAACGTGGTAATTTGGATATGGTTTACCGTATTCCTGTTGAAATGTTTAGCGAGTTAATGGGAAAACTTGAAAATGCAAATAAATCAGAAAATGAATTTAATATTGTTTCTTCAACAGCCCTTAATACTAATTATTATGGTTTTAATTTAACAACTAACCCTGTTTTTGCAAAAAAAGATGTTCGTTTAGCATTTAACTATGCAATTGACAGACATAAAATAGCAGATTTTACAATTCAAGGAGAAGGAACATCGGCAGATTATGGAATGGTACCATATACAGAAGCTTTTGAAAAAGAAGGGTATCCTTACAAAGAATTAAAAGCATACGCTTACGATCCTGCTAAAGCACAAGAATTATTAAAACAAGCTGGTTACCCAGATGGTAAAGGCTTTCCGGAAATTAATTTAGAAATAAACAGTGGTGGTGGTGATAGAAATATTTTAATTGCAGAAGTAGTTAAAAGTATGTTAGACCAAAATTTAAAAATAAAAGTTAATATTAATACAGTTCCTTTCTCTGAACATTTAGATAATATGCAAACCGGTAAAGCTGACTTTTTTAGAAATGCTTGGGTAGCAGATTATCCAGATCCTGAATCGTTTTTAACTTTATTTTTAAGCAGCCACATTCCTGCAGTAGCAACAGAAAAATCTTATGTAAATACAACAAGATTTAGAAATGCTAAATTTGATTCGTTATTTATGGCTGCTCGTGTTGAAGGAGATAAAACAAAACGTTTTAAATTATTAGGCTTAGCTGAGCAAATACTATTAGATGAAGCGCCTGTAATGCCAATTTTTTATGATGAAAACTTTAGATTAGTTCACAAACATGTTCGTAATTTACCCGAAAATCCTATGAATTTTATTGACATGACAACTACATATTTTGTGCCTAAAAAAGAGGCTGCAAAAAAATAAAATCAAAGTTTAATTTTAAAAAAAATCCATGCTAATAACATGGATTTTTTTATTAATATTAGTAAATGAATAACGAATATTTAATAATTGTTGCAGGAGGTACCGGTAGTCGAATGAACAGTAAACTACCAAAACAATTTATTGAATTAAATGGAGAGCCTATAATTATTAAAACAATAAAACAGTTTTTAAATTATAACCCAAACATTAAAATAGTAATTAGTATTCATATAGATTATGAATTGTATTTAAATGATTTATTAAAAAAACATTTTACTGAAAACAACTTTTTAACCGTAATAGGTGGTGCTACAAGATTTCAATCGGTTAAAAATGCTTTAAATACAATTAAAAATGATAACGGCACTGTTGCAATACATGATGCAGCAAGACCATTTGTAAGTAAAGAAACAATTGCCAGATGTTTTGAAACAGCAAAAAAATTAAACAATGCAATACCAGTTGTTGATGTAACTGAAAGTCTTAGGCAGGTTAATAACCAAACCAACAAAAGTGTTGATAGAACTACATTTAAAATTGTACAAACGCCACAATGCTTTAATATAAAAATAATACAAAAAGCTTTTAATTTACCCGAAAGCCCATTATTTACAGATGATGCAAGTGTTTTAGAGGCTTTAGGCTATGAAATTAATTTAGTTAAGGGTAATTACGAAAATATTAAAATTACAACACCAAAAGATCTGTAAAAATAACTTATGGATAATTTTAATGAAACTAAAAACACTTGGAATAAATTAGCAAATCTTTATCAAGAACGATTTATGGATTTAAACATTTACAATGAATCGTATGATTTGTTCATTGAAAAACTTTTAACCAAAAATTCAAATATACTAGAGATAGGCTGTGGACCTGGTAATATTTCAAAATATTTACTTTCTAAAAATCCTAATTTAAATATACTTGGTATAGATTATTCAACTAATATGGTTGAATTAGCTAAAATAAACAATCCTAATGCTAAGTATAATGTATTAGATTGTAGAAATTTAGAAACTATAAATCAAAAATTTAATGGTATAATTTGTGGGTTTTGCTTACCCTATTTAACACCTGTAGAATGCGAAAAGCTTATTTTAGATTGCTATTTATTATTAAACACTAAAGGAATAATTTATTTGAGTTTTGTTGAGGGGAATCCACTATCATCAACTTTTCAAACAAATAGTTTGGGTAATCGGGTGTTTTTT
Source organism: Bacteroidota bacterium (assembly GCA_020162035.1). GTDB lineage: Bacteria > Bacteroidota > Bacteroidia > B-17B0 > Aurantibacillaceae > Aurantibacillus. Next base: position 8,113 of record JAIUNM010000012.1, on the reverse strand, counting down.
AATTTCCACGATTTAAAATTAATTATTGATTTACTTGAAAAATTTAAATTTAAAGAAACTATTGTAAGTAAAGTTGACTTTAAAAGATCTGAAAAAGAAAATGAGACGCACACAATAATTATTTCAAGAAAAACTGATTAAACTTTATATTCTTTCCCACTTTTCAAAACAGTAATTGAATTTATTTTTATCATCTGCATCATGGCATTGATGCCACACTCTTTTAAAATTAGTTGTAACAGGAAAAAAAGCATCGGCCTCAAACTCGGCGTTTACAACAGTTTTATATAGTTCGGTAATTAAAGGTAAAGTTTGATTATAAATTTCTGCTCCACCTAGAATAAAAACCTTATTAAATTTTTCACAATAGTTTAACGCATCATTTATTGAAGTAAAACAAACTGCTCCATTTATAGTTAAATTAGTTCTACTTATAATTATATTTTCTCTGCCTGGTAATAACCTACCTATACTCTCAAATGTTTTCCTACCCATAATAATTGGGCAGCCCATTGTTGTGTTTTTAAAAAATTTTAAATCTGCTGGTAAATGCCATAGTAATTGGTTGTTTTTACCTATTGCATTTTTTTTATCAGTAGCTACAATGGCGCAAAGTATCATTGAAATTTTTTATTAATACTAAAAGGTTTAATTGGTTTATTAATAACCGTAAGTATTTGTTTAAACTTGTTTTCATCTTTAAGTAACTCAACGGCTTTTGTTAAATCGCCATCATTTTTAAGTGTATATTCTATCCTTCCACTTTGAAAATAGTACCTAGAAACAATTTCTTCTTCTAAGGCTTGTTTAATATCTGCTTTTTGTTTTATTAAATCGTCTTTTTTAGAACTTTTAATTTTTGTAACTAAATTTTCAAACTCTGTTTTAACATCTTTGTAATAATTTTCTTTTGTTGCATCGCGTCTAATTTCTTCAAGCTCAAGTTCACTTTTTGATTTGTATTCGAATTTTATTTCATTTAAATAATTTAAAAAATCATCGTATTCAGCATCTGTTAATTGAAAATTTGAAGCTGGACTAATTTGTTTATGACTTAAATAATATTTTGTTGCATAATTAAAAATAGTGAATTGATTGTTTAATGCAATAATTAAAGGAGTGTAATTTAAATTGTTTGTTATTACATCTGGCATTATACCAGCCCCATCATAAACAATTCTTCCGCCTTTTGTTTTAAAAGCATAAATTAAACTATCTGGTACTTTTTCAACCCTTCCGTCATCATCTCTATGCGAATAATCTAATGCTTGAACACACCTACCACTTGGTATATAATATTTAGCTACAGTAATTTTTATTTTTGCGTTATATGCTAAGCTGCGTGTTTCTTGTACTAAACCTTTTCCAAAAGTTCTTTTTCCTACAATAACTGCTCTATCTAAATCTTGTAAAGCACCAGATACAATTTCGCTTGCCGAAGCAGACATTTCATCAACCAACACTACTAACGGAATTTCTTTATCTAATGGTGGGTTTACAGATAAATAACTCTTATTCCAATCTTGTGTTTTTCCTTTTGTAAAAACAACTTCATGTCCTTTATCAATAAAAAAATTTACAACATTTATGGCTTCGCGCATAAATCCACCTAAATTACCTCTTATATCAAGCACCAAGCTTTTACAACCTTGTTCTTTTAAACTTAAGTATGCTTTCTTAACATCGTTACTACAAGTTTCTGTTGTAAAGCCTGTAAATTTAATGTATCCAACTGTTGAATTAGGTACTATACCGTAAAATGGAACTACTTTAGGTTTAATTTCTTCTCTATTAAATGTAATTTCTGATTTTGTATTTTGGCCTGCTTTAATTAAAGTAAGTTTTACTGTTGTTCCACCTTGCCCTCTTAATAATGTTCTTATATCATCGCTTTGTTTTCCTTCTACATTAATATCATTTACACCAACAATTTGGTCACCCGCTCTTAATCCTGCTTTAAATGCAGCAAAGCCTTCTAATGGTTCTTTTACAATAATTTTATTATCAATGTCATAAACTTCGGTCCCAATTCCTCCATACTCTCCTGTAGTTAAATATCTATAATCCTCAATATCATTTTCGGCGTAATAAACAGTATAAGGGTCTAATGAATTTAGCATGGCATCAATACCTGTTTTAATAGTTTGCCCAGGCTTTATTCCATCAACATAACTCGAGTTTAATTCTTTAAAAATTGAGCTAAAAATTTCTAAGTTTTTGCTTACCTCAAAATAATCTTGAGTAAAAGATACGGTTAAGAAAAAACTTAAAACAATAAAAATGGTTATAAGTGTTTTTTTATAATTACGAGTTATGCTTTTTATTCGACTTATGTCCATTTTTAAAAGATAAAAATAAATAAAAAAAGTATGGAAATTAAGGTTTTATGTTTTTTTAATACAAATAGTTATTAAACTTTGTATAATAATTATAAATTTGCAACGCAAAATTAATCCCGTAAGATTTATTTTGATTCTCGAAAAGCCAATTCTGGTTTTAAAAAGTAATCAATTTAATATTTTAAGGGCAAAAAACTAAAGTAAACGTATGAAACTATCCATGTTTAAATTTAATCTGCCAAAAGAATTATTGGCAGAGCACCCGGCAAAAAACAGAGAAGATGCCAAATTAATGATTGTTGACAGAGCAACAGGAAAAATTACACATAAAAAGTTTAAAGATATTATAAACTATTTTGATGATGGTGATGTAATGATGCTTAACGACACCAAAGTGTTTCCTGCTCGCATGTATGGCAATAAAGAAAAAACTGGTGCAAAAATTGAAGTATTTTTATTGCGCGAACTAAATGCCGAAAGCCGTTTGTGGGATGTTTTAGTTGACCCCGCTCGAAAAATAAGAATTGGTAATAAATTATATTTTGGCGAAAATGACAACTTAGTTGCCGAAGTAATTGATAATACAACAAGCCGCGGAAGAACATTAAGATTTTTATACGATGGTAGTTACGAAGATTTTAGAAAAACGCTTTACGATTTAGGAGAAACTCCATTGCCAAAATACATTAAAAGAGCTAATGAGCCCGAAGATTCTGAACGTTACCAAACTGTTTTTGCTAAAAATGAAGGCGCAGTTGCTGCACCAACTGCAGGTTTACACTTTAGCAGAGAGTTATTAAAAAAACTAGAAATTAAAGGTGTTCATTTTGCGCCATTAACATTACACGTAGGCTTAGGAACTTTTAGAACTGTAGAGGTTGAAGACTTAACCAAACATAAAATGGAAAGTGAAGAAGTTTTAATTTCTGCCGATACATGCAAAATTATTAATAACGCAAAAGATAAAAAGAAAAAAGTTTGTGCTGTTGGAACTACAGTTATGCGAAGCATAGAATCGAGCGTTAGCACTACAGGCCACTTAAACCCTTATGTAGGCTGGACAAATAAATTTATTTTTCCTCCTTACGATTTTAGTGTAGCAAATTGTATGGTTACTAACTTTCACATGCCCGAAAGCACATTGCTTATGATGGTTTGTGCATTTGGAGGCTATGACTTAGTAATGAAAGCTTATAAAGAAGCTATTAAAGAAAAATATCGCTTTTATAGTTATGGCGATGCAATGTTAATATTATAAGCCTTTTAATTTATAGCTAATATTAAGTTAATGTTGGCTTAACATACAATTTTAATAGTAATGGTAAATTTGTACTTATTAATTTATGCATAATAAAAGCACAATTAAAATATTATTAGTTGATGATGAGCCTGATATTATTGAATTTTTAAGTTACAATTTAAGAAAAGAAGGTTTTGAAGTTCTGTCTTGTAATAATGGGAAAGATGCAATAGAAATTGCAAAAAAAGAATTACCTCAACTTATTGTTTTAGATGTGATGATGCCAAATATTGATGGCATTGAAACGTGTAGAGAATTGCGTGAAATTAAAGGCCTAAACAATGTTTTAATAACTTTTTTAACTGCCAGAAGCGAAGACTATACGCAAATAGCAGGTTTTGATGTTGGTGCAGATGATTACATTACAAAACCAATAAAACCAAGAGTTTTTATTAGTAGGATTAAAGCTTTATTAAGAAGATTAAATTTAGATAATAAAGAAACTAACGGAACAGTTTTTGGCGATATAAAAATTGATTTAGAAAAACACTCTGTAACAAAAGGAAATATTGAAATTAATTTGCCAAAAAAAGAATTTAAATTATTTGTTTTATTAAGCAGTAAACCGGGTAAAGTTTTTACAAGAGAATATATTTTAGACCATGTTTGGGGAGATGAAGTAGTTGTTGGCGATAGAACAATTGATGTACACATTAGAAAATTACGCGAAAAAATTGGCGACGATTATTTTAAAACGGTAAAAGGAGTAGGTTATAAATTTGATTTTTAATTAATCAATTAACTGTTTATACAGCTTTTCGTATTTAGGTAAAATTACATCAATATCAAATTTTTTAGCATGGTTAAAGGCATTCATTTTAAATTCGGCTAATTTACTTTCATTGGTTAAAAGGGTTAATGCTTTTTCGGCCATATCATCAACATCGCCAACTTTACTTAAATAACCTGTTTTACCATTTATATTAACTTCGGGTAAACCGCCAGTGTTTGTACTTATTACTGGCACTTTCATGGCCATTGCCTCTAATGCACTTAAACCAAAACTTTCTGTTTCTGATGGTAAAATAAATAAATCCGAAATACACAATATATCTTTAGGATCGTTTAATTTTCCTAAATTAATTATATCGTTGCATGTATTTAATTGTCTGCAAAGCGCTTCAATTGCTGCTCTTTCGGGGCCATCTCCAACTAAAATTAATTTTGTTGGTGTTTTTTTTCTAATCTTGTCAAAAACTTTTAGTACATCTTCTACCCTTTTTACTTTTCTAAAATTACTTACGTGCACTAAAATTTTTTCGCCATTAGGTGCGTATTTACGTTTATTGCAATGGCAATTTGGTACTGAGTATTCTTTTATATTAATAAAGTTTGGTATAACTGTAATTTTATTATCTATTTTAAACGTATTTAAAGTGTCTTTTTTTAAACTGTTAGATACTGCGCTAATTGCATTACTGTGGTTTAACGAAAAACGAATTACCGGTTCAAAAGAAGGGTCTCTGCCTACTAAAGTAATATCTGTACCATGCAAAGTAGTTAAATAAGGTAAATTAATTTTTTTAGATTTTAAAATTTGCTGTGCGGTATAAGCAACTGATGCGTGAGGAATTGCATAATGAACATGTAAAACATCCAATTGTTCATACATGGCCACATCAACAATTTTACTTGCCAAAACACTTTCGTATGGTGGGTAATCAAATAAGGGGTAATCGTTAACTGCAACTTCATGATAAAAAATATTTTCATTAAAAATATTTAACCTAAATGGTTGGTTGTAGCTCATAAAATGTACTTTATGCCCTTTATCTGCTAATGCTTTACCTAATTCTGTAGCTACAACACCGCTTCCACCATAAGTAGGAAAACAAACAATTCCAATGTTCATAGCATAAAAATAACAATATTAATTCATACAAATGTTAAGCGCATTAAATGCTTTTGTACCTTTACACAATTGAATTATAAATTACATAGTTTAAACCCTGAGCAAACCCAATTATTAAACAATGGCGAAATTCTTCCAATAATGGAACAATTTTACACCATACAAGGTGAAGGTTTTAACACTGGCAAAGCTGCCTATTTTATTAGAATTGGGGGCTGCGATGTGGGTTGCCATTGGTGCGATGTTAAAGAAAGCTGGGATGCAAACATACACCCACTAACAAAAATTAATGATGTTATTGCAAACGTAAAAGCGTTTAACGCGCAAAGTGTTGTTATTACTGGCGGCGAACCTTTAATTTATAATTTAAACACACTTACAAAACAATTAAAAGAAAAAAATATTTCTACGTTTATTGAAACAAGCGGCGCATACGAGTTAAGCGGTAATTGGGATTGGATATGTTTAAGTCCTAAAAAAACAATGTTGCCATTGCAATTTATTTACAAAAAAGCGCACGAACTAAAGGTTATTGTATTTAACCAACACGATTTTAAATGGGCCGAAGAACAAGCAGAACAGGTGAACGAAAATTGTTATTTATACTTACAACCCGAGTGGAGCAAACACAGCCAATTGTTGCCACAAATTATAGAGTATGTAAAACAAAACCCTAAATGGATGATAAGCTTACAAACGCATAAGTATATGAATATTCCCTAAAAAATTTAACTTTAATTTAATTAATGGTATTTATTTTGTAAATATTGTAAATGAGCAAGGAGAAAAAACAGTTAAAAAACTGGTGGTTGCGAATTAAACTATTATTTGATTCAAATAAAAAAAAGCTAATGCTTTTTTTTATTTGTTTATTTCAAGTAATTATAAAATCACAATCAGCTAACTACATTTCTAATGGTAGCTTTGAGGTTTTACACAATTGCAATGCACCACACATTACTGCTATAATTAAAAATTGGATGGCTATTGACTCTGCAACAAGTTTTAGTGGTGGATACTGTGGTATTTGTAATGGAGGAGTTCCATATCCTAATGGAGGTTTTCAGTATCCGAGAACTGGTAATGCTTCTGTTATATCAACATTTTATTGCTCTGCCTCTGTGTGTGGGCCTGGTGGCGGTAGAGGATATTTAAAGAATAGAATGAAAGGAAATTTAATTGCCGGTAAAACCTATTGCGTTAAATTTTATGTAAACATTCAGAATCAATCACCTTTTGGTATTGATGGTTTTGGAGCTTATTTTGGGGACAACACTATTGACACAATAACTAAATGCACCATTCCTTTGACTTATTTAACGCCACAGGTGCAAAACACAAATGGAAATGTTATTACCGATACTCTAAATTGGTTGCCTATTACTGGTACATTTGTTGCAACAGGTATTGAGAAATATTGTGTGTTAGGTAATTTCAAGAGTCATGCCGCAACAAATACAGCATCTTTAAATCCACTCTATTTGCCACAAGAATGGAGCGATGTATTACTCGACGACGTTTCCTGCATCCCAATAGATTTACCAGCCTTTGCGGGGGCAGATATTTTTGGCATACCGGGTAACACGGTTTATTTGGGCAGGCCACAAGATGTAGGCATAGATGAAGCTTGTTTGTGGTATAATTTAAGTAACACAACAACCCCCATTGCCAATGCCGCCGGTATAACATTAACAGTTGCTACAACCACCCAAACCTACATGGTAAAACAAGATATTTGCGGTATAATAAAATATGATACCGTTGTTGTATATGCCAGTGCGGTGGGGCTTAACGAGTATGTCAGTTCGAGCGAAGTCGAGAACGGCATTAGAGTTTACCCGAATCCTGCAAATTCAGTTATTAATGTTGAGTTTTTAGTTTTTAATAAAGATGCATATAAAGTTGAAATAATAAATAGTTTGGGTGAAGTTTTGATTAGCGAAATAAGTAAAACTAAAAACTTAACACTAAAAACTAATAACTTTAATAATGGTGTTTACACATTATTAATTAAAACCGAGGTTGGCACTTTAAGTAGAAAAGTTGTAATTGAGAGATGATAGCATTACAAGCACATATAGGTAGTACAGCGATTACTCATTTCAAAAGTGGCCTTGTAAATTTTTGTCTTACTTTGTTTCAAGACAAAGTAAGGAAGAAAAATGCGCTCAGACAGATTGAAACCCCTTGTCATTGCAGCACACAAACTAGCTCTAATGTGTACTACACATTACCCCTTTTTCGACTAAGGAAAAGTAACGAAGAAAAATACGGCATCAAGACAAAGCGGAACGTAAATATACCTGCCACCAACATCGAAAATAATTAAATTTATTTAGTCGACACTCAAAAAATATTTTTTAAAAATTGTCTTCGTTCTTTTGTCTTGACACAAAAGAACCAAAAAAATCAAGCCTTCATAAAATTTAGCTAAAGTCTTTTTTGCTTTAAAGCTAGATGATTTAAGCCTGCCTTGTCGGCAGACAGGCGCTTCGCGAGAGGCAAAATCATCTTTCACACAGTCCACTCATTTAAAAACAAAAAGACTTTTACACTAAATTTTATAATGGCATAATTGGTTTAAGCAAATCTGCCGCTTTTTAAATAAGTTTTTTGTTTTTT
>JAIUNM010000011.1 GCA_020162035.1 Bacteroidota bacterium | reverse complement strand
TAGTTAAACCAACATAAATGTATTTTCTACTTTTTCTGGATATTACGTAAACTGTATACATAATAAAAAAGCCTTACAAAATTGTAAGGCTTAATTTTTAGCGGACTGGACGGGACTCGAACCCGCGACCTCCGCCGTGACAGGGCGGCATTCTAACCAGCTGAACTACCAATCCGTTTCCCAACTATGTAATTGGGAGTGCAAATTTAATACTTATTTTTATAAATACAAAAAATATTTAAGATAAAATTTGTTTAGCGTGGTTTGCAGTATCTACCGATTTTATAACCTCTTGTATTATTCCATTAGTACTTATAATAAATGTAGTTCGTATAATTCCATCAAAAATTCTACCCATAAACATTTTTTTACCCCAAACACCGTAAGCTTTCATTACTTTTTTATCAGTATCTGCAATTAAAGGAAATGGTAAATTATATTTTGAAGCAAATTTTGCATGCGATTTTTCATCATCTGCACTAACTCCCACAACCGCATAGTTTTTATTACTCAAGTACTTAAACTCGTCTCGTAAACTGCATGCGGTAGCTGTGCAACCAGGTGTATTATCTTTTGGGTAAAAATATAAAATTATGGTTTTACCAGCCAAGTTGTTTAAAGTAATTAAATTTCCGTTTTGGTCTTTACCCTCAAAATATGGGGCTTTGTCGCCTTGTTTTAAAGATGTGCTATGCGCTATAAATTTAGTTTTTGGTGCAGTTTTTTTAACAGCTTTTTTAGGGCTTAATTTTTTTAAAGCTTGTTTTTTAGTTACGGCTACTTTTGTTTTTTTAGTAATTGCCTTTTTTATAGCTTTTTTAGCGGTTTTTTTTAAAGCAACTGTTTTTGAAGCTTTTTTAGCTACTTTCTTCACAGGTTTTTTAGCAGTTTTAACTGCTTTTTTTATTGTTTTTTTTGCCATTGTTTTTAATTGAATTGTTTAAAGTTGTTTTTTTATTTGATTTTAAAAAATAAGTACAATGTTTGGTTAACCCACAAGCATCACATTTTGGTTTACGTGCAATACACACATATCTTCCGTGTAAAATTAGCCAGTGGTGGGCTTTTGGTATAATTTCTTGTGGTATATTTTTAATTAATTGCAGTTCGCTTTGTAAAGGAGTTTTTGCGCTTTTTGTTAATCCAATACGGTTGCTAACTCTAAATACATGTGTATCTACAGCCATTGTAGGTTTATTAAAAATTACCGATGCAATTACATTTGCAGTTTTTCTGCCAACACCTGGTAATTTAATTAAATCATCTACTTCGCTAGGTACTATACTATTAAATTCTTGTACAAGCATTTTAGCCATACCAACAAGGTTTTTAGCTTTATTATTTGGGTAGCTAATGCTTTTAATATAATTAAACACTTCGTCTGATGTAGAGTTGGCCATAACTTCGGCCGTAGGAAAAGCTTTAAATAATTTTGGTGTAGTTAAATTTACTCGTTTATCAGTACATTGAGCACTTAAACTAACCGCAACAACTAATTCAAAAGGGTTTGTGTAGGTTAGCTCCGTTTGGGCATTACCAATTGTTTTTTCAAAATAATTTAAAACAAACGTATAAAGTTCTTGTTTAAGCATTGTTAACAGTAAATTTATTAATAATTTTTTACTTGCTTTTATATTTTTACTTTTGTTTTATGCGTTTTTTACCTTTTATAGTTTGTTTTATTTCTGTTTTGGTTATTAGTTGCAATGGTAATCCTAATCAAAAAAAACAACCAATTATAACAGACATAGATGAACATAAAATTAAAAACCAGTTTGTTGAAGCCAATAAACAACTTTTAAAAAAAGAAAATGATGAAATTGATTACTATGTAAAAACCCATCATCAAAATTTTATAAAAACCCAAAGTGGAATTAGGTATTTTGTTTTACATACTTCAAAACAAGGCGATAGTATTAAAGTTAATACAAAAGTTACATTAAATTATACATTAAGTTTATTAACTGGAGATGTATGCTATAAATCAGAAACAAATAATCCAAAACAAATAACAGTTGGTAACGATGATGTTGAAAGCGGTTTACATCGCGGCTTACAATATTTAAAAAAGGGTGATAAAGCAGTTTTAATTCTACCTTCTAATTTAGCACATGGTTTGCTGGGCGATTTTAAAAAAATTCCGCCACAAATGCCAATTATTTATGAAATTGAAATTCTTCCTTAAACTTGGATTTTTATTATTTATGATGTCTTGTACAAAAACAAACAAGACGGATTACACCTATCATAAAAATAAATTTTGGTATAAACTTTTAGCTTTTGAAAACGAAAAATGCAATTTAAATACCAATAATTTTATACAATTAAATGCAGTTTTTAAAACGCAACGCGATTCAGTTTTTTTTGATTCTGAAAATAATTTAAACGATAATTATTTTTTTAACCTAAATAGTACAGATACAAATAATTTTATACTTCAATCTTGCCAAAATAAATGCCTTGGCGATTCGTTAGAACTCTTAATTCCTTGCAATACATTTTTTAAACAAAATTTTGATTTTAATAATTCTCCTTTTTTTGTTAAAAACGATAGCGTTGTAAAAGTTCAAGTTTTAATAAAAGCAATAACATCAAAAATTACACCTTTAACCGATTTAAAAAATAGAGAAATAGCTAAAATCACTTCCTATTTTAAAACAGAACCTAAAATGAATTCAAAAAAAGATAGTTTAGGATTTTATTGGGTTAGCACACCAATTAAACAAATTTCGACCAAAAAGGATACAGTTTTAAAAATTAGTTACAAAGGTTATTTCTTAAATGGTAGGCAAATGGACGAATCTCCATTAAATTTCAGCATTAAAACAGGCGTGCCAGATCAATTATTAAAAGGCTTAAATAATGTTATTAAATACTTAAAAGTTGGAGATAATGCAAAAATAATCTTACCTTCACAACTTGCATTTGGCGAAATGGGGTCAAAGGATTTAAACATTCCACCCTATACACCTTTGCTTTACGAAATAACAATAAAATAAAAATGAAAAAAATTTCTTTATTAGTTGCAGGCATCACATTATTTTATGCTTGTAAAAATGATGGTTCACAGTTTGATGGATACAAACGTGCCGAAAATGGATTACATTACCAATTTTTTAAACAAGATGAGGCTGGCACAAAAGCTCAATTAGGCTATGGTGTTATTTTTAAAGTAGAAATTAAAAATAATAAAAACGATTCTCTTGTATTTAGTTCTAAACAAGCTAGCCAAGATGGTTCGGGAGAAATTCAATTTTTATTACAAAAAAGTTCGTTTAAAGGAAGTTTAGAAGATGCTATGATGATGATGGCTAAAGGAGATAGTGCTTCATTTATTATTTCTGCCGATTCGTTTTTCTTAAAAACACAAAACATGCAAGCTTTGCCTCCAGGAATCAATCAAGGCGATATGTTAAAAGCAACAATTGTAATGAAAGATGTTTTAACTTCAAAACAAGTTGAAGAAAAACAAGCTAAAATGAAAGCAGAATATGAAGAAAAAATGAAAGCTGCACAAGAAGGTGAACAAGTTGCAAGAGATAAATACATTGCTGATAATAAAATTACCACTAAACCATCTGAAACAGGTTTAATTTTTATTGAAACTGCAAAAGGTAATGGTAAACACCCTGCTGCAACTGATATGGTAAAAGTTCATTATACAGGAACTTTGTTAGATGGCACAAAATTTGATAGTTCGATGGATAGAGGTGAGCCAGCTAACTTTCCTTTAAACCAAGTAATTGCAGGTTGGACAGAAGGCATACAATTAATGAGCAAAGGAAGTAAAGCAAAATTAATAATTCCATCAAGCATTGGTTACGGGCCACAAGGCAATGGACCAATTCCTCCATTTTCAACCTTAGTTTTTGAAGTAGAATTATTAGATTTTAGTGCTGCACCTCCACAACAAGCAATGCCTCAAGGGCATAGTGCTAATGACGGACATAATCATTAATAAATTAAAAATAATAAAATGAAAAAAATAGCATTTTTTATATCACTGTTAAGTTTATTATCATTTAACATAAATGCACAAAATAAAAGTAAAAAACAAAAATTAAGTAAAATGGAAAAAGAATTTTTAAGTAAACAACCAGATGGTATTTATGCCAAATTTGAAACATCAAAAGGAGATATTTATACAGTTTTAGAACATGTTAAAACCCCAATGACAGTTGCAAATTTTATAGGATTAGCCGAAGGTACAATTACAAATACCGCTAAGCCTGCGGGTACTCCTTATTATGATGGTTTAAAATTTCATCGTGTAATTCCAAATTTTATGATACAAGGTGGTTGCCCACAAGGTACAGGAATGGGCGACCCAGGTTATAAATTTGCAGATGAAATTGATGAAACTTTAAAACACACAGGCCCAGGTATTTTATCAATGGCAAATGCTGGTCCAGGCACTAACGGTTCGCAATTTTTTATTACTCATGTAAAAACAGATTGGTTAGATGGTAAACACACCGTATTTGGACATGTTATTGAAGGCCAAAAAGTTGTTGATTCAATTAAGCAAGATGACAAATTAAATAAATTAATAATTTTAAGAAAAGGAAAAGATGCTGAAAAATTTGATGCAGCAAAAGTTTTTGTAGATGCTCAAGCAAATGCCGATAAAATTAAGGCAGAAAAAGAAGCAAAAGCAAAAGAAGAAGCAGAAAAAATTAAAGCAACATTTACAAACTCAACACCAAGTGGCTTAAAATACAATGTTATAAAAGAAGGCACAGGAGCACAACCAAATGCAACTAGTAATGTTAAAGTACATTATACAGGTACATTTATAACAGGTAAAGTTTTTGATAGTAGTGTAGAGCGTGGTCAACCAATTGATTTTGGTTTAAACCAAGTTATTAGAGGTTGGACAGAAGGTTTACAGTTAATGAAAGAAGGGGCAAAGTATAAATTTTATATACCCTATAATTTAGCTTATGGCGAGCAAGGGTACCCTGGTGCAATTCCTCCAAAAAGTGATTTAATTTTTGAAGTAGAGTTAATTAAAATAAACTAACTAAAAAGCCCTCAATTTTGAGGGCTTTTTTATTTAAGCAAACTAATTAACTTTTCAGCATTTATTTGATTGTTATATGAATGAAGAAGTTTTTGCCTTTCAAGTAATAAATTTGAATTTGTATTATTTACTTGCGCAATTGCTTTTATAAACTCATTAGGTGTATTTGCAATAATTACTCCACCTTTTGCTTCAATATCTGTACCATCAATCATTTTTGAATTACAAATAATTGTGTTTGCATTATAAAGTACATTTAATAATTTAAGTTTTAAACCTGTTGCTTGATGAGTATAGAGTATGTTTATAAATGATTCTTTAATTAAATTTTGTAAATCTGTTTCGTTAGGATTTGTAATTAATTTACAATTTTTTGTTTTATTAATTAATTCTACTAATTTTTGATTTGGATTTAAACCTGCAAAAATAAATTCATTATTTGTTTTACTTACAATTTCATTTATAATCCAAATGGCAGCATTGTAATTTTCGGATACACTTAAATTACCATGAAATAATATTTGATTTTTTAGGGATGTGCTTAAATTAATTTGGTTAAACGCATGAAAACTAGGTAAATATTCTGTTTTTACTTTAGGATATTTTGTTTTAAAATAAAGAGTGTCTTTTTTATTAACCGTTAATATTAATTGAGCATGTTGTACTATTTTTTCAAACGATTTTAGTTTAATAGCTTCTATTTTAAAATAAATTTTTTTTAACCAATTACTTTCTCCTTTTGCTAAAGCGTTATAATAATCATGTTCAATATTACTGTGTCGGTATATTTTAAATCTATTTTTTAAGGCACTAGCTTTTAATAAATAACAGGTGTGTAAAACTTCAAATAAAATAGGGTAATTATTTGATAATAAGTTATTTAAAAGGGTTTTATTTAATCTTGATTTAACTGTAAATGGTAAAAAGCTAAATTGATTAATTAGCGAATTATTTCGATTATAGTAATAAACTTTTTCGCAAATATTTTCAAGTTCAGGAGCTTCATTTCTTCCATACTTAAAACAATGCAAGTGTACTTTAATATTTTGTTTTTGTAACTCAGCAATTTTATAATAAACATCAATTACTCCGCCGTAATTAGCAGGAAAAGGAACATCAAAAGCAACTATGTTTATGTGTTTACTTATTTTATAAAGATGCAAAAATTATTATAAATTGAAATATAAAAGTAAATTAGTTTTACTTATTTACCACGCCCTTGTAATACAATTAATACGGTATGAATTAAGATTTTAAAATCAAGCAAAAGACTCATGTTTTCTACATATAAAATATCAAATTTTAAACGTTCAACCATTTGATCGGTATTTTCGGCATAACCATATTTAACTTGCCCCCAACTAGTTATGCCTGGCCTAACTTTGTGTAAATGTTTATAATGAGGTGCTTTTTCAATTATTTTATCAATAAAATATTGGCGTTCTGGTCTTGGACCAACAATACTCATATCTCCAATTAAAACATTAAAAAACTGAGGTATTTCATCTAACCTAGTACGGCGCATTATTCTACCAAAACTTGTAACACGTGGGTCGTTATCGCTCGATAGGGCAGGACCATGTTTTTCGGCATCTACACACATGGTTCTAAATTTATAAATATTAAATGGTAAACCCCATTTACCAATGCGTTGTTGCTTAAAAAACACAGGACCTTTTGAGTTTATTTTAATTATTAAAGCTATTAACAAATAAAACCAACTAAAAAATATTAATACAAAAAGAGAAACGCTTACATCAATAAATCGTTTAACAGAAACTTGCCATATTGGAATTATTTGATTTTTTAGTTCAATTAATGGTGTACCGTGTATTGTAGTCATTTTAACATGACTACTTAAAATATCATAAACATCGGGTATAATTTTAATGGTTACACCTAGGTCGTTTAATTCGTTAATAATACTTTTTAAATAATTATGTTCCCATGATTCTATAGCAATAATAACTTCTTCTATTTTTTGATTTATAATTATGGTTCTTATCTCTGTAATTTCACCTAAATGTTTAAGTTCTTTTTTTAACTCTTCGCTGTAGCCATTTTTTCCTTCGATATGAACAAACCCTATAAAATTATTACCTATCCCTCGTTTTAAAGATTCAATTTCTTTAAACATTTTTAAGGCTCTTTCGTTACTCCCTATTATTATTGTGTTAAAACCAAACTCGCGTTTATGTATTTTTCTATTTGTTTGAGTAGAAAGTATTAACCTAAAAAAAGCAGTAATGCTAAAGTGTGAAATGAGTATTAAAAAATATAATTTGTAGTATATTTTATAGTATGGCACATAATCATCTAATATTATGTAAAAAAACAAAATAGTTACTCCAATTATTGATGAAACTAATGTTTGAACAAATTCATTTACGCGCGAACGGCGTAAAACATTACTGTAAACACCAGATAAAAAGTACATTAACACCCAAATACTTGGTAATAAAATTATATTAATATAAAATTGTTTATCATGAATTATGATGTCTTTTAAGTCAATTTGTAAAGCATCAACACGTGTTTTTCGATAATAATTAAAAATAGTCCAAGCTAAAGCTGCCGATAAAAAATCGAATACTACATATTTTATAGTTATTAATTTTTTATTCATTAAAAGTGAATTATTTTTATATTATCTATATCTAAAGTAAGAACAGGTAAAGCTGATGTAGTAACGGCTTTTATATATAATTTGTTTTTAGAATACTTAGGTTCTCTATTTACAGCATCGGCAAGAGATATGTAAATTTTAGACCAATTATCTTTAGGGGTAATTCTTACAGCAGATTTTTCTTCATTGTTTTCGCCTAATACTCCAACTTCAAATTCAGAATTACAGCGGTAATCTATCTCTAAATATAAATTTGGTTCGCCAGTTGGTAAAGTGTATTGCAATGCAGTTTCTAAACGTGCATATTTGTTTGGAGATGAGAGTTTAACTCTTCCAAAATTTCCTGTAATACCAGTTCCATCATTTGTAACAACAACTGTTGTGTCTGATAAAGTTGATTTTATTAGTTTTACACCACTATCAAAACCTTCAATTAAAGGGAAATTTACACTTGATTTGTATGAAAACTTAATGTTTTTGGTTATAATATTGGCTTGAGGTACCAAAGTATCTAATATAAAAAAATCGTAAAATGGATAATTAATACGGGTATTAGATATGCCATTGTTTTTAATGCCTGCAATTAATGTAATTTTTACATTTTTGTTATCAGGATTAGGTATTGGAATTTTATTACCTACAGGGTATGCGCCTTGAAATTTACCATTTGCATAAGCATAAAGTTCGGTAATGTTTTGAGTTCCTTCGCCTTGAGTTGATGTATTAGTATTAAGTGAAAGTTGATCGCTTTTTATATAAAAAACAGGATTTGCTGGTTTGTATTTTTTACATGAAAAATTTATACAGAAAATTAAAATTCCAATTAACAGTAATTTTGCACTACTTTGTAGTTTTTTAATATAAATAGTAACTTTTTGCATTAAATTTTCATTAATTAGGGTGCAAAATTATAAAAAAAAGACCTCTAAAAAATTTAAAATCAGGCTATTTATATTTAAAACGAATAAAAATCACATTTCGTTTGGTGAAAGTTAAAAAAACTGTGTAATTTTTCTTAAAGGCTTCAAAATCAAAGTGAAAAAATAAGGTTTTACATTGTTTTCTAACCATGCTTTTTTATCTTCATTGTTAGCGTTTAGTCTGTTTTTGATACTTTGGTTACTTTTACCTCCAACTCTCATTTTTATTACAAATTGATTAAGGTATGCTAATTTAATTTTATTAACGTGAATTAATCTTAACATACATTCATAATCTGCGGCAGTTTTGTAATTTAGTTTGTAGTTTCCAAATTGTTTATAACACTTTTTTTTAATTAAAACTGTAGGATGTGGAGGCATCCATCCCCATTTAAATAAGTCTGGTTTATAAAAACCACTTTGCCATTTTCTAATAATTTTTGATTCATCTGTTGCGCTAACATAATAAAGGTTTGCATAAACCGCATCTGCATTGGTTTCATTAAATTTTTCTATATAATTAGAAATTATATTTTCATTTATATAAAAATCATCTGCGTGAATTAATGCTATAATATCGCCTGTTGATACTTCAATTCCTTTGTTTATGGCATCGTATAGGCCTTTGTCTTTTTCCGAAATTATTTTAGATATTTGGTTTGCGTAATTATTAATGATATTAAGCGTATTATCTGTGCTTTTTCCATCAATAATTATATACTCAATATTTTTATAGTTTTGCGAAAGCACAGATTTAATTGTGCTTTCTATAGTTTTTTCAGCATTAAATGTAATTGTTATGATACTTACTTTTAAACTCATAATGCGTTTGCAAATTCAAACAATGAATTAAATTGAAAATCTATTAATGGGTTGTTAATTGGTGTTGCATCTATAAATACTGTTTGCATACCTGCATTTTTGCCAAATTGCATATCGCTTATACTATCTCCAACCATTATAGATTTATTAAATTCAATTTCAGAGAAATCGTTTTTTGCTTGTAAAGCCATTCCAATTCCTGGTTTACGAGTAGGGTGTTGTTCTTTTTCTAAATAGGGTGAGTAGTAAACTTTATCTATTCTTCCGCCTAAATAATTAATTTCATACAACATGTTTTTATGAATTAATTCTAAATCTTCGTGTTTGTAAATTCCTTTACCAATACCTTGTTGGTTTGTAACTACAACAATTTTATTAAACAAAGGAGCAAGTAATTTTAAAGCATCGGTAACTTTATCGTTAAACTCAAATTCTATCCAATGTTTTACATAATCGTTTTCTAACTTTTTATTAATTACACCGTCTCGGTCTAAAAATAATGTCCACGAAGTATTAATATTTAAAGTTTTTAAATTCATTTTGCGCTTTTAAAAAATCTGTAGGTATTCCAATATCTATAAAATAACCATCACATGTGTGTGCTCCAAAAATACTAGATTTAAAGTATTTCTCGAAGTAATTTTTTTCTATCGAAAAATTAATGTTGTTTGCAGAATTATTAATAAAATGATTTTTATTTAATATGTAAACCCCACCATTTATTATTCCGGGCTTTGCAATACCTGTTTTTTCTATAAAGTTGGTTATAATTTGATTTTTTGTTTCTATAGTTCCGTACCTATCTGCGTTATCAACTTTACGAGTAGCAATAATTGCGTTGTATTGGTTTGTATTGTATTGATTATACAAGTCTATTAAATTTACATCAAAAAAACTATCGCCGTTTAAAACTAAAACATGTTGTTCGTTAATTAATTCGAGTGCTTTTCTAATTCCACCTCCAGTGCCTAAGGGTTCGTTTTCTATACTGTAATTAATGTTTAAATTTTCAAAACTTGTTTTATAATGTAATTCAATAACATCAGATAAATATCCAGTTGAAAACACAATGTTTTTAATATTATAATGTTTTAAATATTTAAGTAAATAATTTAAAAAAGGTTGGTTGTTAACCAAAGCCATAGGTTTAGGCACATCGTTAACTACAGATTTTAATCGTGTACCAAAGCCACCAGCTAATATTATTGCAGTTGTAATCATTAAATCATAAAACCTAACATGGTAACATCATCAGTTTGTTCAAATTTACCTTTCCATTCATAAAAATCATTAAGTAAATTATCTGCTTGCTCATGTAAAGTTAAATTATTGTACTTAAGTATTAGTTCATTTAATTTACCTTGTCTAAATTTTTTTCCTGTTAATTTGTTTGTTTCGTCAGTTTTACCACCAAATTGGTCGCTAAACCCATCTGTATTTAAATAAAATTTAGAGTTATTTGTATAGTTTATAGTACAATTTGTAAAATTAAACTCGTTAAAGTTTACATTACTTGTTATTGAGGTTCTGTTACCTTTAAACACTTCAATTGCATTGTCTTCAATTTTAATTAGGTTTAGTTTTGCGCCTGCAAATGTTAGTTGTTGGGTTTGTTTATTTATAACACAAAGCGCCATATCTGCTCCATCATTTATTTGTTTTTTACTTCCTTGGTGTAAATTGTTTTTTAAAGTTAAGCAAAGTTCTTTTAATATTTGAGCTGGGTTATTTGGATATAAATTTGATTTAATTATACTGTTTAAATTAGAGTGTATAAACACACTTAACATTGCACCTGGCACCCCATGCCCTGTACAGTCTACAACCGCAATGTAAACTAAATCATTATTTTTTTCTATAAAATAAAAATCTCCACTAACAATATCTTTTGGTTTATAAATCACAAATGATTGGCTAACAAAGTTTTTAAACATTTGAGATGATGGAACAATGGCCTGTTGGATATGCTTGGCGTAATTTATACTATCTGTAATGTCTTTATTTTTATTTTCAATTAAATCTTTTTGAAATTTAATTTCTTTATTTTGTGTTTTTAAAAGAGAATTTGCCTTTTTGTTTTTATTAATTTGTTTAAGTAATAAAAATAAAAACACTAAAAATATTATTGATGCTATTATGAAAAAAACAATTAAATAATTTTTCGATTTTAATTTTGTTTCTGTTGCTTCTAGTTCAGTATTTTTTAATTTAAGTGCATTTTCTTTTTCTTTGGTTTCATATTTTGTTTCTAATTCGCTTGATACTTTTGCTTTTTGAATTGTAAATACCGAATCGTTGTATTGCATGAATAGTTTATAATGTTCTATTGCAGGTTTTAAATCGCCATTTTTCTCAAAAAGTTTTGCTAATTCTAAAGCGTTTTCTCTAATATTATCAAGCGCTTTTCTTTCGGTATTTATTTTTAAAGCTTCAGTGTATAAAGATATAGCTTCGTTTCTGTTACCTGTAATTTCTTCAATTTTACCTAAATTTAATAAAGAAATACCAATACCGTATTTCATATCTAATTCTTTAAAAATAGTAATGGCTTCGTTTAAATTTTTTTTAGCTTCTTTATAATTTTTTAAACCAAGGTTTGCATCGGCCATTACCGCATAGCAAGAAGCCAAATACTCTTTTTTATTTAATTTTTTAAAATAATCAATTGATGGACTAACGTATTTATAAGCCTCTTTGTAATTTTTTTTCAAAATATTTACATTAGCTAAACCTATACCCGAAATTATTTTCATATCCTGAAAGTTATGTGCTCCGCTTATAATATAACTTTCTAAATAATTTTGATATGCTCTATTAGTGTCGTTAGTGCCTAAATAAATATTTCCAAGTGTATTATAACAATTTGCAAGTGTGCGCGTGCGTTTTAATTCTTTATTAAGGGGAATAGCCCTTAAAATATATTTAATGGCTAAATCGTATTTACCACTTGTTGTGTATATTGTAGCATAATTTTGAAGACAAAAAGCAACTCCCTTTTTATAATTTATCTTTAATGCTAATTTATGTGCACTATCCGCATATAATAACGCTTTTTCTATTGAATAAAATTGGTAATTGTTGGCTACTGATGATAATAAAATTACTTTCTCAGTATCGTGTTTACTTGAAATTAGCTTTAGTAAACTATCTGTTTCTTTTTGTTGAGCTAAAAATAAAAAAGGCAAACAACAAAGAATAATTGTTTTAAAAGGTTTCAAAATTATTAGTTGTTTTTTGGGAAAATATTTTTTTCAACTAATTCGCAAATGGTATGCCCTAAAAGCATATGGCATTCTTGAATACGAGGAGTATCTGTACTTGGTATGTTTATTAAATGTTTTGGTAAATCTTTTAATTTTCCGCCAGTTAAACCAGTAAATGCTATGGTACATGCTCCAATAGAATTTGCTTCATTAATGGCATTAATAATATTTGTACTATTGCCACTTGTTGTTAATCCAATTAAAACATCGTTTTTATTAACCATTGCCTTAACTAAACGGCTATAAATTACATCATAACTGTAATCGTTTGCTACGGCAGTTATATAACTGGTGTTTACATGTAAAGCTTCGCTATATAATGGTGCTCTGTCGTAATAAAAACGGCCACTTAATTCGGCAGCTAAATGTTGTGCATCGGCTGCGCTTCCGCCATTACCACACCAAAACACTTTTCCATTGTTTTTATAGCAATTAATTATTTCTATAACACATGTATTTACTTTATTTAAAATTTCTGAATGGTTAAGTAATTCAGTTTTAAGCTGAATACTAGATAGTATTTTTTCTTTTATAAGTTCAACCATGGCTTAAAGATACTTATTTTTAAAAACACTATTTTTATTTATTGAAAAATATTTTTAAAAATTAAATTAATTATGTTTAAGTTTACCTTATGAACATTGAAGTTTGTTTTACACCACAGGCTTATAATTTATTTCACAAACCAAACACAGTTGTTGTAGTTATTGATGTTTTAAGAGCAACATCGGCAATTGTTACTGCTTTTTATAATGGAGTTGAAAAAATGATTCCTATTGCAAGTATTGACGAGGCTACTGAATATAAAAAACAAGGTTTTATGGTTGCTGCCGAGCGTAATGGCGAGGTTGTAAGTGGTTTTGATTTAGGTAATAGCCCTTTTGGTTACATGAATAACAAAGTTAAAGGTAAAACTATTGCTATTACTACAACAAATGGCACACAAGCTATAGAAGCTGCCAAACAAGCAGATAAAGTAATTATTGGAAGTTTTTTAAATTTAGATAGTGTTATTGACTTTATTAAAAACGAAAATAAAGATGTTTTATTTTTATGTGCTGGCTGGAAAAACAAATTTAATTTAGAAGATACGCTTTTTGCTGGTGCTGTTGCAGAGCCTTTAATATATAAATATGGTTTTGATTCCAGTTGCGATTCTACAATTGCGGCTATGGAATTATACAACAATGCCAAGCATGATTTATTTAAGTTTTTAGCCAACTCATCGCACCGAAACCGTTTAGCTAAATTAGATTTAGAACGTGATATTAAATATTGCTTAACACCAAACCAATGCCCTGTTATTCCTGTTTTAGAAGGTAAATTTTTAGTAAAAGCTAATTAATTATAGTTTATTTTTAACGCTTTTATACTTCTATCTAAACATAAGTATAAAATTAAAGTGAAATAAATAATTCTAATTATCTCGCTACAAGTGCTTATATTTGTACATGAATGCAAACAAATTAATAATTTTTTCTGCTCCTTCGGGCTCAGGTAAAACAACAATTGTAAGGCATTTATTAAAAACATTTCCTAACCAAATAGATTTTTCTATATCAGCTACTAGCCGCCCTAAACGTGGGGTAGAGGAAAATGGTAAAGATTATTTTTATTTAAGTGTTGATGAGTTTAAAAAAAGAGTTTTAAAAAACGAATTTTTAGAGTGGGAAGAAGTTTATGCAGGTACACATTATGGCACTTTAAAATCCGAAGTTCAAAAAATTTGGGATGCAGGAAAAGCAGTAATTTTTGATATTGATGTTGAAGGCGGTTTAAATTTAAAAAACCAATTTAAAGACCAAGCATTAGCTGTATTTGTAATGCCACCAAGTATTAAAATATTAGAAGAACGGTTACATTTACGCCAAACAGATAGTGCCGAAAGTATTGCCCGTAGAGTTGCAAAAGCTGAAAAAGAATTAAAAACAGCCGAACTATTTGATGTTTTTATTATTAATGAAATTTTAGAAGACGCATGCGCTAAAGCAGAAGAGGTAGTGAAAAAATTTTTAAAAATAAACTAACTAATCCTAGGTTATTGTTTAAAGTTTTTATTTCAATTTTTTAATTGAAAAGTTTTAATGAATTAAAATAAATTCATGATTATTTGCAAATATTTGTTTTATATGTAAAAATGTTGATTATGAAAACAATAGTTGGTAAATTCAGTTGTTAATTTTTTTCTATACATAAGTTTTTGTCTTTGTAACTAAAAACACATTAAAAAACTATATTAGTAACTTAATTAATTATGTTGTTTTATTATGAGCGAAGAATATAAAAGAATAATAGAAATACAACTTTGGAATATTGCCAATATCCTGCGTGGCAAAATGAATGCCGACGAATTTAGTGACTAAATTTTTGGGTTCATTTATTACAAATACCTTAGCGAAAAAAATAGGAGACAGAATATTAAAACGTATAGTTGATTTTGTTGAAACATTTATAAACGGAATAGCAATATAACCAAAGCGCCACATAATACCAAAATATACCGAAAAAGAGAATTAAGGAATAATAAAAAACTGTATGAAAATTAAAACCACTGGAGTTATATTAGTAAATAGAAATGTAGAAAAAGTGTTTGACTTCTTTTCTAATCCAAGCAACGATAAATTATGGCGTACAGAAATAAATAAATCAATATTAGATGGGCAACTTCAATTAGGCGTTTCAATTTCTGAATATTCATACTTATCAAAGAAAGTACCTAATAATTTGATTGAACTAAAGTGTATAGAGTTTAATAAAAACAAAATTGCAATTTTTGAAACACTAAATAATGCTCAATTTTATTTAAAAAGCGTACGACAAGTTAGAGCAATTTCGAATAAAACAACAGAAATTATTTATATGCTTACTTTTGACAGTAATCTTGTTAAACACGCTTTTGGTTTTACTATACCAAAATTTATTATATCGTATAAAGCAAAAAGTGATATTAAAAAATATTTACAATTACTAAAAACAAAAATTGAAAATGATTGCTAAATATTATACCCTTAATCTTTATAATCTAAAGCTGTTAATGCTTTAATTATTAAATACACCTTTTAAATTTGAACATTTAATAAAGTAAAAAGACTTTTTGACAATTGTTAAAAAGGTACATTTTTAATAAAGCTGATATATTTAATGAAAAAAATTATTTGTCAGAATAAAAAATATTAATACATTTGTATTATACAAGATGTTTAATACAGATAAATTAATACTGAAAAACGATATAAAGCTTAATGAATTACTGCAATCTTGGGAAAGTACGTATAAGAAGGGGCAATTAACACTTTGGATTTTTATGGCACTTCAAGAAAGTGAAAAATACGTTGATGAAATTAAAAACTTCATTGAACAGAAATCAGACGGAACAATTAGTTGCGAAGAACAAAGTCTTTATAGGGCATTAAGAAAGTACGAGCACATAAATGTTTTGACTTATGACTTAAAAGAAGGTAACAAAGGACCAGACAGAAAGTACTATTATTTAACAAACCTTGGAAAAGAACTTTTTAAACACTTTATTGAAAGAAACATCAATCTATTTTATTCAAATGAGATTAAAAATATTTTAAAAATAAACGATAAATGAAAACAATAACAAAACAACTATTAATATTTGCAATGTTTGCAACTGTATTTACCATAATTTTCAGATATTTTTTGAGTTATGGTATTGAAAACCAATCTGGTATTACAACAACAATTTCTGCAGTAACATACGGAATACTTATGTTTGTATTTGGTTGGTATTTTGGACTAAAAGAAATAGAGTTTTTACCAATTTATGATATTGGTTTTAGATTTCATTTAACAACTTATTTGATACACAATGTTTTTTCATTATTGTGGATTGTACTTGGATTTGGCTCAAAATTCGAAAACATAAACATTCCAATAAAGGTTGCTTTTTATTGGGGCATATCTCTTATAATACACTTTATTTACTTTATTTTGACAAGAAAAAACTCAATAAACAATATCAACAAAGAAGATATTTTTGAATAAAAACTATATCTAAAGCCATTGTTTCAAAACTAAATAGCCAAAAACAATACATCTGAAAAATTACTTAGAACAATTTTTTTCTTTTCTTATATAAACGAGTTTTGTAAATAAATATGCAAATATTGGTTTATAATTGTATTTAACTTAATGAAAATATTTGTTTAGCTACATTAGTTATAAATGCAATTTAACTGCAATTAAGCATGTACTAATTTAAGAACTTTTAATTTTTTAAAAACGATTAATTAGTTTAAAATAAACTGTTGCAAATATTATAGAAGTTAAGCCAGCTAATGTAATTATTAATTTAGCTGTGTTTAATTCGGTTTGGTTATTAAAAGATAAAAGACTAATAAATATACTCATAGTAAAACCAATACCAGCAATTATGCCAGCGCCAGTAATATATTTGTAGTTTAATTGATTAGATAGTTTTGCCCATTTTAATTTAATACTTAACCAAACAAACATTAATATACCTAAAGGTTTACCAACAGTTAAACCAAAAAATATACCTAAACTGTAATTATTACTTAATGTAGATAAATTAAAATTTTTAATATTAATTAAAGCGTTAACTAAAATAAAAATTGGTACAATAAAATAAGTAACTATTTTGTGTAATGGTATCATAATTTGTTCTTCATTTTTATAATATTTAAATGGAAAACAAAGCGCAATAACCGCCCCTGCAATTGATGGGTGAATGCCACATTGGTGTAATGCTAACCAAAGTAAAAGCATTAAACTAAAGTAAATTAAAAGGTTTGTAACTTTTTTATAGCTTAAAAAAAGTGTAATTAAAATTAGCATTGTTGCTATTGCAAGGTAAAACCACTCAAATTGTTTAGTGTAAAAAAATGCAATAATTATAATTGCGCCTAAATCATCAATAATAGCTAATGCGGCTAAAAATATTTTTAAGGGTAAAGGAATAGTTTTACCAAACATATTTATTATAGCTAATGAAATTGCAATGTCTGTAGCCATTGGAATACCAAAGCCAGAACTGTAGTTTGTGTTGCAGGTAAAACCAAAATAAATTAAAGCAGGCACAAGCATACCGCCAATTGCACCAAAAATAGGCAAGCTTGCAACTTTAATATCTGCCAGTTCGCCTTCAATAATTTCGCGTTTAATTTCTAACCCAACTTGTAAAAAAAACAAAGTCATTAAAGCTTCATTTACCCAATTGGTAATAGATAAGCCTAAAATATTTGAAGTAATAAATTGGTTAAAACTTTGCGAATAGTTTGAATTTTCGATTAAAATGGCAATTATAAAAAATATTAAAAGTAATAAAGAACCTAAATTGCCAATTTGTAAAAATCTTTTAAAAATTCGAGTTATAAGCATTAAAATTTAGTCGTAAGAGTCAGCTCTGTTTTCGTCGTTATTGTAATCTTCATTTTCATCGCCTTCGTTTGAAAACTCATCTTCTTCATCATTAAATTCTTCTTCGCCTTCTTCACCTTCAAGATTATCTAAATCATCTTGTTCAACTCCTTCCTCACCTGTATCTAATTTTTTATAAATTTCATCGTCTGATGGGTCAGTATTTCCAAGAATAGCAGCTAATAAAGGATCTTTGCTGTTAGTTTCTCCTTCTTGAATTTTATTTACTTGTTTATATTGTTTTGGTGCATTTCCAACAGACCTCACACAAGCAGGGTAATTTAATTTTGTGTTTTCATCAACTAATTTTACCATTTCAACTAAAAAATTCCATTGTGCAGTTGCATCAAAAACATAAATAAAACGTTGGTGTGGTTGCTCAATAAAACTTGCCAGTTTTGCTTCTGCCATTAGTTTTTTAGGTTCAACACCTTGTTTTATTTCTTCGGGCTCTAAAGGTAAATCTTCTTTACGTAAGGTAATTTCACGATTTTTTCGCCAATAATCATCACTAACAAAAAATGAAGCGGCATGTTTGTTATCAAATTTAAAAGCCTCTTGTATGGCATTATGAAATTGTTCGAAATTTTGTGAAGATTTAATATCAATATCTCTAATAATATCTTCATTATCTTCTAAACAAACTCTAAATCTATAAACTGCCATATTTTTTTGTTTTAATATTTAATTTCTGGTTTTATACATTTCTGATTTGGTTAACCCCATTTTATTAAAAAAATGGATAAAAGAAACACCAAGTACACCTAAACCGTATTTCATACTTCTTCTAAAGTTAATGCTACTAGCCTCAGGGAAATATTTGGTAGGGCATGTAACTTCGGCAATTTCAAAACCTGCATAAAATATTTGCGAAATCATTTGGTTATCAAACACAAAATCGTCGCTATTAGCATGGTAATTAATTTTTAAAATCACTTCTTTACTAAAAGCTCTATAACCAGTATGATATTCGGATAATTTTTGATTTATTAATACGTTTTGAGAAAAAGTAAGCATACGGTTAAATATGTATTTATACATAGGCATACCTCCTTTTAATGCGCCTTTACCCAAAATACGCGAACCAAAAGCTACAGGATATAAATCGTTTGCAATTAAATAACTTAAACTTTGTATTAACTTTGGGGTATATTGGTAATCAGGATGTAACATAATTACAATATCAGCACCAAGTTCCATGGCTTTATCGTAACATGTTTTTTGATTTCCGCCATAGCCTTTATTTTTTTCGTGGCGAATAACATGTTTTATACCAATTTGTTTTGCTACTTCAGATGTATTGTCTTTACTATGGTCGTCAACCAAAACAACATCATCTACAATATCAAAAGGGATTTCATCGTATGTTTTTTTTAGAGTTAAAGAAGCATTATATGCTGGCAAAACAGCAACAATTTTTTTACCATTAATCATAGATAGCAAAAATAACAAAGTTTAATGAATTGCAAACATAAAAAGTGCCATAATAAGTGTATTTTTAAGGCATATTTATGCATTTAAAGAAATTACACAGCTTAACTTTAAAAACATTTATACCACCATTTGTACTTACCTTGTTTGTAAGTGTATTTTTGTTTTTTTTAGTTCAAATTGTAATTACTTATTTAGATGATTTTATTGGTAAAGGGCTAAGTTTTATAGATTTAATTACATTGTTTTTTTATGCGTGGTTAACCATTATTCCTCAGTGCATACCATTAGCAGTTTTGTTAGGTTCAATTATGTGTTATGGTAGTTTAGCCGAAAATTACGAGTTAGCCGCAATGAAATCAAGCGGGTTATCGTTATTTCAAATAATTAAACCTGTATTTATGTTTATTATTGGTTTAGCATTGTTAACGTTTGTTTTTAATAATTTTATTTTACCAGTAGTAAATTTAAAGTTCTCATCTCTTTTGTACGATATACGCCAAAAGAAACCAAGCGTTAATATTAAAGAAGGGATTTTTTATAATAAATTAGATAATTACAGCTTACGGGTTGGACAAAAATCTAAAAATAAAGATACTTTAAAAGATATTTTTATTTACGACCATAGTGCAAAAATGGGAAATGTTGTACAGATGTATGCTAAAACCGGTAAGATTACCACAACGGCTGATAGTAGCGCAATTGTTTTAGTTTTAAAAAATGGAAACAGATATGAAGAGCTTAATTTGCAAGAAAATATAGGTAAAAAGAAAAAAACATTATCGCAGTTAAATTATAAAGAGTTACAAGTTAATTTAGAAGTTGAAGACTTAAAAATGAAGCGAACCGATGAGGGGCAATTTAAACATGGCGGAGAAATGATGAATGTATGGCAGTTAGATTCTGTTGCAGATAGCACCAAACGTTTAATGAACAAACGGTTTATTGAATTAAATCGCCAGTCAAAAGAATATTTTTATAATAGAATTGCTCAAAAAAATAGAGAGCCAGACACTATAAAAGCAAAAAATAAAAACCCAATTGTGGTAATGGATACTTTTATTAGTAAACTTAATAAAGAACAAAAAGATAAATTAATTGAAGGTGCATTAAACCAAGTAAGAAGTAATGCTAGTTATATAGATGGTTTTATTAATAATTTTAAAAATGATTCGGCCGAATATAATTCGTATTTAATAGAATGGCATAAAAAAATAGTAGTAAGTTTTGCTTGCATTGTATTGTTTTTTGTTGGCGCACCCTTGGGGGCAATAATAAAAAAAGGAGGTTTAGGTTTACCAGTTGTGGTTGCTGTATTATTTTTTTTACTTTATTTTATATTAACCGATGCGTTTTATGTATTGGCAATTGATGGCACAGTAGCACCATGGTTAGGAATGTGGACACCAGTATTTATATTTTTACCTATAAGTGTTTTTTTAACTTATAAAGCAGCTAACGATAGTGCATTGTTTGATTTTGGCTCTTATTTTGGTTGGATATATAAATTTAAGAAAAAGAAAACTTGATTAAAATTTTACAAATATCTAATAAAGCACCGTACCCTGCTAACGATGGAAGTAGCATTGCTATTTATAACATGGCTTTAGGTTTAATAAGTAATGGTGTTGAGTTAGATTTTATGTGTATTAACACAAAAAAACACTTTAAACCAGATGAAGGAGTTGATAAAAATTTTAAACAAACAACAAACTACAAAAGCATTTTTGTTGATACAAATACTAGTGCATTAGGTGCATTAACAAATTTATTTACAAACCAATCGTACTTTGTTAGTAGGTTTTATAATAATGAATTTAACGAAGAGTTAATTGCTAAGTTAAAATCAAAAACATTTGATATCATTCAAATTGAAGGCATATTTATGTGCGTTTATTTAGATACAATAAAAAAATATTCTAAAGCCAAAGTTGTTGTTAGAACACATAATGTTGAGCATAAAATTTGGGAAAGACATATTAAATCTGAAAAAAACATTTTCAAAAAAATTTATCTTCAAATACAAAATAATAGACTGTGTAAATTTGAAATAAATATGTTAAATAGGGTAGATGGTGCAGTTACCATATCTCCCGATGATGAAAACACATTTAAGAAGTTAAACATAAAATGTAAGTTATTTACAAATATTACTGGAGTTAATTTTGAAAACTATCAATTAAATAAAAATACAACTGTTGATAATAACAGTATTTTTTATTTTGCAAGTATGGATTGGCTACCTAACCAAGAAGCAGTTGATTGGTTTTTAGAAAATTGTTGGACAACCATAAGTAAACATAACCCATTAATTAAACTTGTAATTGCTGGCCGAAATATGCCTACTAAATACAAAAACATAATAAATAAACAAATTTATGTGTTAGAAAATGTAGTTGATGTGAATGAATTTTACAGTACTTACAACATTTTAATTGTGCCATTATTAAGTGGAAGCGGAGTTAGAATTAAAATTATTGAAGGGATGGCTTATGGCAAATCTATAATAAGTACTGCAATTGGAGCAGAAGGTATAAATGCAGAACATAATAAAGAATTAATAATTGCTAATTCAGCTTCAGAATTTACAAATGCTATAATTAACTTAATTAACGATAAAAATAAGCAGAAAGAATTATCTGAAAACGCAAAAACTTTTGCTGTAAAACATTTTGATAACAAACAAATAACTAATAAATTATTAAATTTTTACAATCAATTACTTAATGTATAATTTATTACAAATCATATTTATAGTTTCGGTTAGTTTAATAATTTATACATATGCGTTGTATCCATTTATTGTAATTATTTTAAGTAAAATTTTTAAAAAATCAAATTTAGGAACAACAGAAAATTTTCAGCCTAATGTTGCAATTATAATGGCTGCATATAATGAAGATAAAATTATTTCTCAAAAACTTGACAGCATTTTTAATACAAATTACCCATTAAATAAAATTAAAATTTATATAGGAAACGATTCTAGTACTGATAATACAGAATTGATAATCAAAAACTATCAACAAAAGCACGAAAATATTACAATTGTAAATTTTAAAGCTCGCTCAGGAAAAATAAAAATAATTAATGAACTATATAAACTAGTAACAGAACCTGTGTTAATTTTTACTGATGCAAATGTGCTATTTACTACTAACACAATTAATAATTTAATTTCTCCTTTAAATACAACTACTGTTGCAACAGCAGCTAAAATAATTAAAACAATAAAAAACGCAAATGGTATAGCTTTTCAAGAAATTGAATATTTAAATTATGAAAATAAAATAAAATTAGCCGAAAGTAAATTATTTAAAACAGTTATAGGTATTGAAGGAGGTTGCTTTGCTATTAATAAAACCTATTTTCCAACTATACCCGATAATTTTATTGTTGATGATTTTTACGTGACATTATCTATTATTAAAAAACATAAAAATATTTCGTTTGCTTTTAACGCAATTTGTTATGAAGATACATCTACACAAAGTGATGTAGAGTTTAAACGTAAAGTTAGAATTTCAACTGGTAATTTTCAAAATTTATTTGCTTTTAAAAGTTTATTAGCTCAATTTTGGAGAGGT
Source organism: Bacteroidota bacterium (assembly GCA_020162035.1). Lineage (GTDB taxonomy): Bacteria > Bacteroidota > Bacteroidia > B-17B0 > Aurantibacillaceae > Aurantibacillus. The sequence goes on along the minus strand of JAIUNM010000011.1, from coordinate 95,431 downwards.
TCTGTATTAGCCTATATATCTCATAAAGTTATTCGTTGGAATGTGCCTTTTTTAATGTTAATTTCACTACTAACAACTGCAATATTGGCATTAAACTCTAAACTATATTTTTTATTGTTTTTTGCACAATTAATACTTATTCAAATAGCTGTAATAGTAAATTTATTTAACATTAAATTTTCTTTACTAAAATTTATAAGCCATTTTTATTATATGAATTTTGCTTTGTTTTTAGGATTTAAAAATTATATAAAAGGTGTAAAAACAAGTATTTGGGAACCAACAAAACGAACTATTGAATAAATTAATTTACATATTTATTTTTATTACATTTTACTCTAATGCTCAGCAAAAGGGTAAATTAAACTCTGTAAAAACAAATACTAATGCGGTAACTACAAATACTGCAAACAACAAAGTAAAAACAATTCAAATTAAAAACGCAAATACAATGCGTTACGATAGAAATATAAGCGAAGCCAATTTTTTAATTGGAAATGTAATTTGCGAACACGATGGTGCAATTTTAAATTGTGATACGGCATTGCTTTACGAAAAAGAAAATAGATTAGAAGCAATGGGGCATATATTAATATCTAAAGGTGATAGTATTACAGTTACTGGGCAAAAATTATTTTATGATGGGAAAACTAAAATGGCTACTCTTTCGGGAAGTGTTGTATGTACCGAAAAAGATATGGTTTTATCAACTAATTTATTAACTTTTGATGTAGGAAATTCAATAGCAAATTATTATGAAGGAGGAACTATAGTAAATAAAGAAAATACTTTAAAAAGTAAAAATGGCCATTATTATTCACTTACTAAAGAGTTAGCTTTTCATTATGATGTAGAGTTATTAAACCCTGATTATGTAATGAATAGTGATACTTTACTTTATAATACTTCAACTAAAACGGCTTATTTTTTAGGACCATCAATTATAACATCTAAAAAAGATTATATTTATTGTAGAAACGGTTGGTACGATACAGAGAAAGAACAAGCGCAGTTTAGTAAAGATGCATTGCTAGTTACAAAAGATCAAAAACTTAAAGGCGACAGTTTGTTTTATGATAGAACAAATCAATTTGGTAAAGCTTTTAAAAATGTTGTTTTAGTTGATACAGGTCAAAAATCTGTTTTGTTTGGCGATTATGTTGAATATCATCAAAAAAACTCTCATGCTTTTGTAACTAAAAAAGCAATTTATGCAAGAATTATTGATGGTGATACATTATTTATTGCTGCAGATACGCTGTTGCATTACAATGTAGATTCTGTAAATAATTTTTTAAATGCATACCATCATGTAAAATTGTTTAAAAAAGATATTCAAGCACAAGCAGATTCTGCAATTGGAAGCACAAAAGATTCTTTAATTCAATTATTTAAAACACCAATGTTTTGGAGTAACCAATCGCAAGCAACTGCTCGAACAATAAAAGTTTTTTTAAAAGATAGCACAATTAAAAGTTTAAGATTTGAAGGAAATGCTTTTTTAATTCAATTGGTAGATTCATTAGATTCTGTTCCTAAATACAATCAGCTATTAGGAAAAACGATAGATGCTTTTTTTAATAAAGACACATTACGAAAAGCAATTATAAACGGAAATGCTCAAATTTTATATTATGTAACAAATAAAAATAAACCATTAGGCTTAAATAAAACAACTTGCGAAAACATTAATCTTTGGTTTAATAATAATAATATTTCAAGAGTAACAACAACAACCGAAACCGATGGAAATGTTGATCCATTAAAAGAAATTGATATTAATAATGCTCGTTTAAAAGGCTTTACATGGTTATATAAAAACCGCCCAAAAAACAGATTTGATTTGCATCAACCTGAAAAAGAACTAAAAATTGAAACTAAAAAAACTGATGAAAATAATCCTAAATTAAAAGAAGAAGTTAAAGAAAAAAATAATAAAAAGAAAAAAAACAGTAAATGAAATTAAATTTAAATAAACCATTAATATTTTTAGATATTGAAGCTACAGGCTTAACTATTGGTTTAGATAGAATAGTTGAAATAGCATTAATAAAAGTTTTAGTAGATAATACAACTGAAGAGAAAACATGGCGAATAAATCCTGAAATGCCAATACCAGAAAATGTTTCAAAATTACATGGTATTTATGATAAAGATGTACAAGATAAACCCAATTTTAAAACTATAGCCCCAGAAATTGCTAAATTTATTGCTAATTCTGATTTAGCAGGATATAACTCAAATAAATTTGATATTCCTTTGTTAGTTGAAGAATTTTTAAGAGTTGATGTAGATTTTGATTTAGAAAACAGAAAATTAATAGATGTTCAAAATATTTTTCATTTTATGGAACCTCGTAATTTAGTTGCAGCATATAAATTTTATTGTAATAAACCTTTAATAAATGCTCATAGCGCAATGGCCGATACAATGGCAACTTATGAAGTTTTTAAAGCACAAATTACAAAGTATGAAAATGTAACAGTAACCGATGATAAAGGAAATGAAATTACCCCCATATTAAATGATATGGAAACGTTAAGTAAACTAACAACTAAAACAAAAAATGTTGATTTAGCAGGTAGAATTATTTATAATGAAAATGGAGTAGAGGTGTTTAACTTTGGTAAACATAAAGATAAACCTGTTAAAGATGTTTTAATTAAAGAGCCAGGTTATTTCAGCTGGATGATGAACGGAGATTTTCCTTTATATACAAAACGTGTACTTACTAAAATACGACTAAGTATGAAATAATAATTTGGCTTTAAGTTTTAAATTAAGAATTTATGTAGTTGAAGTAAGTTCTTTATGCTTACCAATTTTATAAGATCTTATTATAAAAATAATACCAACAATAATAAAAGGTAAACTTAATATTTGCCCCATATTTATTGCAAGATTATTTTCAAAAGCTGATTGATTTTCTTTTACAAATTCATCAAAAAAGCGTTCGGTAAACATTAAAACACAAAATAACCCAAACATAAATCCTTTGCCAAAATTATTTCGTTTAGTTTTCCATAACCAATATAAAAGTACAAACAACAAAATACCAAATATGGCTTCGTATAATTGTGCTGGGTGTCTTGCAGGTATTGGAATATCTAATGTTTGCAAACTATCTAAATCGTCATCGTTTTTTAAAAACTTAAATGCCCAAGGTAAATTACTTGGTTTACCTACAATTTCGTGATTCATTAAATTTCCAATTCGAATTAAAGCTGCAGATAATGGTACAACAACAACCATTCTATCAAACAACCACAACCAATTTTCTTTTTGCTTTACACAATAAAATACCATTGCTAAAACTATACCTATTGCTCCTCCATGGCTTGCTAAACCGCCTTCGTGTATTTTTAAAATATCTAAAGGAAATTTCATGTAATAATCAAAATCATAAAATAAACAATGCCCAAGCCTTGCACCAAGTACAGTACCTACAATCATGTAAATTGTTAAACTATCTAATTGTTTATCTGTTCGTCCTTCTTGCTTAAAAATTTTATTTAAAAAATAATGAGCACCTAAAAATGCTAAAGCCCAACATATTCCGTACCAACGTACAGGCCAATCTATACCAGGAATTGTAAAAGCCTCTTTATTAACGTTCCAATTTATAATTAAATTTATAAGCATAATTTTATTTTAATCTTTCCATAAAAATTTGAATAATAACAAATTTAAAGCAATATTAAGAATATTAAGAGCAAGTAAAGCATATAAAAGATTAAAATTAATTCCAGCCCACTCAATACCATCTACAGCTTGTTTACTAAGTTTAATAATTATAATTAATAAAGGGGTTAATAATGGAAAACTTAAAATACTTATTAAAGCAAAATTACCGCCTGCTTTAGATGCAATTGCGCTCATAATGGTTAAAATACTAGCTAAACCAGCACTTCCAACAATTAATACAACAAAAAACAAAACTAAATTATCTGCTAAATTTTTAACAAACATTGCGTAAAAGAAAAAAGTAATTATTGAAGCAACAACAATAAATACAATATTGTATGCCATTTTTGCAATAATTAAATGGTTAGGCTTATAATATAAATATGAAAATAAATTTATCTCGTTACTTTTTGTGTTAAAGTTTTTTACACTAATATTTATTGATGTAAATAAATGAATTATCCAAAATAAAGCATTCCACGTGGGTTTATCTAATTTTCCTTTTAAACTTAATGATGTGATAAAAATTGTTCCAATTATATAAATAAGAATACTGCCAAGTAAACTTTTTTGCCTAAACTCTAAAAGAAATTCTTTATAAAACAATTGTTTTATCATACACAAAACTACTTATTTAAGTATTAATTTACTTCTTTTATTTTTAATAATTACTTTGTTAATATCAATTACTTCGTTATAATTATTTCGAAGTAAATTTTTATTAATAATTAAAGTAGATTTTTTATTTAAATAGATGCTACTATTTGGGTATAAAAATAATTTATTATTTAATTCAAGTTTAGATTTTTTTGATACGATTAGTTGCCCATTTACCGAAGTGGGCTTATTAATAATTTCAGTACCATATTTTAAATTATTTACATTGTTAGATGGTATTTGACATCGCCAAATCCCACGTCCGTGTGTGCTTGCGTATAAAGTATTAGTTTGATAATTAAAATCTATATCAAAAACCATAACATTTGGCATTGAATTTGTTTGAAAACTAAGTTTTGTCCATAACGAATCGTTTGTTGATTTATAATAAACTCCTGCATGTGTACCAATATAAATATCGCCATTAAACTCGTTTAGTTTAATGCACGAAATACCAGTTTTGGGTAAGTTTGCATTAATTTGTTTTAATGTGCAATTTTCGTTCTCATAATCTATAGTTGCCTCATAAATAGAAGCAGCTTGGTTGTCAAAATAATCAAAAGCAGAAAAGTAAAACTTATTGTTTTCGGTTTTAGAAAATTTAATCGCATTAATTTCAAACCATCTGTTAATTTCTAACCCATTAATAAATATTTTTTCGGTTAAATCTATTGGTTCAGTTTTTGTAAAAACATTTTTGTAATAATATAATTTACCTATGTTTTTTGGGTCTTCCCAATTTGGTAAGCCATAAGCAACAATACATTCACCATTTGTTTTAATATCATAACTATTAATGTGTTTATTACGCAGTACATTTTCTTTATTAAAAACATCTTTAATATTAGTTACGTTTTCAAATTTTAAATTTCCAGATAAAAGCTTATTTATATTAGCACGCCAAACGTTATGATAAGCCGTATAAATAAACGAGTCAACAACCATTAATTCTCTTTTGCCATAATGTGGTTCATTAATTCCAATATATGTTTGAGCTCCATTTGTTATATTATATAAATAACTTGATGCGCCGTTACAATTTATTATTGCATTATTTTTATCTAAAACTTCACCATGGTATCCATCTCCACATTGGTACATGTTATTTAAAATTTTATTTTCAGTTATAAAAAACCCTCCATCATCTTGTGTTCCTCCAACAATAAATAAACTATCGCTTTGTAAAACACCCGAACCAAAAAATTGATTGGCATCTAAATTATAACCATTTAAACTTTTCCATTTAATGTTTTTAGCATCTGCTAATAAACTTATTCCTCCATCATTGGCTATGTAAAGTTTATTGTTTGGTAATAAAAATGATCCTCTAACATCTGCATGCATGTTATGCATATTATAATTTGCAATTTTTTGGAATGTTTTTCCTCCATCTATACTTCTAGAACATTCTGTTAATCCAACATACATAATATTTGTGTCTTGTTGGTTTACTCTAAATTCGAAATTCCAAAATGTAATTCCGTGTGTTTGAGTAAAAGGTTCATTTAAATTTTTAGTAAAAGTGGTGCCATTAAAATATCTTATGTTAACAACTTCCGTACCAAAAGCTATATAAAATTTACCTTTATATTTTGGGTTTAAAAGTGTTTCTACTTCAATACGAGATGCTTTAACGTCTTTAGGTGTAATATCTATCGAAGTTTGTGTTTGAGTGTTAATTTCAAAAATTTTTGCTTCATTTTTGTTATTTGTGCGTGTGCAAATGTATAGTTTGTTGTTAAAATGAGGGGCAAATTCTGCATCACTAAAAAACCATTGAGCATCTGGTTTTAAACCAATATCAATACTTTTAAAAGTTTCCCAAGCATCAAAAGTAATATATAAACTGTGTTGCGAATAAGCTAACATTTGATTTGGATTTGAAGGGTGAATTACTAAACCAAACATTGGATTACTGTTTCCGTTTTGTGGCCCAACGTTTTGCCAATTTTTACCTTCATCTGTTGTTTTTAAAATACCAAAGCCTTGAGGCTTTATCATTCCTCCGCAATAGGTAAGGGTACTAACAAAAATTGTTTTATTATCTGTATTAGGAAAAACAACAATATCGCTAACACCATTTACATGCCCTGGTAAATTATCCATTAAATTTAACCAATTAGGCATACTATCATTTGCATTTTTTGAAATAAATAATCCGCCAGAAGATGTGCCCGCTAATACATAATTACTGTTTGTTGTATCTACCCAAACACTTGCAAAGTAGCCTTTAACCTGTTGGTTTATAGTTTTAGGGCCTACATATTCCCAACCTTTAGTTTGTGCAATAGTAAATAAACCAATAAAATAAAATAGGATTGTAATTTTAAATTTCATTTTAATTTAACCTTTTATTTATTATTTTTAAAACGTTACCAAAAACTTGTCCAGGACTAAATTTTCTCCAATTAAAATCATCTAACTCTCCACCACTTATAAAAAAGTAATCTAATCTTGCTTTTGTAAATTCTTTTAAAACATGTTCTCTAAAATTTAATAATACAATCCAGCCATTATCACCATTATCATCAAACCATTCTTCGTAATAACTATCGTCGCTATAATGAAAGTTTAAAATATTTTCACCTATTAAAATATATTTATTAATTCCTAACAAGTTTAATTCATCTATTATATCACGTTTAAGTAACATTATATCATTTGTAATTGCATCGTTCCATTCGCCAATTAATTCTATTATTGCATATTTTTCTTCATAATCAACAAATAATATTTTAATATAAATAGTATTACTGCCAATATCATCCCATTGTGGATGTATGTAAAAATTGTAAATGGTGTTACTGAATTCAAATTCGCTATATTCTCTACCATAAAATGGCGATTCTATATCAAGGTTTGCTTGATATAAATGCTGCCAATTATAAAACGGTTCAATAGAATGCATACAATTGTAAAATTAATACTAAAACAGTAATTTTAACTTTAAAAAATGCTAAGAAATTATTTTAAATTTATTATATCATTTTGTTTGTTTACAGCTTGTAAAAATGATAGTAATCATGTTTTAAATAATAATTTAACCTTTTGCGATAGTTTAAAAATAAATTCTACTGGCTTAATTAATAAATATATTAGTGATTTAGATACTTTATGTAAAAAAAGTACGGGGGTTTATGTTTTAGAAAATGGCGACGAAGCAATGATTACCAGAGCTTGGTTGTGCCAACAAGCTACCAAAACAATAGATATACAATATTTTATTTTTAGTGTTGATAATGTAGGATTAATTGCTTGTAATTATTTGTTAGAAGCCGCAAATAGAGGTGTAAAAGTTAGAATTTTAGTTGATGATATGATGGTTGAGGCTGAGCCAGAACAAATTGCAAACTTAAATGCTCACCCTAATATCGAAATTAAAATTTATAATTCAGGTGTAAACATTGGAAAAAATATTATACAAAAATTAAAAGCTTTCAAAAATGATTTTCATAAATCTAATCAAAGAATGCATAACAAAACGTTTATTGTTGATGAAAAAGTTGTAATTACTGGTGGAAGAAATATTGCCGACGAATATTTTGATTATGACCACGATTATAATTTTAGAGATAGAGATGTTTTTTTAATTGGAAAAACATGTGCTAACGTTTCGCAAAGTTTTAATTGCTTTTGGAATAATAATTTAAGTATTGAAATTGATACTATTTTAAAAAATGAAAACATTAAAATTGACACATTAAATGCATATTCAACCTTGCGTAATTACGCTTGTAATCCTTTAAACTTTTGGCCTCAAATTAAAAATAGAATTACAAATTTACATTTAAACTTTAATAATATTTTGCAATCTAATAAGTTTCATTGGGTAGATAGTTTAGCTTTTGTTAGCGATGAGCCAGGTAAGCAACCAAACAAAAACGAGTTACCAAAAACTACTCAAACTTTAGCTAATTTATTAAAGCAAGCTAAAAAAAATATATTAATAGAATCGCCCTACTTAATTACAAATACCGAAACCGAAAAATTATTTGAAGAAACAATTAAAAGAGGTGTTACAATTAAAGTTTTAACAAACAGTTTATTAAGTACCGATAATATTGATGCTTTTGGAGGATACCAAAGATGTAGAGAAAATTTATTAAATATAGGAATTAAAATATTTGAATTTAAACCCGATGCTAAAAGCAGATTTAAATTGTTAACTGGCGATTTACAAAAGAAAAAAAACTTTACACCAATTTTTGGCTTACATGCTAAAACAATGGTTATAGATGGTAGTATTAGTGTTATTGGTACTTTTAATTTAGACCCAAGAAGTGAATATTTAAACACTGAATGTGTTACTGTAATTCCTAATAAACAAATTGCTAAAAATATTAGTGAATTTATATTAATTGATATGCAAAAAGAAAATGCTTGGGAAACAACTAAAACTTTTAATCCTGATGGTTTAGCGCCTAAATTAAAACAAATAAATACAAAAATTCATCATGTTGTGCCTAAAGGAATTTTATAATTAATTTAACATGTATCTACTTTTTGTACCTTTAAATAATTTGTAAACCGATGGTACTTTAAAATTATATCTAATTCCTGCAGTAAAACAAACATCCATAATATTTAATTGTTTTTTTTAAGCTAATCCTATTCGCATTTTATAGTCTAAAAATAAACTAAAGTTTTTAATATAGTATTCATAACCTGTTCCAATATTAAGTCCATACCAAACTGTTTTAACTTGTGCGTTTTTTTGGTATTTATCAGATAAGTTTAAAAAATCATTTCTGCCTGTAAAATAACCATTAAACTCGTTGTAACTAATACCAATTATAGGATAAAAATAGGCTTTAGTTTTAGTAAACCTAGCAATAATGTGTAAATTACTTTCTATACATCTCGCTCTAATATTTAACCAGGTAGGCTCAATGTTTATTGGAAAAAAATACGAATATTCGGTGCTTATTCTTAAATTTTTATTTCCTCCATATATTAACGAAAAGTGCATACCCGTTGCATCGTTATTTTCCTTAACATTTCTATTTAAATAAAGCACACTTTTTGTTGCACCAATGCCAATTGCAAAATTACTTTGTTTAGAATGTGTTTTTACTGGTTTAGAAGTTTTTATTTGAGCTTTTATAAATAAACTAGGTAAAACAAAACAAAAAATTAATAAATGTTTAAGCATTAAACCAAATTTACAAAATAAAATAAGGAAATTACAACTAACAAATAAAAAAAACGTAAATTAGGCGTTAAATTTTAATTTATGAATTTCGATATTATTGTTATAGGTAGTGGTCCTGGTGGATATGTAACTGCCATTAGAGCTTCGCAACTTGGATTTAAAGTAGCGGTTATAGAAAAAGAAAATCTTGGTGGAGTTTGTTTAAACTGGGGTTGTATTCCAACTAAGGCGTTATTAAAAAGCGCACAAGTTTATGAATATTTAAATCATGCTAAAGAATATGGCATTAGTGCAGATAATATTAAAGCAGATTTTAATTCTGTTGTAAAACGAAGCAGAGATGTGGCTGATGGTATGAGTAAAGGTGTTCAATTTTTAATGAAAAAAAATAAAATTGAAGTGATTAATGGTACAGCAAAAGTTAAAGCAGGCAAAAAAGTTAGCGTAACTTCTGTTGATGGAAAATCTACAGAGTATAGCGCAAGCCATATCATTATTGCAACAGGTGCAAAATCGCGCGCTTTACCAAATTTACCACAAGACGGTAAAAAAATTATTGGGTATAGAGATGCTTTAGTTTTACCTTCTTTACCAAAAACAATGGTGGTTGTTGGAAGTGGAGCAATTGGCGTAGAGTTTGCTTATTTTTATGCAACAATGGGTACAAAAGTAACTGTTGTAGAATTTATGCCAAACATTGTGCCTGTTGAAGATGAAGAAGTTTCTAAACAACTCGAAAAATCTTTCAAAAAAATAGGAATTGAAATAATGACCGAAGCAAGCGTTGAAAGTGTTGATACAAAAGGTGCAGGATGTAAAGTAAGTGTGAAAACAAAAACAGGAAATGTAACTTTAGATGCTGATATTGTTTTAAGTGCTGTTGGTATTGAAGCAAACATTACAGGAATTGGATTGGAAGAAGTTGGTATAAAAACAGATAAAGGTAAAATAGTAACAGATAAATTTTACGCTACAAATGTACCAGGTTATTATGCAATTGGTGATTGTGTTGGAGGACAAGCTTTAGCTCATGTTGCAAGTGCTGAAGGAATTACTTGTGTTGAAAAAATTAAAGGCTTGCATGTTGATGCAATAGATTACAATAATATTCCGGGGTGTACATATTGCCAACCCGAAGTTGCAAGTGTAGGTTACACCGAGAAAAAAGCTAAAGAAGCAGGTTATCAAATTAAAGTTGGTAAATTTCCTTTTAGCGCATCGGGTAAAGCAAGTGCAGCTGGTGCAAAAGATGGCTTTATTAAACTAATTTTTGATGCAAAATATGGCGAATTACTTGGAGCTCATTTTATTGGTGCTAACGTAACAGAAATGATTGCAGAAGTAGTAGCTTTAAGAAAATTAGAAACTACTGGCCACGAATTAATTAAAACTGTTCACCCTCATCCAACAATGAGCGAAGCAATTATGGAAGCTGCTGCTGCTGCGTATGGTGAGGTTATTCATTTATAAGTTTTTAAGTACAATAAAATTAAAATCCGTAAATTAGTTTACGGATTTTTTTATTTAAAAAAATTTATGTCTCACTCACACCACAATACTGCTATTAAAGCTACATTGTTTAGCATTTTTGGTAATTTAATAATTGCTGTTATTAAATTACTTGGTGGTTTTTTTGGAAATTCTTACGCCTTAATTGCCGATGCTATTGAATCATCAACCGATATTTTTGCATCTGTTTTGGTTTTATTTGGATTAAAATACGCAAATAAACCTGCCGATAAAAATCACCCCTATGGGCACGGTAGGGCAGAACCCCTAATAACTTTTTTAGTTGTAGGTTTTTTAATATTTTCTGCATTATTTATTGCGCACGAAAGTATTAGCAACATTAAAACGCCGCATCAATTACCTCAAAAATGGACATTATTAATTTTAGCACCTTTAATTATTTGGAAAGAAATTTCTTTTCAAGTTGTAATGAAACGTGCTAAAGAAACAAACAGCTCTGCTCTTAAAGCAGATGCTTGGCATCATAGAAGCGATGCCATAACTTCGGTAGCAGCATTTATAGGCATATCAATTGCTTTATATTTTGGTAAAGGATACGAAACCGCAGATGATTGGGCTGCTCTTTTAGCATCAGGTTTTATTTTATATAACAGTTATAAAATTTTTAGACCAGCCTTAGGAGAAATTATGGACGAGCATTTAAACGACGATTTAGTTGCAGAAATTAGAAAAATAGCCCTAACGGTTAACGGAATTTTAGGCACCGAAAAATGTTACATTCGGAAATCTGGTTTAAAATTTTATGTTGATTTACATGCAATGGTTAATGGAAATTTAAGTGTAAAAGACGGTCATTTTTTAGCGCATCAACTAAAAGATAAACTTATGGAAAAATTACCCGAACTAGGAAATGTTTTAATACATATTGAACCGGTTGAATAGATTTTTTAAAAATTTATTCGTTTAGTTCCTTAAAAAATTCTACCATATTTATTTTATGTATTTTTAATATTTTTAGTAAATAGTTAATTGTAAAGTTACACCCTCGTTCCATCCTCCAATATTGAACTCTTGATAAATCATTTTCATAAGCAAAATTTTCATAACTAGTATATCCTGCCTTTATTCTAAGGCTTTTAATTTTTTCCGCTATTTTATCTATTTCTTTACTTTGTGTCAGAACACAAATTTTTCTAAAGAATTTGAATTATTTTGTACCAAATAATATGTATCTTAAAATAAATATATATTTGTTTATAAAATTTAAAAAAATGAAAGCAAAATTAATTACAATTTTAACACTAGGATTTTTATTATTCCAAAGTCAGTTAAAAGCTTCTAAGCAGATAAACTTAGATGATTTAGTGAAAATAGAAGAGTTAAAAGCTCCTAAAAGAACTATTGTTCTTTGGGGAGTATTTAGAAATCTATCAGGAGTTCCAGGTGGTGTTATTTGGGGGTGTACGCATGCCCCTATTATTTGTACAACATACGAAGTATACGAAGAAGGACCATTACAGCAAAATGGGACTTTTAGAGCGACTGCGTACAACCCAGATGGCACAATTGCGTCAGAAATTGAGTATTCTGAAGTTTATGTAAGTCAAGAAGGAGAAACAACAAAATTAAAATTTATTTTACCATAATTAAATTAAAACATGATGAAAAGAGCATTTATAATATTAGCAAGTTGCTTAATTTCTAATTCGGCAATATGTGATATAATTAACGTATATGGAAATCGTACTGTTACAGTAAAAAATAATTTAACCTTTATAAGATGTAAGTACTCAGATATACATTGTGCAACTATATATATTCCCTTTGACACTTCATCAGAAAAAGTAAAAGTGTATTTGCCAAATCAAACTGATAGCAATGAAGGAACAACTTTAGAGTTTTCTAAAGTTACAACAAGTAGTGAATCTGATGGCACGCTAATAACTTGTTTACCATAAAATAATAAAATGCGAAATAAATAATATATTTATTTCGCATTATTTTAATATGAAAAAACTAATTTATTCAACATTAATACTTTTTAGTATTAGCTTATTTTCTCAAAACAGTAAATTATTTATTTATCCTAATTTTAACGATTGTTTAAATTGTAATATTGGGATTAATTTTCTTAAAGATATTAATGATACTTTTCAGTTATGTTTTAAAATTCCAATAAGTCAAAGAAATTTTGCGAATGAAATGTTAGCTTCATATGAATTAAATAAAAAATATGATATTAAATATATAGAATCAAAAAATTTAAAAAATAAAACTCAATGTTCATTTTATTATAAAAATAGGCTATTAGACTCTTTTCCCCTTTCAGAAATACAAGATCGAAAAATATTTTTTTCAAATATTTTAAAATTAAATCAAAATATTTTAAATGATACATTAAAAATTTCAGATAGAGCTATTTTTCAATTAAATAATTTTAATTTAATAGCCACAGATTATAATTTAAATAAGGTTATATTTTCATCAATTAACAATAAATTTCAAAATTTTGTTATAGAAGGTAAAATGTTTAATCCAATTTTATTTTTGAAATTAGGTAATATTGATTCTTTATATTATTATAAAAACTTTAAAACATTAAAGTATATTGGGAAAACAATACCTCATATTGATTTATCGTATTTAACAGATAGTACACTTTATTTACTTTTAAGTTTCTCTTATCCCGAAGAAGGATTAAATAATGCCTTAAATGTAAAGCAAAAATTTTATGTATATGAAAGAAATATTTTTACTAAGACTAAAAAATTAAAATATTTAAAAGATATCGAACTTAGAAACATAACAAATCACACTTTGTTTTTAGATAATTTGATGCCTTTTTTTGTGAAAAACAATAATTACTTTTTTGAAAATCATAATTTATCAGATTATTCAAAATCAATTTGGTATTATAGTTGCTTTAAAGATGCCGATACATTAAAATATAAAAACTCATTTTATAGATTACCTATTGATTCGAATCTTCAATTAAAATATAAAAAACAAATATCTGAATCAATGGTAAATTCAAATAAAGATTTTATTTTTTTTAGCAACTTTCCCTTGTTTCATAACACTACTAGTAATAAAACTTATTTTATTGAAAGTTACTTAAAAGAAATTGAAAAATTTTATTTTATTGATGTTATAGAAAATATAGATAATATATGTATTCTTTTAAAAAATTCAAATGATTATTTTAAAATTGAATTAAATAAAACTAATTTTAAGTTGATTAATAAAATCAAAATTAAAATAAATGAATTTGAAAATGAAGAATCTATTAAGTTTATAAATAATAAATCATTTTTCGTTTTAAATAAAAACAATATTGATTATAGAATTATTGAAATAAATTAACTTATTCTCACCTAATTCTATCTGCGCTTTTTAAAAGTTCAATATCTTTTTTAATAAAAATTGTTGCAATAAAACTATCTATAAACATTACGCCTAATAAAGCAGTTGTTATAAAACCTTTGGTAATTTTTATTCCTTCATTAAGTTTAATAAAAGGTACAAATATAGTTAAGCCTAATAATGCTAAACACGCAACACAAATTACATAACATAACTTTATTTGCAATTCGCGTTTTTTAAATAAAAATATTGTAGCAAAACTTAAAATTAAAACTAAAAAATTTAACGCAATTGTAGCCGAAAAAGCAGTATTAGTTTCAATTTCTCCTGTAGGTATTAAAGCCATTTCAAATGTTTTACCATTAACATTAATTGAGGCATAGGGCAAAAAAAGTAATAATGTGCTAAAAAGAGCAACACTTAGTAAAAGCAAACTTTGTTTTCTTTGTATCATTTTTAAAACTTATAATCTTTATAGGTGCTTGTAAATTCAGCATCTTCAAATTTAGGGTTTACTTGTAAAAAGAAATAATTGTACTCTTCAAACAAGCCCACATCATCTAAAATTTTTACACTAATTGGTACTAAATAAAATTTATCTAAATACAATGTAACTTGTTTGCAATACCAAGTTGGTACTTTAATAACTTCGCCTTTCTTTAAAATGTCAAAATAATCTTTAAATTTTCTGTTTTTTTCTAAAATCATGTATTCGCTTACAAATAATTTACGTGCAATAGAAGTTATGTTTTCATTTTCACCAACTGTATAATCTGTAAAACCAAAATTTTTATTGTTAATTATTACTTTGTAGCACATTCTATTGTTTATTTTTTCTTCGCCTTCTAGGCTAAATGCATCATCAAATTTATCGCCCATTTTATTTGCACTGTATTCAATAATATTTGCTAAATAATCATAACCCATTTCATTTAAGGTATGGTGTTGGTCTTGTCGCATTAAGTCCCCCATAGGGTCTAAATTCAAATTAAAGTAGGGAAAAGAGTTTGGTTTAACTAAAGCTTTTCCTTTATTAGTGCCTTCAACCCATAAAACTTCAATACCTTTTATGTATAAGTAAATTTTTCGTGGTTTTTTTTGAAATTTAACCGAACTTTGATAATAATTATAAGAACCTTTTCTGCTTCTTTCTGTTATTTTTAAATGGTATTTTAAACCCTTAACATCTTTAATAGCTTTTAACGATTTAGTAATTAGAGTTTTACAGTCTGTTTCATCATGGTTACCATCTTGTTTAAATGCAAATCCAAAAGTAAGTAAACAAAAAATTACACTAAATCTTATCCAATTCATTACTTGGCAAAAATAACACTTACTTTTAATAATTTAGTTTAAAAAATGTAAAATAGTTTTGTTGTAAAGTTATATTTATTTCAATATATTAGTTTTTTAAAATTATATTTGTTGCCCTCTTTAAAATGAATGTTAACCAAATAATTAGTTTAGCTATTCCAAAATTGTTACAACAACATCAATTTTTGGTTATTCCTAATTTTGGTGCATTAATTTTAAATTACAAAAGCGCACAAATTAAAGAGGCTCAAGGTGTAATTTATCCTCCTGGTTTTTGGGTTAGTTTTAATTCAAATATAAAACAAAGCGATGGCCAATTTGCTTCATATTTATGTAGAGAGCTAAATTGTACTTTAACTGAAGCAAACACTCATTTAGTTGATTTTGCAAATTATTGCAATGCTGTATTGCAAAACAAAGCAAGAATAACTATTGATGGTGTTGGTTTTTTTTATTTCGATTTAGAAAATAATTTGTGCTTTGAACCTAATCTTACACATCAATTTAATAAAGAAAGTTTTGGCTTATCTTCAATTAAAATAGAAGAATTAAAAGCTGAAGAGCCTATTAAACTAAACCTTAATGTAAACGAAACTAAAATAGTACCAATAAACAAACCTGATGAAATTAAGTTAAGTGAAAAAAGATGGCAAAAAATAGCTGCAGCTGCAGTTATCACATTAGCTGTATTTACTTTACTAGGTATTGCAATTTTAAATAACCCAATTAAAGGTGGTATGTTAGCTTCATTTTTTGTTGGAAATAATACGCCAACTTATAGTCCTATTCAATATTCATCACTCGAAATTAAAGCAACTAATATTGCAAATAAAGACCTAATTTTTAATGCAAATGGTTATGCCGAAATTAATGTAAATGAAACAAAGTTATTTGTAAATAATAACACAAATTCAACATCTACATCAAATGGTTTAAATACCACAAATCAAAACTACTCGCAAAACAAATTTTACATTGTTGTTGGTTGTTTTAGCCAATTAGAAAACGCTAAAAAATTAGTAAACAAATTTAATAAACAAGGTATAGAACTTTATTTGAGTGGAATAAATAATAAAGGCATGCATGTTGTAAGTTGCGGCATTTATAATTCTAAAAATGAAGCGCTTACAGATTTAAGTTCAATTAAATCTAATTTTCCAAATGCATGGATTAAAAATCCTGAAAACTAACACTGACAAATTTACCTTCAATAAAAGTTTAAAATAGGCATTTTGTCAATTTTTTGACAAAATAAAGTGGTGGCATGCTTTATGATTATAAACTGTAAAATTTAAAAACTATAATATGGCAAAAACAAGTGTAAATGTAAAACCGTTAGCTGATAGAGTTTTAGTAGAATCAGCCCCGGCAGAAACAAAAACTGCTGGTGGAATTATTATTCCTGATACAGCAAAAGAAAAACCAATGCGTGGTAAAATTGTTGCCGTTGGAAATGGTAAAAAAGATGAACCTTTAACTGTAAAAGTTGGCGATACTGTTTTATATGGTAAATACGCAGGTACCGAAATTTCAATAGACGGTAAAGATTATTTAATAATGAAAGAAAGCGATATTTACGCAATTATCTAAAAATAAAAATTAATTAAAATTATGGCAAAAGAAATAAGTTTTAACGTAGAAGCGCGCGACGCTTTAAAACGTGGTGTAGATGCATTAGCAAATGCAGTAAAAGTAACTTTAGGTCCTAAAGGAAGAAATGTTATTATTGATAAAAAATTTGGTTCACCAGCAATTACAAAAGATGGTGTAACAGTTGCAAAAGAAATTGAGTTAAGCCACCCAGTAGAAAACATGGGCGCTCAATTATTAAAAGAAGTTGCAAGTAAAACAGCCGATTTAGCTGGTGATGGTACAACAACTGCAACAGTTTTAGGTCAAGCAATTGTTACTGCAGGTTTAAAAAACGTTGCTGCTGGAGCTAACCCTATGGATTTAAAACGTGGGATAGATAAAGCAGTTGCTAATGTGGTTGAAAATTTACAAAAACAATCTACCCCAGTTGGTAACGATAATAAAAAAATTGAACAAGTAGCTACAATCTCTGCTAATAATGATAGCGCAATAGGTAAACTTATTGCAGAAGCTATGCAAAAAGTAAAAAAAGAAGGTGTTATTACAGTTGAAGAAGCAAAAGGTACCGAAACTACAGTTGAAATTGTAGAAGGTATGGAATTTGACCGTGGTTACATTTCTCCTTACTTTGTAACTAATGTAGATAAAATGGAAGCTGTTTTAGAAAGTCCATACATTTTAATTTACGAGAAAAAAATAAGCAGCATGAAAGAATTATTACCAATTCTTGAAAAAGCTGTTCAAACTGGTAAACCATTATTAATTATTGCCGAAGATTTAGATGGCGAAGCTTTACAAACATTAGTAGTAAACCGTTTACGTGCTAATTTAAAAATTTGTGCAGTTAAAGCTCCAGGTTTTGGCGATCGTAGAAAAGCAATGTTAGAAGATATAGCAATTTTAACCGGTGGTACTTTTATTAGTGAAGAACAAGGCCGTAAATTAGAAGATGCTCAATTAACAGATTTAGGTCGTGCAGAAAAAATAACAATTGATAAAGAAAACACAACTATAGTAAATGGTGCAGGTAAAAAAGCAGAAATTACAAGTCGTGTAAATCAAATAAAAGCACAAATAGAAACAACAACAAGTGATTACGATAAAGAAAAATTACAAGAACGTTTAGCTAAATTAGCTGGTGGCGTTGCTGTACTTTATGTTGGTGCTGCTACAGAAGTAGAAATGAAAGAGAAAAAAGACCGTGTTGATGATGCTTTAGCTGCAACTCGTGCTGCTGTTGAAGAAGGAATTGTTGCAGGTGGTGGAACAGCTTACATTCGTTGTATTAATAGTTTAGAAAAATTAAAAGGTGCTAACGAAGATGAAAACACTGGAATTCAAATTGTAAAACGTGCAATAGAAGAACCTTTACGTCAAATTTGCGCTAATGCTGGTATAGAAGGAAGCATTATTGTGCATAATGTTAGAGAAGGAAAAGATGATTATGGCTTTAATGCCCGCTCCGAAAAATTTGAAAACTTATTAAAAGCAGGTGTAATAGACCCTACTAAAGTAAGCCGCATAGCATTAGAAAATGCAGCTTCTGTTGCGGGTATGTTATTAACTACTGATTGTGTTATAAGCGAGAAAAAAGAAGAAAAAGCACCAGCTATGCCAGGCGGAATGCCAGGTGGTATGGATGGAATGATGTAATACTTTTTAACTGTTTTAAAAAGCCGATTTTATATCGGCTTTTTTTATAGTTTTTTATAAACATTCTATCTTAAGTTTTTAAAAATCAACTATCTATATTCTTTTAATTTAGTACTTTTGCACAACTTTAAAACCCTTTTTATTAATGGAAACCCTAAATAAAAAACACACAAACTATCAATCTCAATTAAACGATTGGATTAATCACGAAAAAGCTGCTATCGATTTAATTAGCGCTGTTGGTAAACTTTGGTTCGAAAAATCTATCGAATTAATTTTGTTTAGAAACCAATTATTTGACAGAAGCGCAAGTGAAATTATGAATTTACACATGTATGCAAAAGACATAGTAAAAAAACCAATTACCGTTTTTGATACCGTTGCTCTAGCTAATGATATTTTAAATTCGAATATTGGTGCCGGACGTGTAGATATTGGTAAATTGGCTTTTGAATGGTTACAAGAAAAATCAAATTACAAAACAAGCTCTGATTTTGTAAACGACAAATTAAAACATTTAACAGATAACAATAATCCAATAACTCCTAAAGATGTTGTACTTTATGGTTTTGGACGTATTGGACGTTTAGCTGCCCGCGAAATTGTTGGCCAAGCTGGTAAAGGTGAGCAATTACGCTTACGTGCCATTGTTACTCGTGGAGGAAGCAACGAAGAAATTGTAAAACGTGCAGATTTATTAAGAACAGATTCTGTTCATGGGCCTTTTCCAGGAACGGTTATAGAAGATTTAGAAAATAAAGCATTAATAATTAACGGTCATACCGTTCATATGATTGATGCTAAAAACCCCGAAGATGTAGACTACACAGCTTATGGAATTAATAACGCTTTGTTAATAGACAATACTGGTGTATTTAGAGATGATAAAGAATTAAGTCGTCACTTAGCTGCTAAAGGAATTGATAAAGTATTGTTAACAGCTCCAGCAAAAGGCGATGTACCAAATGTTGTACATGGTGTAAACCACGAAACAGTTGATATTAAAAAACAAAAAATATTTTCGGCTGCAAGTTGTACAACAAATGCCATTATGCCAATTTTATTTGTAATTGATAAAGAATTAGGTATTCAAAAAGGACATATTGAAACTGTGCACTCTTATACAAACGATCAAAATTTATTAGATAATTACCATAAAAAATACCGTCGTGGGCGCAGTGCTGCATTAAACATGGTAATTACCGAAACTGGTGCCGAAAGTGCACTTAAAAAAGTATTACCACATTTAGCAGGAAAATTTACAGCAAACTCGGTTCGTGTACCAACACCAAATGTAAGTTTAGCAATTTTAAATTTAAACATTAATAAAGAAGTTACACGCGATGAAGTAAATGAAATTGTAAGAAATTACGCTTTAAATGGTGCATTGGTTGAACAAATACAATACGCTTTTAGTAATGAATTGGTAAGTACCGATGTTATTGGAAACCCTTGCCCAAGTGTTTTTGATAGCCAAGCAACAATAATTTCTCCCGATAAAAAAAGCATTGTGCTTTATGTTTGGTACGATAACGAGTATGGTTACACCCGTCAAGTTATTCGTTTTAGCAAACACATTAGCGAAGTTAGAAGACCAGTATATTATTAATTTTATTTAATTTTTTAAAGTTCCATCAAACTATTTGATGGAACTTTTTATTTTATGATTGGAACAGATGTTAATATTGCAATTGATAATTTAAACATTGGAAATTTAGTTGCCATACCAACCGAAACTGTGTATGGTTTAGCTGCCAATGGTTTAAATGAAACAGCAGTGCTTAATATATTTAGGGCTAAAGAACGCCCGTTTTTTGACCCATTAATTTTACATGTAAATTCTATTGAAAAAGTTAATGATCTTGTAACTGAATTTGATGAACGGTTAAAAAAATTAGCTGATGCTTTTTGGCCAGGACCATTAACACTACTTTTACCTAAAAAAGATATTGTGCCTGATGTTGTAACCAGTGGTTTAAAACAAGTAGCCGTTCGAATTCCTAATCATAAGCTAACGCTTAACTTATTAGAGCAATTAAATTTTCCATTAGCAGCGCCAAGTGCAAACCCTTTTGGTTACATTAGCCCAACAAGTGCTATACATGTTGAAAAACAATTAGGAAAAAAAGTATCGTATATATTAGATGGAGGAAATTGCGAAATTGGTTTAGAGAGTAGCATTGTTGGAGTAGAGGATAATCAAATTTGTGTATATAGATTAGGAGGCTTAAGTGTTGAACAAATTGAAAACGTTGTAGGTAGAGTATCATTAAAAATTAATACATCAAGTAATCCAAAAGCACCAGGACAACTAAAAAGCCATTATGCGCCTAATAAACCTTTATATATTGGAAATTTATTAGCGTTAGAACAACAGAATATAACAAAAAAAATAATATGTATTTGCTTTGGTAACCAACCAAAATTTATAACCGATGTTAAAGTTTTAAATTTATCAAAAACAAATAATGTTAACGAAGCCGCAAAAAATTTATTTAAATTTTTACGCGAAGCAGATGAGTTAGAGGGTGAAATAATTATAACACATTTGTTACCCAATACTGGTTTAGGTGCAGCAATAAACGATAGGTTAAAAAGAGCAGGTGCTTAAGAAACACACACTCTTAAAAAAAGTCTTATTAAAGATTAATTAATTTTATTAACTGATTTCCTTTTTCAGTATTTATTTGTAAAAAATAAACCCCTTTGTTACTTAAGAGTTTTATTTGATTTTGATTAATTAAATCAAAATTTATTTCTTGGCCAATGGCATTTACTACTTTTAAATTTTCCTTATTTATTTTTTCATTAAGATAAAACTCACCATTAGATGGGTTTGGATAAATGTAAAATTTATTTAATGTTTCGTTATTTGTAATACTTGTAATTATTGGGCATGATAAATTAGTGGTTAAATATTTACTTTTAAGAGATGGATTTGTATTTAATCCAAAATTGATATTGTTTAAAATTGTGTTTCCATAACTGGTTAAACTATTAAAGTTTCCGTTTGTTGTTATTTGTCTTGCACTACAACCATCATGGTCCCAAACCCAACTTAACCACGATACTTTTTGAGTTTTACAATAATTAAGTAAAGGCTGATAATTTAAAGTATATTGGCACATGCTTACATCATCTTGTAAATTTGCAATTTCGCCTAATACAAAAGGAATATTTTGAGCAAGTACACTATTTATTTTTGTAGCCATTTGTAAACTATCGTTACTTGCGTAACCATACCAATAGGCATGTGCACTAAAAATTAAATTGTGTTTGGGGTCAAAGCTAATTAAATTAGTAGCAGTAGTGCTTGTTGTAAACGCACCAGTGTTTTGTCCGCAATCTGGCGCATCAATCATTAATGGGAAATCAAAGCCACTAACGCTTCTTAAGTTTGTAATTATATTTTGATAAGTTGTTTTATAAGTATTTAATGCTGTACTAGGGTTACTTGCCCACATTACATGTAATGCTTCATTAGCAATATTTACAATTAAACTGTGTTTGTATTTATTTAAAATGGGCAAAACATTAGAGCTGGTAAACCAATTAGCACCTGCAGTTAAACTTGCTGTATTATTTGCGCAAGTAAAATCATGTATTTCTAAAATAGGAATTAATTTAGCTTGAATACATTTACTTAAAACACTATCCAATGCAACATAATTACTATAAATGGTTTGTGTTGAAGCGGCATACCAAGCAATTCTAACAGTATTTGCACCACTTAATGCAATTTGATTAATTTTTAAATCGCTTAATGTGTATCCCCAATTATATGGCGCATAATTTACTCCTCTAAGTGTAAGTGTATCTCCACATGGGCCAATAATGTATTTACCATTAGTGTGTATAAAGTTTGATGTTTGCGAATGACTTAAAAAATGAATTGAAAGAATAATTAGTGTAAATAATTTTTTCATAAATTAATTTTATTAATTAAAGATAGAAAAAATTATGGATTAAAAAAATTATTCTAAAAAGTATAAATCGTCATAAGGCGAATTTACAGGTGCGCCAAGATTAATAGGTTTTTTCCAGATGTTATTAATAGCATCCCACTCGCATCTGTAAATATCATATCCTCCCATGCCTTTATAACCTTTAGATGAAAAGTATAAATATTTCCCGTCTTTAGATAAACAAGGAAACTCTTCATCTAAATCTGTATTTATTTCATCTATTTTATATGGCGAGCTCCATTTACCGTTTCCAAGTTTTTTTAATTGATAAATATCTTTACTTCCATTTTCATTTTCGCCGTAACTAGAAACATAAATGCACGTTTTGTCGGGTGTTAAATAAAATAAAGGCTTGTAGTTTTTCTTTTTATCAATTTGTGTTCTAATATCATCGGTTGACATTAAAATTTTACCTCCGCTTTCTAATTGCGTTATACTGTTTTGTATTGTATTTAGATCAACTCTTTTTTTATCGTACACCTCTAAAACTAATTTTGGTTTGTTAATTAATTCAATAGAATTATTACAAATTTCAATTTCTTTATCAGTTTGTTTTAATTGTGCATCATTAGCATCAATGGTTTGATATTTTTTAAATAATTGTATTGCATTTGTAAATTGATAATTCTCTTGATACGCTTTTGCTAAAAAATAAAACACATTGGTTGGAGCTTCTTTACTTTTAGTTGCAATCTCTAATTCTTTTATGCAATCTGTTTTATCACGTTTGGTGTTATATAAACTAACACCATATTTGTAATGCTGTAATGGTGTAAAATTAAGTATTGGCGATAGTTTGCTTAAAATTAGTGCCGTTTCTTGATAATTGTTTTGATCAAACATTTTTTCGGCAAGCTCTAAATCTGTTTTATCTTTTTCAGCATCTTGTGCATTACGCGATATTTTTTTAGTTGCTACACTTGGTAAATTATTTTCTTTAATTGTTGGTTTTGGTAAGTTGTCTAAATCTACTTTATCCGATTCGTATTGGGTAAAATAATTGGTTATTTTTAATGCTTTTTTATTTTTTTCTTTTACACATCTTAAAATTTGTTTTAATACATATTCGCCTCTTTTTTGGGGTACATCAAAAGAACTTGTTATTTCGTGGTAACCTTCTGCTTCAATTGATATATCGTATTTTGTGCCTGGAGAAAGTATAAATAAATAATGCCCTGTTTGAGAATTTGTTTTATAAACCCCTGCTAATTCACCAGTACTATTATTAAATAATGTAATTAAAGCGTCTTTAACGATACTCGAATCTGTTATAGCATTAAAATTCCCTTTAATGACATAATAATCGTTTTCGTTTGATGGTAATTTAATAAATAACTGTTCGGTTATATTTTCTTTTCTATTACTAAAATAAAAAGCGTTTCTTTCAGTAGAATCTGTTATAAACATAAAATCATCAAAAGGGGAATTTATTGGGTATCCTAAATTTATTGGTTTACTCCATTCGCTTGTTGTGTCAGGTCTTGTGCATTTAAAAATATCTAAGCCTCCCATACTGTTATGTCCTCTACTGCTAAAATAAAGTGTTAATCCATTATGAGAAATGTAAGGGTAGTTTTCTTCGTAAGGAGTATTAATTTCTGAACTTAATTCTGACGCAATGCTGAGTTTGCCATTAGGTAAAATTAAGTTTTTATATAAATCTAAATTTAATTTTGGTTTGTTAGAGTGCGCTACATAAACAAAATAACGTTGATTAAAGTTAGTTAAAACTAATTTTTTCTTTTTTAATTTATCGGTTGGATTACTAAAAATATCCGTTTTATAACGCAAGCGGCTTCCAATAATTTCTGTTGCACAATTAGCTAATAAATCTGTTTCATTACATTGTTGACGTTTAATAACATTAATGTTTAATGGTGATGCCATTAATTCATTACCACTTATGCAATTATTTATAAGTAAATCAATTTCGTACTTTATTAGCTCATCGGGTTTTGCTTTAAGTTTAAACGTATTAAAACTATTTATGGCATCGTTAAATAAATACGAATTCATATAAGATTTACCTAGGTAATAATGTACATCATTATTTATATCTTTTACGGTTGATGCAATTTGAAGTGATTGTATTGTTTTTAATTTATTTTTATTTAACTTAAATTGACTAACACCATAATAATAATTGTAAAAAGGTTCATTTTGGTCTTTCTTTAAAAGTTCAGAAAATTGTTGAGAGGCAATTTCATATTTTTTTGCCATAAATGATGCTAAAGCAGCAACTGGTTTTTTCCGTTCTTCTTCTAATTGTTGTTTAACTATCTCGTCAATTTTGGAATTACTTTTTAGTTTAACAGGTACGGTTTTACCTGCTGGCGTATATTCTAAAAATTCTTTATTAGAAGTTAAAATTTCTGTTGTATCATTTATAGATTTAATATATGCAACTTTTTCATCTTCATCAGTAAAATAATTATTTACGTTTATAACCCCTTTTTTATCAACTTTTTGAACTGTAATGTGTTGTTTACATACATCGTAATCTGTTTTTAATGGAACTTCTAAAATTTCTCTAAACATGCCATATTCTGCTAATTCTATTTTCATTAAATACCTTACATTAGGTATAACACATAATAAATAAGCCCCTGTATATTGATTACTATTGTAAGTACCAACTAATTGGTTATTGCTTGCGTTGAAAAGAGAAATTTTTATTTTTTTAAATTTAGGATTGTCTAATGCTTCAAATTTTCCTTTAACAATTACAGCATTAATACTATCTGAATGTGGGATAGTTTTATAAACATCAAATTTAGAATCTTCGCTAAATCTGTTAGATACTAAAAAAACAAATTTCTTTTTTCGAGGAGTAAAAAAATCATCGGTATTTAATGTTTTATTTTTTAAACTATCATTTTGAGAAATGAATATTTGAGTTAAAAACAAAAGATGTAAGAAATATTTAAGTTTTAAATTCAAGTTTAAATTTTATAAAAGGTTTAAAGATATAATTATTTTAATTTATTATTATTCTTGTATATAAATTCTTTTTACACGAGACGAAACGCTTGTTAAAACCTCATAAGTTATTGTATTTAGAGTTTTAGCTATTTGTGTTAATTCCGCATTATTACTAAATATTACAACTTCATCGCCTTCATTACAATTAATTTCAGTTATATCAATCATACACATATCCATACAAATATTACCAATTGTTTTACAAAAAATATTATTAATGTAAACACCATGTTTACCGTTTCCTAACTGCCTATTAAATCCATCGGCATATCCTATTGGAATTGTAGCAATTATTAAATCGTTATTAGCAAATGCATTTCTATTATAGCCAACACTTTCGCCTTTATTTATTTTTTTTATTTGAGATATTTTTGTGCTTAATTTTCCTACATGTTGTAAATTATTTTGTTCGATTGCATTTACACCAACCCCATACATGCCAATTCCTAATCTAACCATATCAAAATGAGCATTTTTAAATCTTGATATTCCTCCCGAGTTGCAAATATGTTTTAAAGTTTTATATTTTAATTTATTTTCTATTTCATCAGTTATTTCTGTGAAAAGTTTAATTTGAAAATTTGTAAAATCATCTAATTCTGGATTATCGCTTCCAACTAAATGAGAAAATATTGAAGTTACTTTTATTTGATTGTTTTCTCTTAAAATCGAAATTAATTTATCAATGTCGTTTTTTTCAAACCCAAGTCTGTGCATGCCAGTATCAATTTTTATATGAATTGGATAAGGCTCAGAAATAGCGTATTTATTTAAACAATTAATAAACTCATTCAATATTCTAAACGAGTAAATTTCAGGCTCTAATTGATAAGTAATAATATCGTCTAATGAATCAATTTCCGGATTCATTACCATAATTGGTAATTTTATTTGCGAATCTCGGAGCTCAACACCTTCATCAGCATAAGCTACAGCCAAATAATTTATACCGTTATATTGTAATGTTTTAGCAATTTCCGAACTGCCATTGCCATATCCGGTAGCTTTAATCATTGCCATAATTTTTGTAGATGAGTTTAATAAACTTTTATAATAGTTTATATTATCAACTATTTTATTTAAATTAATTTCAAAAACTGTATCATGACTTTTTTGTTGTAGTAATTTACTTATGGCTTCAAAACCAAAACTTCGTGCACCTTTTAATAGGATAGTTGAATTACTAAATTGGTATTCAATAAATTTAAATTGATTTATAAAATTAGTTGTGTCGGTATAAAAAATAGAATTTGATTGAAATTTAAATTTATGTTTAGAAATTTCTGTTCCAATTCCAACTAATAAATCTATTTTTGATGTGTTTAATAATTGAGAAATATTATTATAGAGTTGGCTTCCAACAAAACCAGATTGTTCAATATCAGAAATAATAACAATTTTTTTTAACCTTCTGTGTTGTTGCTCTTGAAAAGATAAAGCAATTTTTAAAGAATCGTAATCTGAATTGTAAAAATCATTAATTAATAACGAATTTTTTATTCCATTTTTAATCTCTAATCTTAAAGCAATTGCAGTTAAATGTTTTATTCCATTTTGAATTTGCTCCGTATTAAATTTTAAATACATTAATAATGCTACGCAACTTGCAATATTACTAACAGATGCTTCATCGGTAAAGTTTGTATTTACATTAAATTTTGAGTTTAAGTAATTAAATTCAATTGTGTTTTTTTCAATTTTAAATGTTAAATCTCCTTTGTCTTTAGCAATTAAAATTTTTTGTGTTGATGTAAAAGTAGTGTGATCATTAACTTCTAAACCATTTAATATAACAAATTTTGCAGCTTTAAAGAGTTTTAATTTTTCGGAAATTTTTTCATCATTATTTTTAAATCCAGAGCTATGTGCATCTCCCAAAGAAGTAAAAATTCCAATAGTTGGTTTAATAATATTTTGTAAAACATCCATTTCTCCTGTAGTTGAAATTCCAGCTTCAAAAATACCAAGGGTATGCCATTCGTTTAGGTTTAGTACACTTAAAGGAACTCCAATTTGCGAATTATAACTTTTAGGGCTTCGGCAAATGCTATAGTTTGATTTTAATAACTGATATAACCATTCTTTAACAATTGTTTTACCATTACTCCCTGTAATACCAATAATTGGAATATTAAATTTTGAACGATGATAAGCAGCTAAATTTTGTAAAACTTGTAATGGGTTATCTGATTTTATAAAACATAAATTTTTACCAATAACTAAATTATGCTCAAAATTAGTGTTTACAATAAAAGAACATACTCCTTTATCAACTAATTGTTGAATGTAATTATGCCCGTCATTTCTATCGGTTTTAATAGCTATAAATAATTGTTTATCGTTATTTTGAAGCAGCCTGCTATCAACAAAAAAATGTGCAATTAAGTTATTATTGCCAATTAAAACACTATTAGTTATTTCTGCAATTTGTTGTGAGTAATACATTATTTTAAGTTTTCGTTATAACAGTTTCTGCACAAAGGTTTATAACTGTCTGTTTCTCCTAATAAAACTAATTTTTCTTCGGCTTTAGTTCTATAACTTACATATGCTAATTCGCCACATTCTAAACAAATGGCTTGTACTTTTAAAACATCTTCTGCAATAGCTAATAATCCTGGCATTGGGCCAAAGGGTTTACCTAAAAAATCCATATCTAAACCTGCAACAATAACTCTTATGCCTCTATTTGCTAATGCGTTGCATACATTTGGTAATTCATTATCAAAAAATTGAGCTTCATCAATACCAACAACATCAACATCTGTGGCTAATAATAAAATATTAGAACTATTGGTAACAGGTGTGCTCATAATTTCTTGCCCACCATGCGATACTACTTTTAAATCATCATACCTAACATCTATTTCTGGTTTAAAAATTTCTACTTTTTGCTTTGCAAATTGCGCCCTTCTTAGCCTACGAATTAATTCTTCTGTTTTACCAGAAAACATGCTTCCGCATATTACTTCAATTCTTCCTTGTTTATGACCTTTAAACATTGTTTAAAATGAGTTAAAAATAAAACCTAAATTTAAGTTTAGGCTTTGTATATTCAACATAAATTAATTATAAACTTATACACATGGCAATTGATAAAGTGTTATTAAAAATACAAAACCAAATTACAGATTTAGTTCATCATCTTGAAGAATTTGTTCAGCCAAACGTACAACCAGGCACAAAAGAATGCGATTTATTAAAAAATCAATTAGCTCAATTGCAGGATTTACTCACAATTTACAACCATTTAAAACAAGAAAAAGAAATATCTCCAAGTTTTAACATTCATGCAAAAGTGAGTAAAACTAGTGAATCAGAAATAAACGCTGTAAAAGAAAATAAAATTATCGATATAAATCCAAAAATTGTTGAGGCTGAAACAATAAAACAAAATGATGAGATTATTGAAAAAACAGAAAGTGAAGTAAATTCTGTTGCAGCTCCAACAAAATCAACAAGTACAACAAAGTTAAATATAGGTTTAAACGATAAATTTAGGTTTATAAATGAATTATTTAATCAAAATGCTAACGAATACAATATTGCAATTGAACAATTTAATACAATTACAACTTTAAATGATGCTGAACGCTTTTGTACAAGCTTAAGCAGTTTATATAATTGGAATGAAAAGTCTGAAACTGTTAAATATTTTATAACAATTATAAATATAAAATTTAAATAATGCGTTTTGTTTTTTTGTTACTGTTTTTTATTCATTTTGCTGTTAAAGCGCAAGATACAGTTTATGCCAGAACTATAATTAAACAACTTACTTCTAAAAAATGCTTTGGAAGAGGTTACCTTAAAAATGGCTTAGATGAAGCCAAAAAAATTATTTTAAAAGAACTTAAACAAACCAAAGCGATTCCTTATTTTGAAAATAATTCATATTTGCAACCATTTACGCAATCGGTTAATGTATTTAAAACTAAATGTAATGTTACTTTAAATAATAAAATTTTAAAATTAGGTGTTGATTTTATTCCAAGTCCTGATTGTCCTACTGTTATTGGAAAATTTAATTTAACACAAAAAGATAGTCTAACTTATTTTTCAAATAGTAATAATATTTCTGTTGTTTTAAACTTAAGAAAAAAATTAACTTACAGTGTTTCAAATAAACAAGGTTTGGTTGCCGAAATTGATTTAAATAAAGAACATTTTAAAGAAATTCCTAATAACATAGAATTAAATATACATAGCAGTGTATTGCCCAATTTTTTAAGTAACAACATTGTTTGTAAAATTAAAGGCACATCATTTACAGATAGCTTAATTGTTTTTTCGGCTCATTACGATCATTTAGGAGGTATTGGTAAAAGTGTATATTTTCCTGGTGCAAACGATAATGCAAGTGGTGTAAGTTTTCTTTTAAATTTAATTAAATATTATTCTTTAAATCCGCCAGAATACACTACAGTTTTTATATTTTTTGCAGGAGAAGAGGCAGGCTTATTGGGTTCAAAACATTTTGTTGAACATCAAAAACAACACCTATCAAAAATTAAATTTTTAATAAATTTAGACTTGTTAGGCACTGGTAATGAAGGAATTATGGTTGTTAATGGTTCTGTTTTTGAAAAAGAATTTAATTTACTAACTCAAATAAATAGCTCAAATAATTATTTAAACGCAATTAAAAAAAGAGGCAAAGCTGCAAACAGCGATCATTATTGGTTTACCGAAGCAGGAGTGCCAGCATTTTTTGTTTATACATTAGGTGGTGTGCAAGCTTATCACGATGTTTTTGATATTGAAAAAACACTTCCGCTTACTGAATATGTAGATGTATTTAAATTAATTACAAGCTTTGTTTCATTACTTTAATTCTATTAACTTTTCATAGTTTTTAATAGTTGTTTTTGCAAATTAATTGTACTTTTATATCAGAAATTTAGATAAAATATGTATAATAAATTATTATTGTCTTTTGCGTTTTTATTGGCTTTCAATATTAATTCTATAACATCTCAAATTAAAGAGGAAAAAAATCTAAACCATTCTGCCGAAGCAAAACTTAAAAGTGGAAATTATGACGAAGCACTCGAAGATTTTTTACAATTAATTAAGCTTGATCAAAAAAATATAGATTACAATTATAAATTAGGTGTTTGTTATTTAAACACAAATATTAATAAATCAAAAGCAGTACCTTATTTAGAAAATGTTGTTCGCTCAGAAAATCATAATCCTAATGCCGATTTTTTATTAGGTCGTGCATATCAATACGCAAACCGTTTTGATGATGCAATAACAATGTTTAATAAATATAAAAATTCAGGTAAAGGAACCGATGAAAATATTAAAAGTGTAGATTTAAGTATCCAACATTGTTTAAATGCAAAAGAGCTTGTTAAATTTCCTATTGATATTACTTTTCAAAGCCTTGGTTCTAAAATAAATTCGCAAAGTGCAGATTATTATCCATTTGTAACAGAAGATGAAGCTTTTATGTTATATAATTCAAAGCGACCTGTAAACGAAAAAGCTGAAAAATCACTTAATGGTCAATATTTAAATAGCATTTATGTTTCTAGAGTTATTAATGGTGTTTATGCGCAAAGCGATGTTATTGGAGCACCAATTAGTGAAGGAAATAGTGGAGAAGAAATTATTGGAATGAATAGTAAAGGCAATGTAATTTTAATTAGTAAAGCAAATTTACGTGGCGAAACAAAATTATATTTAAGTAAACAAAATCAAACTGGCGAATATTTAAAACCTGAAGAATTACCAAATACAATAAACGGAAGTGGAGATGTTATTGCTGCTTGTATTAACAACGATGGTACATTTATTTACTTTGCAAGCAATAGAAAAGGTGGTTTTGGTGGTACAGATATTTATATGGTAAATAAATTACCAAATGGAAAATGGAGCGAAGCCAAAAATTTAGGAAGCGAAATCAACACAGTTTATGATGAAGATTTCCCAAACCTTAGTCCAGATGGAAACACACTTTATTTTAGCAGTAAAGGTCATAGCAGTATGGGTGGATATGATATTTTTAAAACAAGTTTTAATAATGAAAAAAACGCATTTGAAACTTGCAAAAATTTAGGATATCCTTTAAATACAAGTTACGATGACTACAATTTTAGAATTAGTAAAAGTGGAAGATATGGTTATGTAAGTGCAGTTAGAGGCGGTTCGATGGGAGATTATGATATTTATAGAGTGTCTTTTAATGAAGTAGAATTAGATTATACAGTTATTATTGGTAACATGAATGCAACTGATACAACTAAAAAAGTTGATTACCCTTCAACTAACATATCTGTTAACGATGTTATAACAAACGAAATTGTCGGGAATTATTTACCAAACCCTGTTACAGGACGTTTTATAGTTATTTTACCTCCAGGAAAATATAATATACTTGTAGAGTCTCCAGGTTTTGAAGATTATAATAAAGTAGTTGAAATTTTTGATAAAGTTTCGTACCAATCAGAAATTAGTGCTGAAATAAAACTTAAAACAAAGAAATAAAATGATGATTCATAATTTATCAAACAATAACACAATTTTTAACCAATTTGTTGCAGAACTTAGAGATGTAAATGTGCAAAACGATAGTATGCGTTTTAGACGTAATTTAGAACGTATGGGCGAAGTTTTTGCATACGAAATAAGCAAAACTTTAGTTTTTAATGATTCTAAAATTCAAACTCCTTTGGGCGAAGCAAATTGTAATTTAATTAAAGACCAACCTGTAATTGCAACTATTTTAAGAGCAGGTTTACCTTTACATATTGGATTATTAAATTATTTTGATAAAGCCCAAAATGCTTTTGTTAGTGCTTATCGCAGGCATCATAAAGACAATAGTTTTGAAATAGCTTTAGAGTATGTGGCATGTCCAGATTTAACAGATAAAACTTTAATTTTATGTGATCCTATGTTAGCTACAGGTTCTAGTATGGTATTAACGTATAATGCTTTATTAGAAAGAGGTAAACCTAAACACACACATATAGTAACAGCAATTGCAAGTATTCAAGGAGTTAACCACGTAAAAGCACTTTTGCCAAATAACGATATAACACTTTGGTGTGGTGCTATTGATGAAGAGTTAACAGCGCATGCATACATAGTTCCAGGGTTGGGAGATGCAGGAGATTTAGCTTTTGGAAGTAAATTATAATGTTTAATACAAAAAAAATTCCAATTCAAAATACTGGTTTGTTAAACAAACTAATTTTAGATTTTATTACACATCCAAATAAATTACAAGATTTTTATTCAAATTATTTTAATATTTCAGGTATTGAAAAACAAATTAATGAAACAGTTTTTAATGTAAACAGAAATGAGTTAAGCCAAGAACTTTTTAATCAATCTCAACTTGTTTCAAATACACATAATGTTTCTTTAACTAATATTGAATTATTAAAAAATAAAAACACTTTTTCAATAACTACTGGTCATCAACTGTGCATAAACACAGGGCCATTGTATTTTATTTATAAAATAATAAGTGTAATAAATTGTTGTAAAATATTAAATACAAAGTTCCCCAATTACAATTTTGTTCCTGTGTATTGGATGGCAAGTGAAGACCATGATTTTGAAGAAATAAATCATTTTAATCTTTTTTCAAAAAAATTAATTTGGAATTCAAATCAAGCTGGTGCAGTAGGAAATTTTGAAACTAACGGTTTAGAAGAAATTTTAAACGAGTATAGTTTAATATTAGGCGAAAATACAAATGCTGAATATTTAAAGGAATTGTTTAAAAATAGTTATTTAAATCATTCAAACTTAAGTAATGCCACACGATATTTAGTAAATGAATTATTTGGCAAACATGGCTTAATTACAATTGATGGGGACAATATTACTCTTAAACAAAACTTTAAATCAATTTTTAATAATGATATAGTTGAAAATAAACCTTTTTATTCTGTTTCATCAACAATTAAAAAGTTAGAATTGTTAGGTTATAGTGCTCAAGTTAATCCTAGACAAATAAATTGTTTTTATAAAACAAATAATTTACGAGCTAGAATAGAAAAAACAGAAAAAGGATATTCTGTTGTTGGAACCGATTTAATTTTTTCTGAATCAGAAATTAAAAATATTATTGAAAATAAACCAGAATGTCTTAGCCCTAATGTTGTTTTGAGACCAGTTTATCAACAAACAATTTTACCAAATTTAATTTACATTGGCGGACCAGGAGAAATAGCATATTGGCTACAATACAAACAAATGTTTTTAGATTTAAAGGTTAATTTTCCGGTTTTAATGCTTCGTAATTTTGTAACAATTATTGATAGTGCAACTAAAAGTAAACTTACAAAACTAGAAATTGAGGCAGAAGAAATTTTTAAAACTGAAAACGAACTTATTCAAAATTTACAAGAAAAAAAATCTCAACTCTTTTCACTTAAAAACGAAAAAGAATTAATTGAAAAAAATTATACAATTATTTTTGATAAAATTAATACAATAGATAAAACATTATTAAATAACGCACAGGCCGAATTGCAAAAAGCAATTAATGGGTTAAATGTAATTGAAAGCAAGGCAAATAAAGCAATAAAACAAAAATTTGAAACTGAAATTAATCAAATAAAAAATATTAAAAATAAACTATTTCCAAATCAATCACCCCAAGAACGTTATGAGAATTTTTCGTCGTTTTACCTAAATTATGGTGAAGATTTTTTTAAGAATCTATTCGAAAAATTAGACCCATTTTATAATGAAATGTTAATTATAGAAGAAAATGAAAATAAATAATATATATTTGACTAAATAAAATTTAACTCATGAAAAAAATTTACTTAATTGTATTTGTAACATTAATTAATTTTATTAATGCACAAACTTATACTGTTACCGAAGCAAATCATATGATTGCAGCAGGCGATACTTCAAGATTTTATTCTTGCGATACAGGAGCTGTAAATTTAAGCAGTATATTAAGTGCTACGGGTTCTAATATTTCTTGGAATTTTACTGGAGTTACAGTTAACAATACTGTAGTTACAACACCTTATAACTCTACAATTAGTGTTGCATCTGCCACAAGTTACCCTGGGTGTAATATTGTACAAGGCACAACTAGTTTTTTTAAAAATTCAACTGGCCCTGCTCAAGTTGAATTAGTTGGCGCATCAATGATGGGGGCAAGTTTAAGTTTTACCAATACTGCAAAAGTTCTTCAATTTCCTTTTGCTTTAAATAATACATTTACCGATAATTTTAGTGGTACAGTAACATTTACAAGTAATGGAACTTTTTCTGGCTCGGTAACCGTTACTGCCGATGGAAATGGAACACTTGTTTTACCAACAGGCCAAGTTTTTAATAATGTAACGCGTGTAAAAACTAAACAAACAACAACTATAAATGGAATTTTACCTTTACCATTGCCTGTAACTTTAAAAATAACAAATTACGATTATTATCATGTTTCAGATTTATTTCCTGTATTTACAATTTCATATAATTCTATAGTTTTAGGAGTTGGTTCTCCTACTGTAACTGGAACTGTAAGGAGTAATAAAGCTGTAACAGTTGTAGGAATTTCAGAAAATATTTTAAATGAAAATAGTTTTAATGTTTACCCTAATCCTACTAATGAAGTTTTAAATTTTAATGTAAATACAATAGGCATAGAACCAAAAGAAATTTCTATAATAAGCTTAACTGGTAAAGTTGTGTATCAAAGCCAATTTCAAAATTCAATTAATCTTAATCAGTTAAAACCAGGATTGTATTTGTTACAAGTAAAAACAAACCTAGGTAATTATAAGAAAAAATTAATTATTAATTAGGTAATTTTAAACTTTAGGTTCTAAAACAATATAAGGAATTAGCATTTCTTCTAAACTTACGCCTCCATGCTGAAATGTATTTTTGTAATAATTTACATAATGGTTATAATTGTTTGGGTAAGCAAAAAATCTATTTTCTTTAGCAAATACAAATCTGCTACTAGGGTGGAGGCGAGGCAAAAAGGCATCTAAAGGGTTTTTAATTTCAAAAACTTCTTTTGCGTTATAATCTAATGCTTTTCCTTGTTTATACCTTAAATTTGTATTTACATTTTTATCTCCAATAATTTTTGTAGGGTCTTGTACATGAACAGTTCCATGATCAGTTGTAATTACAATTTTTATTTTTTTAGAAGCCAATTGTTTAATTATATCTAACAAAGGCGAATGTTCAAACCAACTGTATGTAATGCTTCTATAAGCAGGTTCGTTTTCGGCTAATTCTCTAATAACTTCCATCTCTGTACGCGCATGGCTAAGCATATCAACAAAGTTATATACAATTACATTTAATTTGTTTTGAAGTAATTGATGTAAATTTTCTGAAAGTTTTTTACCTGCATTAAAATTGGTTATTTTATTATAACTCATTTTTACATCTTTACCTAAACGTTTTAACTGTTGTTGTAAAAAAAACTCTTCATGTAAATTTTTACCACCTTCATCTTCGTCATTTAACCATTGCTCAGGAAATCTTTTTTCCATCTCGCTAGGCAACAACCCACTAAATATTGCATTTCGAGCGTATTGAGTAGCAGTTGGTAAAATACTTAAATAGATATCTTCTGAAACTAATTTGTAATAATTTTGTAGAGTTGGTTGTATAATTTTCCATTGATCAAACCTTAAATTATCAATTACTATTAAAAAAATTGGTTCAGGTTTATTTAATTCAGCTACAAATTTATTTTTTAATAAAGTATGGCTCATGGTTGGTGGATTAGGGTTTTTTCCGTTTAACCAGGCTATATAATTTTTTTCAATAAATTTAAAAAACTGTGTGTTTGCATCGCTTTTTTGCATTTTTAACACATCAACCATACTTTTATCTTGCAATTGGTCTATTGAAAGTTCCCAATACGTCATTTTTTTAAAAACCTCAATCCATTCTTGCCAACTTAAATTATCGTTAAGCTGCATACTTATATTGCTAAAATCTTTTCGGTATTCAGTGTTTGTTTTTTCGCTTACCAAACGTTTATTATCTAAAGCTTTTTTTAAAGAAAGTAAAATTTGGTTCGGATTAACGGGTTTTATTAAGTAATCAGCAATTTTTCCACCAATAGCATCTTCCATAATATGTTCTTCTTCACTTTTAGTTATCATTATTACAGGAAGCTCATTATTAATTTGTTTTATTTTTAAAAGGGTTTCTAATCCAGTTATGCCTGGCATATTTTCATCTAATAAAACAGCATTTATGTTTTTATCTTCTTTAACAATATCAAAAGCTTCATCGCCACTTAATGCGGTTACAACTTCATATCCTTTGTTGTTTAAAAACAAAATATGGGGTTTTAAAAGTTCAACTTCATCATCTGCCCAAAGTATTTTTATTTTATCCATGTTTTAAAGTATTGCTATTAACAAATAACGTATTAATTTTACAACTATTACTTGGTTTAACAAAATTTTATAAAGATGACAAATAATAAACGTAAAATAATAAACGATCCCATTTATGGCTTTGTTACTCTACCAAATAATTTAATATACGATTTAATTAACCACCCTTATTTTCAAAGGTTACGACGAATTAAACAACTTGGATTAACTAATTTAGTATATCCTGGTGCATTACATACACGTTTTCATCATGCAATTGGAGCTATGCATTTAATGCAAGAAGCATTATTAACCTTAAAACAAAAAGGAATAAACATTTCAAAAAATGAAGAAGATGCAGTATTAATTGCAATTTTATTACATGATATTGGGCATGGACCTTTTAGCCATGCTTTAGAACACAGTATTGTTAAAGGTGTAAACCACGAAACAATAAGTAGTTTAATAATGCAAAAATTAAACAATGAGTTTAAAGGAAAATTAAACTTAGCATTAAAAATATTTAATAATCAATACAAAAAACAATTTCTTCATCAATTGGTAAGCTCTCAATTAGATATGGATAGATTGGATTATTTAAAAAGAGATAGTTTTTTTACAGGTGTAAGCGAAGGGGTTGTTAGTAGTGATAGAATTATAAAAATGATTAATGTGGTTAATAACCAATTGGTTGTTGAACATAAAGCAATTTATAGTGTCGAAAAATTTTTAATTGCCCGTAGGTTAATGTATTGGCAAGTTTATTTACATAAAACTGTACTTTCGGCCGAAACAATGTTGGTTAATATTTTAAAACGTGCTAAAGAACTAAGCGCTAAAAATGTTGAATTATTTGCAACTCCTACTTTAAATTTATTTTTAAAAAATAATTTTACAAAGTCTGATTTCGAAAAAAACTCTGTGCTTTTAGAAAATTTTGCTGCCTTAGATGATAACGATATTATAGCATCTGTAAAAGTTTGGGCATCACATTCTGATTTTGTTTTAAGTACTTTATGTAAAAATATATTAGATAGAAAATTATATAAAGTAGAATTACAAAATTCTAAAATTAATTCTAATACTTTTCAATCATTTTTAAATAAAGCTTGTAAAAAATATAAAATTTCAAAATCCGAAGCAGAATATTTTGTGTTTAAAAGCTCTGTAAACAATAGCGCTTACAATGCATCTAAATTTAATATTAATGTACTATATAGTAATGGTACTTTGTTAGATGTTGCCAAAGCAAGCGATCATTTAAATATTCAAAGTTTAAGTAAAAAAGTAATTAAATATTATTTGTGTTATCCAAAAGATATTATGCTTTAATAACTCATTTAATTGTTAATTGTTGCTTTTCTTAATTATTTTTATTATCTTCACTTAGCAATGTTAAATTTTGAATTTACTAAAGAAGTTTTTACAAAAACAGTAAGATTAAGATTACTGAAAAATGGTATTATTCATTATACTTTTTTGCCAAATGTAGAAATTGATGCTGATGCACATGTAGAAAATCAAGCTGCTTTAATTAAGTTTACAAATAATTCTAAATCATTATTACTTGTTGATTCGGATAACTTAATTTCTATTACTGAAGATGGTAGAAAAAAAATGAGAGAAATGGAATGTTTTGCACCTGTAACTGTACGAGCTGTAGTTGTAAAATCTCTTGTTCCTAGATTATTAAGTAATTTTTATATAAAGTTTTATAAGCCAATTATTCCTACAAAAAACTTTAGTAATTATGTTGACGCAATGTCTTTCTTAGAAAATTATGAAAAATCAAGCCAAAACAACAAAAATAACCACCTCATTGTAGGTTAAATTTCATTTTATTTAAATTACCTTATTGTACTGAAAGTCAATAGTTTGAAAAAATAATATTTTAGTTATTGAACTGTTGTGCAAATTAAATTCTTTATGAATTTGGTTTTATATTTTATATGCTTTTTTTTGGGTTTAACAAGGATTTTTGCGTTATTTGTTTCTTTATTAAAATTCTAAAATTACATAATAAATGAAAGTAGGAGTACCAGCAGAAATTTTCCCTAACGAACTTAGGGTAGCTGCAACACCCAAAACTATTAAGCGTTTACAAAAACAAGGTTTTGAAGTATACATACAAAAAGGAGCAGGTTTAAAAGCTAATTTTTCTGATAAAGATTTTGAAGAGGCAGGCGCAAAGCTTGTAGATACTGCAAAAGAAATATATAGCCAATCGGATATAGTTTTAAAAGTTAAAGAACCTACAACTGAAGAGATTGCTTTAATGCGCGAAGGTTTAGTAATGCTTAGTTATTTATGGCCCGCGCAAAACCAAGAGTTATTACAAAAATTAGCCGATAAAAAAGTTAATGCCATTGCAATGGACGCTATTCCACGTATTTCGCGTGCACAAAAAATGGATGTGCTTTCGTCTATGGCTAATATTGCAGGATACAGAGCTGTTATTGAAGGTTCTTATCATTTCGGGCGTTTTTTAAACGGACAAATAACCGCTGCCGGAAAAGTAGAACCAGCAAAAGTTTTAGTTATTGGTGCTGGTGTTGCTGGCTTAGCGGCATTAGGTGCTGCAAACTCATTAGGAGCAATTGTTAGAGCTTTTGATACGCGTAAAGAAGTAGCAGAGCAAATTCAATCAATGGGTGCTACATTTTTAACGGTAGAAATTGAAGAAGATGGTGCAACAGCTTCTGGTTACTCAAAAGAAATGAGTAAAGAGTTTATTGAAGCTGAAATGAAATTGTTTTTAGAACAAGCTAAAGAAGTTGATATTGTTATTACTACAGCACAAATTCCTGGTAAACCCGCACCAAAACTTTGGTTAGATTATCATATTGCAGCCATGAAACCGGGTTCTGTAATTGTAGATTTAGCTGCAAGCACAGGAGGAAATTGTGTTGGAACAAAAAATGGCGAAGTTTGTGTTTCTCCAAACGGTGTTACAATTGTTGGTAAATTAAATCAATTACCAACTCAAGCATCTCAGCTATATGGAAATAATTTATGTCATTTATTAGATGACATGGGCAAAGCCGAAAAATGGAAAATTGATATGGAAGATGCCGTTGTGTCGCGTGCAATGGTAACTTATAACGGGAAAATAAATTGGCCTCCTGCACCTTTACAAGTTAGCCCAACAGCTGGTGGCGGTGCTAAAAAGGTAGTAGCTCCAACTCCTGAAGAATTAAAACAAGCCGATGAAGCAAAATCTAAAAAAGCAGCAGTTAATACTTTAATAAGTTTAGCAGTTGTTGGTGGATTATTATTATTAGTTGGTGCATTTGCTCCTCCTGCATTTATTCAACATTTTACAGTGTTTGTTTTAGCAGTGTTTGTTGGATGGCAAGTTATATCTAACGTTTCACATTCATTACACACTCCTTTAATGGCTGTAACCAATGCAATTAGCGGAATTATTGTGGTTGGCGGATTGTTGCAAACTAAAAATGATGCTGGTAACATTATGACAATCATAGCATCTATAGCCATTTTAATTGCAAGTATTAATATTGTAGGTGGTTTTGTGGTAACTCACCGTATGTTGAAAATGTTTAAAAAATAATCTTTCTCCGTACCCTTCAGCTTCGCTCAGGGTACAATGATTTAAAAAAATAAAAATTATGTTCATAGTAAAAGAAATTCAAACAGCAGCGTATTTATTTGCAAGTATTCTGTTTATATTAAGTTTAAGTGGTTTATCCTCGCAAGAATCTGCCAAACGTGGCGTTTTATACGGTATTGTTGGGATGATAGTAGCCATTGTTGCAACCGTTTTAGGACAAGGTGTAGAAGGGCACGTTTATATAATTGGTGCAATTTTAATAGCATCGGGTATTGGTGTAATGTTGGCTCGTAAAGTAGAAATGACTGCCATGCCACAGTTAGTTGCAATACTTCATAGTTTTGTTGGTTTAGCTGCGGTGTTAGTTGGCTTTGGTTCATACTTAGATCCTGCAACACAAACATTAACTGGTGCTGAACACATGATACATTTAGTAGAAGTGTTTGTTGGTATTTTTATTGGTGCTATTACATTTACAGGTTCTATTATTGCTTGGGGAAAATTAGATGGTAAAGTTCCTAGTAAACCATGGAGTTTTAAAGGCTTACAAACTATGAATTTAGTTTTATTATTAGCTTGTGTTGTATTAGGTGTTTTCTTTTGTAACGCTCACGGCACAAGCGGAATGTTGTATTTATTAATTATGACAGCCATTGCATCATTTATTGGTGTTGTTTTAGTTATGGCAATTGGCGGTGGCGATATGCCTGTGGTTGTATCCATGTTAAATTCATATTCTGGTTGGGCAGCATCAGCAGCTGGTTTTATGTTAGGTAATGATTTGTTAATTGTTACAGGTGCATTAGTTGGTAGTTCGGGGGCAATTTTATCTATGCACATGTGCCACGCTATGAACCGTTCATTCTTCTCTGTAATATTTGCAAGTGGCGGAAGTGGCTCTAGCCAAGGCGGAGAGAAAAAAGCCATTGAAGGCGAAGTTACAGCATTAAACCACGAAGAAGTTGCAGGTTTATTAAAAGAAGCAAAATCGGTTGTAATTGTACCGGGTTATGGTATGGCAGTTGCCAAAGCACAATACCCAATTTACGAAATGGTACAAACCTTACGCAAAGCAGGCAAAAATGTACGTTTTGCTATTCACCCTGTGGCAGGACGTTTGCCAGGGCACATGAATGTGTTATTAGCCGAAGCAAATGTACCTTACGATATTGTTTTAGAAATGGACGAAATTAACGACGATATGCCTGATACCGATGTGGTAATGGTTATTGGAGCTAACGATGTAGTAAACCCAAGTGCGCAAGATGATCCAGCAAGTTCTATTTACGGTATGCCGGTAATTGAAGCTTGGAAAGCCGAAAAAGTAATTATAATGAAACGCTCAATGAGTGCAGGCTATTCGGGCGAAGATAATCCTTTGTTTTACAAACCAAATAGCGAAATGCTTTACGGCGACGCTAAAGCAAGTGTGGAGAAACTGTTAAGCTTTTTGAAGTAGGTTTTTTTACATTAAATTTATTATTTGATTTTTATTTCTCTTTAAATTTAAAATGTATCTTTAAAATACATTTTGAAAGAGTATATTTTAATAGTTGTTTTATTTTTAGGGACGCTACATTTGTTCTATGCGCAAGACAAAACAATTGATTCTTTGAAATTCAATTCTTTTATTATAAAATAAGTCTTGTAAAAAACAAATTAATGAAAAATATATTTTTAGCCATAATATTTTTACTATATATAAAAGTTGTTAATTGTCAACAAAAAAAAACAGACTCATTAAACGCTTTAGTTGCTGCTGAAAAAGACGATCTAAAAAACTGTTGTTACTAAACCAACTCTGTTATTACTGTGAAATAAGTGATAATTTAAAATATGCAAACCAAACCTTAGACTTAATAAATAAATTAAAAATTACTACTCCTGATTCAGTTACTAAAAGAAAGCTGTTTCAACTAGAAGCCTCATCCTATGGTTACATTGGTGTGTACTATAGCGCTGATAATTACTATAATTCAAACGTAAATTATAATCCTAACAAAGCTGTTTTTTATTTTAATAAATCTTTAAACATTTATAAGCGACTTAATTCATGGGAAGAAATTAATACAGTTTACTCCTCTCTAGAATCAGTATATCTTAAAACAGGTAACACTTATAATCAATTACAAAATTATAAAAATGCTTTAGCGTTTGGTAAACTAGCCAATAATAACATTTTTACTGCAAGGTATAATTACCGTATTGCCAACTTTTACGCAAGAGTTGGCGATACCATAAAAGCCATACAATATGCAAATAATGGTATTGAGCTTGAAAAACAAATTAACGACCCTAAAAGATTAGCAAAAGGATATCAACTGGGCGCAGATTTATATTTTAAACTTAAAAACTATAAAAAAGCAATTAACTTTTATTACGCTTCCTTAGCAGAATACAAAACCAACATGGACACAGTACAAAAAAGCCTTGTTTATTTAGGTTTAGGTAACACTTATAGAGGTTTGAATGATAATAGTTCTGCATTACTAAATTATAACAAAGCTTTACGAATAGCACAATTAGACAGTAACGAAGTTTTAGAATTAGAAGTTTTAATGGAAATTGGCAGATTAGAGTATCAATTTAAAAAATATAATGAAGCTATTAAATACTTTGAGATTATAAATACAAGAGCGTCAAAAATTGGTTTCCCAGGAGGAATAGCTGTTTCAAACTTAGAATTAGCAAAAAGCTATGTTAAGATAAAAGATTATAACAAAGCTAAAGCTTACTCAAATAAATCTTTATTGATTGTTAAAAAAATTGCTAGTCAAGAGCAAATTATGGCAGGTGAAAGGCTATGTTACCAAATTGATTCAGCTATGGGCGACTATAAAAATGCACTTTTTCATTTTCAAAATTACATGCTATCAAAACAAATTATTAATACAGAGGAAATAAAAAAAGCATCGCAAAAAGAAGATTTAGAAATACAATTTAAATTCGAAAAAGAAAAAGAAGCGAAAATTCAAGAAAGTAAAGAATTAAAGACAGCCTCAGAATTTAAACTACAAAAGACTATTAGGAATTTTTTATTTTTAGGTATAGCATTATTAAGTGTTGTTGTAGCATTTGTAATAAGAAATTTAATTATCAAAAAAAAATTCAATCAAGGTTTATTATTAAAAAACAACGAAATTAACAAACAAAAACATATCATTGAAGAAAAACACAAAGAAATAACCGACAGTTTCAATTATGCCGAACGCATACAACGTAGTTTTTTGGCAACAAAAAAACATTTAGACGAAAATTTGAATTTATTGTCAGTTCGAGCGAAGTCGAGAACTGAAACAGTGTCCGTCTCGACTTCGCTCGACGCGACATTCGATAATTATTTCATTTTATTTAAACCAAAAGATGTTGTAAGCGGCGATTTTTATTGGAGCGCGAATACCGTCAGTTCGAGCCTGCCTAGTCGGCAGACAGGCGGAGTCGAGAACTTTGTAATTGCAACCGCCGATAGTACAGGCCACGGAGTACCAGGAGCTATTATGAGCTTACTCAACATTACCAGTTTAGAAAAAGCCATTGAAACAGAAACAACACCAGATAAAATATTAAACACAACTCGAAAAATAATTATTGATCGCTTAAAAAAAGATGGAAGCGAAGAAGGTGGTAAAGACGGTATGGATTGCAGTTTATTACCTTTCGATTTTAAAAACTTAAAATTACAAATTGCTGCAGCCAATAACCCAGTGTGGATTGTTCGCCCTACGGTGGCTGGGGCTCTCGAAGCCAACGATAACACTTTTAAAAATTTTAATTCAACATTTAGTATTTACGAAGTAAAACCCGATAAAATGCCAGTAGGCAAACACGATAAACAAGATGTGCCGTTTACCTTACACGAAATTAATTTACAAAAAGG
Organism: Bacteroidota bacterium; assembly: GCA_020162035.1. GTDB lineage: Bacteria > Bacteroidota > Bacteroidia > B-17B0 > Aurantibacillaceae > Aurantibacillus. Next base: position 50,814 of record JAIUNM010000011.1, on the reverse strand, counting down.
AGATTTAATATATACCTTAACCGATGGTTTCCCCGACCAGTTTGGTGGCGAAAAAGGTAAAAAATATATGATAAAAAACCTGCGCGAATTAATTGTGTCAAATGCTCATTTACCAATGCACGAACAAAAACAAATATTAGAAAACACATTTTATAATTGGAAAGGAAACTCAGAACAGGTTGATGATGTGAGTGTTATCGGCATTCGCGTATAGCGAAAGTCAGAGAAAGCCTTTACGCTCTGCATGGTGAGTGTTATCGGTATTCATGTTTAGCTAAAGCTAGATAATTGAACCCAGTTTTAGCGTTATAACGGTAATTGGAATAAGATTTTTAATTCACAATTTTTAGGAACTATTTATTATATTTACTATGATGAAAATTAAACTCATAATAACTAATACGTTGCTTTTCTGTTTAATTTTTTTTAAAGTTAATTCTCAAATTACCTCGCTTCCAGATAGTATAAAATTAAAAATTGATACTATGAGACCTAAAAGCGTTAATGATTATTTAATAAAAAAAACATGGAAAATAATTAATACCGATCCTACTGGAGCTATGGTATTTGCAAAAGCACATTATGAAAAAGGAGTTTTATTTAAAGACACCTTGTTAATTGCTAATGCATTAGTTTCAAAAGGAACAATTTATCAAATGGTTGCTGATTTCCCTAAATCATTAAACGATTTAATAAAAGCAATTAAACTTTATACACTAATAAATGATTCAAGTAGATTAGCTACTTCATACAACAACATAGGAAATACATATTTGGCATCAAACGATTTTGCCAATGCTGCATTAAATATGCAAAAATCACTAAATTTAAGAATTCAAATAAAAGATTCTTCACGCGTTTCTACAACATATTTAAACCTTGGTAATATATCACTTGAATCAGGTGATTTTTTAAGTGCAAAAAAATATTATTTTAAAGGCTTTCATTACACTAGGTTAAAAAGAAGTTCAAAATTAGCTTTTTATGCTAGTTTAAGCATATTGAATACAAGACTAAATAAGTTTGATTCGGCATTTTATTATATTAATAAACATAAAGAGATTGCAATTGACACATTTGAATTAGCAAATTATTATTTAATTCTTGGTGGTATATATTTAACAAAAAAAGATTACCATAATGCTGAACATAATTTATTAATGGCGAATAAATTATTTAAAGTAGTAGGCGAAGAAAGTCTTGTTATTAAATTGAACAATTCTTTTTATAAATTATATAAAGAAAAAGGCAATAATAAGTTAGCCCTTGAATACTTCGAAAAAATATCAATATTAAAAGACTCTGCAAATAATAAATTAAAAACGTTACAAGTTGCTTTTTTAAATACAGAATTTAATGTCAATCAAAAAGAAGCAGAAATTATAAACTTGAAACAAAAGGCTTTAATAGATGAAAAAGAAAAGGCTAGAATTAAATTGGTTCGGAATTTTGTAATTGGCGGAATTTTGTTTGTAGTTATATTTATAATTGTATTGTTTTTAAAATCAAAAGAAAGAAAAAAATTATTATCACAGTTAAATACAAAAAATACAGAAATTACAGATTCTATTAACTATGCTAAGTATATTCAAAACTCATTTTTACCCTCTCCAGAAAAGTTAAATAGGAATTTTAAAGATTATTTTATTTTTTATCAGCCAAAAGATATAATTGCTGGTGATTTTTATTGGATGGAAGAAACTAAAGATAATGTTTGGTTTGCTGTTGCTGACTGCACTGGTCATGGAGTTCCTGGCGCTTTAGTTTCAGTGGTATGTTGTAATGCATTAAATAGAGCAATTGGTGAGTTTAATTTAATTCAACCAGGTGAAATATTAGATAAAGCTAGAGAAATTATTATAAAACGCTTTTCTTCTAACAGCAGTTCAATAAAAGATGGTATGGATATTACCATTATTAGATTTGATAAGAAAAAAACAAATGCAAACGTTACAATTGAATACGCTGGCGCTAACAATGCATTATATAAGTTAACTAATGGAAAATTAATTAAATTAATGGTCGACAAACAACCTGTTGGATTCATAGAGAGTTTCTCGTTATTTACAACACATAAAATAACTTTAGATTCAGCTGATACGTTATATATGTTTACTGATGGATATTGCGACCAATTTGGAGGTCCAAAAAAGAAAAAATTTAAAACAAAACAATTATTAGGTTTATTAGAAGATATATCAACCAAAGGTTTTGATGAACAAAAATTAGCACTCGAAAAAACTTTTACTAAATGGAAAAGTAATGTTGAACAAATTGACGATGTTTGTATTGTTGGTTTTAAATGCATATAAAACAATGTTAAAAAAAATTATTTACATATTATTATTACTAACGGGACATAATATTTCTGGACAAAATATAGATTCATTAATCAATGAATTAAAAACAGCTAAAGATGATACCAGTAAAGTAAATACTTTTTTAGAATTAGGTAAAACTTATGCAATGTGGGGATCATATGATACATCAAAAAATTACATCAATAATGCGATTTTACTTTCAACAAATATTTCTTATAAAAGAGGGCTTGCTAAATCTTACAATTTTTTGGGATTAGTTTTATGTGAAATTGGAGATTTTGAAGGAGCAAGAGGAAATTTTGAACTGGCAATCCAAATTAGGAAAAAGATAAATAATAAATCTGATGTCATTGCTTCTATAATGAACTTAGGTATGGTGTATGATTTTCAAGGTAATTTTTCAAAAGCATTAGAAAATTACTTTATAGCCCTTAATTATTATGAAAACAATGGAGATAAAAATAGTTGTGCAAATACATTAAATAACATTGCTTTAGTTTATTTTACTCAAGAAGATTTTAAAAAGTCTTTAGAAACTCATCTTAGGGCTAATGAGTTATACTTTAAATTAAAAGACAAAGAAGGACTTAGTCAATCTTATAACAACATAGGAAATGTTTTTTTAATGATGAATAAATATAACGACGCTTTAGTTAATTATCAAAAATCACTTTCGTTAAAAGAAGAGTTGAAAAATTTTAGAGGTATTGCCATAACCTACGATAATTTGGGAAGTGTATATAAACAAATTAAAAACTTTGAGTTAGCATTAAAGTATTATTTTTTATCATTAAATCTTTTTGAGAAAATTGGCGATGAAGTAGGACTTGCTGGAATCTATAACCATATTGGAATTGTTTATTTATATCAAGCAAAAATCGCTGAATCTGATAAGTTTTTAAATAAAGCATTACACTTTGCATCTAAAACAGGTAGTGTTGAACACATTAAATTAAGTTACGAAGCATTAACTAGTTTGGATAGTTTGAGAGGAAATTATAAAGGAGCGTATTTTAATCATTTTAAATATATTGAATACCGAGATAGTATTTTTAATCAAGAAAACACAAAAAAAATTGTACAACAACAAATGCAATATGAGTTTGATAAAAAAACAATTGCTGATAGTGTAAAAGTTGCTGAAGAAAAAAAGGTAGTGTTTGCACAACTTAAACAAGAAAAAACGCAACGCTTTGCCTTGTATGGTGGATTAGTATTAGTAGGTTTATTTGGAGTATTTATGTTTAACCGTTTTAGAGTAACACAAAAACAAAAACATATTATCGAATTAAAAGAAAAAGAAACATTAGCACAAAAACACATTATTGAAGAAAAACACAAAGAAATTACAGATAGTATTAATTATGCGGAACGTATTCAAAAAAGTTTTTTAGCTACAACAGAACAATTAAATCAAAATTTAAAAGAATTTTTCATTTTATTTAAACCAAAAGATGTTGTAAGTGGCGATTTTTATTGGAGCGCAACGTTAAATAATGAATTGTACGCATTGGCAACCGCCGATAGTACAGGCCACGGAGTACCAGGCGCAATTATGAGTTTACTCAACATTACCAGTTTAGAAAAAGCAATTGAAACTGAAACAACACCAGATAAAATATTAAACTTAACACGTAAAACAATTATTGAACGCTTAAAGAAAGATGGTAGTCCAGAAGGTGGTAAAGACGGTATGGATTGCAGTTTGTTAGTATTCGATTTTAAAAACCTAAAACTACAAATTGCTGCAGCTAATAACCCGGTGTGGATTGTTCGTTCTTCGGTGGCTGGGGCTCTCGAAGCCAACGATAACACTTTTAAAAATTTTAATTCAACATTTAGTATTTACGAAGTAAAACCCGATAAAATGCCAGTAGGCAAACACGATAAACAAGATGTGCCGTTTACCTTACACGAAATAGATATACAAAAAGGCGATTTGGTTTACACCTTAACCGATGGTTTCCCCGACCAGTTTGGTGGCGAAAAAGGTAAAAAATACATGATAAAAAATCTGCGCGAATTAATTATATCAATCGCACATTTACCAATGCACGAACAAAAACAAATATTAGAACAAACATTTAATAATTGGAAAGGTACAAACGAACAAGTTGATGATGTTACGGTTGTTGGGATAAAAATTTAAACATAAAAAAAGTCCTCAAATTATTTTGAGGACTTTTTTATTAAAGAATTATTTATTAATTATTTAAGGCTTCTGCACCACCAACAATTTCTAAAATTTCTTTTGTAATTGATGCTTGGCGGGCTTTATTATACATAATTTTTAAATCTTTTTGCATTGATTTTGCGTTATCTGTTGCTTTGTGCATTGCAGTCATACGTGCTCCGTGTTCACTTGCAACACTGTCTAATAAAGCTTTATAAAATTGTGTTTTTAAGCTACGTGGTATTAATTCGTTTACAATAAATTCTTGATTTGGTTCAAAAATATAATCAGTTGTTACTTTTGAATTTTTGTTTTCGTTAGATGATACTATTGGTAAAAATTGTTCTTCAGTAGTAATTTGTACCGCAGCATTTTTAAATTGATTATAAACTAACACGACTTTATCAAATTGCTTATTAGTAAATGAAACCATTACTTTTTCAGCAATTGGGCTTGATTTTTCGTAATTTAAACCATCAAAAACTTCATTTGTGTGTGTAGGTAAATCTTGCCCAGAAATAATAAATTGTGTGCGTTTAAATGCATCTTGCACTTTTTTTCCTATTGGAAGTACAGTAATATTATACCCTGTATATTTTTCTTTAATTAACTGATTTGTTTTTTTAATAATATTACCATTAAAGGCACCAGCTAATCCACGATTAGAAGATATTGCAATAATTAAAACATTTTTACCGTTCGAATTTCTTGCAAAAACATTTTCACTTGCATCAACACTTGCACTAACATTTTCTAAAATTTCTTTTAATTTATTAGCATAAGGGCGCATTTGAGTAATAGCATCTTGAGCACGTTTTAATTTTGCTGCACTTACCATTTTCATTGCACTGGTAATTTGCATTGTACTTCCTATTGATACTATCCTATTTCTTACTTCTTTTAAACTTGGCATGCGTTTTAATTAAAAAATTTAATTTAGTACTTTGAAGTTAATTCTTTTGCAACCGATTCTAAAGTGTTAGTTATTTCATCAGTGTATTTCCCTGCTTTTAAATCATCTAATAAAGATTTATGTTTACGTTCTAACATATCTAAAAATTCTTTTTCAAATTCTTTTACTTTATTAACTGGTACATTACGCATTAAATTTTTTGTACCTAAATAAATTATAGCTACTTGTTGTTCAACACGTAAAGGCGAAAATTGACCTTGTTTTAAAATTTCTACGTTACGAGAACCTTTATCTAAAACTGATTTTGTGGCTGCATCTAAATCTGAACCAAATTTTGCAAATGCTTCTAATTCGCGATATTGTGCTTGATCTAATTTTAAAGTTCCTGCAACTTTTTTCATTGATTTAATTTGAGCGTTTCCACCTACACGTGATACAGATATACCTACGTTAATAGCAGGGCGAACACCAGAGTTAAATAAATTACCTTCTAAAAATATTTGACCATCTGTAATAGAAATTACATTTGTTGGAATATATGCAGAAACGTCACCCGCTTGAGTTTCGATAATTGGTAAAGCTGTTAATGAACCACCACCTTTAACTAAACCTTTAATAGATTCAGGTAAATCATTCATACCTTTAGCAATAGAATCGTTTGCATTAATTTTAGCAGCACGTTCTAATAAACGGCTATGTAAATAAAACACATCACCTGGGTATGCTTCACGTCCTGGAGGGCGACGTAATAATAAAGAAACTTCGCGGTAGGCAACTGCTTGTTTTGATAAATCATCAAATACAATTAAAGCAGGACGACCAGTATCGCGGAAAAATTCTCCAATAGCAGCACCAGCAAATGGAGCGTAAAATTGCATTGGAGCAGGGTCTGATGCATTTGCAGCTACAACTACGGTATAAGCCATAGCTCCGTTTTCTTCTAACACACGAACAACGTTTGCAACAGTAGATCCTTTTTGACCAATTGCTACATATATACAAAACACTGGTTTACCAGCATCATAAAATTCTTTTTGATTTATAATTGTATCAATACAAACTGCTGTTTTACCAGTTTGACGATCACCAATTACTAATTCACGTTGACCACGACCAATTGGAATCATAGCATCAATAGCTTTAATTCCTGTTTGTAAAGGTTCAGTAACAGGTTGACGATAAATTACACCAGGAGCTTTACGCTCTAAAGGCATTTCATAAGTTGTTCCTGCAATAGGGCCTTTACCATCAATTGGATTACCTAAAGTATCAACAACACGACCTAACATACCTTCCCCAACTTTTAATGAAGCAATGCGATTGGTACGTTTACATGTGCTACCTTCGGCAATACCTTCACTTGGACCTAATAATACAGCTCCAACGTTATCTTCTTCTAAATTTAAAACTATACCTTGTAAACCTGTTTCAAATTCAATTAATTCGCCAGATTGTACTTTTGATAAACCGTAAATACGAGCAATACCATCACCTACTTGTAATACTGTTCCTACTTCTTCTAAATCAGCTTCACTTTTAAAGCCGCTTAATTGTTGTCTTAAAATTGCAGATACTTCTGCTGGTTTTATTTCTGCCATTGTGTTATTTTTTCAATATTCTAATTTATATTTGGTACATATAAGTTACCCGAGAAATCTTTACGTAAGTCATTTAATTTTCTACGAACGCTTTGATCTATTTGCGTATCGTTTATTTTCAAAATAAATCCACCAATTAATTCGGGATTAGTTTTTTCAACTAGTTCAATTTCGCCTGTAACTTTTGATTTTACTACTTGTAAAATTTGTTTTTTTGTAGTCTCGTCAAGTTTAGTTGCAGTTTCTACTTTAACTGTTGTAATATTTAAATGAAGTTTGTATAAATCATCAAACGCGAAGGCTATATCATCAATATAGCCTTCGCGTTTTTTAATTGCAATTATATTTAAAAAAGCTTGAGTTGTTACAGATATTTTACCATCAAAAATGGTTTTAAAAATTGCCATTTTTTTATCTGTTTTAACAATTGGGCTTTCTAAAAGATTTACAAAATCACCATTACTAGTACAAACATTTTTAATTAATTGCATATCTTTTCTAACAGCTTCTAACTGTTTAGTTTCAATTGCTAAGTCAATTAAAGATTTGGCGTATCTTGATGCAACACTCATTTTATTTTAATTAATTTAGGTTTACGTCTTTCATTAAATTACCTACTAATGCTTTTTGTTTATCATCATTAGATAATTCTGTTTTTAGTATTTTTTCAGCAATATCAATACTTAAAGTAGCAACTTGATTTTTTAAATCGGTTATTGCAGCATTTTTTTCATTTACAATTTGCTCACGTGCACCTTGTAAAATGCGTTCAGCTTCTTTAGTAGCTTTTGTTTTAGCCTCATTAATAATTCCTTCTTTTAAGTCTCTAGCTTCTTTTAATAAGGCATCTCTTTCTGCACGTGCTTCATTTAAAATTTTTTCGTTTCCAGCTTTTAATTCTGCCATTTCTAATTTTGCTTTTTCTGCAGCTTGTAATGCGTTTTCAATACTTGTTTCGCGTTCTTTAACTGCATTTAAAATGGGTTTCCAAGCAAATTTTGCAAGAATTACTAACAAAAGAACAAAAGTAATAGTTGTCCAAACTATTAAACCTAAACCTGGTTCTATTAAACTTCCTAATATCATTATATTAATTTATAATTTTTTTAAATTTTAAAATAAGCCTGTAACCAACCGTTACAGGCTTAATTAATTAACCGTTACCCAATAAAGCCACAACCACACCGAATAAAGCTACACCCTCAACTAAGGCTGCTGCGATAATCATTGTTGTTTGGATTTTTGATTGAGCTTCTGGTTGACGTGCAATAGCGTCCATTGCATGACCACCAATTTGTCCGATACCGATGCCGGCGCCAATTACGGCTAAACCTGCTCCGATTGCTGCGATACTTCCTGTCATCGTTTTTTGTTTTTTGTTTGTTATTGTTGTTTTATTAATGTTTTGCTTTTGCAGTATCATGTTCATCATGTGCGTGATGTTCTTCTACTGCAGTTCCTATAAATAGTGCTGTTAACATTGTAAATACGTAAGCTTGTAAAAATGCAACTAAACATTCTAGTACATTTATAAATAATGCAAAAGCAACTGATATTGGAGATACTGCAATTGTTTTAAATATGAAAATTAATCCTATTAAGCTTATAATAATAATATGCCCTGCGCTCATGTTTGCAAATAAACGTATCATTAAAGCAAATGGTTTTGTAAAAATACCTACAATTTCTATTGGTATTAAAATAGGGTATAGCCATTTTGGAGCTGGAGGCAATAAAATATGGTGCCAATAAGATGATTTACCATTAATATTTGTTACAATTAATGTAATAAACGATAAAACAAAAGTAAAAGCAATGTTTCCTGTTAAATTTGCTCCTATTGGCAACATACCCAAAACGTTATTTATTAATATAAAAAAGAATATCGTTAACAAAAACGGAACAAATTTCATGTAATTGTTTCCAATATTTGATTTAGCAATATCATCTCTTACAAAAATAATTAATGGTTCAAAAAATGATTGTTTTCCTTTTGGTGCAGTTGTAATTCCAGTTTTACTATAAGTTTTTGCTATTGAAATAAATAATGCAAATAAGATAATCATAGAAATCATCATTTGCACTACATTTTTGGTTATAGATAAATCATAAATAGATTCAGACGTATCTTCAGAAATTATTTTTTCATCGTGTAAAGAATAGCCATTAAAACTTTCGTGCCCATGCCCAAATTTTGAAGAAGAAAACATGTTTAATCCTGTTTTTGATGAATAAAATATAACAGGTAATGGGATAGATACTGCATCTTCGCCATGCCCCCATAAATGCCAAGAGTGTGAATCTAAAATATGTTCAATTGCTAATGCACCAATTTCAATTTCTTCTTCATGAATTACTTCGTGAGTAGGCATTAAGCCGTGAGATTTTAAAGAATCTTGAACAATTGCAGAATGCTCATCGGGGTCAGATGCTTTGCTTAAATTTGCAGAAAAAAGCAACGTTATAAATAATAATATGCTTAATATTTTATTGTTTTGGCTTATGTATTTGTTAACGAACATGAGAAAAACTAAATCTGTTTAAAATTTTCGAGCGCAAAGGTAGGGCTTTTTTATTTAAAAACAATGTTTTAATTTTATTAAATAAAAGAGGTTTTAACGTATTTATTAACATTATAGTTTACTTGTTACTTTTTTTCGGTTTGTTAAGTAATAAATACCTAACCCAGCCATTACTGTTCCTAGTCCTGCAATGGATTCGGTTGTTTTAGAAATAAATGTATTTATTAAAACCCATAACAAAATGCCAATAAATAAAAGAGGAGTAATTGGGTATAAAAAAGTTTTATAGCCATTATTTTGTGTTTTAAACCTTTTCCTTAGTATAAAAACACCAAAAACAGTTAATAATGTAAATATATTTAAAGTAAAACCTACATAGTTTATAAGGGATTCAAAACTGCTTGTACAAACCAATATTAATGCAATGGCACTTTGAAAAATAATTGCAATAAATGGCACATTATTTTTGTTGGTTTTGGCAAAAAAATTTAAACCATTAATGTTTTTACCCATACTTTGCATTACACGTGGACCAGTTAATATCATTGCACTAATTGTACTAATTAATAAAATTGCAATTACTAAACTCATAAATTGCCCTAAATGGTTACCAAAAATTTTATTTGCACTTAAATAACCAACCTCTAAAACTCCTTTTAGTTCATCTATTGGAACTGAGTATAAAAAAATTGCATTTAATGCTGTATAAACAATCATTACAACTAATGTTCCTACTAATAGTGCGCGTGGTAAATTTTTTTTAGGTTCTATCATTTCTCCGCTTATATAAGCTGCTGCATTCCAACCGCTGTATGCATAAGTTACATAAATTAATGATGAAGCAAAAGAAACAGAAAAAATACTTGATAGTGTATTTTGATTAACACTAAAAGAAATTTCGTGATTTGGCACATGGAAACAACCAAAACCAACAAACATTACTATACAAATAATTTTAACTAAAGTAAAAACTCTTTGAAATGCAGCCCCTGCTTTAAGAGTATATGAATGTATTATTGTTATTAAAATAATTATAGCTATAGCCAAATACAACGGGTTTACTTGGGTGTAAATTTTACTAATATAAGAACCTAGGGCTACTGATGCAGCAGCAATTGGAGCAGCAAAACCAACAGTTATACTTACCCAACCACTTAAAAAACCAACTGCAGGATGGTAAAGTTTAGAAAGATAATTGTACTCTCCACCGCTTTCTGGAAAAGCAGATCCTATTTCGCCATAAGTTAATGCGCCACACAAAGCTAAAATACCTCCAATAAGCCAAAGAGCAATTATAGCAGCCGGATTTTGAATTCCCATAACTTGAAACCCCAAACTAGTAAACACACCTGTACCTATCATATTTGCAATTACAATAGAAACAGCAGTATTAAATTCAATCTTATGAGTTGCCATTAATCAAAAGATTGGGTTGATTGTTTTGATAGCTCAACTAATTCTTGATATTGTTGAGGCGTTAAATCGTTATAATAAAAGTTTATAGGGTTAATTTTTTCGTTATTTTTAATTACTTCGTAATGCACATGTGGAGCTGTACTTAAACCTGTACTTCCTACATATCCAATTAACTCACCGCGTTTTACTTTTTTACCTAGAATTGCAACAATTTTACTCATATGGCCATATAATGTTTGATAACCAAAACCATGATTAATAACTACATGATTTCCATAACCCTGAGCCATTGCATCAGCTCTTTCAACAACTCCATCGCCTGTTGCGTAAATTGGAGTACCTTGTACAGCACTAAAATCCATACCAGGATGAAACTCTTGTGTTTTATAAATTGGATGAGTTCTCCAACCAAATCCACTTGTAACTGCATGCGCCAAATCTTTTTTATTTATAGGCATTATTGCTGGTATAGAAGCGATTAATTGTTCTTTACTTTTTGCAAGTTTTACAACTTCATCAAAACTTTTACTCTGTATGTATAATTGTTTAGTTAATCTGTCTAATCTCTCAGTTGTAGTTAATAATAAATCGCTATTATCAAAACCTTCTAAATCGCTGTATTTATTACTTCCACCATATCCTCCATGTCTTATTGTGTTGGGTAAAGGCTCTGCTTCAAAAATTGTTCTATAAATATTATCGTCTCTGTCTTCAATATCTTTTAAAGCAGCCTCCATTTGGCTCATTTTACCGTTTAATAAATTGTATTGTAATTGCAAGGCTTCTATTTCGCGGTTTTTTTTCTTTTCGGTAGGAGATGGTAAAAACTGACGAGCTAATGCAATTGTTATTGTAGCAAAAACAATACCTGTTGCTAAGTAAGAAATTGTCTTCCAAATTACTTCTTTGGTAGTAACTCTAACTTTTTCGTAGGTTAACGATTTGGTATTGAATCTATACTTTGCTTTGCTCAAAAACAGTTTTTTAAATAGCCCTTAAATTTACAAAAACACATGTTAATATCAAAATATGGCAACATAAAGTAAATACTTGTACAATTGATAAATTGTGCAAAAATACAAGCCTAAATATTGACTTTGCATTTTAGTTAAAGTAAATTTGCAATTAAAATTATACTTTATGACAACTTCTCAAGAACATATTCATTGTTTAATAATTGGTTCGGGTCCTGCAGGATATACAGCTGCAATTTATGCATCACGCGCAGATTTAAAGCCTGTTTTATATACTGGTTTAACACCAGGTGGGCAACTAACAGAAACTACCGAAGTAGATAACTTTCCTGGCTATCCTAAAGGCATTACAGGCCCTGAATTAATGGAAGACTTAAAAAACCAGGCAGAACGTTTTGGAACTGAAGTGAGATTTGGAATGGCAACAAAAGCAGATTTAAATGTAACCCCAAAACAAATTTGGATTGATGATACAAAAATGATAACAGCAGATACTGTAATTATAAGCACTGGTGCAAGTGCAAAATGGTTAGGATTAGAAAATGAATCTAGATTACGTATGAATGCTGGTGGAGTTAGTGCATGTGCAGTATGCGATGGCTTTTTTTATAAAGGGCAAGATGTTGCAATAGTTGGAGCAGGGGATACTGCAGCAGAAGAAGCAACATATTTAGCAAAACTATGTAAAAAAGTATATATGATTGTAAGAAGAGGGGAAATGAGAGCAAGTAAAGCCATGCAAAATAGAGTTCAAAATACACCTAACATTGAAATATTATGGCATAGCGAAACGCATGATATACTTGGAAAAGAAACTGTTGATGGCGTTGTAGTGAAAAATGTACAAACTAATGAATTAAGAACATTAAATGTTACCGGATTTTTTGTTGCTATTGGTCATAAACCTAACACAGATATTTTTAAAGGGCAAATTGATATGGACGATATGGGTTACATACAAGTTGTACCAGGAACAACTAAAACAAATATTGCAGGTGTGTTTGCTGTTGGCGATTGTGCTGATAAAAATTACAGGCAAGCTGTAACTGCTGCAGGAAGTGGTTGTATGGGAGCTTTAGATGCTGAAAGGTATTTAGCAAGTGTAGGTCATTAATTTTTTAATTGTTTAATTTATATTATCTTTAAACTATGAGAATTTTTGCTGGTATAGCTATTATAATTGCTTTTTTAGGTTGGATAATTTATAGACTTTATAAAAAAGATTTAAAACAAAATATTCAAGGAGTTGGAGTTTTTTTATTTTTTATTATAACGTGGCTGGTAATTTATGGTGTGATTTATAGTTAAACAACAGAGCTTAACTATATTTATTAATATTACGCTTAATGTATGCATTAGTGGGTAATAAACTATCTTGTATTCTTTTACTGTACTCTATACTTTGAATAATTTCTTTTTGTCTTTCTACTAATTCTTTTGCTTTTTCCTCAATTAAATTTCTTTGTTTCTCTACTTCTAGTTTTTGATTTAGAATAATTTTATTTGCTTTTTTCTTTTGAAGATTAGATTTATAAGCATAAACTAATATTCCTATTAATAATAACCCAATTACAGCAAACAAATAAATAATGTTTTTTTGTTGTTTTAAAATTTCTTCTTTTTGTTTGGCTTCTTCATCTTTTAATTTTTTTTCTTTTTCTAAATAAGTAATGCTTTGACTTTGACTCTCGGCAATAGATTTATTTTTTTCAATTTCAAATTCGTTTTGTTTAAGAAGTAAGGCTTTTAATTCGTTTTCTTTATTTAATAAAATTAATTCGCTACTTCGTTTATCAAGTGCTAATTTTTGATTTACAATTTCAGCATCTTGTAATTTTTTATTTTTATTTAATAATTCTATTTCATTTTCTTTTTTCTCAAAATCTAAATTTGCTTTAAATTCACTTATATTAGAATTGTTAGTTTCTTCAATATGTTTTTCTAAAAAATACTTATGAAGGTTAAGTGAAATTAAGGCTTCTTTATATTCTGATTTTGCAGAATCAATTTTATATTTAGATTCATAGTAAGATTTTTTTGCTGCGTAATTATTTATTTTTTCACTAATTTCTTTTGCTAATTGAAGTTGAAGAATTGAAGAGTCAATTTTATTTTCTTTTAAATATATACTTACTAAACCTGTTGATGCAGCAATTGAACGATAAAGTAAATTATATTCTTTATCTATTTTTTGGCTTAACAAATAATTCTTTTTTGCTTCAGTTAAATTATTTTGTATAACATACAATTCTCCTAAATTATTATAACTCGACCCAAGCCTTTTAAAATCTTTGTTTTTAATTTTTAACTCTACAGATTTTTGTATAGACTCAATTGCTTTATCATACCTTTTCATAAACATATAAACTGTTCCTACATTATTGTAGGATGATGATAATGCATAATTGTCGTTTGCTTTAATTTTATTTTCAATAGCTTTATTAAAACTTTCAATAGCATCTTGAAATAAATTAAGTTTATTGTAACAGTTCCCTAATTCATTATAGGTAAATCCTAAACCTTTATAATCGTTAATTGGTTCTTTTATTTTAATTGCAATTTTACAAGCAATAATTGCGTCATCGTACTTATTTAAATTATGATAAGTTATCCCTAAACTGTGATATAATACACTTTTAAATTGATTATTTGGTTTATTTTCAAATAGTTTAACTGCTTCATTTATTTTTTTTAAAGCTTGAAAATCTTTATCTTGATCACTTAAAATTTTATAATCGCAATAAAGATGTTTACCTCTAAAAATATCATTATTAGTTTTATTAGCAATTATTAATATTTTATTTGATACATCAATAGCTAAGGAATAATTTTTTTCTGAAATTAATCTATTAATTAATAAATAGTATTTATCTACTTTAACAGAATCTATTTTTATAAACTCAATAGATTTTAATGTAGAATCTAAATTTTTTTGAGCAAATAGTTTAGTGGATGTTAAACATAAAAATAAAACACAGTAAATTACTGTTATTGTTTTTTTATGTTTATTGTTAGGCATTAGGTAATCATTTTTACAAGTACAAAGTTAAACCGTCATTATTTCTTTTTCTTTTTGTTCAACGTGTTTATCTATTTTAGAAACAGTACCATCGGTTAAATTTTGAACTTTAGTTTCAGCATCTTTAGCCATATCTTCGGGTGTACCATCTTTTTGTAATTTTTTTATTTGTTCCATAGCATCTTTCCTTATATTTCTAGATGCAATTTTTGCATCTTCGCCTAAACTTTTGGCAGTTTTTGTTAAATCTTTACGTCTTTCTTCGGTTAATGGGGGAACAATAATGCGAATAATAACTCCATCGTTTTGAGGGTTAAAACCTAAGTTAGCAGCTTGTATTGCTTTTTCAATAGGAGTAAGCATACTTTTTTCCCATGGTTGAATTATTAAAGTTCTAGCATCTTGTGTATTAATACTTGCTGTATTACTTAATGGTACTCTACTTCCATAATAATCTACTTGTACATTTTCAAGCATAACAGGATTTGCTTTACCCGCTCTTACTTTTTGTAATTCACTTTCTAAATGGCTTACGGCTTTATCCATTAAGGTTTTTGCATTATCTAATACAGACTTTATATCGCTCATATTTATATTTATTTATTATTTACTAATTTATTTAATTTTTCTACAACTGTATCAATTTCAGCTTTAGTATTGTATTTACAAAAACTAAATCTTACTGACGCACGAGACATATCTGCTCCAATACCTCTTAAAACATGGCTACCTTGGTTGCTTCCGCTACTACAAGCACTACCACCACTTGCGGCAATACCTGCTATATCTAAATTAAACAAAAGCATTTCAGCATCGGGGTGTGCAGGAAATTTGCAATTTAATACAGTGTATAATGATTTTTCAAAAGATGTTTCGCCATTAAACTCAATACCCGGAATTGTTTCTGTTAATCGTTGTTTTAAGTATGATTTAATTTCAAAAATATGTTTTTGATGAGCATCCATATCAGCATAACATATTTCTAAAGCTTTTGCTAATCCAACTATTCCATAAACATTTTCTGTTCCACCTCTCATATTCCTTTCTTGCGAACCACCATGAATAAAAGGAGATATTTTAAAATTGTGATTTATGTATAAAAAGCCAACGCCTTTAGGACCATGAAATTTATGAGCAGCACATGTAACAAAATGCACTTTTGTGTTTTTTAAATTCATTGCATAATGCCCCATGGTTTGAACAGTATCGCTATGAAAAAGTGCACCATATTTTTCACATAATTCGCCCACTTGATCTAACGGAAGCAATGTACCAATTTCATTATTGGCATGCATTAAACTAACTAAAGTTTTGTCATTTTCCTTTAATAATTGCTCTAAGTGAACCAAATCAACATTTCCTAATTTATCTAAATTTACCCAACTTACTTTTACTTTACCTTGTTTTTCTAATACGCAAATTGTATGTTCAACCGCATGGTGTTCTATTTTTGAACTTATTATATGTTTAATTCCAAACGTATCTACACTTTGGCAAATTGCCATATTATCTGCTTCTGTTCCGCCACTTGTAAAAAATATTTCAGCAGGGGTTACATTTAATAATTTAGCAACTGTTTTTCTGGCATTTTCAACAGCCGAACGTACCTTACGACCAAAAGAATGGATAGAAGATGGATTCCCAAATTCTTCTTTCATTATTGGTAACATAGCATTTAAAACTTCATCATCAAGTTTAGTTGTTGCCGCATTATCTAAATATATTTTCATCTAATTAAAAAAGTATGTAAATTTAAGAAAATATTAAATCTATTTAGTATTCAGTTTCTAACATGTTTTTAAGTGATTTTTGAAAAAGATAATTGGCAGGAAATACTTGCTACCATTAAAAAAAATAAACTCCGAACGGTTTTAACCATGTTTGGTGTATTTTGGGGCATTTTTATGTTGGTTATTATGCTTGGTGCTGGTTCTGGCTTAAGACATGGTATTTTAAAAGGATTTGCCGGCGAAAGTAAAAATAGCTTTTTTATTTGGGCACAAACCACAAGCAAACCATTTAAAGGAATGAAAAGTGGTAGGTATTATTCTTTTAAAAATGG
The DNA here is from genome assembly GCA_020162035.1 of Bacteroidota bacterium. GTDB lineage: Bacteria > Bacteroidota > Bacteroidia > B-17B0 > Aurantibacillaceae > Aurantibacillus. The sequence continues at coordinate 33,816 of JAIUNM010000011.1, read as the reverse complement.
CGATGCTTTAGCTTTAAAAAAGGTTGATGAGTTAGAAGTTGTTTCACCAGAAAATCAATTAGGAGATTATGGTAATTCAAATAATGTTTTGCGTGGTTTAAAAGTTGGTAATTTTGAAGTACTTGGTGAGTATCCAAACATTACGGCTATAGAAAACATTAAAATTAAAAGTGGTCGATTTATTAACGAAAATGATATTAAAGAAAAAAGAAAAGTTTGTGTTGTAGGACCTAGAGTTGTGGAAACATTATTTTTAAAAACAGAAAACCCAATTGGTTCATTTATAAAAATTAATGGTGTTAATTTTAAAATTGTAGGTGTAACAATACCTCAAGGCAGTGGGCAAAGGTATTTAGAAGTTGCTAGAAAAATTAGAATTCCCTTTACAACTTTTCAAAACGCATTTAATGTTGGCGATAAAATTACTTGGTTTTCGTTAACCGTTAAAAAAGGAATAGAAGCTTCTGTTGCCGAAGAAAAAGCAATTGCAGTTATAAAAGATAGGCACAAAATTTCGCCCAATGATAAACAAGCTGTTGGACATTGGAATACAGGTGTACAATTTAAAAAAATGAGTGGTTTGTTTAATGGAATTGATTGGCTAATTTGGTTTGTTGGAACTGGAACGCTTATTGCCGGTGTAATTGGTGTTAGTAACATTATGCTAATTGTTGTAAAAGAAAGAACTAAAGAAATTGGCGTAAAACGAGCAATTGGAGCAACACCAATTTCAGTTATATTACAAATTCTTTTAGAGTCTTTAACTATTACTTCTATTGCAGGAGTTTTTGGTTTAGGCTTAGGGTCTTTAATAATTAATTATTTAAATAAAAGCATACCCGAATCTAACGATAGTATGTTTTATAACCCAACTGTTGATTTTAATGTTGTTGTAGGCTCATTAATTATTTTAATTATTAGTGGTACTTTTGCTGGACTAATTCCAGCTAAAAAAGCAGTAAGTATAAATCCAGTAGAAGCTTTAAGATATGAATAACACAATAATCAAATTTATTTTAATATGTTTTATTTTCACTTTTATAACAAGTTGTTCAAGCGAAGAAAAAATTGCGTATAAAACAGAAACTGTTGTTGATACATCAATTATTAAAAAAACAGTTGCTACGGGCTCAATTGTGCCTAGAAAAGAAGTAAATATTAAATCACAAGTTAGTGGAATTGTAGAAAAATTATTTGTTGTAGCAGGTATGCAAATAAAGGAAGGCGATGTTGTGGCTAAAATTAAAATTATACCCAATATGCTTAACTTAGCTAATGCAGAAAACAGAATAAATGCAGCTCAAATTAATAATGATAATGCAAAAATTGATTACGATAGAAATAAAAGTTTATTAGATCAAGGTGTAATTTCTAAACAAGAGTTTCAACAGTATGATTTAAGATTAAAAAGCACAACCGAAGAGTTAGATGCCGCTAAAAATCAATTACAAATAATTAAAGATGGTGTTGCTAAAAGCTCTCAGCACGCAAGTAATACAATGGTAAAATCAACTATTAGTGGAATGATATTAGATGTACCAATAAAAGAAGGAGGGCAAGTAATAGAAAGTAATACTTTTAATGAAGGAACAACAATTTGTTCGGTTGCAAACATGAACGAAATGATTTTTGAAGGTAAGTTAGATGAAAGTGAAGTGGGCAAAATATCAAACGGAAACACAATAGAATTAACTATTGGCGCAATTGATAAATTAAAATTTAATGCCCAATTAGAATACATTTCGCCTAAAGGGATAAATGAAGCTGGTGCTATGCAATTTATTATTAAAGCTAAAATTGATACAAAAGCAGCAGGTTCTAATTTTTTAAGAGCCGGATATAGTGCAAATGCTGATATTATTTTAGCTAAAAAAGATAAAGTGTTAGCCGTATCAGAAAGCGTTTTGCAATTTGAAGGTGATAAAACTTTTGTTGAAGTTGTTGTAGGTGAAAATAAATTTGAAAAACGCTATGTTAAAACTGGCTTAAGTGATGCTATAATTACTGAAATAGTTGAAGGTTTAAAAAAGGGAGATAAAATTAAAGTACCCGAATTAACTAAAGCTGAAGATGAATAAATTATAACTTAAATTTATTATGAATCCAAAAGAAACTAAAGTATTTGTTGAATCTTTAAAAACAAGATTTGAAAAAAACAAAAAAAGACATTCAACTATAAAATGGGAATATGTTGAAAGTTGTTTAATTAAAAATAAAAAATTACTTGATATTGTGCACCAAATGGAAATTTCTGGTGGCGAACCAGATGTAATAATTTTTGAAAACAACAAAACACTTTTTTATGTTGATTGTAGCATAGAATCTCCAACTAATAGAAGAAGTTTGTGTTACGATAAACAAGCTTTAATTGAAAGAAAAGAAAACAAACCATCCGGAAGCGCAATTGAATTAGCAAATAAAATAGGTGTTGATTTATTAACCGAATCAGATTATTTTATGTTACAAAAATTTGGTCCATTTGATTTAAAAACTTCAAGTTGGATTTTAACTCCTGTTGAAGTTAGAAAACTTGGTGGTGCAATATTTGGTGATTTTAAATTTGGAAGAACATTTATTTACCACAATGGAGCTCAATCGTACTATGCAGCGCGTGGATTTAGAGGCAAAATTGAAATAAAATAAAAAAGGTAGAATTTCTTCTACCTTTTCTTTTAATTATAAAAATATATTAAGCTAAATTAACAACATCTAAAACTACTAATAACGCAAAAATAATTTCGCCAATTGCCGTTAAATGCAGTAACAAGTCAATCCAAAAATTTAATGTTATATTTTTACCATCTTTTAAAAATACTGCAATTAAACACAAAATTGGAAATATACTTAATATTATTAAAACAATAAGATTAGTATCTGAAGCTCTAGCGCTTTTTGTTTTATTGTAATCTAAATTTTTAACTGTATTTTGTCCAAAAACAAGGTTGTTTGTATTAGCTGCTACAAGTAAATTTTGTGTAGGTATGTTTGTTTTTGCTTCTTTAATTTTTTTAGCTGCATTAGAAGTTGTAAAGTTATTTGTACTTACTTCATTAATGTTTTCTGTAATTTCTGGAGATTTTGAAACTACATTTCCTAAATCGTGAGTTTTTGTTACAAGTTTAGATGCTTTAATTTTACCAGTGTTTGTTTCGTTATTTTTAGAATTTGAAGTTGCAAAGTAAAAACCTTTGTTGTACTTGCGTTTTTGTAAACTAAATTTATTTGAGCAAGATGTAATAAATAACGTAATAGATAATAATGCTATAATTTTTTTCATTGTTATTGTTTTAAAATGGTTTAAAATAATTTTGGTTAAAAATAATGTATTTATTTTTTAAATAATTTAATTTTAGATGAATTAAATTTATTTTTTTCAACCTGTTTAAATTCAATTATTTAAGCGCAATTAAATAAATTAATTTTTAAGTTCTTTCTAAATTAATTTTAATTAAAATAGAAATAAATACTGTTTAAAATTTACCTTGTATTCCTTTAATTTACTGCTATATTTGTAAAATTGATTGAAATTATGACAAACAAATTAAATCTATTAGACCAAAAAAAAGCTGAAGCACTTTTAGGAGGAGGACAAAAACGTATTGAAGCTCAACATAAAAAAGGAAAATTAACTGCCCGTGAACGTATTCATTTTTTATTAGACGAAAATAGTTTTGAAGAAATTGGTATGTTAGTTCAGCATCGTAGTAATGATTTTGGATTAGGAAATGAAAAATATTTAGGAGATGGTGTTGTAACAGGATATGGCACAATAAGTGGAAGATTGGTTTATGTTTTTTCTCAAGATTTTACAGTATTTGGTGGTTCTTTATCAGAAACTCATGCCGAAAAAATTTGTAAAATAATGGATTTAGCAATGAAAAATGGAGCTCCTGTTATTGGATTAAACGATAGTGGAGGTGCACGCATACAAGAAGGTGTAGTTAGTTTAGGTGGTTACGCAGATATTTTTTATAGAAATGTACGAAGTAGTGGAGTAATTCCTCAATTAAGTGCAATTATGGGGCCTTGTGCGGGTGGAGCAGTGTATAGCCCTGCCATTACAGATTTTATTTTAATGGTAGAAAACACAAGTTACATGTTTGTTACAGGTCCAAACGTTGTTAAAACAGTTACTCACGAAGAAGTAACAAGTGAAGAATTAGGAGGAGCAATTACGCACGCCAGTAAAAGTGGGGTAACACATTTTGCTTGCGCAAACGAAATAGAAGCCATAAACCATATTAAAAGTTTATTAAGTTACATGCCTCAAAATTGTGAAGAAGATGCACCTTCAATTCCCTACGAAACAGGTAACGAAATAAGAACCGAATTAAATACTATAATCCCAGAAAATGCAAATCAACCTTATGATATTAGAGAGGTAATAGAAAAAGTTATTGATGAAAATACATTTTTAGAAGTACATAAACTTTTTGCAGAAAATATTGTTGTTGGTTTTGCAAGATTGGCAGGTAAAAGTATTGGCATAGTTGCTAATCAACCTGCGGTTTTAGCTGGAGTGTTAGATATTCATTCAAGTACAAAAGCTGCGCGATTTGTACGTTTTTGCGATAGTTTTAATATTCCTTTATTAGTTTTTGAAGATGTGCCAGGCTTTTTACCAGGTACAGACCAAGAATGGAATGCGATTATAACTAATGGTGCAAAATTATTATATGCTTTTAGCGAAGCTACAGTTCCTCGCGTTACTGTAATTACTCGTAAAGCTTATGGTGGAGCATACGATGTAATGAATAGTAAACATATTGGTGCAGATATGAATTATGCTTGGCCTAGTGCCGAAATTGCTGTAATGGGTGCAAAAGGTGCAGCCGAAATTATTTTTAAAAATGAAATTGGTGCAGCAAAAAATAAAGAAGAAAAATGGAAAGAGAAAGAAGCTGAATATCAAGAAATGTTTGCAAACCCATACAGAGCAGCCGAAAGAGGTTTTATAGATGAAGTTATTAAACCTGAAGAAACAAGATTAAAATTAATTAAAGCCTTTAAAATGCTCGAAAACAAAGTTGATAAATTACCCAAAAAGAAACACGGAAACATTCCGTTGTAATTTTTTAATGTATAAAATTAAACACAATTTAAAACAAATTTTATTTTGGGTATTCTGTCTAAGTTATTCAACTATTTTTTCTCAAATTTTAATTAAAGGCAAAGTAGTTGATGCAAAAACTAACGAAGCATTACCTTTTTCTACAATACAATTTAAAGGCACTAACAATGGTGTAACTGCAGATATTGATGGGAATTTTAGTTTTTATTTAACACCAACATTAAATGAAATTGAAGTAAGCTTAATTGGATACGAAAAACAAAGTATCTTAATTTCAAATGGTGTTAACACAAATAAAATTGTTATAAAATTAAAACCAAAAGATATTAACTTACTTGAAGTAGAGGTAAAAGCATCAGAAAATCCTGCAAACAAAATAATTAATGAAGTTATTAATAGAAAAGAAAAACACAATATTAATAATTTAAAAAATTACATCTGCGAAACATATTCTAAAACGTATTTTACAGTTAGTAATAAAAATGGTGAAGAAATTAAGGTAAAAGATACAATATTAAACAAACAATATTTGTTTTTAATCGAATCTGTTACCGAAAAAAAATATCAATATAAAAATAACACACAAGAAAAAATAATTGCCTCTCGAACTTCAGGGTTAAAAACACAATCATTTGGAAATTTTGCTTCACAAATGCAATCTTTTACGTTTTATAACGATAAAATTAATGTATTGGGTATAGAATATGTTAACCCATTGTTAAAAGGAACACACCAACGATATTGGTTTACAATAACAGATTCAGTTGTTCAAAATAGCGATACCACAATTATAATAAGATTTGCTCCTAAAAAAAATATTACGGTTAAAGCCATGGAAGGGTTACTTTATATTAATAAAAACGATTTTGTATTAAGTAATGTAATTGCAAAACCAAGTCAAATTTCTGAAAATGAAAATGAAGTAACAATTCAACAATTGTACACTAAAATTGATAGTAATTATTGGTTTCCAAATCAACTTAAAACTGAAATTATTTTTAAATCTATAAGCGTTAGCGAAAAAGATAAATTTATAAAAGCAGTTTCTAAACAATATGTTACAAAAGCTAATGTTGATACAGTTTTTAAAATTAAAGATAAATGGTTAAGTGTTTATAATGATAAATTAGAATTAAAAAGAAACGAAGAATTTTGGAATGAAAAAAGGGTAGATTCTATTTCTAAAAAAGAAATTACAACCTATAAAGTTTTAGATAGTTTAGGCAAAGAAGCCAAATTAGATAAGAAAATAAAATGGTTAAATGTATTGATGCAAGGTAAAATAAACATAGGTTATTTTGATTATGATTTAAAATATTTGCTAGGCGCTAACCAATATGAAGGTTTTAGGCTTGGAAGTGGATTTAGCACATCAAATAAATTAAGTAGGTTTTTTAAAATTGGGGCATATGGAGCTTATGGCTTTAACGATAAACAATTTAAATATGGAGTTTATACAAACATTTACTTTAATAAATTTCAAACTACTTTCCTTTCGTATGAACTTTTTAAAGATGTTGAAGAAACAGCAGGTTTTACAACAATTAATGAATTTTCTTTATTACAGAGTTTATCCTCAAATCGTAATTTATTAATAAAAGAAATGGATAAAATTGGTACGGGACGTTTAGCATTAAACTTTAATAAAGGCTCAATAAACTCAAGTGTTTACTTTTTAACTAAACAAGTTAACAGTAAATTTGGATATGCAAATTATGATAATTTTACATTAAATAATACAATTAACACGTTTAATTTTAATGAGGTTGGTTTGCAAATTAAATATTGGCCAAAACAAAAATTTATTCAAAATTTAAATTTTTTAATGCCTATTGGAAGTAAATGGCCACAATTTTATATGTCACTAGCTAAAGGGATTAATACTCAAATCCTTGATTATAAAAGTAGTTTTGAGTACACTAAAATAAATTTTAAAATTTTACAAAACATAAAATTAAAAGTTAAAGGCACAATTACCTATCAATTGTTGGCTGGATTAGTAACAGGAAATGTTCCTTATAGTTTACAATACAATAATTACGGAAGTAATACAGATAAATATTGGTTAAGCGTTCCTAACTCTTTTGAAACTATGTATTTAAACGAGTTTGTAAGTTCTAAGTTTGCAGCGGTTTTTATAAATTACAATACAGGTCCAATTATTAGAAAAAATAAATATTTTAATCCAAATATTGATTTATTACATAATTATGGAATAGGTAAAATGGATAATCCAGATAACATTACAAACCTTGCTATTAGAAGCATTGATAAAGGTTATACTGAAGTAGGCATGAGGTTAAATGGATTAATTACAATGAATAATACTGCATATGGAATAGGTGTATTTTACAGATATGGTAATTACAGTTTTGAAAACAGTGCTAAAAACTTTACATATAAATTATCATTAAGTTTTAAATTGTAATTTATTTAATTCCTAATAAAACTGTTGATGCTTTGTACACTAATTGAAAAACTTTTTCAAAATCATTTTCGTTGCCATAATAAGGGTCTGGTACTTCTTCATATTCAAAATTATCAATACTTAACAAAAGTTTAACTTTTTCTTTTTCTGTAGTGTTAGAGGTTAAATTAATAACATTTCTGTAATTTGAATTATCCATAACATAAATCTCATCAAACAATGTAAAATCCGAAGCATTAAACTGTCTTGCTTTTAATTGACTTAAATTAACATTATGTTTTTTTGCATTTGCTATAGTTCGTTTATCAGGCGCTTCATTTACATGATAACTGGCTGTTCCAGCTGAATCTATTAAAATGTTATTTAAATTATTTTCTTTTATTAAATGTAAACAAATTCCTTCGGCTAAAGGCGAACGACAAATATTTCCTAAACAAACAAATAAAATTTTTCTCACATTTAAAATTAATAATTTTTAAAATTTAAATTACATATAATTCAATTAATAATTATAATATTGCAACCATAAGTTGATTGAATTAAAAAACATAAAAAAAGCCTATCAATTAGGTAAAACATCTTTTCCTGTTTTAAAAGGGATAGATTTAACAATAAAATCTGGAGAATTTGTATCAATTATGGGCTCTTCAGGTTCAGGAAAATCAACATTGTTAAACATTCTAGGAATTTTAGATGGTTATGATGAAGGAACGTATCACTTAAATGGTATGTTAATAGATAAAAGTTTATCACAAAAAAAAGCAGCTCAATTACGAAATAAATTTTTAGGCTTTTGTTTTCAATCATTTAATTTATTGTCGTTTAAAAGTGCAGTTGATAATGTAGCCTTACCATTATACTATCAAAAAGTTTCAAGGAAAGAACGTACAATTAAAGCAAAAGAATATTTAGAAAAAGTAGGGTTATTAGAATGGGCAAACCATTTACCTAGCGAATTAAGTGGTGGACAAAAACAACGTGTAGCAATTGCAAGAGCTTTAGTTGCAAAACCAAAAGTAATTTTTGCTGATGAACCTACTGGCGCATTAGACTCAACTACAAGTTATGAAATAATGAACTTATTTAAAGATGCGAATAAACAAGGTATTACTGTTGTAATTGTTACACACGAAGATGACATAAGTAATTTAACAGATCGAGTAATTCGTTTAAAAGACGGTTTAATAGTTTAATTCTTTTGCTAATACATTAAAATCAACACCATCAAAGTTTCCACTACTCATCATTAATAAAACGGAATTATTCCACTTTTTTGATTTTAAATAGTTTGTAACCGATTCACTTTGTGTAAAAACATTTAAATCATTTCTGGCAAATGCTTTTTTAACTTGCTCAATTGTAATGGCTTTAAGCTTTTTATGTTCTATTGTGTGTGGATTAAAATATACAATTGCTTCATCTGCCATATTCATAGCCCCATTATATTGAAGTAAAAATTCTTCGGTTAAACTACTAAAAGTATGTAATTCCATACATGCAATAATTTTCCTATTAGAAAATTGTGATTTAACAGCTTCGGTTGTTGCTTTTAATTTTGAAGGCGAATGAGCAAAATCTTTATAAAAATTAAATGTTTCATTTTTAAAAACCAATTCTAAACGCTTTGCCGCACCTTTAAAGGATTGTATGGCTTCGTAAAATTGTTCATCGTTTATTCCAATTTTATTGCAAACTATTTTTGCGCCATTAAGGTTCATTAAATTATGATTACCAAAAATTAGTAATGGCACTTTTTTATTTTCAACTTTTAAATAAGTAACGCCATTTTCAATTGTATGATTAGGAACTTCGTATCCTTCTTTGGTTTTTAATTGAGTATATGTTTTATTTGCAATTTTATTTAAATTTTCATCTTTACTACAATAAATTAAATGCCCATTTGGTTCAATTAACTCAATAAATTTCTCAAATTGTTCAATATAGTTTTCAAATGTTGGAAAAACATTAATGTGATCCCAAGCAATACCACTAATAATTGCAATATTAGGTTTGTATAAGTGAAATTTTGGTCTTCTGTCAATTGGAGAAGCTAAATATTCATCGCCTTCAATTACAGCATATTTAGATGTGTTACTAAAATTAACCATTGTATTAAAACCTTCTAACTGTGCGCCAACTAAAAAGTCTGTTTCAATTTTATGAAAGTGCATTACATGTAAAATCATTGCTGTAATGGTTGTTTTGCCATGACTTCCACCAATTACAATACGTGTTTTATCAGAAGTAGCTTCATATACAAATTCGGGATAAGAATATATTTTTAAACCTAATTCTTTTGCTTTTAATAATTCAGGATTATCAATTCTTGCGTGCATTCCTAAAATAACTGCATCAATAGTTGTATTTAATTTTTCAGGAAACCAACCAATTTCTTTTGGGAGTAAACCAACTTTTTGTAATCTGGATTTGCTTGGTTCGTTAATTTCATCATCACTTCCTGTAACTAAATAACCTTTTTCGTGTAATGCTAATGCCATGTTATGCATTGCGCTTCCTCCAATTGCAATTAAATGAACTTTTTTACTCATAAAGTAAAAATAAATTGAAATAATTAATTTAGATAGGTTGTTAACTTTATCTTTTAAACAGAAAATTGTTTATGATTAAGCCCATTTTTCTAGAATTGCTCCTTTAGCAAAAAAACGTTCAATTGATTTTTCTGTTTCAGGCAATAATTTTAATTCAGGAGCGTGGTGTGGTTTTTTTCTCGCATCAATAAGCATTGGTCCGTCGCAGCCCCAATGTTTATGGTTTATAAATTCGTTAACACCATATATATCATGACTAGGATTACTTCTTGTATAAGTTATCCATAAATAATCATTTATTGAATCTGAAAATTCAAAATCATCGTAAATGATTAACTGTACAATACCTTTTAATTGGGAAGTTTCCTTAGCTAAAATATTTGTTAAATTTTCTATTTCAATTTTTGCATTTTCATAACTTGTGAATTTAGAAAATTGAAATGCAATTACACCAGGCAATAAAACTTTAGGTTTAATAAATAAGTTATTTTTTAAAATAATTTCAGGAATAGTATTTGATAATTCTCTTATTTTATTGCCATAAGCTGCAATAATTAATTTACTTCCAGTATTAATTCCTTCGCCACTATAATCTAAAGTATCAATTGTTGTTTTAGTTTGAAAATGAAAATCTCTTTTAAAATCTATTCTTTCAAAAACAAATTTTAAATAGTTTTGTATATTATGACAATTAATTTTATTATCATCATCGGCTGTAATAAATAAATATTTGGCTAAACTTAATTGTCCTGTACCTAAAATTCTATTTGCTTGTGTTAATATTTCGGCTGGTTGTTTAGTTTTTAAATAAGGGGTATATCTTTCGCTCCCAACTGCCAATAATAAAGGATGTACACCTGCAGCATCAACAGCATGAACTTCTTTAACTCCTGGTATTTCTTTAGGTATAGCACTTCCGCTAATCTCATGAATTAATGCGCCAAAAGCTGTATCTTCTTGTGGTGGCCTACCAACAACAGTAAATGGCCAAATTGCATTTTTTTTAGCGTAAACTTTATTTACACGCATTAATGGGAAATCATGTGTTAAACTATAATATCCTAAATGGTCTCCAAATGGACCTTCGGGTTTATTTTCGTTTGGATGCACTTCGCCAGTTATTACAAAATCAGCATCTAAACTTATACAGTTATTGTTTTCATCGTAAGCATAATTAAAGCGTTTTCCTGCTAATGCACCTGCAAATGTAAGTTCGCTAATTCCTTCAGGTAAAGGCATAACAGCAGCAAGAGTATGACTAGGAGGTCCGCCTATAAAAACAGAAACCTTTAATGGAACATTTTTATTATTAGTTTTAGATTGATGAATCCCAATCCCCCGATGAAGTTGATAGTGTAAACCAATTTCTTTATTTAAGATATAATCATTTCCATTTAGTTGAATTCTGTACATACCTAAATTACTTTTCATTACACCCGGTTGCTCAATATCTTCGCTATAAACTTGTGGTAAGGTTACAAAAGCACCACCATCTATTGGCCAATGTTTAATTAAAGGTAAGTCTTCAATTTTTATTTGATCAAATAAATTTTTAGCTAAACTTTTCTTTTTTGGTAATGCTTTTAAAGCATATAAACCTGTTGATAAATATTTAAATGGTTTTTTTAAAGCAAGTAGTGGTTCATTTCTTAATTGAACTAATGATTGTAACGGTTTTAAATTGTTTCTAAAAATAAATTTACTTCGCTCTATATTACCAAATAAGTTACTTACTGCACTATATTTACAACCTTTAATTTTTTCAAATAAAATAGCAGGTCCATTCTTATTATATAATTTTAAATGAATGGCTGCCATTTCTAAATTTGGATCTACTTCTTCTTTAATTCTAATTAAGTGTCCATTATTTTCTAAATCAATTATGCAATCATTTAAATTATTGTAGTTCATTATTAAATTAATTTTTAGATTTTTTAAATTAAAACATATTGTAAATTTTAGATTTTTGAAATTTTTGGTAAAATGGTTTTGGAGCGCCAGTATTAAATCGCCAGCCTAATAAAAACGAAACTGTAACTGCTTGAGAGTTGTTTTTTAACACAGAATTATTAATTAACATAAAGTCGCTTGAATAAGTGCTAATTATATATAATTTTTTTAAATTTAATCCAAAGCTAACTCTAAATAATCCACTCCATGAAATTGCAGTTATATTTCTAATGCCTGGGTTTAAATTATATTTTCTAAATTGAACATCAGGCCCTAGAGTTCCTAATGCATTAACAAACCAAGCTTTAAAAAGAACTATACTTAATGCTGCTCCTCCACCAACTCCTACATTAAATGCATTTATATAGTTGAGTTTAGAATATTCGTTATAATATTTTTGAGAAGGACCGGCAAAAAAACTTGTATCATTTTTAATTTGATAATTTGTAATACCACCATTTAAAATCCACGATGCTGCACTTTTTCTTTGTCTAAAATTACAACCATATCCTGCTTTATATGAATACTTATTGTAATTTGTAAAATAACTAGCTCTTACTAAAATTAAATTGGAAACCATATTTGGCGATACTATATATGTATTGTGTTTTCTGTTAACAGAATCAATTGAACTACTATTATTATTATAGAATGTTTTAAAACGTCTAAAATAAGTGTCAATTACCCATCTATTATCCCCAAAGCTAAAACCTAAATTAAGCATTTTACTTTCTGGAGTTTTTAATGTATCGTTTTGTTTTTTTCCACCAAATCCAAATTGAATTTGAAACTTATCATAATTAAAAACTAAACCTGAAATTAATTTTGATTTTGCTAGTAATGGAGTAGAAGACAAATTTAGAGAATCAACATTTATTGTTTGTGTAATTTTATTTTCAAAATTTCTATATTGCTGAAAAAAACCAACAATTAAAACATAATTAAATTTTTCGTACTTTAAGGTGTCCCATTTGTTTTTTGTTCCAAAAAAACCATCATTTATACTATCATTTTGGGCTTTACAATTAATACTAGAATAAATAAAAATAACTAATAATGTAATTTTTAAATTCTTTTTTTTATAACTAGTGAAAAGTATTTTTAATAATAAATTCAAATAAATTAATTTAGTTGTGTGAAAATAATTAAAATATTTTAAATGAAATCAGATAGTATTATAAATATTAAAAACATAAAATCTTCTGTTAATGAAGAAAAAGGAATACTTGCTAAATACACAGATAGTTTTATTGGAAATATTATAGATTATACCCCAAAAATTATTGTTGCCATTTTATTACTAATTATAGGTTTATGGCTAATTAAGAGAATTTCTAAGCTCTCTGAAAAAGCCATGGTACGCCGCGATCTTGATATAAGTTTGCGTACGTTTTTAAAAAGTTTAATTAGTATAGGATTAAAAATTATTTTAATTGTTACTGTTGCAGGTATGATTGGTATTGGCACAACCAGTTTTGTAACCATATTAGGCGCAGCAGGTTTAGCGGTTGGTTTAGCATTACAGGGTTCACTTTCTAATTTTGCTGGTGGCGTTTTAATTTTAATTTTTAAACCATTTAAAGTTGGAGATACTATTGAAGCACAAGGGCAAGCAGGTGAAGTTAAAGAAATCCAAATATTTAACACCTTACTTTTAACTGGAGATCATAAAACAGTAATTCTTCCAAACGGACCATTAAGCAATGGCACAATAGTTAATGTTACAAGGTATGGAAGTATTAGAGTTGATGTAATGTTACTTATTGGTGTACAAAATAATATTGATAAAGTAATTGAAATTATAAAAGATGTTGTTAAACAAAACAAATTAGTACTTGAACCTAATAATGTAAATATTGCAATTGGAAAAGTAGCTGATGGAGCAATTACTATAAATGTAAAACCGTTTTGTAAACCCGGAGATGGTTCAACTTTAACAAGTGAACTGTATCATGAATTAAAAAAAGCATTTGATACTAATGGAATAGAATCACCCTTACCTAAAAGACATTTGGTATCTGATAATTTGTAAAATTATTTAAAATGAAAATAACAGATGCTCAACAAATTGTTGATGAATGGATTAAAAAATATGGTGTAAGGTATTTTAATGAATTAACCAATACAGCAATTTTAATGGAAGAAGTAGGGGAGGTTGCGCGTATAATGGCGCGTAGGTATGGCGAACAAAGTGAAAAAGAAAGCGATAAAACAAAAGACTTAGCAGATGAACTTGCTGATGTTCTATTTGTATTAATTTGTATTGCCAATCAAACAAATATTAATTTAGAAACTGCCCTCAAAAAAAACATTGAAAAGAAGACTAATAGAGATGGAAATAGACATTTAAATAATAATAAATTAAATAATAATGAATAAAACTATAAGAGGAGAAATATCAGATTATGAGCGTATTGAAAAATATGACGATGATGGTATTAAATTTTATTTTTATTGGATAATAATCAACAACATTAAATACTTTATAACATTACCCTATAATAAAAATATTTATTTAACCAATAAAACCTTTGTTGTAATAGAAGTTGATAAAAACAATAATGCTGTAGCTGGAATAGTTCCTTTACAAGATTTGCATTGGGGAAATACAAAAAATTTAAAAAATGAAATTCTAGATTCAGATAAATTTAGTTTAGTAAGCGGAAATGTTATTGAAAAAAGAAAAGAAAATTTTAGTATAAGCAAAGGCACTACAGGTAATAGTTCGGCAATCTCAACCAATAAAAATGTTACTACTTACACTATAGTATTAAAAGATAAAACGTTTAGAGTGCACGAAGATTATGGTAAACATATAAAACCAAATACAGAAATTGTTGCACTTTTAAGTAATGATACAGCATTTGTTATTGAAGATAAAACCAATAACAAATTATATGGGAAGCCACGTAAAGATTATTTAATTGCAATATTTTTATTATTAGCATTTAACGCAATAATGTTTTATCTAATATTTACAAATAAAACAACTGTAATGAAAAATTTTAATGTTGCTTTAATAATAGGAGAAATATTTTTTGGTATTGCTTTTTTAATTTCTTTTAGTAGTTTTTTAAGTACAAAAAAAACTCTTAATGTCTTTAAACAAATGAGTAACTCAAATATTAATTAAATGCTAATTTTTCTTAATTAAAATTGCAGTTTAATTTAAAATATATAAATTGCAGGCTTAATAATTGTATCGTTATTTTAAAAGTTATATCATATTTATTTTTAATTGTCTGTTTTAGTTTATTTGCTGTTCAACAAACAGTTGTACAACTTAAAGGAGGTTATAAAACCACTAAAACAATTAAATTAAATACTAATTTTTCTGAAGAAAACAACACTTCAGAAGAAGAAAGACACGATGATGTAAACGAAGATGAATTCATTTCAAGCACACAAATAATTCAAAGTTCTTTAAATTTAAGTATTCAATCTATTCAATCTAATAAAATTTTAAATTATTCTCAGCTAATTAAGAATATTATTGTGCCTCCTCCCGAATGTTAATTGATTTGTCAAACTCTTCTACTTTTTAAAGTAGATTTAAATCAATTGTAAATTCTTAATTAAATAAATAAATGTTTAAAAAATTGTTCTTAAATGCAGGGAAAGACATTCCTGCTGGTTTAGTTGTATTTTTAGTTGCATTACCATTATGTATTGCTATTGCAGTTGCAAGTGGCGCAACACCATTTAGTGGAATTATTGCAGGAATTGTAGGAGGAATTGTTGTAGGGAGTATAAGTAATTCTCAATTAAGTGTAAGCGGGCCTGCTGCTGGTTTAGCTACTTTAGTTTCGGGGTCAATAATTGCTTTAGGAGGTTTAAATAATTTTGGGTTATTTTTATGTGCATTAGTAGTTGCAGGTTGCATTCAAATTTTATTAGGAACTTTAAAACTTGGTGGCATTACAAACTACATACCATCAAGTGTAGTAAAAGGAATGTTAACTAGCATAGGAATATTAATTATTGCTAAACAAATTCCACATTTTTTTGGAAAAGATGCAGATGACAAAGGCCATCTTATAGATTTATTACCTTTTACTGGTGGAGATTGGCACGAATTATTAATTCCAATTCAAAAAATTGAAGTTGGAGTTACAATTATTTCTTTACTAGCATTAGTAATTATGATACTTTGGGACGCATCATTTTTAAAAAAGAAATTGCCTTATTTACCAAGTGCTTTAATAGCTGTAATAATTGCAGTTGTTATTAATCAAGTTTGGATAGCAAGTAAAAGTAATTTAGAAATTGTTGAAAAATCTCATTTAATAAGTTTACCTATTGCAAGTAATGCAAATGAGTTTTTTAGTTTTTTTACTCTACCTAATTTTAATGGATTTTTTAATGTTAACGTATTAATTTATGGAGTAATAATTGCATTAATTGCATCATTAGAAACTTTGTTAAGTATAGAAGCCATTGATAACATTGACCCTCAAAGAAGAACTACAAATACAAACAGAGAATTAATAGCGCAGGGAATTGGAAATACAGTTTCAGGGTTAATTGGTGGCTTACCAATTACAAGTGTTATTGTAAGGAGTAGTGCAAACGTTAATGCAGGTGGTAAAACTAAATTAGCAGCAATTTTTCATGCGTTTTTACTTTTAGTTTGTGTTATATTAATTCCAGGGGTTTTATGCATGATTCCAAAAGGAGTACTAGCTTCTGTTTTAATTTTAACAGGATGGAAACTTGCTAAACCTGCTGTGTTTAAAAGCTTTTGGAGCGCAGGAAAATACCAATTTATTCCTTTTATTGTAACAGTAATTGTAATAATTTCGGTTGATTTGTTTAATGTTATTCCTCCTTTAAATGGAAAAGGTTTAATTATTGGAGTATTAGCTGGTATTATTACATCAATTGTATCAATATTACATGGTAATTTAAAAAATTCGTATTATTTTCATGAAGATAAACACAATGAAGGTGACACTATTACAATTCATTTATCGGAAGAAGTTTCATTTTTAAATAAAGCTTCAATTAAAAAAACACTCGATCATTTACCCGAAAAAGCAGAAGTAATAATAGACGCTTCTAATACTAAATATATAGATTTTGATGTGCTTCATATAATTAAAGAATTTAGAGATATAAAAGCTCCTCTTAAAAAAATTAACTTAGGCTTAATTGGTTTTAAAGAGATTTATGAAATTCAAAATTTAGAATTTGTTAAATCATCTAAATAATTACTAAAACTTAACAATAAAAAAAATTAAAAATTAAAAAATAATAAATACATTTAACTATGAATGAATCTTATCATAAACTAATAAAAGGAAACAAAATTTTTTCAGAATCACGTACTTTTAACGACCCCGAATATTTTAAAAAATTATCTTTAGGTCAAAAGCCTGAACATTTATGGATAGGTTGCAGTGATAGCAGAGTACCAGCTAATGAAATAACAAATACAAAAAGTGGAGAAATATTTGTACACCGAAATATTGCAAACTTGGTTATACATACCGATTTAAATTTAATAAGTGTATTAGAATACGCTGTAAATGTTTTAGAAGTAAAAGATATTATTGTATGTGGACATTATGGATGCGGAGGAGTAAGGGCTGCAATGACTAATAACACGTTTGGTGTTGTAGATAAATGGTTACGAAATATTAAAGATGTTTATCATAAAAATCAAACTGAATTAGAAAAAATTACTGATCAAGACAGTAGAGAAGATAGATTAACCGAACTAAACGTTATGGAACAAGTTTTAAAATTAGCCGAAACAAAAATTGTGCAAAAAGCTTGGCATCAAGGCAGAAATTTAGAAATACACGGTTGGGTATATGGCTTAAATAACGGTTTAATAAAAGAATTAAACACTATTTGTAATGATATTAAAGATGTTCCAGAAATATACAGATACAAATTTTAAGCAAATTGTTTAACATCGTTTAATGTAATTGATTGGGCGCTTAAAATAATTAAGCGTTCAATTACATTTCTAAACTGTCTTATATTTCCTGGCCAAGGTTTTTGTTGCAATTCTTTTACAGCATTTGGCTCAATTTCTTTTTTAGCAATTCCCATTTCTTGAGTTATTAATTCAATAAAGTGCAATGTTAAAATTGGAATGTCTTCTATTCTTTCCTCTAAACTTGGTACATGTATTGGGATTACAGATAAACGATGAAATAAATCTTCTCTAAAATTTCCTACTTCAATTTCTTTTTGTAAATTTTTGTTTGTTGCTGCAATTACTCTTACGTTAATTTTAATTTCTTTATCGCCACCAACCCTTGCAATTTTATTTTCTTGTAATGCTCTTAATACTTTTGCTTGAGCGCTTAAACTCATATCGCCAATTTCATCTAAAAAAATTGTTCCGCCTTCGGCTAATTCAAATTTACCTTTTCGTTGTGCAACTGCACTTGTAAAAGAACCTTTTTCATGCCCAAATAATTCGCTTTCTATTAATTCTGAAGGTATAGCCGCACAATTTACTTCAATTAATGGATTGTTTGAACGAGAACTTTTTTCGTGTAAAAGTTTAGCAACTAATTCTTTTCCACTACCATTACTGCCAGTAATTAATACGCGAGCATCGGTAGGGCCAACTTTTTCTATTAAATCTTTTACCTTTTTAATTGCAAAAGATTCGCCAATTATTTCTACTGACTTGTTAATTTTTTTCTTAAGTAATTTTGTTTCAGTTACCAATTCTGTTTTATCTAAAGCGTTTTTAATACTTACTAAAAGTCTATTTAAATCAATTGGTTTTGCTAAATAATCATAGGCTCCTTTTTTCACAGCACTAACAGCCGTATCAATGGTTCCATGACCGCTCATCATTATTATTGAACTGTTTATATTTTCTTTTAAAAGTTTTAATAACAGTTCTTCGCCATCAAGTTTTGGCATTTTTATATCACACAATATAACATCATAATTGTTTTTAATTGCTTTATCAAAACCAATTAATCCATCTTCTGCTTCGTCTATTTGATGATTTTCAAATTCTAAAATTTCTGTAATCGACCTTCTAATAGCCTTTTCATCATCAATAACTAATATTTTTGCCATTATTTAATTTTATTAAGTATTTTATATAAAGCACCTTCTTTTAACGAATAGGTTGAAACCCTCATGTTTTGTAGGTTAAGTTTATCCAATATGTTTTTAATTAATATACATGAAATTACAATCATATCTATTCGCATTTCAACTAATCCTTTAATTTCTGTTCGTTGTTTATAATTTGAATTAATAATTTTTTCTGAAATTAAATTAAATTTATTTAAATCTACTTCGTAACAATGTTTAAAGTCTTCTAACATTTCACCATTAAATTCCCCATGTATCATTTCAATAATAGAATCAAATGCACCCGAAGAACCAACAAGTTCAATAGGACAGTACTTATCACACGCATTGTGCAAATCTTTTAATTCAACATTTAAATAGTTATTTAAAGCATCAATTGTTTTTAAGCTTATTTTATCTTCTGGTTTAAATTTTTCTATTAATCGAGCAGCACCTAACTTAAAACTTTGTTTCCAAAAAATAGTATCTTTATTACATAAAATAAATTCGTTACTACCACCACCAATATCCATTATCAAACTTATTTTATCATTTAAAGGCACCGCTTGTTTATTTCCGTGGTAAATTAATTCAGCCTCTTCATTTCCATCAATAATTCTTATATCAATATTAAATTTATTTTTTACATCTTTAGTAAATGTAATTCCGTTAGATGCATCTCTAATTGCAGATGTTGCAAATGCATATATCTCATTAACATTATAATTGTTACATATGGTTTTAAAATTATTAATGGCTAATATACCGCGTTCAAATGCAAAACTATTTATGTAACCTAAATTTATAGTGTCTTCACCCAGTTTTACAGGAATTCTAGTTTTAAATACCTTTTTGTACCTATTATTTTCTGTTTCTACAATTAATAAGTTAAACGTATTAGTTCCACAATCTATTACCGCTAATCTTTTCATTTAACCATTAAAACTATTTTTGTCTAAATCTAATAAATTATTGGCAAAATAATTGCTTTTAACAAATTCATAAATTATTTTTAAATATTAAATTATATTAAAATGAAAAAAACTTTATTATCTATTGCATTTGGATTAATATCTTATGGTTTGTTTTCGCAAACAGTATATAAAAATCAAGTTGATGGACAAATATATTTAAAAGTACAACCTGGTTTATTAAAATCGGTATTTAAAGATAATCCAAAAAATATTGTTATAAGTAAGTTAGGTAATTTAAGCAATACACTTTTTAAATATGGTGCAACTAAAGTTTCAAAACCATTTTATCAAGCAGATGATGATGCCATTTTACCAAATATTTTATTAGTTCAATTTTCGCAAATTAAACAAGTAGATCAATTAATTTATGATTTACAAAGGTTAGAAGGTGTAGATTATGCCGAAAAAGTTAATTTAAATACTGTTGATTTAACACCAAATGACACATATTATACTGGTGGAACAATGAGTTATTTAAATCAAATAAATGCCCCTAATGCTTGGGGTGTTTCAACAGGTAGTTCAAATATAACTGTTGCTGTTGTTGATAACGCAATTGACAGAGCACACACCGATTTATCTGGAAACGTATGGACCAACCCAGGTGAAATTGCGGGAGATGGCTTAGATAACGACGGTAATGGTTATATTGATGATGTAAATGGCTACGATGTTGCTGACGATGATAATAATACTATTCCTACAAATAATGCAATGAGTCATGGCACACATTGTTCTGGTACAGCTGCCGGTAGAACGAATAACTCAACAGGTGTTGCTTCTATAAGCTGGAATGTGAAATTAATTCCTGTTAAATGCCAAACCGATGGCGGAAGTACAACAGGTATAGCAAATGGTTATGGTGGTATTTTATATGCAGCAAAAGTTAAAGCTCGTGTTATTTCTTGCTCATGGGGTGGGCCAGGTACTGCTAATGCGTCTGAACAAGCTGTAATTAATTATGCATGGAGCAAAGGTTGTATTATTATATGTGCAACAGGAAATTCAAATACAAATGCCCTACATTACCCTGCAGCATACAACAATGTTTATTCTGTAGTTTCAATTAGTAGCTCAGATGTAAAATCTAGTTTTAGTAATTATGGTACTTGGGCTGATATTTGTGCGCCTGGTGAAAATATTAGAAGTACAATTCCTGCAAATGCATACACTTATATGAATGGCACATCAATGGCTACGCCTTGTGTTGCAGGATTAGCAGCTTTAATGCTTTCTAAAGCTCCTTATATGACTCAAACAGATGTTTTAAATTGTATTAGTACAACTGCTGTAAATATTTATCCTGTAAATTCAGGAACATTAGCGGGTCAATTAGGTGCGGGAAGAATAGATGCGTACCAAGCTATGTTATGTGCTGCTGGGTTTAGTGCTCAACCTGTAGTTTCAAATTTCTATTCATTAATTAATAAAACCTGCCCTGGAACTCCAATTTCAATTACTGATAGTTCGTTGTATTTACCTACAGCTTGGAGCTGGACATTTCAAGCAGGTACACCTCCAACATCTACATCATCAAATCCTGCTGTATCGTGGGCAAGCCCAGGTACGTATTCAATTGCATTACAAGCAACAAATGCTAATGGTGGAAATGTTAAAACAAAAATATCATACATTACTGTTGCAGGACCTCAATTGTTACCATTAACCGAAGGTTTTCAAACTACAACTTTTGTACCTGCAAACTGGACAAGTGTAAACATGAGTAATGATAATTATTATTGGAAAAGAAGAACAGGATTAGGTGCATATGGAACAAGTACAGCTTGTGCATGGTTTGATAATTACAACGAAGATATTTCGGGCGAAAGAGATGAAATGAGAACTCCTAAATATGTATTTTCATCTGTAACTCAAGCTACTTTAAGGTTTGATGTGGCTTATAGACAATACGACAACCAATATTCAGATACGCTTGAAGTTAAATTATCTTCAGATTGTGGCGCAACATGGACAAGTATCTATATGAAAGGAGGCAGTACACTTTCATCAGTAGCTGGTACTTTAACAGGTAGTCAATTTACACCTGCATCAGGTCAATGGCGTACAGATTCTGTAAATATAACAGCACTTGCTGCAGGGCAAAGTAATGTAATGTTAGCATTTATTGATCGTGGGCATTATGGTCAGGCTTTGTATTTAGATAATATTAATATCAGAACCAACAGTTCATCTTTTAACAACCCTGCTTCAGCTTGTAGTGGTGGTGCAGTTACAATGACTAATACAAGTTCAGGTGCCGTATCTTATAGTTGGAGCGCAAGTGGTGGTGGAGGAACTTCAACAGCAACTAATCCAACTTTTACATTTAGTACAACAGGAGTTCAAACCATTACATTAACTTCAATAAATGGAGCAAATACTTCTGTTAGTATAAAAACAATAAACATTACAAGCGGCCCTCCTTTATCTGTAACAGGAGCATCAAATATTTGCTCAGGAACAACAGCAACATTAACTGCAAGTGGTGCAACATCTTATAGTTGGAGTACAGGAGCTACAAGTTCAATAATTAATGTAAGTCCTTTAACTTCTACAACATATTCAATTAAAGGAACTACGGGTGCTTGTTCAACATATTCTACCTATAATTTAAATGTTACTACTACACCAACAGTGGCAATTTCAAATCAAACCATTTGTGCTGGAGGAACTGCAACATTAAATGCGGGTGGGGCATCTACATACTCTTGGAATACAGGATCAACATCAAACCCATTAATTGTTAGTCCAGCATCAAATACAAATTACACTGTAACTGGTTTTAATGGAACATGCAGTAACACTAAAACAGTATCGGTAAATATTGGTTCATCTATTTCTATTAATTTATCTCCATCAAATCCGCAATTATGTATTGGTAATTCATTAACTATTACTGCAAGTGGTGCAAGTACATACACATGGAATACAGGTTCAAACACTTCTAGTATTGTTGTAAATCCTACAGTTGTTACAAACTATACGGTAAGTGGTACAAATGCAGGTTGCAATGGTACAAATGCTTTTTCTGTTGGGGTAAATGCAAATCCTACTTCAACTGGAGCATCAACAAATATTACTTGTAATGGTTTAACCAATGGTTTATTACAAGTTAACCCATCTGGCGGTACACCTAGTTATAGTTATTTATGGAGCCCAGGCGGACAAACAACAAACATTATTAATTCATTAGGTGTAGGTTCATACTCTTGTGTGGTAACAGATAGTAAAGGTTGTAAAACTAATTATTCTGGTTCAATCAGTCAACCATCTGCAATTAGTAATACGATTACAAATTCAATAGCTAGTTGTGGAACATGTAATAATGGTTCGGCTACAGTTACAGTTTTAGGAGGTACAATGCCTTATACTTATAATTGGATACCATCTGGAGGTACAGCTTCTGTTGCAAGTAATTTAGCACCTCAATGTTATACAGTTACAATTACTGATGGTAATGGCTGCGTAAACAATGCAACTACATGTGTTAGTTTTGCTTCTTCAATAACTAAATTAAACATAAACCAATCTGTTTTAATTTATCCTAATCCTGCTAACAATTATGTAACAGTAGAACTTGATGGTGAATTTGACATAATACTATTTAATCAACTAGGGCAATTAATTTTAAATAAACAAGCAAATTCAATTATTAATGTTAATGTAAGCGATTATGCAAAAGGAGTTTACACCATACAATTAATAAAAGATAAACAATCAACATATAAAAAATTAATTATAGAGTAAATTTTCAAAATAAATCTTAAAAGGCGAATTTAAAAGATTCGCCTTTTTTGTTTAGTATATTTGTAGTGTTGAAGAAAATACTGACATATTTATTTTGTTTAAATGTATTTTTGTCAAACTCCCAACACGATAGTATAAATTTCAAGTCGCGAAAAATTATATTAAGTACAAGTAGTGCATTAGTAACTACTGGTTCTTTATTTTACCTTAATAAGGCATGGTACCAAAATTATAATACGGGTAAGTTTCATTTTTTTAATGATAACAAGGCTTGGTTACAAATGGATAAAGTAGGGCATGTTTACACAAACTATCAACTATCAAAATATATGATGCAAAGTTTTGAATGGGCAGGGTTTAATAAAAAACAATCTTTATTAATTGGTGGCAATATTGGTTTAGCTTATATGACTTGTATTGAAATAATGGATGGTTATAGCGATGGTTGGGGGTTTAGTTGGGGAGATATGATAAGTAATACTGCAGGTACATATTTATGTATAGGGCAACAACATTTTTTTAATGAACAAAAAATTTGGTTTAAATTTTCATTTTCACAATCGGGTTTAGCGCAATATAATCCTAATTTGCTTGGTAATAGTTTACCTCTAGAAATTTTAAAAGATTATAACGGACAAACTTATTGGTTAAGTTTTAATCCCTTATCGTTTAAAACTAATAAACCTAAAAATCAAATTTTAAATATGTTAAACCTCTCTTTAGGTTATAGTGCATACGGAATGATTGGTGGTAATTACAATCAATTTTTAATACAAAATAATAACGGCAATGTTTTAAAACTTAACCGCGAAAGGCGTTTTTACTTAAGTTTAGATATAGATTTAACCAAAATTAAAACTAAACATAAAGTTCTAAAAACACTATTTTCTGCCTTTAATTGTGTTAAAATTCCTTTTCCTACTTTGCAATTTGCAAAATCTGGAATTAGGTTTTACCCTTTATATTTTTAATTAAATGTTAACAACTAACTTAACGTATAGTGTTATTAATCATTAATTTAGATTAATTGAATTAATATGGCTTTATTTGAAAAAGAAGAAACACAAAAACTTTATTACACTATAAGTGAAATTAGTGAAATGTTTGATATTAATGCTAGCACAATTCGATATTGGGAAAAAGAATTTAACACTTTAAGCCCAAGTAAAAACAAAAAAGGAAATAGAATTTTTACAATTAAGGATATAGAAAATATCCGCATTTTAGTTGAGCTTATTAAAATAAAAGGTTATACCATTCAAGGAGCAAAAGAGGCTCTTAAATCTAAATCAGAAAGTATTACTTTTCAAAAATCTAACAATCAAGCCGAAGTTATTGCAAAACTTCAAGAAATTAAATCTAAATTAATTGAGTTAAGAGATAAGATAGATTAATCTTAACAACACATCGTTAATTAGTTTAGTCTTTAATTAAATTAGCAACAATTAAAGTAGTTAAATTTATTTTTTATAATTATAATTTTTAATTAAAACAATTAATAAATGAAGAAAGCATATGTTTTCCCCGGTCAAGGTTCGCAATTTAGTGGAATGGGGAAAGATTTATACGAAAACAATTTAAACGCAAAAAATTTATTTAATCAAGCAAATGATATTTTGGGTTTTAAAATAACCGACACTATGTTTTCGGGAACAGATGAAGAACTTAAACAAACAAAAATAACTCAACCTGCAATATTTTTACATTCTGTTATTTTAGCATCTACTTTATCTGATTTCAATCCTGATATGGTAGCAGGACATTCCTTAGGCGAATTTTCTGCACTTGTTGCCAATAAAACTTTAAGCTTTGAAGCTGCTTTAAAATTAGTTTACCAACGTGCTTTAGCTATGCAAAAAGCTTGCGAAATTAATCCAAGTACTATGGCTGCAGTTTTAAATTTAGACGATAAAATTGTAGAAGATATTTGTGCAGAAATTACACAATCTGGTGAAGTTGTGGTTGCAGCTAATTACAATTGCCCTGGCCAGTTAGTAATTTCAGGTTCAATAAATGGAATCAATACTGCTTGCGAAAAATTAAAAGTTGCTGGCGCTAAACGTGCATTAGTTTTACCAGTTGGTGGTGCTTTTCATTCGCCTTTAATGCAACCAGCTAAAGAAGAGCTAGAAAACGCAATTAAAAACACAACTTTTAATCAACCTATTTGTCCGGTTTATCAAAATGTTACTGCTAATGCAGTAATTAACCCAATTGAAATTCAACAAAATTTAATTGCTCAATTAACTGCTCCTGTTAAATGGACACAAAGCGTTATTCAAATGACAAACGATGGTGCTTCTCATTTTACAGAAGTTGGTCCAGGAAAAGTTTTACAAGGCTTGGTTAAAAAAATAAGCCCTAATGTTGAAGTTAGCGGAGCATAAAACATGAAAATTAAATTATTTTCTATATTACTTTTATCTGCTTTTTATTCAAAAGCTCAATTTTTTAGAGGTATTGGTATTTATGGTGCATTAACCGAATCTATGCATAGTTATAAAAATTTTGATGCGCCTAAAAAGGTAGATACTGTTTTTGTTCCGCAATATTATTATCCACAAAACCATATTTCGAGAGAATATTTTAGCTGGGGTGCAGGTGTTTTTGCTGAATTTTTAAGAAACGATGGTGTTCGTTGGCAAACAGAATTATCCTATACAAAAAAAGGAGCTAACGAAAAAGAAATTATTGACCAATACATGGGCACGCGCTCTAATTCTTTTGGTAAAAATAAATACACCTATATACAATGGAATAATTACTTAAAATTTTTTGGTCCATTTGGTTTAAGACGCAATATTTACTTAATGCCTGGCATTCGATTAGAATATAAATTAAATCAAAGTACTTCAGTTTTTTCTGCTTACAGTAGTCAATTAAGAAAAATTTGGTTTAGTGGTAATTTAGGTATTGGTTATGAGTTTCCATTATTTAAAAATTTTTATGGTATAGTTGAAGAACATTGGAACCCCGATGTGTATAACTTAAAAGTAAAAGATAATGTAAAAATTAGAAACAGAACCTTTGAAACAAGATTTGGAATTATTTGGCGTCCAAAACGCAGAGCAATAGATGATTGCAATACACCAAGATATAAAGGACCTGCATATTAAAAATTAAAATTATGGTAATGACAAAAGATGTTTTATTTTCTTTAACCAAAGGTGCTTTTGCTCCTCAAGAAGAAATGCTTGAAGTAGCTCGTAAAAAAGGAAAATTATTTATTGGTATCCCTAAAGAAATTGCGTATCAAGAAAACAGAGTAGCATTGGTGCCTGATGCAGTTGCTTTATTAGTAAACAACGGACATAAAATTATTATTGAAGCCGGTGCAGGTAAAGCAGCAAGTTTTGAAGATAATGATTACAGCGAAGCGGGCGCAGAAATTGTATATTCTCCAAATGATGTTTATAAGGCTGATGTAATATTTAAAATTGCTCCACCAACTTTAGAAGAAGTTGAATTAATGCAACCAAAACAAACATTGTTTAGCGCATTACAATTAACTGTACAACCGCAAGATTTTTTAAAAAAATTAATAACAAAAAAACTAAACTGCATAGCATACGAGTTAATTATAGATGAAGCGGGCATTTTCCCTGTTATTAGAGCCATGGGCGAAATTGCTGGTGGCGCAAGTATTTTAATAGCCGCCGAATTATTAAGCAACGCAAATAATGGAGTAGGGGCAATATTAGGAGGAATTAGTGGTATATCGCCAACCGAAGTTGTAATTATTGGAGCTGGTACCGTTGGCGAATTTGCAGCACGTGCAGCTATTGGTTTAGGAGCCACTGTTAAAGTTTTTGATAGTTCTACTTCAAGGCTAAGACGTTTACAAAACCAACTTGGCTCAAGAGTTTTTACTTCTGTTATTGTTCCAAAAGTTTTAGAAAAACATTTAAAAACTGCAGATGTTGCAATTGGTGCACTTAGAGCCACAAAAGGCCGAACACCTTGCATAGTAACCGATACAATGGTTAGCGAAATGAAAACCGGAAGTGTTATTGTTGATGTAAGTATTGATCAAGGTGGTGTTTTTGAAACAAGTAAAGTAACTAACCACACTAAACCTGTATTTAGAAAACATGGCGTTATACATTATTGTGTACCAAACATACCAAGCAGAGTAGCACGCACAGCAAGTTATGCTTTTAGTAATATTTTTTCGCAAATTATTTTAAACATGGGCGATGAAGGAGGTATTGATAGTATTATTAGAAAAGATTCAGGACTAAGAAATGGCGTTTATATTTACAATGGTATTTTAACTAATCAATATTTGGGCGAAGCATTTAATTTACCATTTAAAGACATTAATTTATTAATGGCTGCTTTATAATAACCACTTATTTAAAAAAGTTAACCACTTATATATAACCACAATTTAAAAGCAATTTTATACTTTAACTTTACAATACGTTCTTTATCAGGGTTTTTGTTTAGTTATAACAAATTAAGCTGTTAATAGATTTTTGGGAGATTTTCTGTTAACAGCTTTTTCTTTTAATATAAATTGTTAATTCACGCTTTTAACTGCATTGTTTAATTTACCAATTTATTTCAATTAACTTAGTTTCATAAGGATATATTTTAATGGTATCAATAGTTTGCGTTACCACACCCATTTTCTTTTTGTAAATTTTAAGTATGTGTTTGCCAGCGTTAGATATAATATTATTGCTCGAAAATACAGGTGGATAAGGATAATTGTTATCTGCATAATAATTTCTATTACCAAAGACCCCCCCCCCCCAAATGGATAAGGCTGACCAGGAACTTCGTACTTAGGGCCATTTATTGCTACTACAAGACTGTCTCCTGAGATGGAAGGATTTAGTGCATTTAGGTAGTTAACTTTGAAAAAACAATCGTAAGTGCTACTATTTAAAATTTTATTATTACTGTTTTCTAATTTAATTTCGCTGTTTTCTGTTACATTACAGTTATAGAAAGTGTTTTTGGCATAACTGTACTTAATTTTAGCAGCATATTGCACATTTTGTTCCTTTTTTAATTTTAAATTACTAAAAAAACATTGCCCATTGGCATCGGTTGTTGCATGGGCTATTTCTCTACACTCAGTGCCAGCGCTAAATAAACCACCTTTGTATTTTACCTCCATTATTGCTATTTCTGCATTGGCAATAGGTTCGCCCAAAGCATAGTTCCACGCAGTAATGCTAATATCACTTTTTTTACGGCAGGTGGTAAAAACTAGTAATATTGCTGTAAGTATTAAAATTTGTTTTTTCATTGCATAAAAAACGAATTAAAGAATACACAATTTTTTAATTCAATATTCACAAGTTAAATTACCAATTTATCTCAATAGTTTTTGTTTCATAAGGGTATATTTTAATGGTATCAATAGTTTGGCTAACTATGCCCATTTTTTTTTTGTAGATGTATATTGGAATTTTACCTGCATATGTTTTCAGTATATTAGTTGTAATTACTGATGGGTAGTTATTACCATTATATTTATAAAAAGTATTCAGTAGCCCCCCCCCCCCATATGGATACGGTTTCTCTGGTAGATTATATGCTCGTGTTTTAGAGCTAAACCAAATGCTATCGCCAGATATTGATGGGTTTAATATGTTATTAAACTGAAATTTTATAAAAGCGTCATAATCACTGCTATTTAGTGTTAGATCATTCTTATTTAATACTTTGACCTCACTGTTTTCTGTTACATTACAATTGTAAAAATCGGCTTTACCATAACTGTATTTTACTTTAGCAGCGTATTGTAAACCATTATTTTTATTAAGTTTTAAATTACTAAAAAAACATTGCCCATTGGCATCAGTTGTTGCATGGGCTATTTCTTTACACTCAGTGCCAGCGCTAAACAAGCCTCCTTTGTATTTTACTTCAAAAATGGCTACCTCAGCATTAGTAATAGGCTCAGCCATGGCATAGTTCCAAGCAGTAATTGTAATATCACTCTTTTTACGGCAAGTGGTAAATACAATTAAAATAAAAATTATTAAAATATTTCTCATTGTAAAATTATTCTATCGGTTTGTTTGTAATCTTTATTAAAAATACTTATTAAATATACCCCCTTAGGCAATTGCGCTAAATCTATTTTATTAATATTAGTACTTAAAACACCAGTTTGTACTGCTTGCCCTAAGGTGTTGGTAATTGTGTAATTGTAAGTTTCTGTAGTGTTTAATACGTAAATTAACTCGCCATTGGTTGGGTTAGGGTAAAGTAAAATGTTAATTTTTTGTTGTGCATTGGTAGTTGTTTTTACACTGGTAGCACGTTTAGCATGTATGGGCCTAGCCTGTTTTTTGGCTACTATTGGTGATGTATTTGCAATGGTACGCGCACCTTCACCAAAGGGCGAACATAGATTAGGATCGGTATATAGATAAGCTCTAAAAATACTGCCGTGTTTACTACTAAAGCCAGCCCCCAATGTAATTTTGCTTTGATTATCAAAATTATTGGCATGAAAGGTAACCACAGCGCCATCACCTACAACAAAATCTCCTTGCGCAGTTCTTTGGTTTTTGTACCATAAAGCTGGATTGGGATTGTAAGGGTCTGCTTCGTTTTGATAAATACTTTGATTGCCAGCTAAAATAGAATTACGTGCTTCAAAATCGGCGTAGTATTTTTGCTTAACGCTGTAACTTCCATCATTAGCACCACAATGAATTATTTGGTCTTGTATTAAACGGTTACTTAAATACAAGGTTTTAGGCGCTAATTCTTCAGTTAAAAATACACCAATAAGTGGGTTAGGGTCTTCTACATGCATAATGTTATCGTCGTAATTAACATCGTTAGTTGTATTCGCCCAAATGGCATCATAAGGTGTATAATCATAATGGCTGGTAGGGAAAGTTAAATGAGGATAACCAAAATCACCGTTTGGTGATGGATCAAACGAATTATTATACTTATTACGTTGCATTAAATGCAAGCCACCACTAGTATTGCCTGGTACAATGCTTAGGTTAGGAAACCGCGGCAGGTTGTTGTTGCCGGGTAAATGCAAATCTAAACCGCTAACAGTTGGGGCAAAGCCGGCTTGCTTTTTAGGAAATTGTTTTAAATTACAAAATGTAACTGAGGCAAGCGGATAATCATAACTTAATTTTAATGCCTCTGCAAATAAAATGTTACTTGGTAAAGAGCTTGCAGTGGCTTCATCGTAATTTTTTGCCGGTCCGCCAAGCCACCAATCGTTTACGTGGTTATTAGTGTAATATTTCCAGTGGCCATAATTAATGTGCCAACTGTAAAATAAGGATTTAAAACTCATTCCTGCTTTACAATTAAAAGCTTCATTATTTCCGCCGCCAAGCACTCTAGCAGTCGCCTCTCTAAAAGGGGTGATTTTTAAAAGCCAATTTCCTGCGCCATAATTAGTTCCTAAAGGTGTAATACATATAGCGCTTGGAGATTGATTAAAAAGCATATTTGTTTCAGTACTTATGTTTTGCGGTAGTCCGTTAGCATTACCTTGGCTAATAGATATGCGATAAGGAAAAATAGGGTAGCCTTTTAAATTTGCCGGTGTAGTAGGCAAGGTAACATTTGTTAAATCTGCAAAGTACTTATCAAAATCGGTATGCGGTTTGCTAGACCAAGTACTATTACCAATATCATGGGTTTCATCAATATGGTACAACGTATTTTGAGTTGCTACCCCTCTTGTTTGTAAAATATCCAGTGCAGATTTGCAAATAATAGAATTAATTAAATCTGGTAAATTAACTGGTAAAGCGTATAAGCTTTTTTGAAAATCCCAAAACATTTGTATACCAAGCGGTGTATTACTACCCTGGCACTCATGATCAACACCTACCCATATTTTTGTACGGTGGTGCGGAAATTTATAGGCATTTGGCCCACATAAATCTCTTTTAGAGGGATCGTGTTCGTACTCCATTAGTGTTAGTGCTAATCTTCCGCATAATGCGCCAGCACTGTAGCCGCCTACCACTAACTCGTGTTTAGCGCGCTTAATTTTTGTAGAGTTGGGGTATCCTGGTGCTTCAGGGTCAAGCGCTGCGCCAGCATCTATTACATTATTTGCATCGTTAAGTATATATGAGTTTACAAGTTTTATAACCAAGCTGGATAAGTATGCGTTTGTTTGTATATAGCCCACTCCATTATGAAATCTAACAATAATAACATCATAACCCTCTTGTGTTAATTTATCAAGTAATTTAGCGCCGTTATCTCCAAAATTTTGCCCTCCACTGGCGTTTTTAGAGAAATCTGTAAAAAAGCCATTATAGGTTTCATATAAAGGTCCTCGCCAACCGTCCCAAAACCCCATTGGTCCGGCAATTTGGGCAAACCAACCAGTGTAATTATTAACAGCCAATAATGATTTACCATCTTTAGGATTGTATCCACCAAAAATTACATATGGCTTTCTAATTCTTCCTGGTATATCATTTCCACAGCCATTCCAAATGCCTAATTCTGCATACACCTGGTTTTGTTCGTTATCATAACTAACACCAGTAAATTCGCTTGGGTAATCGCCTAATAAATTAGTGTAAGAGCTACCATTTCCGTAAACCACAGAAGAAAAATTAAAAGGTTTAAACTGTGTACTTAATAAACTTAAAATATTACTGTTATTTACTTTTAACTCACTTCTACTATAAAGAGTATCTCCGTTAGAATAAACGAGCATTGTAGTAAAAATTTTGTAACCATCAGTTAAATAATTTGCTTGAAAAGGGATATTAAAATTTATTTGCTTGTAACCAAGCCCATCATCTACATCTATCATTAAAGAGCTTACAATATTTGTGTTATTTGAAAAAACTTCATTACTTCTGATAATAAACTGAGGATTTAGCGTGTTTACTTCTTCATTTAAAGGCGCTACACAAAAAAATCTTTTGTTTTGATACATTGAACTTATGTTTGTAGAGTTTTCGACCAACTGTTTATTAATAATGGAAATTGCACCATTAGAAATTGCGTTAGGATTTAGCATATGACCTTTTATATCAATAAAGCCAAGCGGAAGTACATCGTATTGTTCAATATATTTGTTTTTTAAACTATCTAGTTTTAAGTAACCGATTATACTATCTGGTTTATCATAACTCATTCTTACAAAGTTTTGTAAAAAATAAAACTCAAACACATTAAACGTACTGTCATTTAAAGTACCA
The DNA here is from genome assembly GCA_020162035.1 of Bacteroidota bacterium. GTDB lineage: Bacteria > Bacteroidota > Bacteroidia > B-17B0 > Aurantibacillaceae > Aurantibacillus. The sequence goes on along the minus strand of JAIUNM010000011.1, from coordinate 871 downwards.
TCAGCAAATGCTAATTTGTCAATTGGGTGTGCCTTATTAAATAAATACCCACTCGGAAAATGTGACTTATTTAATAAACCAAAAGTATGTTGCATAGCTTGTTCCCAAGTAGCAAAATTTATTGTGTCGGTAACCGGCGCATAACTGCTTGTTTGTGCTTTAACTAATAAAAAATGAAATGCAAATATGAAAATTAAACAGTTTTTTTTCATTATTATTTAATTTTAAAATATTAATTTTTATTTTCCAGTTTAATCAGTCTTTCTTTCAATTCTTCATTTTCTTTTTTAAGTTGAATGATATACAAAAATGCTTCTTCAATTTTTTCCATTTGTTTTATTTGCATTTCGGCTATATTTATTCCATCCTTCTCAACTTGTTTGGCACTTGGTATATTGGGTAAGTGTTTGTTTTTATTTATGTAATTATTCAAATTTTCAATACTCATTAAATTGTATTTTTTATCAAATACATAATCTGGAAAAGTAATGTTTGTAGGCATTACATTTATTTCACGTGAATAAACATATCCATCACTTTTTACTTTAAAATTAATTTTATTTGTTGCTAAGTCTCTTATTATCAATGCTTCAACTGCTGCACTCGGAGTAGCACCATGCATATTAATTTCAGTTCGTCCATTTGAAACTGTTTTAAACACAGTTTTATTATATGTTTTATTTTTAACTTCTATGCCTGTTTTTCCATTATCAATATTTATTTGTAAAGCATCATCTGCCCACGCATCAATGGTTAAGCGTGCACTTGGGTTATCGGTTCCAATACCCACTTTATTATTATCGTGTAAAAATAATATGTTGTTATTGGCATTGGTGCTGCCATAGGGTTTCCAAAAGTTTAAACCGCTGTT
>JAIUNM010000010.1 GCA_020162035.1 Bacteroidota bacterium | reverse complement strand
TTCGTGCTTCGTAGGACAGGCAAGTTGTAAATTTCAAGTTCAGTTCTTCGTAGGAAGCTCAGTGGTTAAAATCCCTGCCTGCGTATAGCTGAGAAACGTTAAAATATGTAACTAATATTTGTGTCTAATCAAAAAAATTTAGATGATTTTAAAAATATATTTTTTTGAGTTAATTTAACTAAAAGCATAATCGCTTAAATAGTCAAATCCCTTAGTTAGTTTGCCATTTATACAAATACTTGCTCTATCTATAATATCAAACTCATCAGTACCAATTAAATGAGGTATAACACGTTCGGTTAAATCTTTACCAAAATCATCGCTTGCATCTCTAGGTAATTCGCAAGGCAAATTATCTACAGCCATAATACAAATTGTATCTTTACTAAAAGCTAAATCTTCGGTATCTTTTAAAATATTATAACCATAAAAGGGTTGTGTAATAGTGCTAGATCTTATTGTTGTTGGCACACTTCCGTCAATATCACAAGTGATATCAGCAATTACAGAAACATGAAAATCATTCGCTTTCATATCATCTTTTGTAAATAATTTAGGCGAACGGGGGTCCCAAAAATGTGCAGAAATAAATAAATCTGTTACTTTAGTGTAAGGAACAAATTTTGAAACAAAATGTTCGGGGTTTTTAAAAAAATCATTCAAATCAAAGTTATGATCTTCTGGCCTTTCAACATAATCGCGCGGGTTTAATTGGCAGTAAACAGGTTCTCTAAAACTATTGCTTAAAAATTCGTCAGATGTTACTTTTCTAATTCTTAAAGCGCTTAAAGTTTCTATTACACCGTTTGCAACTCGTCCGCCACCAGTTAAAGCAATTTTTATGTTAGGTAATTTTACACGTTTTAATTCTTCTTCCATTTCAGCCCTATCTCTACATAAGTTAGCAGCTTTTAACCTAAATAAATCGTATTTTAAACCATAACCTAAAATACCATTATAAGCTCCAACAACACCGGCATATCTACCAAATCCAATAATTCTGTTATGGTTTTTATCAGTTAAAGTTTCATAATCAATCATTTGAATTTTTTTATCAATTAAAGCCTTCATTAGCTTTTGATTATGGCTTTGTTTTTTTATGGTATGCGAAAAGAAAAAATATTTTTTATTTGCAATTAATTTATCAGCAGGTACTTCTTTTACACCCATTAAAACATCGCAATCAGTTAAATCTTCTTGTAAAGTTATTCCAAAAGAGGTGTATTCTTCATCAGTATAACATCTTATTTTACTTGGCTGAACAACAATTTCGATATTCGAATATTTTTTTAATAATTCACTACAAATTAATGGTGTTAAGGGTACACGCTTATCTGGTGGAGATTTTTCTTCACGTAAAACGCCTATTTTAATTTTTTGCATAATAAATAATGTAACTTTACAAAGATAAGATTAATGCGCATTATATACATTATATTTTTTTTTATATGTTTTTATAACATTAAGGCTCAAAAATCATATTTTGATATATTAGAAGATGAATATGATACAACCTTGTTAAAACAAGATATTAGATTATTACGAAAAGTTTTTTTTGATATGCATCCTGTTGTTGACGTTTATCATCAAAAATCTTATTTTGATTCTTTGTTTAATAATGCATTAAACAAAATTAACGAACCATTAACACATAGAGAATTTTATATTCAGTTAAAGTATTTAGTAGATGGTTTTCAGTGCGGACATACCGAAGTTGGAGTATCTAGAGCATACTCAAAAGTTATTAAAAAAACAAAACGAAATTATTCGCCTTACTTTTTTGTGCCTATAAATAATAAATTATATGCTATAGCAACATTAAGTAAAAACAATGATACTCTAATTAAAAAAGGAGATGAAATTGTTGCTATAAATGGTTATAAAGCAGACTCATTAATAAAATGGTGCAAAAATTTTATAACGGTAGATGGTTATAACACCACTGGTAAATCGTATTTGTTACAATATTGGTTTAACAGCTTATACCAAAGTTTAACAGTAAGGCCAGATACTTATGTGGTAGATGTTTTAAGCAAAACTAATAAACCTTATACGGTAAAATACAAATCGGTTAATTTATTAGATATACCCGAACTACCAATAAAACCTAAGCAAGATAGCACTTTAATAAAATATAAAAGAGCCGCAATTAAATATAAAATTTATAAAAATGATAAGTATTGTTATTTTAAATTAGGGCAGTTTTCTAACAGAAAATATAAAAAAGGGTACCGTAAAATATTTAGAAAAATAAACCAAAATAACATTACTAATTTAGTTTTAGATTTGCGTGATAATGGAGGTGGTAGTCTCTCTAATTGTTATAGGTTGTTAAGTTATTTAATTGATACAACTTTACCGCAAACCTCGGCAACCTTTGTAAAATCGTACAGCGAACCTAAATATACCAAAGGTAAATTTGCATTTAAAATAACAAAATTATATTTTAAAATAGTTGGTAAACAACATAAAAATGGTGATACTAATTTTTACACAGTTAATGTTAAGCCCCGTAAAAAATACCATTTTAACGGAAAACTAATAGTCTTAATAAATGGTTCAAGTTTTTCGGCAAGTTGTTTAGCATCGGCGTATTTAAAACACAATAAAAAAGTAACTTTTATTGGGCAAGAAACATCTGGCGCTTTAGAAGGGTGTAATGCAGGTGTAACACCATTTTATACTTTACCAAACTCAAAATTAAAAGTTAGAATTCCAGTTTTTAGAATAAACCATGATGTTTTTAAAACCAAAACTGGTCATGGTATAATGCCAGATTATGAAATTACTTACACTTTAAAAGATTTAATTACTAAAAAAGATTTAGAGCTTGAAAAAGCCAAAGCATTGATTTTAGTTAATTAAAGTTCTGTTGTTTTCAAAAATAAATGGCAAAAGACTTAACTTTTGCATAATTTATCATTTTTTAAGGGCTATATTTTCGTTATTTTTCGTACATTTATTGGCTTAATTATTCAAATTTTATGTTCGATTTTCTTAAAAAAGTTTTTGGCACTAAATCTGCTAAAGAAATTGAGGCCCTTCAATCAAAAGTTAACCAGGTAAATACAATATATACTCAATTAAATTCTATTTCTAACGATCAGTTGCGTCAAAAATCAACCGATCTTAAAAGTAAAATTCAACAATCTATTAAAACAGAAATAGATGAAATCAATCAAATTAAATCAAACATTTCTTCTAACTTAGAAATGGATGTTAATACAAAAGAAGATTTGTATAAACAAATTGATGAAATTGAAAAAAACATCACTAAAAAAATAGAAGCTACTTTATTAGAAATTTTACCTGAAGCTTTTGCTATTTTAAAAGAAACAGCACGTAGATTTAAAGATAATCAATCACTTGAAGTTACAGCAAATGCTACGGACGAAAAATTTGCTAAAAGTTTTAAAAACATACAAATTTTAGGTAGTAAAGCACAATATGCTAATAAATGGTTAGCTGCAGGTAACGAAATTACTTGGGATATGGTGCATTACGATGTGCAATTAATTGGTGGGATGGTTTTACACCAAGGTAAAATATCAGAAATGGCTACAGGTGAAGGAAAAACTTTAGTATCTACATTACCTGTTTTTTTAAATGCTTTATCAGGAAGAGGAGTACATGTTGTAACTGTAAATAACTATTTAGCAAAACGCGATAGCGAGTGGAATGCACCTTTATTTATGTTTCATGGTTTAAGTGTTGATTGTATTGATAAACACGAGCCTAATACAACAGAGCGAAGAAATGCTTATTTATGCGATATAACATACGGTACTAATAACGAATTTGGCTTTGATTATTTGCGTGATAATATGGCGCGTGATGTAGAGGAGTTAGTACAACGCAAACATAATTTTGCAATTGTTGATGAGGTGGATAGCGTTTTAATTGATGATGCGCGTACACCATTAATTATAAGTGGGCCAACACCACAAGGCGATAAGCATGAGTTTATGGAATATAAACCACGCGTTGAAAAAATTGTAAATACGCAAAAATTATATGTGCAAACTTGTATTACCGAAGCTAAAAAATTATTTGCCGAAGGTAAAGAAAAAGAAGCTGGTATTCCATTATTACGCGCATACAGAGGTTTACCTAAAAACTCTGCATTAATTAAATTTTTAAGCGAACAAGGCGTAAAAGCTTTATTGCAAAAAACCGAAAATCATTATATGCAAGACCAAAATAAAGAAATGCATAAAATTGATGCAGAACTTTATTTTACAGTAGAAGAAAAAAATAATCAAGTAGATTTAACTGAAAAAGGATTAGATTTTTTAACTGGAAACACAGATGATCCTAAATTCTTTGTTATTCCAAATGTAGGAGATGAAGTAGCTGAAATTGAAAAAAATATTTCAGACCCTAAAGCTAAAGCCGAAGCTAAAGAAATTGTTTTACGCGATTTTAGCGTTAAAAGTGAACGTATTCACACAGTACAACAATTATTAAAAGCATATACAGTTTTTGAAAAAGATCAAGAATATGTAATTGATGCAGGGCAAGTAAAAATTGTTGATGAGCAAACAGGTCGTATTATGGAAGGCCGAAGATACAGCGATGGTTTACACCAAGCAATTGAGGCTAAAGAAAATGTAAAAATTGAAGCTGCAACTCAAACTTATGCTACAATTACATTACAAAATTATTTCCGTATGTATAATAAACTTGCGGGAATGACTGGTACTGCAACAACTGAAGCACAAGAGTTTTACGATATTTATAAATTAGAAGTTGTTGAAATACCTACAAACAGGGCTATTTCGCGTAAAGATGAACAAGATTTAGTTTATAAAACAAAACGCGAAAAATATAATGCCGTTATTGATGAAGTTGCAAAATTAGTTGCTGCCGGAAGACCAGTATTAATTGGTACTACAACGGTTGATATTTCTGAATTATTAAGCAGAACATTAAAATTACGTGGTATAAAACACAATGTTTTAAATGCTAAATTACACGCAAAAGAAGCTGATATTGTTGCAGAAGCTGGTAAAACAGGCACTGTAACCATAGCTACAAATATGGCTGGGCGTGGTACCGATATTAAGCTTGGACCAGGTGTAAAAGAAGCAGGAGGTTTAGCTATTATTGGAACAGAAAGGCATGAAAGCCGTAGGGTTGATAGACAATTAAGAGGTAGGGCAGGGCGACAAGGTGACCCAGGTTCATCTCAATTTTTTGTGAGCTTAGAAGATAACTTAATGCGTTTGTTTGGTAGCGAGCGTATAGCTTCTTTAATGGATAGAATGGGTTTAAAAGAAGGAGAAGTTATACAACATAGTATGATTACTAAATCAATTGAACGTGCACAAAAGAAAGTTGAAGAAAATAATTTTGGTACCCGTAAGCGTTTAATTGAATACGATGATGTAATGAATGCGCAACGCGATGTTATATACAAACGCAGACGTAATGCATTATATGGCGATAAAATTAGTATTGATATTGCTAACATGATGTTAGAATTAAGCAGTAGTATTGTTGAAGAATATGCACCATCTAAAGATCACGAAGGGTTTAACATGGAGTGTATCCGAGTTTTTGGTGTAGAATCTCCATTTACAAATGCTGACTTTAATTCTAAAAAAGAAGATGATTTAATAGATGTTTTATTTGATAACTTACAAAAAGCATATCAACAAAAAGTAGAAAAAATATGCGCAGTTGTATTTAAAGAAATTAGAGATGTATTTACTAACCCAAATAATTCGTTTATTAATATTGCTTTACCTTTTACCGATGGTATTAAAGGTTTACAAATTATAACCGAACTTCGTAAAGGATACGATACAAAAGGAAGAGAAGCCTTTGCAAATTTTGAAAAAAGCGTAGTATTGTTAATGATTGATGAAGCATGGAAAGAGCATTTACGCGAGTTAGATGATTTAAAACAAGCAGTACAAAATGCATCGTTAGAACAAAAAGACCCTTTAGTTATATACAAATTAGAATCGTTTAACTTGTTTAAAGAAATGATTATTAAAACAAATAAAGAAATTATTTCGTTTTTAATGAAGAGTTATTTACCAAGTGAAGATCCTAACAGCAACCAATCTGCCCAATTTACAAACGACGCGCCAGTTCAAAAGAAAGAGGTTTTAGTTGAAAGCAGAGATGAAAATGTGGTTGAAGAACAAAACGCAAAACAAAAACCTAAAACACAACCAATACGTGTAGAACCTAAAATTGGCCGTAACGATCCTTGCCCTTGTGGTAGCGGCAAAAAATACAAAAGTTGTCACGGTACTGGAGTTTAAAATTAATTTTAAAAATGCAAAAAGGTTGTAAAAAATACAACCTTTTTTTGTTTTCTATTAAATGTGTTTTTTATATTTTAATTCCAATTACAAGTACATCATCAACTTGCTCTATAGCCCCTTTCCAGTCATTAAAGCTGTTTTCTAGATTTTGATGTTGTTGGTTAAGGTCTAATTTTGTGTTTTGTAAAATATAGTTTTTAAAGTTTTTATATTTTAATTTTTTACCCGATTCGCCACCAAATTGGTCGGCATAACCATCTGTAAAAGCATAAATAATATCGCCTTTTTGTAAAGTTAATTTAGTATTTGTAAATGAAACATCATTTTTATGACCATTTCCTACTGGCATTCTATCAGATGTTTGTTCTATTAATTCGCCATTTCTTATTAAAAGAATAGGGTTGTAAGCACAGGCAAATTCTAATGAGTTGTTTTCAAAATCAAAACACAATAAGCTACAATCCATACCATCTTTTCCACCATCTTTACTTCCATCTTCGGCTAAACTATTAATTAAACGATTTCGTATATAATTTAAAATTTCTGAAGGATGTTGCAATTGTTTTTCGTTAATTGCTTCGTTTAAATAACTAATGTTTAATAAACTCATAAAAGCCCCTGGTACACCATGTCCTGTACTATCAGCAATTATTAAATAAAATTTATTGTTTTGATTTGTAGCCCAATAAAAATCGCCGCTAACAATATCTTTAGGGTTAAAATACACAAAGTAATTTTGTAAATTTTTATCTAATAATGTTTTTGTTGCTAATAATGCATTTTGTATTCGCCTAGCATATAAAATAGAGTCTATAATTTCTTTTTGTTTTTCTTCTACAATATGTTTTTGGTGTTCAACTTCTTTTGCTTTTTCTTGTATTTCAGAAGTACGTTCTTCAATAACTTTTTCTAATTTTTGTTGTTTTAAAATTAAACTTTGTTCTCGTTTTTTAATAAATAAATAAATAATACAAATTGTAATTAAAATAATTGAAATAATAAACCACCAGGTTTTATAAAATGGTTTGTTTATTGTAAAATTAATTTGGTAAACCTTGCTGGTAATTCCATAGGCATTTATACATTTAACTTGTAATGTGTAATTACCTGAGTTTAAATTTTGAAATGATATTTTATTTGAAAGCTCATTATTTTTCCATGCTGTGTCTATTTCTAATAATCTGTATTTGTATTTATCTGGTGATGGATTTACAATATCAGAAGATGCGAATAAAAAAGTTAAATTATTTTCGTTACTACTTAACTGAGTTTTACCAGAGATTAAATTTTCATAAAAATTGTCTGTCCTTATAGAATCGTTAACAAATAAATTATAACAGTTTACAGTTGGAGTATTACTTGGTAGTTGATTGTTCTTATAATCTACCATTACTAAGCCTCTAATTGTTGCAAGATAAATGTATTTATCATCAAAAGTAGGCTCATCAAAGTGTGTATTTACATTAATAGATTCGAATTGAAAATTTTGTTTTTTATCAAACGCATTAAGCAACTTGGTATCGAAATTATATGAATAAATTGTTGTTGGAGATGTAAACCATAATACATTTTGATTAACCTTGATAACGTTTGTAATTGAAATTGTATCTAACCCAAAATCTTTATTTTTATAATTAACTGTTAATTTGTTATAGTCAATTTCATATATGCCTTTATGCGTTGCAATCCAAATTAAATTTTTATGGTTATGAGTTGTAGCAAAAATTTTTAATAAAGGTATTTTAACATCAGCGCTATCGTGCGATTGAAAGAGGGTTTCTTTTTTGTTTTTAAGGTCAAGTAAAGTTAAACCTGAAGGAAAATTTCCATATTTTCCATTACTAAATAAAAATTTATTATTACCTAAATTAATGGATAGATTGTAATAGGTAGCATTTTTCTTTTTAAGTTGGTATAAAGTATCAAATTTATTTGTGTTAAAATTAAATTTACTAAAATTTTCATATTTAAAAACTTGCGCATATAACTCTGATGTAGTATCGTGTTTAAATAAAAACTCCCAAATAGGGTAAGCTTTATTGCCTTGATAAATTTGTTTATTTGTTTTTAAATCGTAACCCACCATGAATAGTTCACCTGAGTTTAATTTAGTATGTGCTAAACAATATAATTTATTATCGTAAATTTTAAACCTATTTAAAGCTGATTGAAAAGTGTTTTTATCTGCTGGATGATTAAAATGTATTGGGCTTAAGTTACTATCTTTAACAGTTGAATAAACAGAAACACCATATTTATTAGCCATGTAAAGTTTACCTTTATTATCGCTATTCATTTGTTCTATTGGAACAATTCTGCTTGACGCATCAGTGTTTTCAACGTTTAAAGAGCTCCATGTTCTAAAAATAAAATTTTGAGAGTATTTAAAATGTATTTGAAAATTATTGTTACCTGTAAATGCCCAAATGTTACCTAAATTATCGGTATTAATAAACCTTATACTATTGTTAGAAATTGTTGTATAATCATCTAGATTATTAATGTGTGATAATGTTTTGTGAGAAGTCATATTAATAATTAAAATACCACTGTTTGCGGTTCCACACCACATATTCCCATAATCGTCGAACGTGTAATTTAATACATTATCTAAATTAACATACTCGCCAATTGTGTATTTTTTTGAACTAATTCGTTTTGCTATTTTATTTTTAAAATCTAAAAAAACTAAGCCACTGTATGTGCCAAACCAAAAGTTTTCATTTTTATCTTTGTAAACAAAATGGCAAATGGTTAAGTTTCTTAAAATTGTATTTAATTCATTTACATTGGTTGTTTTATCAAATTCATTTGTTATAAATGGTTTTACTGTATTAGTTTTAATGTTATAGATAATTGGCAGCATTTTTCGTGTATTATCTTCTTGAAAATTTATAATTAAATATTCATCACCTTGTAAGTGCAACATTTTACGGGTAACATTTGTTTCAAACCAATATTTTGCTCCTTTTGGTTTTGATTCAACATTTATTATTTCAAAATTTGTTCTTTCTTTATTAAATTTTATTAAACCTCCACCCCAAGAAGTAATGTACATTTCACCTTTATCGCCAATTTCGTAGTAGGCGGCAGGAATACAATCTGGAAACGATTTTTTATTTGCTGTATCGTGTTTAAAGTGTGTAATTTTTTTAGTGTTTACTTGCAGTCTTGATAGTGCTCCAACATTTTCATATCCAAACCATAAATCGCCTTTGTTATCTTCGTAAATTGTATGAACTTGTTTTGATAAGAGTACACTATCATTACCATACCCTTTTAAAATGTATTTTACATATTGGCCATTAAAAATACCAATTCCAACATCTGTTACAATAAAATAACCGCCATTTCTACAAGGTGTGGTTGAAGCATAATATTTCACATTGTAATTTTCAAAATCAAACCTTTGAAATTTTGGTTGGAAAGTAATTTGAGAAAATAAATTTGATGTAATTAGAGATAAAAATGCAAAATAAAATATGCAGTTTAACTTATTTAAAGTTATAGTTTTAGTATTAAGAAATTGTAACAAAAGCAACATTTAAATTTAAATAATTTATTTTAATTTCAAAGTTAAATTATAATTAAATTTTAAAAATGAATAGTAGGCGAAATTTTATTTCTTTAGTTTCTTTTCTAGGTGTTTCTACATTACTTTTAAAAGGTAATACATATCAAAAAATAATAAGTAATAATGAAAAAATTTTACCTAAGGTATTAAAAAAAGGCAACAAAGTTGCTGTTACCGCACCAGCAGGTGCAGTTTGGGATGTAAAACAAATAAATGTGTTTAGTGATATTTTAAAAAATTTTGGTTTTGAAGTAGTGCTTGGAAATTCACTTAATTTAAAATATGGTTATTTTGCAGGAACAGATGAACAAAGGGCAAACGAACTAAATAGTTTTTTTAAAGATAAAACTATCGATGCCATTTTTTGTATGAAAGGTGGCTGGGGGTGCGCAAGGATTTTAGATTTAATTGATTATGAAAATATAAAACAAAATCCAAAAGTATTAATTGGATTTAGTGATATAACATCTTTACTTATTGCAATAACTCATAAAACTGGATTAATTACCTTTCATGGTCCAGTTGGAAACTCGGGTTGGAATGAGTTTACATCAACTGTTTTTAAAAACATTTGTGTTGATGGGCAAGCAATTACATACCCAGAAAACCCATTAAGTGAAAACAAAATAAATATAATTAAACATGGTATAGCTACGGGCGAACTTTTAGGAGGAAATTTAACTGTACTAACAAGTATGATTGGAAGTAATTATTTACCCGATTTTAAAAACAAAATTTTATTTTTAGAAGAAGCAAAAGAAGAACCTTATAGTATTGATAGAATGTTAACTCAACTAAAATTAGCTGGTGTTTTTGATAATGTTAATGCAATATTATTTGGAAAATGCAATAAATGTGTTGCCGAAGAACCAGAAAAGGCTTTTACTACTGAGCAAGTGTTTGAACAACATTTTAGTAATTTAAAAATACCTGTTGTTACTAATTTAATGATTGGTCATATAGAAAATAAAATAACCCTACCTATTGGTGCGTTGGCTACAATTGATACTAAACAAGGAATTTTAAAATTGAATAATAAAGTAGTGAATTTAAATTAAAATAAATTAAGCTTTACCAGTTGGGCCCGTAAACTGCATGGCCATGTTTTGGTCAAGGTCTTTTATTTTGCCATTCATGCTTTCATATTTATTTAAATTATCAATTAATGCTTTTGCAAGTCTTTTAGCATGTTGTGGAGTTAAAATAATTCTTGATTTTACTCGCGCTTTAGGAACACCAGGAAGTAATTTTATGAAATCAATTATAAACTCGCTGTTTGAGTGTGTAATAATAGCTAAATTAGAATATATTCCTTCAGCAATTTCTTCGCTTAATTCAATATCTAATTGTTGTGGTTGATTAATTTGTTCTTCCATAATTAATTAAAATAGTGTTTCATTTGATCATTAATTTTTTTTGCTTCAATACCAGCTAGTTCATCAAAATTTTTATTGTTACCTGCATAAATAATGTTTCTACTTAAATTTATAAGTAATCCAATATCTTTATTTAAACCGTATTTACATACTTCTTCTAAACTTCCGCCTTGTGCGCCAACACCTGGTACTAATAAAAAATGATTTGGAATTAATTGTCTAATTTCGGTAAGCATACTTGCCTTAGTAGCGCCAATTACAAACATCATGTTGTTTTCATTTCCCCAATTGGCACAGGTTTCAATTACCTTTAAATATAAGGCCTTGTTATTTATAATTAGTTGTTGAAAATCTGAAGCGCCTTCGTTACTTGTTAATCCCAATACAATTGCCCATTTGTTTTCAAATTCTAAAAATGGTTTTACCGAATCTTTTCCCATATAAGGAGCAATAGTAATTGCATCTGCATTTAATCTGTTAAAAAAAGCTTTTGCATACATTGTACTAGTGTTACCAATATCTCCTCTTTTTGCATCTGCAATTAAAAAATGATCTGGGTAATTTAATTTAATGTATTTAATTGTTTTTTCTAAACTTTCAAATCCACTTACCCCATAGGCTTCGTAAAACGCAGTGTTTGGCTTAAATGCTACACAATATGGAGCTGTGGCATCTATAATTAATTTGTTAAATAAGTAAATTGTATCTTCATCGTCTTCAATTATATGTTTTGGTATTTTAGTAACATCGGGGTCTAAGCCAACACATAAAAAAGATTTTTTTAATTTAATTTGTTCTATAAGTTTTTCTCTTGTCATTTAATTTTTTGTTAGTTTATCTAAACAATTTTCTATTAATATTTCTACACTTTTTTTATAATCGTTTGTAAATTCTTTTCTTACTCTGTTAGCAATTATTACACACACTGTTAAACAGTTATGATTAAGTAATTTACCTAATCCATAAAGCGCACTTGTTTCCATTTCAAAGTTTGTAATTTTTAATCCGTTATAATTAAAATTAGTTAAACAATCGTTTAAGTTTGGTAATGCACTTTTTAATTTAATTTGCCTGCCTTGTGGGCCATAAAACCCTGGAGCTGTAGCTGTAATTCCAACAAAATTATTTTCTTTAAATTGGTTTAATAGTTTATCAGATGCCGAAACGCAGTAGGGGTAAGGTAAATTTTGCAACCAACCTGTTTGATTAATAAAAGCTTCACTAATTGCTTTATCAGAAACGTTTTCCCAACCATCATAAAAATTTAACAAGCCATCTAACCCTATACCATGTGAGCTAACAACTAAGCCATTAACTGGTATGTTTTCTTGCAAAGCGCCACTTGTTCCTAATCTAATAATATTTAATTTACGTTGAGTTGCGTTAAGTGTACGGGTTATTGGATTAATATTTACAGCAGCATCAAGTTCGTTCATCACAATATCAATATTATCTGTTCCTATTCCTGTACTTAATACTGTAACTCGCTTACCGTTATAAAGTCCTGTATGAGTTACAAACTCTCTGTGTTCGGTTTTAAATTCTATTTTAGAAAAATGAGAGGAAATTTGAGCAACACGGTGTTGGTCGCCAACAACAATAACATCATCGGCAACATCGTCAGCTAGTAAATTTATGTGATAAACTCTGTTTTCTTTTGTAAGTATTAATTCTGTTTCGGCAAATTGCGTCATATTTTTAATCTATTTTTTGTGGTTTAAATACACCCATTTTAACCAACTCTTCTAATAACATTCTTTTATTTTGATATATTGCTGTAATAAATGCGTCTTTTTGTCCAGCTTCAATTACTTTTTTGTTATGTTTTAAAGCTTCATTAAGTTTAGTAAATTTGCCGCCAATGGTTACACGCGTAATACCATCAACAAGTAAAAGTGTTTCAATTTTACCACATTTTTTTAAGTATGGAAAATTCATTGCTTTTGGATATCTTAATGCTGCAATTTGAACTCTAAATTGTATGCCTTTATCTCCAACATCAATATCACCATTATCTTTTGCAAAACTTAAACTTGTTGCTTGTGCAATGTTATTAGGTATAAATGTTGTACTTGTTACACTATTGGGTTTAATTGTGTTACTTGTAATTGCTGTTGTTTGACTAATAACAGTTGTTGTGTTAGTTGTTACAACTGTTGGTGTTGCTATGTTGTCAAAATCAACATCTAAATTTTCTTCTTTATATTCTGATAAATTTGTAACATCAAAATCAAACTCTTTTAAATTGCCTTTGTCATCTTTAAATGTAAATTTATATTTCTCGCCAGGAGGAACAGTTACTAAAAATTCGCCAGTTGAAGGATTAGAGTAATACGTTTTAAAAACTTTACCGTTTTGAGATGTAACAATTATCTGATTTTTTGAAGCAACACCAATAGAGTTTCGTTTTGTTTTACCTTTAACTAATAATAATACAGGTTTCATCCCTTCAAACTTTGTATCTATTAAATAAATGTCTTTTAAACCTTGCCCATCTTTTTTAGCACTACTGTAATAAGCTCTTTCGCCGTTTGCCGATACTACAAAATATAAATCATCATCTGAACTGTTAATTGGATATCCTAAATGTTGTACTTTTTTAAATGTACTATCTTTCATGCTTAGTGTTGATCTAAAAATATCATATCCACCCATGCTATTTCTTCCTTTCGAGCTAAAAAATAAGGTTATTCCATCGGGGTGTATAAATGGAGAATCTTCATCGTAAGCCGTGTTTATACTATCGCCTAAATTTACAATGTTTCCCCAACTACTATCTGGCAATAAAGTTGCTTTGTAAATATCAATTCCTCCATATCCGCCACTTCTATCGCTTGTAAAATACAATGTTTGCCCATCTGGACTTAAAGAACAATGGCCTTCGTAAGCATAGCTATTAACAAATCCTTTTAATTTTTTTGGTGTTGAAAAAACCTCTCCTTTTATTTGAGATTGATACAAATCGCCATGATCATCAGCTGTATTTCTATATAAAAATAATGTTTGACCATCTAAACTTAAAGACACACAAGCATCATGCGCATTTGTATTAATGCTATCTAATGGTTCAGGAACTGTATAATTATTTTTTATTTTTTTGGAAATGTAAATGTCTTCGTTATATGCACCCATTGGATCTGGTGATAAAAATGCATTTAATCTACCTCCTTTACTTTTTACACCTCTATAAGTAAATACCATTAAATCTTCATTTGCATTAATTGCAGGAACATATTCTTCATCTGATGAATTAAGAGGCGTACCTAAATTTATAATTTTAGCACCTGTTGGTTTGCTAATATGATATTTTGCATTTGCAATGTAACGCTGTAACAATAAACCACTTTTTTTATCTTCAACACTTATTTTTTTTGCAGATAAATAATCTGTTATTAAACTTTCTGCTTCATCTAAATGATTAGTATAATGTGCTGCACGAGCAAGGTCGTATTTTATATTATCTATTTTTTTGTTTTTTGTATAAAGTTCTGATAAAAATTCGTAGGCTTTATGATGTTTATCTGAGCGTGATAAAGCACAAATACCGTAAGCATATTTTAAATATTGCTCGTTTGGATGATTGTTTTGAAGACTTTCAAAGATAGGAAAGGCCAACAAGTAATTTTTTTCTTCGTATAAAAGTAAGGCATTGTTTAAACTGTCTTTTTCGCTTGCACGCCATTTACGAGTATTTAGTTCTTGAGAAAATAAATTTGAACTAATTAAAAACAATAAAATTATTAAGTTTTTTTGCATAATTAATGATGATACTAATATAAGGATTTATTTTTTGAATTTTTAATAATAACTGAATTATTCTTATTAGTAAAATGCGGTTAAAATAATGTTATTACTTACGTTTCTTCTATATAAATTCTTATATCCAAGCATTTTTAACGACGAATCAATTTGATTTCTATCAGTTTTATTTGCAAAGGTTTGAAAAAATAAAATAGATTTATTTTTATGTGTTATTAATTGTTTTAATTCGTAATTATTTTCAATTATAAAAATATTTTCTGCTTTTAATTTATCATTGTTTTTCCAATTTTGATTTAAATAACCATTGTAATTGTAATAATAATAAAATAAAGATTGTATATCGTGTGTTTGAAGTATAATTGCTGGTGAATGTTGTTTTTGAACTATTTTTGTAATATTGGCAGCCATTCTGTAATCCATTTGTCTTGATTTTCCAAACTCAATTTTTGTAAATGAAAAAACAGAAATTATTAAACAAGTAATTGCAAATAAATGATTATGATTTATTAGAGCTATAATTGATAATAATATAAACGGAGTTGTAAATATTAAGTATCTTTCATTAAAAACATTTGTTAATAAACCTAAGCCGTATAGCAAACTAATACAAATTATAGGTGTAAAAATTAGATAATATTCAAACTTTACATTTATCTTATCTTTAATTTGGAATTTATACGTAGTAAATATTTTAAAAAGAATTAATACTACAATTGCAATAAAAATTATTTTATCTATGTATAAATTACTAATAGCACTTTGCAAATCATAAAAATTACTTAATGGTACATTTTGTTTTTGACTACTCATTTCATGAGACATAAATAAAACTTTGTATTGTTTTTTTGTAAAACGTAATAAAACTAATAGTATTGATGTGCTGTAAATTGCTATTATATGCGAAAATTTTACTCTTATTACTAATAAAACAAATATAAATTGGCAAAAAAGAATTAACCCTGCTATATAGTGCGTGTAAAAAATTAAAAAATTAAGTAAACCAAGTATAATACAATTTAAAAAGGTTTGATTTTTAATGTAATAATAGGTGTAAAATATATTAGAAATTACTAAAAATATTAATAACGAATAACACCTTGCCTCTTGTGCATAGTAAAATAAAAAATGATGTGAAATAAAAACAATTGATATAGAAATTGCTTTATAAAAGTTGAAAAATTTATTTGAAAATAAAAATAATACAACTCCTGTTAAAGCACTAAAAAAAGCACTCATAGAGCGCAATGCAATTTCTGTTTTACCAAAAAATTTTGACCATATCCAAAGTGCATAATGGTAAAAAGGCGGATTTTTATCCCATTCTGCTTCGTGTTTTATATGTCCCCAAAAAAGTTGTGTGTCGTTGCAGCTTATAATTTCATCGTACCATAAACTACTACTACCAATATGGATTAATTTAAGAATAAAATTTGCAACAAAAATTACAAAAGCAATTAAAAGAATTTGTTTTTTTGATATGTTCATTACATTAATTTATGTTTTTATTCTGTAACAATAATTTTTGAAGTGTAATTGTTTAGTGTAATTAAATAAATGCCTGGTGTTAATTGTAAGTTTAAATTTACTTCGTTTAATTGTGTTGAACCACTTTGAATAATTTGGCCAATTTGATTTGAAATGGTGTAATTTACCTTGTCAAAATTTGTATTATTAAAAATTATTTTGTTATCTAAATAATAAGGGTTGTAAATAGAAACATTTTTTGAATTTTCATGTATTCCAACAATGCTTGTTGCGCCAACTAATCCATTATCTATCTTAATAAATAAAATATCTTCACTTAAGTTTCCGCTATATCCTTTAGTATATCCAACCATAGCATACCCATTATCATAAGTAGAAATTACTTCATAAGCTTCGTCCATTTGTGTTGAAACATAAGTGGTTGAATTAACCCAATTCATATTTAAATCGGCAAGTAAAGGTTGAGCCTCTATCGAAAATCCAGGTTTATATACACTTCTCGAAAACATTAAATCAGTACCACTATGTTGTTTTGCTACAGATAAATATTTATCATCGTTACCTGCGCCACTATAAATAACCTCAGATATTAATCCGCCATTTGTATTTCTTTTTGAAGCTATACAATTATTTGTGTGTAAATTAGTAGAACTTGTATCTACAGAGCCACAAATTATTAATTCATTTAGTGGATTTATAACCATATCGTAACTCTTATCTTCTTTATTTGGCTTCCCAACATTTGCCGAAGTTATAGAATCGCCAGACATGTTAACTGCAAAAAGCCAAGCATCTCCTTTTGTATCTCCTAAACTTTTAGTGTTACCAGCAAGATAATTTAATCCGTTGGTAGATTGTGTTACGGCCACTAATTCATCATCTTCTTTTCCACCATAATACTTTTGCCATAATAAATTCCCACTTAAATCGTATTTTAAAATTAAACCATCTTTATTACCGTATCCAAAACTATATGTGCTTCCACAAACTACAATATTGCCATCGGCTGCAATAATTACATCATTTCCAAAGTCCCAATCTAAACCACCAAAACTTTTTAACCATAATTGATTTCCAAATTTATCTGTTCTTATCGTTAATACATCGTAACCGCCTGCACCATAAGATGAAGTATAACCTGTAATTACAAAGCCACCATCGGATAATAAAGCAATAGATTTACCAACATCTTGATTAAAACCACCAAATGTTTTTTGCCATAAAAACTGACCCATACTATCAATTTTCATTAAAAAGAAATCACTTCCATTATCACCGTAACTAGTACTGCTTCCAATAATAATGTAATTAGAATCTAAAGTTTGTTTTAAGCCATATCCTATATCTACTCCACTTCCTCCATATTTACTGTAAAATTTTTTAGGTGGTTGTGCATTTAATTTTATCACAAAAATTAAACTCAGAAAATATATGATGTAATTTTTCATCTTATTTTAATTTTTTTGCTAAGCTTATAAAAATGCCCTGTCCACTTGTGTATTTAGGTATTATTAAACCTTGTAGATGATTGCTTCCTAATTTAAAATACCAGTTTTTACTTTCGTATGCAACCGATGCGCCAAAACCTGCTCTTACATAACCACCGTAACCAACATGTAAACAAAAAGTAAATTTGTTTTTAATAAATTCGGGTTCAATAAATAAATAGGGTTTATAATTAGCGTTAAAAATGTGCCTAAATCCAAAGTTTGTAACCCAGTTTTTGTTCCAAATTATTTTATTAATAATAACTAAGTTGGTGGGTATGTTAACATTAAAGTTTTCTTGCCTAGCATTGGTAAGACTTAACGCAATACTATCCGTTTTAATTTTATTTAAAGTACTATCTTTTAAATCAAAAATATTATCAACTGTATAACCACTAAATTTAAATGTACTATCGCTGCTATATTGCACACTGTTATTACGCCAATGTATAAAACCAATATTATTAGCATTTACAATTAATATACTTTTTTGGCCAAATTTACTTTTGTAGGGTGTTTCAAAAAAAAGGTCGGTACTTGCACCAATACCATTAAAGCTAGTTAAGTTTTTATTATTGGTATCGCTTATTGCTAAATTAAATTTAGAATTAAATACGAGTTCGCTTCCATCTGCCGAAGTAAATAAACTCGAATTTTTATTTGTTTTTATAAAAAATAATTGTTCACCTTTAATAAAAGATAATGAAACTCCAATTTTTGCAACCGAATCAACACTATGCATTATTGCACCAAACTTTATTTCTTGAAAACGTAAAGCATTAACATTACAAAAAGCTAAATCGGCTGTTTTGCCTTTGTACATTTGGTTGCCGTAAAACATTAAATTAAAAAAATCTTTGGTGTAAGTTGCATTTAGTATTTCTTGATTTTTAAATCCAATTAAAAAATCGTGTTTTTTACCTCCTTTAATAAAAGCATTTACGTTATAATTTAAGTTTACACCAAAATTATTATACCCTCTTAAATATTTTGCACTTTGCGCTTTATCATTATTTGATATATAACCTCCAAATAAAAGTTTATTAATTAAAATTTGGTTTGTGCCATTGCTTCCTGCGTCATATTCAGCATCAACACTTACACTGCGTTTTACGTTTCTATAATTAATAAATTCTGTATTGTATTGTGCTTTTACAAGCAAAATAGTAAAGCAAAACAAAAACGATATGTATTTTTTTAAGTTCAAATTAATTTCGTTTTATGTTATAATTTATTTCTGCAATAAAATTTACATCAATTTCATAAGTATCAAAAAATTTAATGTCGGGTGGGTTAGGAGGCATTATAAATGTAGTTTTTACTTTAAACTTTTTTGTATCGCGTAATTTTTCGAGCTTTTGTTTTGATAAATTTACGTTTATGCGCGAATTTGTTGGTTGTGTTACAATGTTTAATGAATTTATTTGACCACCAGCAATTGTATTAGCATTTATGTCCATTAACGAATCAATAACTTGATCGGCACTATTTAACATGTACGCTTGAATTTTAGCACTAAACGGATATCCATTTAATGCAGTTAGTATTAAATTTGCTGAATTTACATTATCCAATTGTTTGGTTTTACTAAAATCTACTTCAGATATGGATTGAAGATGAAAAGCCGAAGCTTTAAATTGCATTGGAATATCAATATCTGCAATAACATTAAGCCCATTTCCGTATTGCGCAAAATCTTTATAACCACTAATGTTGCCAAAAGGGTTAACATTTACTTCGCCTTCGTAAACTAATTTTTGAGGTAATAAAGATATAAAAGGTAAAATGTTGCTATTACTAGGATTTAAAGAAACTGTTTTTACAGTAGGATAAACATTTGCTCCAATTTTTGAAGCTCTGTTTATATTTATATTATTTAATTGATTTGTAGATAATGCAACAACAGAAGTTCCGTTAATAGATTGTATGTTTTGAAGTTTGCCAGTAAACTCAACACCAAAACCGTTTATAATTTTAAAATTAAGTTTAGCATCGCTTAACATTAAATTTGATGCAGAAAATGTATTAAAAATATCTAGATCTGTTGTATCCTTATCAATATCTACAGTTTGTTGCCCAAAGTAACCCTCGGCATATTGCGGAATAATATCTTCGTAGCTAATGTTTAATTTAACTCCTTGACCAAATGTTGCAGTAACCGTACTTGCATTAGGGTTAACATTTACAGTATAAGCTTGTACAATTGTATTGTAAACATTTCCGCTTAGTCCACGCATATTAAAATTATACCCACTTAAGTCGTACGATTTAATTAAAGAGTTTATTCCAGGGGGTACAGTTTCATTAATTGTGTATGGCATGCCATATTTAGTAACACCAGGTAATTTGTAAACTAAATCTAAGGGTTGAGTTAAATCGTTACTGTATTTAATGTTTATTATTCCTTTTTTAACATCAAAAGTGCTAATTTTCACGCCGTTAGTTATATTAAATTCTAGTTCAGTTGGCGGAAAAAAGGTTAAAGATTGGCCAGGAGTAAGTGTTGTAGGAAAAACAACGCTAAATGTTTGAACAATACTTGTATCTGGTAATTTAAGAATAGAATCTAATTGCAAAGCAGTTAACGTACGCGAAACGCTAATATGAATTAAACCATTGTTATCACTAGAAAAAATAGAATCTCCTAAAAAATTTTTAATGTTAAGTTTACTGTTTACGATAGGTAAAACAACATCTGTATCCCAATTTGCAGTTGTTGGTTTTCTGCATGAGAAGAAAATGTTTATTGCAATAATTAATAAACCACAAAGTATTTTTACCTTCATTATTTACAAATATAGTATATTATCTTATTTATTTTCTTTAAAAATAAGCTAAAGTTTATAGTTTTTTAATGTTGATTTTTTGTCTAAATAGGTTAAAATACATTAAAAATTAAAGATAAAATATTGTACATTTGCTAAACTTATAATGAATTTAGGAATTCGTTTTTTTATCTCATGGATACTTACTGCTTTAGTAATGTTTACACTTTTTTACTATTGGCATGGTGTTATTTTAAACGATTTTAAACGATTAAATTTTCCATTAACAGTTTTTATAGTATTTGCATCTATTACCTATTTAATTTTAGGAGCAGGCATGTATTTTTTATTCGAATCTAGCTTATTAAAGTACTTTCACAATTTTTTTGTTAGAGGTTTAATTACTGGAGTAATTGGTGGTATTTCTTTATTTATGATTGTTACAGTTATTAATATTAGTTTAACAAAAGATTTAAACCCCACTCATTTATTAATAGATTGCTCGTGGCAAATTGCAGAACAAACAATAGGCGCAATTATATTAGTATTGCTTAAAGTTTTTATAAGAGATAAAGTACCTGTAGAAGACTAAAATATAACTTATGGTAAAAGCTATCACAAAAAACATAGAAGTAAGTGTTGATTGTAAATACCAGTCTATTCAAAGTAATCCTAAAGAAAATTTATATTTTTTTATTTATAAAATTACTATAGTAAATAAAAGTGATTATACTGTTAAACTTCTTAAACGCCATTGGGAAATTGCCGACTCTAACGGAGATAAACGTAAGGTTGATGGCGAAGGTGTAGTTGGAGAAACACCAACAATTAAGGTAGGTGATCAATTTCAATACACAAGCGGTTGTAATTTGCAAACAGAAATTGGATATATGGAAGGTTTTTACACAATGAAAAGATTAGTAGATAATGAACTGTTTAATATAGAGATACCACGTTTTAAATTAATAGTTCCAGCAAAATTAAATTAATTTTTGCCTTTATGTTTATTGATAAGAAGAGACTAAAACTATAACAACTCCTTTACTTCAATTTTAAAAAATTTTGCAATTTTATACAATGTATTATAGGTTACATTTAGCCTTCCCCTTTCTAACCTACTTAATGTGCTAATATCAATATCAATTTCATAACATACATCTATCTGCGAAAGTCCATTTTTTTTACGTAATAAAACAATTTTATCACCTAGTTTTTTTAAACTATCTTTTTCATTAGGATATTTCACCCAACAAAAATTTAACAAATAAAATTTGTTAATGTAGGATTATAATCCTATATTTGTTATATATGCAATTTATTTGTAAATTAGTTATATGAAAAAAACAATAATTACATATTTATTTTTTGTATTAACGCTTAAACTAATTGCACAACAAAACCTTGTTACTAACGGAGGATTTGAAAACATGATAAGTTGTCCCACAGGAGCAGGAGAAATACAACAGGTAGTAGGCTGGAATGCCTTTAGAGGAAGTCCTGATTATTTTAATTCCTGTGCTTCTCAAGGTTCTGGGTTTAGTGTCCCAAATACTGTGATTGGATTTCAAAATGCTGCAAGCGGAAATGCTTACGCTGGATTTTATTCCTATTTTCCTTCCTCTGGTCAACCAAGGGAGTGTCTTGGTTCAGCTCTAACATCCCCTTTGGTTATTGGAACAAAATATTTTGTGAATTTCAAAGTGAATTTATGTCAAATAGATTCTTTATCATTAAGTAACTGTGCAACCGACCATATTGGCACGTTATTTTCCACAAATCAATTTAGTTTTAGCTCACCAGTTTCAATTAATAATTTTGCCCAAGTTTATTCGACCTCAATTATTTCAGATACCGTCAACTGGACTACAATAAAAGGCTCTTTCATAGCTGATTCAGCTTATCAATACTTTTCAATTGGAAATTTTTTTGATGACATATCTACTAATAAGGCTTACTTTTTTTCATCTTCGACCTATGCTGCATACTATTTTGTTGATGACATTTGTGTTTCAACTGATTCAATATTTACAGAGACTTGGACTAACATTAAGGAAATAAAGGACAATTCTTTGGTTCGTGTTTACCCTAATCCGTGTAAAGATATTGTCATTGTTGATTTGAAAGAAAAATTCAATGTTCCTTTAATTCTTACAATTTACAATTCTTTAGGACAAGTTGTATATATAAAACAATCCGCTAATGAAGAACAGATAACATTAAACTTGAGTGGCTTACCCTCTGGTGTTTTTCTTTTAACATTATCTAATCCTAATGAACATATTTTTAAAGAAGAAAAAATTATAATAGAACAGAAATAAAAACTCACATAAACCCGATAAATATGAAAATAAAAAAATCTCAACTATTTAAAATGCAGCTATTGTTATTTATGTTGTTTGTTTTTTCTTCAACTCAAGCTCAACGTTGGAGACTGGGAGGTAACAG
The DNA here is from genome assembly GCA_020162035.1 of Bacteroidota bacterium. GTDB lineage: Bacteria > Bacteroidota > Bacteroidia > B-17B0 > Aurantibacillaceae > Aurantibacillus. The sequence continues at coordinate 101,461 of JAIUNM010000010.1, read as the reverse complement.
CAACTTACCAGCCGCAGATGATATTACAGCTCCTGGGGCAAATCAATTAGGCTCTCAAGCTGGTTTTAATGTTCCTATTAACTTTATCACCAACGGCTTTCAAAGAATAACAGTTAACCACTTACAATTTGGTATGCCATTAGTTCCATTTTCTTTACCTCCATTTAACAACTTAAATACATTATCAGGGTTTAGATTAACACGCATAGGTTTAAGCTACGATGGAGCAAACCCTATAATCAATCCGGCATCATTATTACATTTAGGCGCAACTAACAGCAGTTCGGGGTTAAGAGATTGGATGGGCATAGGAATGTATGTAAGTATGGGAACAGATCATGCGTTTTTTGGACAAAGGTTTAAAAGTCCGGCAGATTTAACAGGAAGAACTAGCCTAACTGGAGGAGCAATTAATGGAATGAATGATAATTCAGATGCGGTAATAGGTTTTGGCGATAATGCCGTTGGCCCTGTAGGTGCAGGTACAGATAATTTAACTTTTATACATACAGATATAAATTTTAACGCCAACGTTAATGGTCCTAATTTTCAAAATAGCAGATACGGAAGAGAAATAATGCGAATAACCGGGATAGGCAATGTTGGTGTAGGTCCACTTTTTAATGATATTGCTCAACCTCAAAACATGCTACACATTAACAACAGCGTAAATTTACCAGCTTATCTTCAAATTACAAATGCAGCAGGAACAGGCCAAACTAATAATGATGGTTTTAATTTTGGCATAACTAATACGGGCATAGGCGAAATTATTCAAAAAGAAAATCAAGATTTTCGGTTTTATACAAATAACATTCAAAGAGCAGTAATTAAAAATAATGGTTTTATTGGAGTAAATACAAACGCACCAAATAATACTATGGAAATTGATGCGCAAGGAAGTAGTCCAATACCTTTATTGCCAAATGGAAGTAGTGGTTTAAGGTTTACAAGATTAACCGCAGCAAACACACCACAAGCAAATCCAGGTAACGGAGTTCTAACTGTAAATGCTAATGGAGATGTAATATACGCAAATATGCCACCTTTAATTACAGCCAACAACGGTATAATTATAACACCAGCCAATGTTATACAGTTAGGTAGTAATTGTAATACCTCTGGTGCAGTTCAAAAATCATTAGAAGGAATACAAAACAACAGGTATTTACATTTAAACGGGCATAATTTTATTTTTGGAGATGGTGGTAGAGTTGGAATTGGTATTCCCCCTGCAAATGGTGGCTTTCAATGCAACACAGTTGGTAATAAATTAGAGATTATTAGTACAGTAGGTAATCCATATTTTGGCACAGTAAATGGAGCAAGCGGATTAAGATTTAGGCTATTAACCAGTGCCGATATACCATTGGCTAATGGCACAAATAGTGTAGATGTTACAAAAGTATTATCGGTTGATGGCAATGGAGATGTTGTATTAGTAAATCCAACAACAAGTTTACAAGCCAATAACGGTTTGCAAGTTACTGCAAATACAGTACAGTTAGGCGGCGCATGTACCAATACAGCTGAAGTTTTAGCTTCACAATTATTAACTGATAGAAAAATACCATTAAACGGGCATAATTTAATATTTACATCATTTCCAACGCCAGGCAAAGGCAATGTTGGTTTTGGCGATTTTAACAATGCTCAATGCACACCCGGTAATTTAGTTGAAATTAGAAATAACCAATCAATCTCAAGTTCTACAAGCGGACTCCGTTTAACAGATTTAGCTGGGGCAACACCACTGGCAAGTAATAATCAAGTTTTAAGTATTAATGCCTCTGGCGATGTTATTTTAACTAATGCACCAACTAGTACAGGTAGTGGCTTTGGTAATATTTGTAGTGCTTTACAAAATCCATTAACAGGCGATTTTGAAATGCCAATGGCAACTAACAAATATTTATTTACCGGGCAAGGTTTAATTAATGCAACAGTTCAGCAAGATGTTGTAGGCATTGGTTATAATTGCGGTGTAACAAATTTTCCATCAGCAAAACTATCGGTATTAAATCAACAATCTGGAGGTCCCGTAACTGATGAAACTTATGCTGCTTACTTTACAAACAACAATGTAGGTAGTGGTACTAATTTAATTGGTGGTGCAGTTTATGGTAAATACACTACAGTTAATGCAAACCCATTTGCGCTTAATGCAGGCGGTATTTTTGAAGCTTATGGTACTAATAATACAATTGGTGTTTTAGGAAGAACAGCAAAATCTGTAGCTAATAACTCAAGTTTTGGAGGTATTGCTCGTAAAGTTGTTGGTGTAATGGGTGTATCAGATACAGTTGGTACATCTTTATTTGGCTTTATCCCTTCTAATTTTGGTGTGTATGGCTATGCCGAAAACGCAGCTAATTTAAATATTGGCGTTTATGGCGAAGTAACAGTTACTAGTGGTTTATGTGCTGGTGTATATGGTAAGGGTCCAATCTTTAATAGTGTTGGCTCCCCTGCTTATGCTGGTCATTTTGATGGTAATGTACATGTTTTAGGAAATGTTACACAAACATCTGACTTAATTCTAAAACAAAATATTGATACTATAAGCAATGCCTTAGCAATTATAAAGCAATTAAAACCACGCAAATTTGATTATAAAACTACAACTTACCCACAAATGAATTTACCTACAGGTAAACAATACGGTTTAATAGCACAAGATTTACAAACCGTAATGCCAGATTTAGTTCAACAAGCTACACACCCCGGTTTAAGTGTTGGCAGTACTACTTATGCTCCCTTAACATACTCAACTGTGGAATACATACAATTAATACCAGTATTAATACGAGCAGTACAACAATTAGAAAACAAATTACATGTTGCTGATAGTGTTAATGCTGTGCAAAATAATCAACTTACAGCATTAAGCAACAGTATTAATGCATGTTGTTCTAATTCAACAGTACGTTTAACGGGTATAAGTGGTGGCACTATTACACAACAAAACGTTAACTTAAGCGATGCAGATGTTATTGTGTTAAACCAAAACACACCAAACCCATTTGCTGAGCAAACAACCATTACTTATAATGTACCGGCTAAATATAAATTTGCACAAATTATTTTTAAAACCATTGAGGGTAAAATTATCCGTACTGTAGATATAACAACCAAAGGACAAGGCCAATTAAATGTGTTTGCAAACGATTTAAGCGCAGGCTTATACCTTTATACACTTATTGTTGATGGACAAGTTATTGACAGTAAAAAAATGGTAAAGGAGTAAAATTTTGATTTAAATAAAAGTTTTGGCAGAAGTTTAAACTATCATTAAAAAATAACGAAATAAAATTATTTTATTTTTAGGTTTAACATGTACACATAATTGTAAGACTGATAGAAAACATGGCTTTTGCGATAAAAAGAAGAAATTTGTGTTTTAAATTAATAGTCCCGGCAAAATTAAATTAATTTTTGCCTTTGATGATTATTGGAATAATGTGTTATTTTATAATAAACAGAGTTAATAATCTTTATCCACTTTGTTTTGTTAATTGAATTTATTGCGCAAGTGTTATTTCTACTAATCTCTAATTACTTTTATGCTAATGGCATATATTTCAGTTTTCGATATGTTAAAAATTGGTGTGGGTCCATCAAGCTCTCATACTCTTGGTCCTTGGCGTGCAGCCGAGCAGTTTTTAATTGAATTAAAAAATAAAAATGTATTTAATACTATTACAAAAGTAAATGTTCAATTATATGGCTCTTTATCTTTAACGGGTAAAGGTCATGCAACTGATAGCGCAGCTATGTTGGGTTTATTAGGGCAAAACCCCGTAACAATGCCGGTTAATAATATTCCTGTTTTATTAAACGAAATTAAAAATAGCAAAAAACTTAATTTAGCCAATCAAAAATTAATAGATTTTGAAATTGAAAAACAAATTATTTTTAATAAAAATTTTTTACCGTTTCACCCAAATGGCATAACGTTTGAGGCTTTTGAAAATGAAAATTTAATTTACACATCAACATTTTACTCAATAGGTGGAGGCTTTATTATTAAAGAAAACCCAGATGAAATAAAATCTACAGAAAACTCAATTAAATACCCATTTCCAATAGAAAATGCCGATGAACTTTTAAATTATTGTGTTACGCAAAATAAAAAAATATCAGAAATTGTATTTGCAAACGAGCTAACCGTTAGATCTGAAAATCAAATTAATGCTGATTTACTAAAAATATGGGACACCATGTTAGAGTGTATGTATATTGGTTGCCACACCGAAGGGATTTTACCTGGTGGATTAGAAGTAAAGCGCAGAGCATTTGACATTCATCAACATTTAAAGGGAGATTTGGTTTACAACAACCAGCACGAATGGTTATTAGCCATAAGAAAAACAGAAGTTAAGTTTAGAGCAATTTTAAAATGGGTAAGTTGTTTTGCGTTATCTGTTAACGAAGTAAATGCAAGTTTGGGAAGAGTAGTAACCGCACCAACAAACGGTAGTGCAGGAGTTATACCTGCAGTGTTAATGTACTACATGGTTATAGAAAATCATAATGCTACAAATGAACACGTAAAACAATTTTTGTTAGTAGCAGGCGAAATTGGAAGTATATTTAAAAAAGGAGCAACCATATCGGCTGCTATGGGTGGTTGCCAAGCCGAAATTGGCGTATCAAGCGCAATGGCCGCAGCAGCACTTTGCGAACTGTTAGGAGGTTCGCCACAACAATGTTTAATTGCTGCCGAAATTGCAATGGAGCATCATTTAGGTTTAACCTGCGACCCCGTTGGTGGTTTAGTGCAAATACCTTGTATTGAAAGAAATAGTATGGGAGCAATTAAAGCTATAAATGCGGCCGAATTAGCATTAGAAACAGATCCTAAAAACGTAAAAGTGCCTTTAGATAAAGTAATAAGTACTATGTGGGAAACCGCTAAAGATATGAACAGTAAGTATAAAGAAACAAGCACTGGTGGTTTAGCTATTAAAGTAAATAGTCCCGATTGTTAATTCTGTTATACTAAAATTTTTCACCTTCTAGTCTTGCAACAACTGCGCTTGCAACTGCATTTCCAACTACGTTAGTTGCACTACGGCCCATATCTAACAATTGGTCAACGGCAAGTAACAATAATAAACCTTCACCAGGAATTTTAAACATGGTTAACATACCCGCAATAACTACTAAAGATGCGCGAGGAACACCAGCCATGCCTTTACTGGTTACCAATAAAATTAACATCATTTTAATTTGGTCGGCAGTTGAAATATCAATACCATAACTTTGTGCAATAAAAACCGTTGCAAAAGTCATATACATTATGCTTCCATCTAAATTAAAACTATAACCTAAAGGCAAAACAAAACTTACAATACGGTTACTAATACCGTGTTTTTCAAGCGCTTCAATAGTTTTAGGCATAGCGCTTTCGCTACTTGCGGTACTAAAAGCTAATAAAATGGGTTCTTTAATGTCTTTTAAAAGTTTAAAGTAGTTTATTTTAAATAATAAACATATTAAAAATAATATACCAAATACAAATAAAACTAAGCCTGTAAAAAAACAAGCAATTAAATAAACATAACCGCTTAAAACATCTAAACCTTGTTGTATTACAACAGCTGTAATAGCGCCAAAAACACCAATAGGCGCAAAACTCATTACAAAGTTTGTTACTTTAAACATTACATGCGCTAAACTGTCAAAAGCTTTAATAATGGGTAAACCTATCGAACCTATACTTGCAGCGGCAACACCAAAAAATAATGCAAACACAACAATTGGTAAAATATCGTTTGCAGCCATAGATTTTATAATGCTTTCAGGAATAACATGGTCTATAAAATTTTTAGCATCTTGTGTATTAGCTTTAATACCGGTGCTGGCATTAACTTCGGGTAAATCTAAATGCATTACTGTACCTGGTTTAAATAAATTAACCATTATTAAGCCTAATGCCAATGCAATTAATGTGGCGCTTGTAAAATAAATCATTGTTTTTAATCCAATTCTTCCAACACTTTTAAAATCGCCAACTTTTGCAACCCCTAAAACTAATACGGCCAATACAAGAGGTGCAATAATCATTTTAATTAAATGCAAAAAAATATCGCTTAAAATTGAATAATAACCGGCAATTTTTTTCTTTTGAGCTTTTAAAAATTGTGTTTCTAGTTTTAAAAGTTCTGTTTTTGTAACAGTTTTTATTTTTTCGTTTTGTTGTTGGTTATAAAAGCGTTCAACATTTAATTTATTAGAAGTAATGCTTTTATTTATAATAAATCCTAAAATTATACCAACAAACATTGAGAGAATAATGAAAATAATAAGTTTGTTTTTTTTGAAATTCATGTTGGTAAAGTTATAAAAATAACCCAAAGTTAAGTTAATTATAAGTTATAGATTACTAAAACTCGTATGCACCAACGGTAACCAAGCTTGAGTTTCTATTGGTGCCAAGTAAATCTTGTGGTACTTTTATTACATCAAGCAAGGCCTTTGAGCCAGTAAAATTTTTCAAAAAATTATTTTGCCCGGTTTGCGGTTTAAAATTAAAACTTTCTTTAGCAATATAAGTAATAGTATTGCCTGTTTTAACTTCAATAAATCTGCTAACGTCGCTTAAATTTATTGTTGTTTTTAACCAACTATTACTAAACTGTAAACTTGGCGTATAGCTTGTATTTGTTTTTAAATCAATGTTTATTTCGTTATCTAATTTACCGTCAATAATACAGTTTCCAAAGTAACAACTATCCATAGGTAATACTAAATCTTCGTAATAGTTGTTAATATTTATGTTTGGTGTAGTTCTGGGTTTATCCCCTTTGTCAAAATAATTTGCAAATGTGCAATGTAAAAAAGTGTAATTACCACCAAACGAAATGTTTAAACCGTTGTCTTTACAATTACTAATTACATTATTATAGCCATAAATGTTATATGCAAAACTATACAATCCCCATAAACTCATGTTATGAATTTGCGTGTTAGTTATTTTTAATTTTCGGGGTTTGCTTAATGTTAATGTGCCTGTGTTTGATGTAAGTTCGGCTTGTACACCAACAAATCCATTTTTAATAATGGCATAATCAATTTCGTTTCCTGTGCTGCCTTCGTTAATCCATATTCTGTCCCATTGCCCAGGTTCGTTGTAAAATTCGGGCTCTGTTCTGGTGCTATTAAATGTAACTTCATTACCTAAGGCTCCCTTTATTTTTATTTCGCCATCGCTATAAACCCACAAGCCAGCTTTGTAACTCATAAAAAACTTTGCACCTGCGGGCACCATTAATTTTTGAGCACTATCAACAACTAAATAACCAAAAACAACATGAGGTTTATCTGTTTTTAAAGTAAAATTATTTCCCGAACCGGTTACGGCATTACTTAATTCGCCAATAATGCTATAAGATAAATAAGTTCCATCTTTAAACTTTATGGCCGAAGTAGGGCGGTGGTAATAAGCGTTTTGGCCCCATGCTTCGAGATTTACAATTTGGGTGTTGCCATTTATTTCAAAAATTAATTTATCTCTAATTATAAATGGTGTGTTAGGGTTTTGCGGATTAACATTTACTTGTACAAAAATGTACATACTGTCTTTAGCTGCAATTTCAATATCTTTAAAGTCTTTACCTTGTGCGCCATCAACATTTACAATAAATTGAGAGGAGTTACCACTCTCAAACCTAATAGATGAAATTTTTAGTTTATTAGAGTAGGGGTTAATTACTCTAAAATTACGAGTAGATGAGCCTAAGGTTGTAAAAACTGTATCAAAAAATACAGTATCTGTAGAAAAAGTAAGCTTTGCATCACTATCGGTTTTTATTTTATCTTTTTTACAAGACAATATAAACAATCCGAAAAACAATATAAATACAAGTTGCCTTATCACCTTGCAAATAACGGTTTTTTTTTGATTGTATTGTATTAATGTATTTAAAAAAATACTTTATTTTTTACTAACTTAAATAGTTAATTATTTTAAAAATAACATTATTAAAAATTAGTTAGATTTTAAAATAATTTTTTTAGAATCTATTACTGAATTATTAGTTTCTAATGAATAAATATAAATTCCTGCTGGTATTTGATCTTGCTCAATAAGTAATTCTGAAAAAGTATTATCTATTTTATATCGTTTAATTTCTTTACCTAATAAATCTTTAAGAATTATATTACCATAATTTACTCCATTAGGTAAACTAAATTTAATTGTTGTGTGATAAAAACTAGGATTAGGATAAACAACTAAATTGCTTTCATTTATGTCATTATTAATAGTTTTATCAAGATTTAAACCCGTAGTAAGTGAACAAGGTAAATTATACACTTTTGCGCTACCATTTTTATGTGAAAGTATTAATTTAGTGCCGTTAGGTGTGTTATAAATAGGTTTAAATTGGTTAGGAATATTTAATTTACAAAAAGGAGCAGAGCTGTCTGCTAATAATAAAGCTGTTCCAAATTCATCATAAACAGCAGTAAACCATCCTATACCTGTTGATACATACATAAATTCAATATTGTTATCACAATTAAATAGTTTTTCAGAAATATACAATGCGTCAAAGGCATACTGTGGTGTTGGTGTAGGTCCAATAGTACTACTCATAGGGAATGAATTGCAATTAATCGTTTTCCATAAAGAGTGATTAAGGTTGTAAAAATTAATAAAACGATTTCCAGCAACATCACTTTTTAATACATATTTAATACCTGAAACTTCTAAGTTTACCATATAAAGTTTTGTAGATGCATTTGGATAAACATAATCTAAAGTTATTTGTGCATTTATAGTTTGAGCATAAATAAATAACATAAAATAAATTGTAATTTTTTTCATATTTTAAATAATGTAAATTATAAACATCTTGAATTAAAGTAAATATAGTAATTATTTTCAAAAATATTGCCATTTTGACAGAATAATATACTAAGGCATAAATTTTGAAATACCTAATTAATTAAAATAAAATTTATGAGTTCAACAGGTAAAATTAATGTGCAAACGGAAAATATTTTTCCGATTATTAAAAAGTTTTTATACAGCGATAACGAAATATTTTTACGCGAGTTAGTTAGTAATGCAACAGATGCTACGCAAAAACTTAAAGCTTTATCGAGCATGGGCGAAGCTAAAGGTGATTTAGGCGATTTAAAAATTGAAGTTGAAGTTGACAAAGCATCTAAAACCATTACCATTAAAGATAAAGGTATTGGTATGACTAAAGATGAAATTGAAAAATACATTACGCAAATTGCATTTAGTGGTGCCGAAGAGTTTGTAAATAAATACAAAGATAAGGTAGATAAAAATGTTGTAATCGGACATTTTGGCTTGGGCTTTTACAGCGCTTTTATGGTTGCTAAAAAAGTAGAAATTTATTCGCTTTCGTATAAAGTAGGTAGCAAAGCTGTGCGCTGGGAGTGCGATGGAAGCCCAGAATACACAATCGAAGAAATATCTAACCGTACACAAAGAGGCACTAATATTATTTTACACATTGCCGATGATTGCGAAGACTATTTAGAAAACCATAAAATAGAAGGATTACTTAAAAAATACTGTAAATTTTTACCCGTAGAAATTAAATTTGGAACTAAAAAAGAATGGGTTGATAAAGGTGAAAAAGATGACAAAGGTGAAGTAAAACAAACCGAAGTTGAAGTAGATAATATAATAAATAATCCAAACCCTGCATGGACAAAAAAGCCTAGCGATTTAAAAGATGAAGATTACAAAGCTTTTTACCGCGAGCTTTACCCAATGCAGTTTGAAGACCCTTTATTTCATATCCATTTAAATGTAGATTATCCGTTTAATTTAACAGGTATATTATTTTTCCCTAAACTTAGTAATAAGTTAGAAATGCCTAAAGACCGCATTCAACTTTATTGCAACCAAGTTTTTGTAACAGATAATGTTGAAAATATTGTGCCTGATTTTTTAACACTTTTACGCGGTGTTATTGATAGTCCGGATATTCCTTTAAACGTTAGCCGTAGTTATTTACAAGCCGATGGCAATGTTAAAAAAATTAGCAGTCATATAACTAAAAAAGTTGCCGATAAGTTAGAAGAGTTATTTAAAAAAGATAGAGCAGAGTTTGAAAAAAAATGGGACGATATTAAAATTTTTGTTCAATATGGTAATTTAAGCGATGAAAAATTTTACGAAAAAGCTGTAAAGTTTAGCTTATTAAAAACTACAGATGGTAAGTATTTTACTTTTGATGAATTTGAAAGCCATGTAAAACCACTACAAACCAATAAAGAAAACAAAATAATTTATTTATATGCAACAAATGTAGCCGAACAACACGCTTACATTGATGCAGCTAAAAACCGTGGATACGAAGTGTTGTTAATGGATACAATGCTAGACCCCCATTACATTAACCATTTAGAAAGTAAGTTAAAAGATACCCAGTTTGTTAGAGTAGATTCGGATACGGTAGATAAATTAATTAAAAAAGACGATAATACAATTAGTAAATTAACCGAAGCCGACCAAAAAACATTACAACCTATAATTGAAGGCACAGTAAATAAAGAACAATTTACTGTAGTGTTTGAAAATTTAAGTGAAAAAGACCAACCCATGTTAATTACACGTCCTGAGTTTATGCGCAGGATGAAAGATATGAACCAACTTGGGGGTGGAGGCATGGGTGCATTTTATGGTAATATGCCAGATATGTATAACTTGGTAGTTAACAGCAACCACCCATTAATTAGTAGAATAATGAATGAGAAAGATGAAGCAACACAAATTAATTTAGCCAAACAAGCGGCTGATTTAGCATTACTTTCGCAAGGCTTATTAAAAGGTGAAAGCTTAACTAATTTTATAAAACGAAGTGTTGATTTGATTTAGGTTGTTTAAAACAAAAAGAATGTATTTTTTATAAAATAACAAAAGGCTGTTTTATTAAACAGCCTTTTGTATTTAGTCAATTCTCAAAAAATTATTTTTTTTAGTTTTGCTTACTTTTTTTGATCAAGACTTGTAATGTCAATACTTATAGATTATTTGAGGATCGACTATTTACATTAAATTACTCGCAATTATTGTTTTAATTCAATTTCTTTAGCAACAATTTCGGTAATATATTTTTTAGTTCCGCTTTTATCGGTATAACTAACGTTATTTATTTTACCTTCTAAACTAATAAAACTTCCTTTTTTAAGTTTGCCTTCAAACTCTTCGGCCTGTTTACCCCAAACGCTAACAAAATGCCATTGCGTATCTTTTGCGGTATCGCCTTTATAGGTTTTATACTCTTCGTTAGTAGCCATCGAAAATTTTAATAATTTATTTCCGTTTTCAAATGTTTTAACTTCTGGTGTATTACCAATGTTACCTGTTAATTGTACTTTGTTTACTGCATTCATATTTATTTGTTTTAATTGATTACTATTTTGTTTTTATTTATTTATCGAGTTTTTAATTATACATTGTTTTTTGGGTAATGAACAAATAATTCATTTGCCACAATTTCGGTATTTGTATGTGTAATGCCTGTTTTATCGGTGTATTGGCGGTTTAATAACTTACCATCAATGGTTACTTGTACTCCTTTGTGTAATAAACGTTCGGTAATATTAGCAAGTGCTCCCCAGGTAATTACATTATGCCACTGTGTATTTTTTACTTTTTCGCCTTGTTTATTGGTGTACATGTTATTAATAGCAATAGTAAATTTTGCAAGTTTGTTTCCGTTTTCTAAAATTTTAATTTGCGGTTCGGCTCCTAAACGTCCTATTAACTGAACGTGATTTTTGATGTTTGTCATTTTTATATTTATTTAATTGTTACGTATTAAGGTTGAAGTGTTAAAATCAAATCAACGGTACAAAGGTAAGTGGGTAAAAAAACAATATTCGGTTACTAAACACTTAAACACGGCTATAATTAATTGTAACCGTTTGTAATCGGCATAAAGTATTGATTATAAATAATTTAATGATGTTTTAATGTAATTGTTAAAAATGATTTTATTTTGTATATTTGTTTTTATACTTAAGTTAGCACCAATTTTAGACAGACACAAATACGCAATGACACAGCCAATAACAGCATTTGCAGACGAATTTGGTAACAACTCATTTGACTTTCAAACTCAAGGAAGCCATTTTATTGTTGCAACTGTTATTACAAAGACTGAAAATATTGAAACTTTAAAATCAAAAGTTAATGAAATAAGACAAAAACATAAATTTCAGACTGGTGAATTAAAATCAAGTAAAGTGGCGACAGACCACGCAAGACGGAAACGAATTTTAGAAGATATTGCAAAACTTGACATTTCAATATACGCTGTCATTCTAGACAAAACAAAACTGAACGGTGAAGGATTTAACTTCAAAAAATCATTTTACAAATTCACTAATAATTTACTATACAAAGAATTATATCGGACTTTCCCTACGCTTGACTTATATGTTGACGAACACGGTGGAAATGATTTTTTGAAAGAATTTAAAAAATATGTTGAGAAGAACCATTCAAGAAATTTATTTTCTGGTGCTGACTTTAACATTCAAAACAGTAAACAAAGCGAACTAATTCAATTAGCCGACTTTGTTGCAGGTTCATTGGGTTACATATTTGACGACCTCAAGAAATCTGAACACAGTAATGATTTTCAAAATATTCTATCTCCAAGAATTAGTAGCCTAACATCTTTTCCTCCTCCTAAATGGACTTATGAAGAATTTCAAAAAAGCAACATTGATGAAAGTTTTGATTCTCGTATAGCTGAAGTATGTATAACACGTATTCAAGACTTTTTGGACAAAGAAACTGGCAGCGACCAACAGAAAATTGACCAAATAAATTTCTTAAAATTATTACTTTGGTTGCAAAGAGCATATCCTAAAAACCGTTACACAACAACAACTGAAATACTAGGACATTTAAACCAAAACAGACCGACAAAAATTCAAGACGAATACTTTAGAAGTAAAGTAGTCGGTAATTTAAGGGATAAAGGAGTTCTTATTGCTTCGGGCAGGCAAGGCTACAAAATCCCGACAACTGCGAAAGACTTAGACAACTTTGTAAATCACGGCAAACGAATTATTTTACCAATGTTAAATCGCATTAAAGAAGCAAGACAAGTTATTAAGTTGGCAACGATGAATGAACTTGACTTGCTTGAACGACCCGAATATGAAGAAATAAAAAACTTAATAGAAAAGAATTGAAAAAACTGGTGCTAACACGGGTTTTGCGTCAGGCGGGCTGACGTGCAAACTTGGAGCTTTGTGCTTTTAATGAACTTTAGTAATAAATTGAATTTTTGTGCTCCGAAACCCGCCCGAACGCAAAGCCCGAAACCGTTAGCTGCAAGCGTAAAGACAGACACGACAATGAAGAATGGCCAGATAACTAACTGATGACAGAGTTAAAATCCAACATACCATATTACAAGGACATCAATGAGTTTTTAAAGTCAATCCCATCAGACATTGAGACAAAAAACCCGAATTTCTTTTGCCTTCGGTTGAAAGAAAATGAAGGTTCTATGAGCAATTACAAACCTCCATTTCGCAAGGACTTTTATTTTATTGCTTTGGTATCAAATGCGGGCAAGACCAAAATAACATACGACAACACCAATGTTACTAAACTCAATTCTTTTCTTGTTTTTCAATCCCCCGGACTGCTTTATAGTTTTTACAGAGACAACTCGGCTAACGGTTATTTAATCTATTTCAAAAAAGAATGCTTATCATTTTTCAAACCCAACTTTGAAAAAGAGTTTCCATTTTTCAATATTCTGCACACTAACTTTTTCAAACTCAACGAAGCAAAATTTCAGGAATTTGCTCCACACTTTGAAGAAGTTTTTTCAGCATACGAAAACACGAATGACAATCAACATAAAATTGCCTCTGTAAAACTTCTTGCTTTATTGTATCAATTAAAAGAATTTACCAACGCTTTCAAACAATGGGAAGAAGGATTTTCAACACCTCAACAAATTTTACTTCAAAAATTCATTCAATTAGTAAACAACTTTTATATTGAAAAAAGAACAATTGAAGAATATGCCGCCTTATTAAATGTAACACCTAATCATCTCTCTCAGTCAATTAAATCTGCATCCGACAAAAATGCTTTGAGTTATATTAATGAAAGATTAATTACAGAAGCAAAATCTTTAATTCAGTTTACCGATTTCGACATTGCTGAAATAGCTTATCAACTTAACTTTTCAGACCCTGCTAATTTTGGCAAATTCTTTAAAAAGCATACGGATAAAACTCCTTTAGAATTTAGAAAAACTAAAAAGTAATTATGAAACGACCGGAAGAAATAACTAAACGTTTTTTATTTGAGTTGGACAAACACATGAATGATTTAAAATCAGGAAATGCGGAAACCACTTTTGAAGTGCAGGATATCGCAGCGATTCTACACATTCACCCTACACATTTAAGTAATACAATAAAAGAGCAATTGAAAAAATCTCCCTGTGATATTTATGAAAATAAATTAATGGATGTGGCAAGAGAGTTAATCATTTCAACCAATTTATCAATTGCTTCTATTGCAAGGCAACTTACTTTTGATCCCTCAAATTTTACTAAATTCTTTAAACACTTTGAAGGTGTTACTCCAAAACAATTTAGGGATAATGCTGCTTTGAAAATCTGAACTTCTCACCACATTTAAGTAAAATCAATTACTGAATTTTGCATCATAAATTAAAATCGTTAAAAAATGAAGCAAATTCAATTAGGTAATAATGGTCCAAAAGTTTCTTCTCTTGGTCTTGGCACTATGGGCATGAGTGATATGTATGGCACAAAAGAAAGTCGTAATGATGCTGAGAGTATAAAAACAATTCATGCTGCTCTTGAAATGGGAATCAATTTTATTGACACCGGTGATTATTATGGTATGGGACATAATGAACTGCTGATTCGTGAAGCATTGAAAGGAAGAACAGAGAAACCAGTTATTAGTATAAAATTTGGGGCACTGCGTTCTCCAACCGGTGAATGGCTTGGATTTGATACAAGACCAGAAGCAGTAAAAAACTTTGCAGCATATTCATTAACCCGGTTAAATGTTGAGGCAATTGATATTTACCAACCAGGAAGAATTAATCCAACCATTCCTATTGAAGAAACCGTTGGTGCAATTGCTGATTTAATTAAACAAGGAAAAGTAAAACACATTGGGTTATCAGAAACGAGCCCTGAATTAATCAGAAGAGCTAATAAAGTGCATCCCATTACGGCTGTTGAGGTGGAATATTCTTTAGCTTCAAGAGTAATAGAAAAAGAATTATTGCAGGTCTGCCGTGAATTGGGAATAGGTGTAGTGGCTTATGGCGTGTTAAGCAGAGGGTTATTAACGGGTGAATTGAATGGTCAATTTCCGGCTACAGATTTCAGAGCTCATGCACCACGATTTACAGGAGAGAACTTTGAAGCTAACAAGAAAAAAATAGCATTGCTTCAGGATATTGCTAATAAGAAAGGATGCACTGCTTCTCAATTAGCATTGGCTTGGGTATTACATCAGGGCAATGATATTCTTCCCTTGTTTGGAACTACCAAACAAAACAGGTTGAAAGAAAATGTTGCAGCAACTGAAATAAATTTTTCAGCAGATGAATTAAAGATAATTGATGAAACATTTCCTGAAGGTTCGTTTGCAGGGACACGTTATGCTACTCCTCAAATGGGAATGGTGGTGAATTAATTTTTTTCTAAACCACAAGCATATTTCTTTTTACCATTACAACCAAGTTTTCGACCATTCCAAACAGTTACTTTTTCTCATCTTTGTATCGTAAATTTTAAACAATTAAAAACGATAATAAAAATGAAAGTAGCAGTATTTGGAACCGGAAATGTTGGCGACACCATCGGTTCAAAACTAATTGAACTAGGACACTCTGTAATGATGGGTTCCAGAACCGCAGACAATGAAAAAGCGAAAGCCTTTGTTGATAAGCACAATGGCAAAGCAAGCGCAGGAACATTTGCCGATGCAGCAGCATTTGGTGAAATTATTTTTAATTGTACCGCAGGAGTTGGTTCAATTGAGGCATTGAAAATGGCTGGCGAGAAAAATATGAATGGAAAAATAATTGTGGACGTTGCCAATCCGCTCGACTTTTCTAAAGGAATACCTCCTTCATTAGCGGTTTGTAATACCAACTCACTTGGAGAAGAAATTCAAAAAACATTTTCGCAAACCAAAGTTGTAAAAGCATTAAATACAATGTGGTGTGGGTTAATGGTAAATCCAACAATGATAAACGGAGGCGACCATAGCACATTTGTTTGTGGAAATGATGCAGAAGCAAAAGAAGAAGTAAAAACAATATTGAAATTATTTGGTTGGGCTGAGAAAAACATTCTTGATCTTGGAGACATTACTAAAGCAAGAGGAACAGAAATGTATCTTCCAATTTGGTTGAGTATTTATGGCGCAACCAATAACGGTGCATTCAATATTAAAATAGTAAGCTAAAATGAAAACTATTTTATCTGTTCATTGGGCACTCATTGCATCGCTATGGTATTTCGGAAACGGAATATTGCATAGTACAACTGTGCTTATACAACACAAAGGTAAATACGACAGAGAACTATTGCGACTTTTAATGGATGGACATGTGTTAATGCTTTCGGGTGCTGTTGTGTTTATGTGCTGGTTGATGATGTTAAGCAAAATTCAATGTGGTGGCGTTATCAGTATTATCGTAGCGGGCTTTATGATTTTATATTGTCTAATGATTTTTTCATTTCTTAAATCTTATGCAACAATGGCAATAAGCATTTTTTTAATTATTGCATCAATTAAAGCCATATACAGTTTCCCCAATATTTACAACATCATGCAAAACTATAAGTAATATGAAAAAGACAGTTTTAGTAACAGGAGCGACAGGCGCTATTGGCAAAGCCACAGCGTTGGAATTGGCAAAGAATAATTGTACGGTTATTTTACTCGGAAGAAACTCGGAAAAACTATTAAAAGTAAAATCCGAAATTATTCAAGCTACTAAGAATAGCGACATTGAAACAGTTGTTGCCGACCTTAGCGAGCCGAAATCAATCAAACAAGCAGCATATGAAATTAATAGCAAATACAGTTCGCTTAGTGCATTGGTGAATGTTGCTGCAATCTTCACTAAGAATAGAGCTGAAAATTCTCAAGGATTTGAATACACCTTTGCCACCAATCATTTAGGTCCGTTTATCCTGACCAATGAATTGCTAGATTTATTGAAAGCGGGTAAACCTTCACGAGTGGTAACTGTTTCAGCACCGTCAACAACCAAAATAAATTTTGATGACATTAACGGAAAGCAAAAATATTCAGCAGGTTTCTTGGGTGCATTTGGCGCTTCCAAAATGATGAATATAATGTTTACTTATGCTTTAGCTAGACGTTTGGAAGGAACAGGTGTAACAACCTCTGTTTTTCATCCTGGACTTGTAAAATCGGAACTGACAAAAGATATGCCCAAACTCCTTTACTTCATTTTCAAGACAATATCTTCTACTCCAGACAGAGCAGCGAAAACGCTTTGCAGTTTAGCCATTGACAAGCAATACGAAAAATCAAATGGCACTTTCTTAAAATTTGACGGCAAAGAAATTCAGTCCAATAAATATTCCTACAACAAGGACTTGCAGGAAAAGCTTTGGGCAATGAGCGAACAACTATCAAAATAGCGATATTTTTGATATAAAGGATTGCTAGTAGGCAATAACTGTTTGGGAATAGAATGGATGTAGCTCTTTACATGAACATTTGTAGTATATTTATACAATATTTTTTGAGTGAAGGTTTGAATTAAAATTCAGTTAAATATCAAGTTACAACTCGTTAGGAATTAACTTAATTATTAGTAAACATTTTCTAAAATTCATGTAAAATGAAAGCAACAAAAAATCCTATTATAAAAACTAATAGACTTTTACTTAGACAAATTGTTGCATCTGATATTGACAACATTTTTAAAGGACTTTCTCACCCCGACATTATAAAATATTACGGAGTTAATTTCCAGACATTAGAAGCAACTAAAGAACAAATGAAATTTTACACTGATTTGGAAAAAAATGAAACTGGAATTTGGTTTGCAATTTGTTCTTTAGATAATAAAATTTTTTACGGTACAGGTGGACTTAATAGTTTGAATAAAGAACATAAAAAAGCAGAAATAGGTTTTTGGTTACTTAAAAACTTTTGGGGACAAGGCATTATGACCGAAGCAATGCCATTAATTTGCGACTATGGGTTTAAAAAACTTGAACTTCATAGAATTGAAGGTTTAATTGAATCGGAAAACACAAACTGTAAGAGAGCAATGGCTAAACTTGATTTTAAATATGAAGGCACAATGAAAGATTGCGAAATAAAAAACGGAAAATTTATTAGTTTAGAAATTTATGCGAAAATTAAAAATGACTAATAGAAGAGAAATAAAAAGTTGAAGTTTTAAAGTTGATTATACATCTGATAGAATTTGTTGAAAATTTTAAAATTTTCTCTATTTTTGATTTAGGTTCTTTGTTTTATGTTTTTGTAAATAGATTTTTGATCCAATTGTTTACAAAACAAAAACGAAAGAACAGAAAAAGAATAGTGATATATACTTATTACTAAAAAATGAAAAAATATTTTTTGATTCTATTGGCTTTAAAAACAAGCATTTTTT
The DNA here is from genome assembly GCA_020162035.1 of Bacteroidota bacterium. Lineage (GTDB taxonomy): Bacteria > Bacteroidota > Bacteroidia > B-17B0 > Aurantibacillaceae > Aurantibacillus. The sequence continues at coordinate 82,772 of JAIUNM010000010.1, read as the reverse complement.
TTGGACAAGTGCAAACGAAATATGTAAAACCAATTTTAACTCACACTAGTTATGGATCTTCTGAAGACAGTAGTGCGATAAGTCGAAATACAAGTTTTCAACTTAATAAATTGTTCCTCTTTATAGGGGGAACAGGCAGTAGCAGTTCAACAGATTACAACGCTTTAAGGTTACATTCAGCAAACCTCGGATTTGACTTTATTAATTTAAGCTACCCTAACAATGTTGCTGCTGCAAGTCTTGCAAATAGTTCAGATAGCTTGACGTTTAACAAATACAGACAGGAAGTTTGTTTTGGAACACCCCTAAGCATTGATGTAACAGTTGATACGCTAAACTCTATTTATACCCGAACTTTAAAACTGATACAATACTTAAGCAGCACATTTCCTACAGAAAACTGGGGACAATACTTAGCTACACCAACTACATTAAATTGGTCGAAAATTATAGTTGGCGGACATTCACAGGGTTCGGGACATGCTTGTTTTCTTGCAAAACAATTTTCAGTTTATAGAGTTTTAATGTTTGCAGGAGCAAATGATTACAGTGATTTTTATTCCAATTCAGCAAACTGGATAAGACAACCAGGAATTACACCTGTAATTCGACATTATTCCTATTTAAGCCTTAATGATGAAGCTGTGTCTTATAATAAGCAGTTTAAAGTTATATCTGGGCTTGGAATGTTGTTAAGCGATGATTCAACGCAAATTGACAATATTACTATACCATATGGAAATTCACATTGTCTTTACACTACACAAGCACCAGGCGTAGTTATACTTAATCATAATGTGCCAATAAAATTAAGTGCTATTAACAACAATGTGTGGACATATATGTTAACATCAACTATTACAACAGGATTGGATAATAGAACAGTGCCAGTTGAAATTGAAATCTATCCGAATCCATCTAAAGATTTCGTCTATTTGTCCTTCCAAACTAAACAAGAGAAATTAATTTATTCAATCTATAATGTGTCAGGACAAGAATTAAAAACCTCTACACTTACACAAAATGGCGAAAAATACATGATTGAAATTTCGGATTTAAACACAGGATTATATACATTGAAAGTTAACGGAAAGATATTTAAAATGATAAAACAATAATGATAAGTTATACTAAAAACAAGTTGTTGGAATTGTGTTAGTATATTGCTTTGCGTAATGTTTTGTTATAATAATTTGAATGAATATAAGCATTTGATGTTAATTCTAAATTTAAGTTAAATAAAATTTCAATTAGAAAATGGATAAGCAATTAAAAGACATATTCATTACCTAATCGCACAACATAATTTAATTTGTTTAATTTTAGCAAAAATTAAATCATGAATTTTCTAAAAAACATATTACATAAGGTACTTAAAGGAAATACTATTGTTGAAAAACAAAAAATATCAGATGTTGTATATTGGATACGTGTTAAAAATGAAAACATCAAAAATATTGAGTTTGTTCCAGGTTACTTTTTACGAGTTGGCATTGGTTTAACAAAAGAAAGTTTAACAATGAAAGATTTTGTAAGAAGTTATTCAGTTTGGAATATAGATAAAACAAATGGAACACTTGACTTGGCGATTGCAACTCAAAGTAATGGTTCAGGCGCAAAGTGGGTTGAACAAAGACAAATTGGCGACAACGTGTACTTTTCATGGAAAAAAGGAAATTTTATTTTAGATGAAAGTGCTGATAGTTACTTAATGATTGGCGACTTATCTGCATTATCTCATTTATATATAATTTGTCGTAACTTATCAAAAAATAAACAGGTTGAAAGTATAATATACAGCCAACACATAAAGGAATTATTTACTGACATTGACGGAACAAATCCATTTAATTTTTTTGAATTACCTCAAAACCCAATTAATGAAATTATTAGTAAGGTTAAAGAAATTGTTCCAAAAATGAATGGAAAAAAAATAGTTTATATTGGAGGAGATAGTAGAATATGTGTTGCCTTGAACAAGTATTTTAAACAAGAATTAAATTGGAATCCTAAGCAAATTAAAACAAAACCATTTTGGAATCCAGATAAAAAAGGACTTGAGTAAATAGCCATTATTTAAACCTAAATTTTGTAAAGGGTAAGTTGTTTTGAATAACTTAAAAATTAAAATCTAAATATTTTTTATAAAGTTTAATACCGTTTAAGGATAAAGTTGGAGGATTAAATTAATTAAAAATGAAAATTGAAACACATTATATAAACAATATTAAAATTGCAGAAGTAATTTCGAAAAAAAATGTAATAAATAATATTGATGATGGTGTAGAGCTTTTAGGGAACTTGTATTACCAAGACTTTGATAAGATTATAATTTACGAGAAAAATATCACCCCAGATTTTTTTGATTTGAAAAATGGAATTGCAGGCGAAATACTTCAAAAATTTTCGACTTATCGTGTTCGCCTAGTAATTATTGGTGCCTTTTCTAAATACACAAGTAAAAGTTTAGCCAATTTTATTTATGAAAGCAACAAAGGCAACCAAATCAACTTTGTTACTTCTCAAACTGAAGCAATTAAACTATTATCTAATTATTGAATATGAAAATATTTTATAGTAAACTATGCTAACTAAAAACACATTAAATAATCAAAATTTAAGTTTATACAACTTAAAAATAATTAATGAATTAGTTTACAACAAGTGTGGTTTTAACTTAACAAACCTTATTTTAAATAAAGAAAGTGTTGAATATGAAGCTTGCTCTTTTAAGTTAAATGAAAAAGTTATTCAATATCGCGTATCTAAAATTACACCAACTAAAACAGGGCAATTTGTTGCGATTTGGAAAAGAAACAAAAACGGACTAACAGAACCTTTTAATGATTTAGATGATTTTGATTTTATAATAATTACTTCTAAAAGCGAAAATAACTTTGGTCAGTTTATTTTTCCAAAATCAATTTTAGTTGAAAAATGTATAATAACAAAAAAAGGTAAAGAAGGTAAACGAGGGATAAGGGTTTACCCACCTTGGGATATTACAACAAATAAACAAGCAATTAAAACACAAAATTGGCAAATAAAATATTTTTTAGATTTTTCGATAAAAAATAAATTAGATAAACAAAAATTGAAAGCTTTATTAAATATAGAAAAGCAATAAATGCAAGTTAAATTTGTAAAATTTACCACGAGCTACTGCTTCCGCCACCGCCAGACCTACCACCTCCGCCGCCACCAAAACTTGATGAAGATGATGAACTGCTAGATTTCCATGAACTAGAAGAAGATGAACTTTTCCAATTTGAGCCATTACCTTTAGTGTCATCATACAAATCTTTACGCATTGATAATGTTATTAAAACACAAATAATTAACAAAAATGAACCTACAAAAGGCAATAAAAAAAGTATAACACTTATTATTAATATGGCTTTCTTTTTACCAGGTTTATCTGTTATTTTTTTAGCTAACCAAAAAATTGTAATTAAACAAATTAAACTAAATCCATAAAAAAATAAAAATATACCAATAGGGTTTTCATTATCAAACTCATCGGGTTTATACTCGTTTTTAGAGTAGAAAATTAACTTGTCAATTCCTTGGTTAATCCCATCATAATAATCATTTGTTTTAAATTTTGGGCGCATTACCTCATCTTGTATACGTTTAGTTAACAAATCGGGGAGGGCACCCTCTAAGCCATACCCCGTATGAATTCTAAATTCTCTATCATCAATAAATATTGCAATTAAAACACCATTATTTTTTTCGTTAGTACCAATTTGCCAGGTTTTAAAAATATCCTGACAAATATCTTCAATTGCATTGCCATTTAATGAAGGTGCTATAAAAACAAATAATTGATTTGTAGTACTATCTTCAAACGATTTTAATTTTAAATTTAATAAATCCTCTTCTTCTTTTGTTAATACTGAAGTTTCGTTAGTAACGTAGTTTTTTGGTTTTAATGGAAAACTATTTTGACTAAAAATAGCGTTTGTGAAAAATATTATTGAAATTAATAATATTTTATTTAATGTATTGTATAATTTCATTTTTAAACACGAAAGATATATTTTTTTTCAATTAAATTTAATTTTGACTTTAATAATATTTTATGTTAGAGTTTTTAATTTCATAATTTTGTTTTAAAATAAATCTTTTATTAATTGAAAATATCTTTACAAATAAAAAACACGCAGGCAGCAATTTATAAAGCAACAAAATAAAAGTCAAATATTTGAACATTAATTAAAACAGATAAAAAATGAATCATATTAAACTTGTTGAAACCATTTTGTATGTTGAAAATCAACAAACAAGTACAGATTTTTATTCGAAATTATTTAAACAACAACCCAACCTAAATGTACCAGGAATGACAGAGTTTGTTTTTTCTGATTTTTTTAAACTTGGCATTATGCCCAACAACGGAATAGCCAAAATATTATTAAATAATACACCACACCCTAGTTTAGCAAACGGTATTCCTAAATGCGAATTGTATTTTGTTGTAGATAATATTGAAGATGAATTTGACAATGCAATAAAAATTGGCGCAAAATTAATTAGCGAAATTAAGCCAAGAGATTGGGGAGATAAAGTTTGTTATTTTGCAGATTGTGATGGACACATTATTGCATTTGCACAAAAAATATTACAGTAATTAATTATAAGAAATTATTTTTTTGTAAAACGGCTATCGCTTAAACTAAGTAAAAAATTTTCAATATCATTTTTTTCTTCTTTTGTTAATCCTAAAGGTTTATTTAACAAAGTATCTCTATTAATGCTATTTAAAACAAATTTATCAGGTTCATTATAGTAATCTATAACCTCACTTAATGTTTTAAAACTACCATCATGCATATAAGGTGCGGTTTGTGCAATATTTCTTAGCCCTGGTGTTTTAAATGTACCTAAATCTTTTTTTAATTTAGAAATAAGAAATCTACCTGCATCATTATAATTTTTTTCGTTATATAAACCAATGTTTTTAAAATCATCATTTCCACTAAAGTCAACTCCAAAATGGCAATCAAAACATTTACCTTTTGTGTTAAAAAGCTCTAACCCTCTTTTTGCACTTGCTGTAAAGCTTACAGTATCTTTATTATTCATGTAATTATCAAAAGGGCTATCATTCGTTTCTAAAGTCCTTTGGTATTCTGCTAAAGCATTAGATAAGTTATTTGTATTAGGTTGAGTTTTGTAAATATTTAAAAATGCTTTTTGGTAAATTTCATTGTTTTTTAGCCTTTGTATTGCAATACTTAATGGCAAATTCATTTCTTTAGGGTTTTCTATTGGGCCTAAGGCTTGAGCTTCTAATGTTGCTGCACGTCCATCCCAAAAATATGAAGTTCTATTGCTTAAATTCATACAACTTGGTGTATTTCTGTCTGTTTTTTGATTGTTTACGCCATTACTAAAACTTTGATTATCAGCAAAAGCAAATTCAGGTTTGTGGCAACTGGCGCAACTTAAAGAGCTATCTCTCGATAAAATTGGGTCAAAAAACAAAGCCTTTCCTAAATCTTCTTTGCTGTTGTAAGTTATTTCAGTTTTAGGCTCGGTGCATGATTGAATGAGCAAGATAAATAGAGCTAAATAAACAAGGTTTTTCATAAATTATTTTGTTATAAAAATAACTATATTTATACTTTAAATGCATATAATTTATTTTTAAATTGAATTCAGAGCAACCAATAGCTGAAACCATTTCGCAAAATCATTTTCAAAATAAATTTATTTTAAAGGGATTAACAACAGGGTATAATAAATTATACATGTATGTATTAACCTTAATTATAGCTTTTACAGGTTATTTTATTTACCCTAGTTTGTTAGCATTTCCATTATTAATTAAAGCTAAACAAGCAGGAATTAGCGATACTGAAATTATGCAAAACAGTAATGTGCTGTTTAATGCAGATAAAATGGGTATAAATAGAAATTTAATGCTAATGATGTTGTTTTCTATATTTATTATTACAGCTATTTTGTTTTTAATTGGATTATATAAAATACATAAAAAAAATATACTAAGTGTTATTACTGGCTTTTCAAAATTTAGAATTAATAAATTTATATTTGGATTTACGCTTTGGGCTTTAATGTTTATAGCAACATTATTAATACAATATTTTATTAGTAAAGATAATTTTACTCTTACATTTAATTTTAAAAATTTTATTGGAAGTTTAGCTATTTTAATATTTTTTATACCATTACAAACTTTATGGGAAGAAATTTTATTTAGAGGTTACGGTTTGCAAGGATTATCAATTGGGTTAAAACAAAGTTTAATACCTTTAATTGTAACTTCGTTGTTTTTTTCATTAATGCACATGTCTAACCCCGAAGTAATGGAACATGGAATAGGTTTAATGTTTATTTATTATTTTGTTTTTGCATTATTTTTAGGTATAATAACTTTATTAGACGAAGGGTTAGAATTAGCTTTTGGTATCCATTGTGCAAATAATTTAATGGTAATTTTATTTACCACATCTAAATCTTCGGTAATTAAAGCTTATTCTGTTTTTGAAGTAAATAATAGTAATGCAATTACAGATATGATTTTTACACTTTGTATGTTAATCGTAACTTTTTTTGTTTTTCGAATTAAATATAAATGGAAAAACTATTCTTTAATTTTAAAATAAACTCAAAATAATTTAAATTATAACACTTAAATGAAAAATACTCTAATACTTTTATTTACACTTTTAATAAGCATAATTAAAGCCGATGAAAATTATTATTACTATGTTAATTTAACTAATTTAAAAAATGATAAATTGTTGGTTGAACTTGTTCCACCTACATTTAAAGAAAATGAAGTTGAATTTTGTTTTCCTGCAATGGTACCTGGTACTTATGAAGTTTATGATTTTGGAAAATACATTACAAACTTTAAAGTATATGGCAAAAAAGGAGCAGAAATAAAAGTTCAAAAATTAAATGTAAACTGTTATAAATTATCACCATCTAATTTAATTGAAAAAATTACTTATGAAGTTGACGATACTTTTGATAAAACAGGCAATGGTAAAGTAGATGAAAAAACTGTTTTTGAACCTGGTGGAAGTAATTTTGAAGAAAATAAAAATTTTAGTATAAATACCCACAATTTATTTGGATATTTTAAAAATTATATAAAAAACAATTTTATTCTTGAGTTTACAAAACCAATTGGATTTTATCCAAGTACAGGTTTAAGCAATATAAAAGTTAATGCAGATAAAGATGTTATTTCTGTATTTAATTATCATGATTTGGTTGATTCGCCAATTATGTACACTATCCCCGATACTACATCTTTACAAGTTGCAAATGCACAAGTTTTGGTAAGTGTTTATTCGCCTAATAAATTAATTAACTCAAAATTTATTGCTAATACATTAAAAGAATTGTTAGATATTCAACGCATGTATCTTGGTGGAACTTTACCTGTAGATAAATATGCTTTTTTGTTTTATTTTACAGATAAACCAACCTTATCAGGCTCTGCTGGCGCTTTAGAGCACTCGTATTCATCTTTTTATGTTTTGTATGAAAATGATAGTACTAGATTAAAACAAGAGATTAGAGATGTTGCGGCGCATGAATTTTTTCATATTGTAACACCTTTAAATATTCATGCAAAACAAATTGGTGAGTTTGATTTTAATAACCCAACTATGAGCGAACATTTATGGTTGTATGAAGGAATGACAGAGTATGCAGCGCACCACGCACAATGTAAAGGAGGACTAATTACAGTTGATGATTTAATTAAAACTATGATGGAAAAATACAACAATAGTTTAGTTGCATTTAATGATACAATGAGTTTTACTTGGATGAGCAAAAATGTTTTAGAAGATAAAATACATATACAATATAATAATGTGTATGAAAAAGGTGCATTAATAGGTATGTGTTTAGATATTATGTTGCGCGATTTAAGTAATGGAAATTATGGTACTCAAAATTTAATGAAAGATTTAGCAAGTAAATACGGTAAAAATGTTTCGTTTAACGATGAAGATTTATTTAATGATATAGAAAAATTTACTTACCCTGAAATTGGAGTGTTTTTAAAAACACATGTTAGTGGTAAAACTCCCCTACCTATTGATAAAATTTTCGAAAAAATTGGCATAACTTTTATTAAAGAAGAAAAAAGTAAAGAAATTACTCTTGGGGGTGTAGATTATGGTTTTGATGAAAAAACACAACGTTTAGTAGTTTATAACACAAAACAAATGGATGATTTTGGGAAAATGTTAAAATTTAAAAATGGCGATCAACTAGTTAAATTAAATGGCAAGGTTATTGATATTATAAATATTAAAAATATAATTGGAAATTATTTTACAAATACAAAAGAAGGTGATTTGGTTACTTTTGAAATTGCTCGCCCAAAATTTAGAAAAGGGAAATTTAAATATAAAACATTAAAAGCAAATGCTATAATGATAAATGTTGTTAGAAAAAATACAATAAAAGTAAACGAGAATATAACTGATAAACAAAAATTAACTTTAAAAACTTGGGCAGGGTTGTAATATGAAAACTTTATATACATTTTTAATTATTATTTTAAGTTTTTTTAGTTTTTCGCAAACTAATTTACCTCCTGGTGCTTATACCTCTACAAATAAAAAAGCAATAAAATTATTTGAAGAAAGTAGAAAATTATTTGAAGTAAGAAACGATGTAGAGGCCGAAAAAAAAATAATAGCATCGTTAAAAGAAGATCCAAATTTTGCTGAAGCTAATTCGGCTTACGCAGATTTTTTAATGATGAAAGGTAAACCAAAACAAGCTATTGATTTTTATAAACAAGCCATTTTAATTGCCCCTAAGTTTATGACCGACAATAATTTTTATTTAGGACAAGCTTATAAATTAGATGCACAATATGAAAATGCCAAACAATCTTTTTTAAATTTTTTAAAGTTTGAAAGAATAAATCCAAACTTAAAATCTGAAGCTGAAAAAGAAGTTAAAAATGCAGATTTTGCAATTAACTTAATTAAAAACCCTAAACCCTTTAAACCAATTAATGTAGGGCCCGGAATTAATACAGAAAATGGAGAATATTTTCCGGCTATTAGTGCAGATGGAAAACAATTTATGTTTACCAGAGCAATTCCTCGTAAAGACATTGTTGGTGCATTTAACGAAGATTTTTATATGAGTTACCGCGAAAAAAATGTTTGGCAACAGGCATTTCCATTAACAGATATTAATAGTTATGGAAACGAAGGTGCTCCAACTCTTTCTGCTGATGGTAATATTATGTTTTTTGCATCATGCTCTGATGAGTTTGGTGATTATGGCGGGCAAGATAGAAAAGGCTTTGGAAGTTGTGATATCTTTTATTCACAAAAAATTAATGGAAGATGGAGTAAACCTCGTAATGGAGGTAATTTAATAAATAGTAAAAATTGGGAAACACAACCAAGTTTTAGTAGCGATGGAAAGACATTGTATTTTATTAAAGGATATACCGGAAGAGGTCCAAATGCAAAAGATGTGGATATTTACATGAGCGAAATAGGCGAAGATGGTAGATTTAAACAACCTGTTAAGTTAAATAGCAATGTTAACTCTCCTGGCGAAGAAGAAAGTGTATTTATACATCCTGATAATATGACCTTATATTTTGCAAGTAACGGTCACCCAGGTTTAGGTGGTACAGATTTGTTTATGAGTAAAAGACAAGCTAATGGCGATTGGGGACCCGCAGTAAATTTAGGTTATCCAATTAATACAGCTAAAGATGAGAACAGTTTATTAGTTGACCCTGCCGGTAATTTAGCGTACTTTGCTAGTAGTAGAGAGGGGGGATATGGAGATTTAGATATTTATCAATTTGAATTACCTGAAGATGTTCGTCCTGAAAAAATAACTTATGTTAAAGGGAAAATATACAATGCAAAAACAAAAGAACCTCTTGAAGCCATTTTTGAATTATTTGATTTAGAAAAACAAGAAAAAGTTACGCAATCCTTTTCGCAAAAAAATGGCGAATTTTTAGTTACACTTACTTCAAATAAAAATTATATGGTTAATGTAAATAAAGAAGGTTTTGCATTTTATAGCGATAATTTTATTTTAAAAAATAAAGTAACGGATTTTTCGAAACCGTATGTTTTAGATATTCCTCTTCAGCCTATAGACACAGGAAGTGTTATTGAATTAAAAAATATATTTTTTGATGTAAATAAATGGGACTTAAAACCTGAAAGTAAAGTTGAGTTAAATAAATTAGTTGGGTTTTTAATTAAGAACGCATCGCTTAAAATAGAAGTGGGGGGTCATACAGATAGCGATGGAGATAAAAAAGCAAACTTAACATTATCCAATAACCGTTCTAAATCGGTTGTTGAGTATTTAATTAATGAAGGTAAAATACAGGCTAATAGGTTATCTTACAAGGGTTATGGCGATACAAAACCAAAAGTTAAAAACGATAGCCCTGAAAATAAAGCGAAAAATAGAAGAACAGAGTTTAGAGTTATTGCAAAATAATATTAATTTATATTAATATATAGTTTACCTTTGTGCCATGAAAGATGTTTTTTTAGTTAATTTAAAATTACCTGAATTGTTTAGTAAAGAATTATATGATTTAATACCTGAACAAAGAACATTAATTAATAAACTTTTAGAAAATAAAACTGTTTTATCATATGCATTAGATATGGATAGAAAAAATGTTTGGATATATATTGAAGCAGTTAGTGAACAAGAAGTAATGGATGTTTTAAGCACGTTTCCAATTATAAAATATGTAAAAGCCAACATTCATGAATTAGCTTTTTACGACTCGGCACCTGTTGGAATGCCTGAATTAATTTTAAATTAAATTTTTATAGCCCTTGTAACTTCATTTTTTCTTGGTGGCCCTTTTAATGTTTCAACCGTAAAACCAACTTCTTTAAGCATGCGTTTATACACTCCTTTAGCACAATGTGTAACAACACATGCGCCTATTGGTAAATGCTTAAACATTTTTTCAAATATTTCTTTTTCCCATACTTCGGGTGTTGCAGTATGCGAAAAACCTGAGTAATAAACAACATGATAAGGTAAAATATATTCAAAATTATAAATGTTTGTAAGTAATTTTTGAATTGAAAAATAGTTGTTAAGTTGAGTTGTTTTATTCCATTCGGCATTTATTAAATCTTTATAATTTAATTTTAAATTTATATCCTTAGTTAAATCTTCATAATTAAGTTGTTCGCATATTTTTAATTGAACCGGATTAATTTCAATGCTTGTACAAAAAACATTTTGTTTTGTGTTAGATGCTTCAAGTAAAGTTAAATATGTGTGTAAACCTGCACCAAAACCTACTTCTAATAAATTTATTGATGAACCAAATTTTTCAAAAGCATAGTTTAAACCATAATTTATAAATACTACTTTTCCTTCTGTAACAGCACCATGTAACGAATGGTATGCGCAATTAGTTTCTTTATTAATTAAAGTGTATGATCCATCTGAAGTTAAATAGGGTTCAAGATTCATTTACGTTTTTTATAAATTAAAAATAACAATGCAGGTAATAAAAAAATATCTGCTAAAACAGCAACAATTACAGTTATGCAAATTAAAAAACCAAAATAAAATGTGCTTTGAAAATCGCTTAACATTAAACTCATAAAACCTCCCATTAAAATAAATGTAGTTAATACAATTGGTTTTCCTGTTTCAAAATAAGTTCGTTTAAAAGCATATAATATACTTTTTCCGTACCCTAATTCTATTTTTAAACGCGAAATAAAATGAATTGTATCATCAGTTGCAATACCAAATGCAATGCTAAAAACTAATGATGTTGCAGCTTTTAACTCTATACCAGCGTAACCCATAAATCCAGCAATTACAATTAAAGGAAAAATATTAGGTAAAAAAAACACTAAAACCATTCGCCAACTTTTATGTAAAATGAAAGTTAAAATGGCAATAATTAATAATGAAAACCCAAAACCTTGTGCCATATTTTCTACCATATATTCATTATTTCTATCCATTAAATGAGCGGCTCCAGTAATATTTAAAGTTATATTAGATGTATCGCAGGTTAAATTATAATATGCTAATAATTTTTTATTTCTTTCACCTATTGTTAAACTTCCTTCATCTCGTATTTTCCCACTAATTCGTGTAAGCATTAAATCTGATGTTATAATTTTTTTAAGTTCCTTACTTTTTTTGTTTTGATTTATAAAATTTGTTATTTCTAAAAGATTATTTCCAACAGGTAAACTATCAGATTTAATATTATTTAAACTGTAATTTAATTGTTTAACAATTGCCGGAATTGATATTAAAAAACCTGCTTGATATTCTTTTTTAATAAAATTTTCTATTTTATTTAAAGATTGAATAGTGGTTGTATCTAATAAATTATTTTTTTTAACACCTATAGCAATTTCAAGTGGTCTAACGCCACTAAAGTGTTTGTCAAAAAAATTAAAGTCTTGTTTAATTTTAACTTTTTCACTTAAATCTTCAAGTAAAATGTTATTGGTTTTAATTTTTGTAATTCCAAATATCGAAATTAAAACTACAATTACAGAACTAACAATAATTGTTTTTTGATTTCTAAAAATCCAAAATAATCCATTACGCATAATCCTGGTAGATTTATTATTTTCATTGTGAACCGCAATTAATTTTTTTGGTGTAAAAAAATATAATAATGCAGGAAGTAAGGTGTAACTTAAAATAAAAGCAATTACAACACCAATTGATGTGTAAATTCCAAAATCTCTAATTGGTTGAATTGAGGTAAAAAGTAACGACAAAAAACCAACTACAGTAGTAATTAAAGTTAAAAATGTAGGAAATCCAACTTCTTTTAAGATTAAACTGTATATTTTATCTTTAACCGTTCCTTTAGCTAATTCTTCAAAGTATTTTGTAAAAAAATGTACAACATCGCTCATTCCTGCAATAAAAATCATTGTAGGTAACATTGTACACATTATATCAATTTGTTTACCTAATAATTGCATTATACCAAGTGTAAACAATACAGAAAGTATTACAATTATTATAGGGACGACTATTCCGTATAAGCTTTTAAAACTAAACCATAAAAATATAATTACTATAAAAAAAGAAAGGATTAAAAACAAAGTAAATTCTGTTTGTAATTTTGATAGATATACTTGTTGGGCATAAATTCTTCCAACATAATGTACATTTTCAAAATTATATTTATTAATGCAGTTTGTAATTTGTTTAGCTAAAACATCACTTTCTTTTTTAGTTAAAACGTCTTTAGTTTTTATAAAAATACTTAACGATTTAGCGTTGCTTGCAAAAAATGAGCCAATTAAATATGATGAATTGTAAATAGAAATACTATCATCTTTATACAAACTTTTATCGTTAAAATGCAAAATTTTACTTTGTACAGGAATTAATCCGCCAAACGAAATATGTTTTATGTTTGTTGGAGAAGTTACTTTTACAATGTTTTTAATTTTACCTAACTCTGTTGTAAAATTATTTATATCATTTAAAAAATTATATTCAAAAATTCCTTTATTTCTTTCTATAGCAATTAATGCAAATTCATTATCATACTCAAATGTTTTTCTGTAATTATTATAAATTTCAGTTTCATTATCTTCATTTGGGAAAAACGACTCAAAGTTGTAATTAAATGATAGTTTAGGTACAATTAAACTACAATAAACTGTAAATAAAATGACTAAAGTCAGTACTGTTAAATAGTATTTTTTTTGATTTTTAATTGGCTTTAAAATTAATAACAATTGTTGTTAATTTAATGTTTTTAAAGTAAAATAAAACTTATCTTTATTGCTTAAAATTATTTTTATGCCAAAAGGAATTTATAAAGTACCAACTCCGGTTAACGAACCAATTAAGCAATATGCAGCAGGTAGTCCTGAAAGAAAAGAATTACAATCTATGCTTTCTTATTTAAGAAGTATTGAAATAGATGTGCCTATGTACATAGGAGGAAAAGAAGTGCGTAGTAATGTTGTTGCCCGTTTACACCCCCCACATGAGCATAAACACACTTTAGGGCAATATCATAAAAGTGATAAAACACATATACAACAAGCAATTGACGCTGCTTTAGCCGCAAAAGAGCAATGGGCTAATTTACCTTGGGAACATAGAGCAAGTATCTTTTTAAAAGCAGCAGATTTAATTGCAGGTCCGTATAGAGCAAAACTAAACGCTGCAACTATGCTTGGGCAAAGTAAAAACGCTTTTCAGGCTGAAATTGATAGTGCTTGCGAAATAATAGATTTTTTAAGATTTAATGTTTCGTTTATGACTGAAATTTATAACGAACAACCAATTAGTGGGCCTGGTATGTGGAATAGAATAGAATGGAGGCCATTAGAAGGATTTATTTACGCACTCACACCATTTAACTTTACAGCCATAGCAGGTAATTTACCTACAAGCTGTGCTATGATGGGCAATACTGTTGTTTGGAAACCAAGTAATACGCAGGTTTATAGTGCAAATGTGTTAATGGAAGTATTTAATAAAGCTGGCGTACCTGCAGGTGTAATAAATTTAATTTACCCAAGCGGGCCAGATGCTGCCGAAGTAATTTTTAATCATAAAGATTTTGCTGGAATTCATTTTACAGGTAGCACCGAGGTGTTTCAAAACATTTGGAAATCTATTGGAAACAATATTCATAAATATAAATCGTATCCAAAAATTGTTGGTGAAACTGGCGGTAAAGATTTTATTGTTATTCATCAATCTGCAGATGTTAAAGAAAGTGCAGTTGCTGTTGCGCGTGGTGCCTTTGAGTACCAAGGACAAAAATGTAGCGCTTGTTCTAGAGCTTATGTGCCAGCAAGTATGTGGCCTGAGTTTAAAAAACAATTTGTTGACGATGTAAAATCAATGAAAATGGGAGGAACAGAAGATTTTACCAATTTTGTTAATGCAGTAATAGACGAAAAAAGTTTTGATAAATTAAAAGGAGCAATTGACAAAGCAAAAACTGATAAAGGAGTTGAAATAATTGTTGGAGGTAATGCAGATAAATCGGTTGGATATTTTATAGAACCTACAGCTATAAAAGTTGATGATCCAAAATACACAACCATGTGCGAAGAATTATTTGGCCCAGTTTTAACCATTTATGTTTACGATGATAATAAGTTTGAAGAATTATTAGATATTGTAGATAGCACAAGTATTTACGCATTAACAGGCTCTATTATTGCAAACGATAGATATGTAATTGATTTAGCTTGTAAAAAATTAGCAAATAGTGCAGGTAATTTTTATATTAACGATAAATGTACAGGTGCTGTAGTTGGGCAACAACCATTTGGTGGAGCAAGAGGTAGTGGAACAAACGATAAAGCCGGACATAAGGTAAATTTATTGCGTTGGGTGAGCCCACGAACAATTAAAGAAACTTGGGTTCCGCCTGTAGATTACAGATACCCATTTTTACAAGCCGATTAATTGGTTGCGTAATATATTTTACATATTATTTTTATTGTGCTTTAAATTAAGTTATTCTCAAAGCTATTTAGATAGTCTTAACTTAAAAATTAAGAACGCTAAAAACGATAGCGTAAAAATAGATACTTATTACAAGGCTTCTTTTTCTGAAAAATTAAATCAAGAACAAAAAGACTCTTTAATTTTTTTAATTGGTGAACTTGGCAAAAATTCAAAATTAAAAAGGCTTAATTCATACGCTATATTTAAACAAGGCTATTATTTCGATGATTTAAAAAAATACGATAAAGCACTTGAAAGTTATATTTTAGCCCTTAAAGAGGCTGAGAATGTAAGCAATTTGTATGTTCAAGTTATTTGCCATAATAGAATAGGG
This sequence comes from Bacteroidota bacterium, assembly GCA_020162035.1. Taxonomy (GTDB): domain Bacteria; phylum Bacteroidota; class Bacteroidia; order B-17B0; family Aurantibacillaceae; genus Aurantibacillus. The sequence continues at coordinate 66,940 of JAIUNM010000010.1, read as the reverse complement.
AATGTTTATTCAAATGATGGAAAATATAAAATTGCAATTAGGCAATACCATTACTCCATACCAATTGCAAAATTAATATACGACAGTACAGATTTGTCAGAGAACTATAACGCTTTAGGTACAATTTATAAAAACATAAATCAAACAGATTCCTCATTATTTTATCATTTTAAAGCTTTAGAAATAAGATTAAAAAATGGTAAAAAAAAATATTTAGCTAACACTTATAATAATATTGGTTTAATTTATAAAAAAACAAAAGATTATGATAATGCAATTAGTTTTTTAAATAAAGGTCTTCAAATAAGATCAAAATTAAATGATATAAAAGGAGTCTCTGGATCTAAAATTAATATTGGAAATGTACTTAATTTAAAAAAAGAATATAAAGAAGCTTTAATTCATTTAGAAGAAGGAACAAAATTAGCTTTTGAAAATAAAATAGGTAATTTTTATTGTAATGGATTACTTGGAATTCAAAGCAGTTTATTTAATTTAAAAAAGTATAAAGAATGTTGTTTAATTTGGGAAAAGTATAAAAATGCAAAAGATTCAATTGAAAGTGAAAAGAATAACAATGAATTACAAGAATTAGAAATTAAATACAACAGCGAAAAAAAAGATGCTGAACTTAAATTAAAGTCTGAGCAAATTAAAAATAAAACAGAACAAAATGCTAAACAAAAAAATTTAATTATAGCTTCTGTTGTGGCTTTATTAATGTCTTTAATTGCAGTTATTTTTATTTACAGAAGTTTTGTGTTAAATAAAAGAAACGCCAAACAATTAGCCTTTAAAAATTTATTAATTGAAGAAAAAAATAAAGAAATTACAGACAGTATTAATTATGCAAAATTAATTCAACAAAGTTTATTGGCATCGGAAACTATATTAAAGAAAAATTTAAAAGATTATTTTATCTTATATAAACCTAAAGATATTGTAAGCGGCGATTTTTATTGGGCAGCAGAAACTAATAATGGGTTTTTAATGGCATGTGTAGATTGTACTGGTCATGGCGTACCAGGCGCTTTTATGAGTTTAATTGGTAAAGAAAATCTTGATAAAGCTGCAGCTATTAGTAGCAGTCCGAAACAAGTTTTAAGTTTATTAAATGTTGGAGTAAAAAAATCACTCAATCAAAACGAAAACAATACCAATCGAGATGGTATGGATATTGCTTTAATAAACATAAATTATTTAGCAAATGGTAAAACTAAAATTAATTATGCTGGTGCAAATCGTTCATTATTAATTTTAAGGAAAAGCAATTCAATTGTAGAAGAGATTAAATCAACAAAAACAGCTATTGGAGGCTTTACAAGTAATGAGCAAGAGTTTAATGAAACCGAAATTATTTTGGACTCAGGCGATTTAGTATTTATGACTACCGATGGTTATGCTGACCAATTTGGTTTCGAAAAAAACAAAAAAATGACCACTAAAAAATTTAAGGAAATTTTGTTAAACAATAAAAACACTCAAATTTCTGAAATGAAAAGTAACTTAGAAAACTTTTTCATATACTTTAGAGGAAAACTAGACCAGGTAGATGACGTTTTAGTTATTGGTTTGAAATTTTAAATTCTGTAAAAATTATTTTTTTTAATTAAATTATTAAAACAAATGCTTTAAATAATAATTTTATGTTAATTTTTTTTGTTTTGTCTAAAATTGAGTAGAATTTAACATTTAAATTTTGCGTTGGCTTAAAAATAAATTACTTTAGCTTAAACAAAAACAAACACAACATGAGAATAAAATTACTTTCACTAGCAAGTTTACTCGCTTTTGGAACCTATGCTCAAAAAAAGGTTACAAATTCTGCACTACCAGTAAACATTGTTCAACAACCACAACATATAAATAATAGAGGTTGTTACACTCAAATACCACCTGCAGAGTGGGATGCATGGTTTAACCAAAAAGTTGAAGAATTTAAGCAACAACAAGGTAAATCAAACATGGCAAATTACACAATTCCTGTTATATTTCACATCATTCATGGTGGGCAAGGTGTAGGTACAGCTCCAAACATTTCTCAATCTCAAGTTAATTCTCAGATGGGACCTTTAAATGCAGATTATGCAGGTACAGGTTTTAATGTTGGAAATTTAGCAGCAACTGCATTTTCAGCCGTTGGTGCAGCAAATACTAACATAAATTTTTGCTTAGCGCAAAAAGACCCTAGTGGAACAACGTTAACAGAACCAGGGATTCATAGATATAACTATAATTCATTAACTTTATCAGGTGGGTTTACTCAAAAAAATCCTGCTCATTCTAATTATAATACTCCTTCTACATTTCAAAATTTTTGCAATAGTATAATGAAACCTCAAACTATTTGGGATCCTACACGTTATTTAAATATTTGGGTTTCTGATTGTAATAGCGGAGCAGGCTTATTAGGTTTTGCTACTTTTCCGGCTGGTAGTGGTTTAACAGGTTTACCTGGTGGGCTAGGTACAAATACTACTGATGGTGTTTGGGCACATTATGCAGCAACAGGAACTGTTGGAACATTATACACGCAATACAATAAAGGTAGAACATGTTCTCATGAAATTGGCCACTGGTTAGGTTTACGCCATATTGGAGGAGATGGAAACGGAAACATTTCAGGCGATTGTTCTGCAACAGATTATTGTAACGATACGCCACCACAAAAAGGTGGATTTGCTGGTGGACAATACGGTCAAAATTATGGTGCACCAACTTATCCTTTATATGCAACAGGTTCTAACTCATGTGCGGGCGCTCCAAATGGGAATATGTTTATGAATATTATGGATTATGTTGATGATCCTTATTGCTATATGTTTACACCAGATCAACGTTCACGTATGCAAACAGCAATGGCAAATGGTACTCATCGTAATCAATTAACAGCAAGTGCTGCAACATTATGTAATATATCTGCTTCTGCGCCAATAGCTAATTTTAGTATTCCTGCAAATGGTTGCATAAATACATCAATTGCAACTAATAACTCATCTAATGGTAATCCAAATCCTACTTATGTTTGGAGTTCAAGCCCTTCTTCAGGTGTTTCATTTAGTCCAAACAATACGGCAACAAATCCAAGTATTAACTTTACAACACCGGGTTCTTATACAATTTCTGTTGTTGCTACAAATTCATTAGGGTCAAACACAGATTTTAATGCAATTGTAATTTCAAATTGTAGTGTTACACCTAATTGTGATGATACTTTATCTCATTTTTCTAATGCAGATACTTTAAATGTATTTAAAGGCGGGGCAGATGGAAGCACTCCAGGTTGTAGTCCAAATGCAGGATACATTGCAGGTAGTAACTGTTATGGAGATTTAGAAAAAGCAGAATATTATACCAATGCAGATTATAGTGCAATTACCACACCTGAAATTACAGGTGTAATGGTTTTATTTTTTAATAATGGTTCAAGAGGTACTGGTGGAAATGCATCTTCATCTGTTGGTATGAGAATATATAATTCTACATCAACTACATTTACTGGAGCACCTTCAGGCATTGTGCCTAATTCATCAATAGGATTCACTAGTACAACATTAGGTTCAATTATGGCAGTTACTTCTCAAACTAACGTTAGTTACTGCGGTAATCCTGCTTTAGCATTTTCTACACCAATAATTAAACCTTATCGTTTTAATTTTGGTACGCCTGTTTCAGCACCTTCATCAGGTGGATTTTTTGCATCACTTGTTTTACCTACAGGAACTGGAGATACAGCAGTTGTATTTAATGCAGGTGTTAGTACTGCTGTTAGCAGAGGGTACGAAAAATGGACAGGGGTTCCTGCGGCACAAGCTTGGTACGAAATGAAAACCGCTTGGGGTTTTAATGCTAATTTAGCTATTTTACCAATTATGCAATGTGGTACACCAAGTGGAATAAAAACTACAGAGTTTTCAAATTCTGTAATGTTATATCCTAACCCAAGTAATGGCGAATTAAGTTTAATTACAACGTTTGCTACTAACCAAACAATAGAGGTTACTATAAACAATGTAATGGGACAATTAATGGGGTCAAGTAAACATAATAATGTAACTAACGAGGTGTTTAACCTTGATTTAAAAAATTATAGCAACGGTGTTTACTTTGTAACTATAAATAATGGAAACGAAAAAATAGTTAAACGAATAGTTTTAAATAAATAAAAATTAAGTTTGTTTTTTATAGCCGATTCAGAAATGAATCGGCTTTTTTGTTATAGATTGATTTTGGTTTAATTAAAACACGTATATTTGCTTAAAATGAGCAACTTAGTTACATTAAAAGATAAACAATTTAAACCTTATTTGGACGAAAATAAAATTGCTTTTGCTGTAAAAAATTTAGCAAAAAAAATTAATACCGATTTAGAAAATGAATTTCCAATTTTTTTAGTTGTACTAAATGGTTCATTTATGTTTGCCTCAGATTTATTAAAAGAAATTACAATACCTTGTCAAATTTCGTTTATTAAATTAGCTAGTTATCATGGTACATCAAGCACAGGTACTGTTTCAGAATTAATAGGATTAAGCGAAGATTTAAGTAACAGAACAATAGTAGTTGTTGAAGATATTGTAGATACTGGAACCACAATTGAAAAATTAGAAGTAGTTTTACAAAGAAAAAATGTAAAACAAATAAAAATTGTAACTGCTTTACTTAAACCAGATGCTTATAAAAAAGAAAGAAAAATTGATTACGTTGGAATAGAAATTCCTAACGATTTTGTTGTTGGATATGGTTTAGATTATGATGGATTAGGTAGAAATTTAAAAGAAATATACGTTTTAGCTTAAATAAATAATATGGAAAAAATGTTGAATTTAGTGTTGTTTGGCCCTCCAGGAGCAGGCAAAGGCACACAATCAGAAAATTTAATTAATAAATATAATTTAGTGCATTTAAGCACTGGCGATATTTTAAGAAACGAAATTGCAAACGGCACAGAATTAGGAAAACAAGCTAAATCTGTTATGGATAGTGGCCAATTAGTTAGTGATGAAATTGTAATTGGAATGATAGAAAATAAATTAGATGCAAATCCAACTGCAAAAGGGTTTATTTTTGATGGATTCCCAAGAACTGCAATACAAGCAGAAGCCTTAGATGATTTATTGCAAAAAAAAGGTACTGGCATAAGTGCAATGGTTGCACTTGAAGTGGATAATGAAGAGTTAGTTAAACGATTATTAAATAGAGGTAAAGATAGTGGAAGAACAGATGACCAAGACGAAACAATTATTAGAACTAGAATTCAAGAGTACAATAATAAAACTTTGCCGTTAAAAAATTATTATAACGAGCAAGGTAAATTTCATAGTATTAATGGAATAGGTTCTGTTACTGAAATTTTTAACAATATTGCTGATAGAATTATTTTTATTAAAGCAGAAATGGAATTAACTCATCTTGAATCGGATATTGAACATTTAGATTTAACAATAAAAGATTTTGATGTAGCAAAAGATATTGAACCTGAATTACTACTTGAAATAGACGCAATTAAACGCGCTGAAGCAGAAGAATTAGCAGAAACAAAAACCAAAAAATCGCCTAAAAATGTTGGTGCTAGTTTAAAAACAAAAAAACCTGTTGTGAAAAAAGTAGTTAAAACTTCTGTTAAACAAAAACCAGTTAAAAAGGCTAGTTCTAAAAAAACAAAAACTGTTGTAAAGAAAAAACAAAGCGTTAAAAAAGCTGTAGCTAAAAAACCAATTAAAAAAGCGGTAAAAAAAGTAGTTAAAAAATCTATTCCTAAAAAAACAGCTAAAAAGATAAGCAAAAAAGTAGTTAAAAAAGTTGTTGCTAAAAAGCCAATAAAAAAGGCTGCTTCAAAAAAAATAATTAAAAAACCAATCTCAAAAATTAAAAAAGCTACTAAAAAAATTGCTAAAAAAGTAGTTAAAAAGGTTGTTGCTAAAAAAGCATTACCAAAAAAGTTAAATAAAAAAGTTGGTAAAAAGAAAAAGTAAGTTGTTTTAAATTGGATACTAATTTTGTTGATTACGTAAAAATTTGTTGCCGCTCAGGTAAAGGCGGTGCTGGCTCTATGCATTTTCATAGAGATAAGTTTACTGCAATGGGTGGCCCAGATGGAGGAAATGGAGGCAGAGGTGGACATATAATATTAAAAGGCAATAAACAACTGTGGACGTTAATTCATTTAAAATACCGTAAACATGTTATTGCAAGTGAAGGAGAAAATGGAGGAAGCGCAAACAGTAGCGGCAAGCAAGGTGTAGATGAAATTTTAGAAGTGCCTTTAGGTACAATTGCACGAGATGCAGAAACCGGTGAAATTGAATTTGAAATAACAGAAGATGGCCAAGAGGTTGTTTTTGTTGCAGGAGGTAGAGGAGGTTTAGGTAATGCTAATTTTAAAAGCCCAACCTTACAAACCCCTAAATTTGCACAACCTGGTGAAACCGGAAAAGTTGAGTGGAAAATTTTAGAGTTAAAAGTATTAGCCGATGTTGGTTTAGTTGGCTTCCCAAATGCTGGTAAATCAACTTTACTATCTGTTGTAAGCGCCGCAAAACCCGAAATTGCAAATTACCCATTTACAACACTTGTACCAAATTTAGGCATTGTAAAATACCGTAATTATAAAAGTTTTATAATGGCAGATATTCCTGGTATTATAGAAGGAGCAAGCGAAGGCAAAGGTTTAGGTTTACGCTTTTTAAAACATATAGAACGCAACTCTATGCTGCTTTTTATGGTTGCTTGCGATACAACTGATGTGGTTGAAGAATATAAAATATTATTAAAAGAATTAAAAAAATTTAATCCTGAATTGTTAGATAAAAAAAGAGTTTTAGCTGTTACAAAATCTGATTTATTAGATGATGAATTAGAAGATGAAATGCGTAAAGATATTTTTAAAAAATTAAGAGGGAAAAATAAAACAGAAGTTATTTTTATTTCAAGCGCTACCGGTAAAAATATTCAGTTGCTCAAGGATATGCTTTGGATGAGCATGAATGATTGATTTTTACTTGGCATTTAAAACAAAAATTAAAAAGTCTAAATCTTGGGTGCACTTAATTTGGATGGCCTGCAGAATTAGAATTTTCAATAATTTCAATTGCTTTCTCAAGTATTTCATCTCTTTGTTCACTTATTCCTTTTATGGATGGGTGTATCTCAATATCAGGTTTAATTCCAATTCTTTGCGTTTCTGTACCATCAGGATAATATACACCTATCCCACTAATCATTGTTTTAACCCCCCCAGGAAGTGAAAGAATTGAGATGTTACCATCTGCACCGGCAGAAGAACTTCCTATTGTAATTGAATTAGAAGCCGTTTTAAATGCCATAGCGTGATATTCTGAGGAACTTTGAGTGTTTTCGTCAATTAAAATTACGACTTTGCCTTTATAATAATTTTTGTTTTTAATGCCTACTTTTAATTTTTTTGAGTATGTAAAATAGCCTGGGTTTTGAATACTACCATTAGTGAATTTTACGAAATTCTTTGGATGACGAAAAAAATACCTGCCAAGATGAAAAACAATAAAATCCGATGGATAAACCCTTAAATCTATAATTAGGCCTTTAGTTTTAAGTATATCAGGCATAAATAAATTTAAATAGTCTTTTTTTATGGAACCAACGTTTAAATAAGCAATATTGGAGTTTATTAATTTATAGCATGTATCTTTTTTAATTATTTTATCATTAGTAGAAAATTTACTTATAGGATAACAAGAAACATTAATTTTTTTAACTGTGGTATTTCTATTTGCAACAATAATTAAACTAGAATCATTTGTGCGGAGAAGATTGCTGCATAAGTTTCTAAGCTGAGTTTTATAATTCGATCCAGAAGTAATTGCAAGTCTTTCATTCAATAGCTCTTTAATACTTTCCCCGTTAATACTATCGATAATGTCACCTATTTTCAAACCAGATGTTTCGCCTAAGTTATCTTTGTAACCTGTAACTACAAGTTTACTTTCAATAAATCTAACATTTAAAGGGGCGATTTTTAATCCTTTATATTGTGCTATTGTTTCATCATTTCCATAAAGTTGAGCATGTGAATCTTTAACTCTTGAAATTAAAGTGAGAATTGCCAATTTATATTCAATTTCACTGGAACTGTTGAAAAAAACAGGTATAAACTCTGGTAAAATATCATTCCAATTTTGATCTATCAAATTGCGATAAGGATAGAAATATTGTATGATATTCCAGTAACGAATTAACCCAAGTAATCGTAAATATGAATCTGGAATTTTTTTTTCTGAGTATTCAAGTTCAGAATCAAAATTTGGATTTAGGATACCTGGGTTCAGTTTTACGTAACGGTTTCTGCCGTTTCTTTTTAATCTTTTAACGTTATTTAGTTTTTTTATAATTGTATCATTTAATAAAGAATTATCTAACCAAGTGAAATCAGGCGTTAATTTCGTTTTCTCATTTTGTAAATTGAATCTTTTTAGCTTTTTATCGGAATCAAACAAGTTAAACCAATTGTGAATAATCTTATTAATATTTGTTGTATCTGACCTAATTATTTCTTTTAATGATTTAGTTAAAACTGAGTCCCAATCAAAATAACCATTTGCAACGGTAGGGTGGTAATATTTTAGAAATCCCCATGTTTGCCCAATAATAGTTATTTTTTCAATTAAAGTATCATTGATTTTATTGGACAAGTATATCATCCCAATTTCATTCCTTTCATCAAATCTCTTTGTGAATTGGTTTGTTAGAATATTGTAATTATCGTTGCTTTTAAACAGTTTTTGCCCAACTAATATATTAGATATTAGTGTCGTAAGAATAAATATTTTTAATTTTACCTGATTATTGAAATTATGCATACAGATTTACCTTTAGGAAAAATAATTCACAACTGTTGTTTAGATTTTTTATCTTTAGCTAATTTAGACGTATAATATCTAAATAGCAAATCATAAGTAACGAATTCGTTTAAACGAAAATTACCCATAAATATTCTATTTAGACTCATATGAATGTAACTAAATAATAAATGATTAAGATCAATTTCTAATTGGTTTCTATTTTTTAATACTATAATTTGTTCTGAAATTTTTTTAAGTGCAAGAGATCGTTCCTTTAAAATCACGTTAAGATATTCATTTTCAGCGTCAAATATTTTTTCTTTTTCGAAAAGCTCATTTAATAGGTTTTTATTTTTTCTAAATTTATTATCCAATTGAATTTTAACGCTCTTCCTTTTATAATTAAACTCATTTCCGAATGTGATTGTTAAATATTCCATTAGTTTGTGTTTCTGAAAAAAGTCTAGCCCAAAATCAGAGATTAGTCTATCTACACAAACAATTGCCCATTTCCATCGTAACTCGTGCCCATTCTCACCTCGAAATAAAGGCAGGGCGGAAATAACAGCTTGACTTTCTATATGGAATATCCTTTCAGTGTTTTCCATGTTTTTTGACCCATATCTCTCCAATTCTTGAATATACGTGTCAAGAATTAAATTAGTAATTTTTTTTGTTGATATAATTGGTTGAAATTCTTTGTTAATTAAAAATATGATTTTTGATATATTAGTAACATTATTACATTTTAATCTGAGCCTAATATGATGCTCTGGATCATTATACCTGATAAAAAACCATTGATTGATAAGTTTTCTTCTTTCTAATTTTAATATTATATCTGATATTATTTCAGTTAAGATGTTGTCTGTATGCTTAACACCGGTGTATATTTTATAATATAACCATTTACTTCCAATAGTATATACTCGTTTTTTATTTAAATTTTTCATGTTTGTTAAATAATGATTATTTAATAAATTACTTTCAACTATCTTATTTTTTTTTGAAACTATACACAAGCATTCATTTGTATGTGGTTTCCCTTCTTTATTTTTTATTAATGAATGTGTGTTATCGAATAAATATTCTTTAATAGTTATTTGTTCTTTATTCTTCACTGTATTAATGAAAACACTTAAACTTATTTTATTGGTCAAATCAAATAGTAACTCATTATCTCCTTCAATAAAAAGAACTTTGTCAGGTAAGTTATTTGAAGTTTTAAATTTATTCATGTTGTCTACCAGCTTGTCTTCATCTAAGCTAATGAAGTTTAAGAAATCTTTCTTTTTGAAATGCCAAGTTGCTGAGAATACAATTACACTGTCAATTTCAACTCTTGGTAAAAAGTCAAATTCTCTAGATAATGAACCCCAATTGAAAGAAGTATAATTTTTAATATTCTGATTTTGAATATCACAAAGAAATTCGTAAATTGGTAATGAATTGTGTGAATAATTGTGTGCATTACCTAATTTTGGAATTACCTCTTTTTTTAATAGTTTATGATATAAAATTATTTTATTATTTCTTACATATACAATAATATCCTTTAATTCAATTTGCTTGGTAATATTGGCATTAGATTTTGTTAAATAAGGAATTTCAAATTCTCTGAATGCTGGTCTGAAAATCACGTTACCTAATCTGCTCTGAGGCAAATGTATTATTTCAGCAATTATTTTATCTGGATTATTCTTTTGTTCGATGAAAGCTATTTCTTTTAAAATATCATTAATTTGATTATTAACATGACCGAATCTACCTAACAAATTTGTTGCGCTTGAGCCGCCAAAGGATTTTAAAATTATTTTATTATTAACTGAATCTAATACGCTGAACATAACCGCAAATGTATCGGCAAAGTAATTTTTCTCCTCAAGGTTTAAAAAATTGAATTCTTCGTGATTAATTTTAACTGTATATTCCTGATTTTTTATTGCTTTAATTAATTTTTTGAATAGAAATTCTTGAGTCTTATTCCATATTAATTGACTATCCAAAGGGAAATTTTGATTGATCTTTAAATCATCAATCAGTGGATTAATGCCGTTAAAATTACCAGATGAATAATTCATGCCTAAGTCCTTATCAAATAATTCTAGAATCGGTATTCCTTGCTGATCATATCTTTTTATAAATGCCTCTTTGAATTTTTTAAGGTTTTGATTTTCAAGATTAGGAAATAATTTATTTAGACTAATGATTGTTTGACCCAATTTACTTTGAATGCTATTAGATATTTTTCCAAAAGTAATATTATGTGAAAAATCAGTTTGAAAAATATCATTTTGATTTAGGGGCAAGTTAAGCTTTTTTAGATTTGCTTTTAATTTCTCATAAATTGATATCTCATTTATTTTATTGGAGTCTATTTTTTTTAGGGTTAAGTTAATATCAATTAGATAATTTATAATAACCATGAGGTTAAGATTATTAGCTCTTAGATTTATTATTTTTAGTTGTTCGATTAATTCTGAGAGATAATCTTTTCCGGTAACGAAAGGTTCAATCTCACTAACCAGAACTTGTGATTGAATTAACTCATCCACATATTTTAATGCCTCATCTTTTGAAACAGTTTCATCAGTTAATTGCGATACTATCTTATCTATATATTCCCCATTTCTTAAGATTATTTGTAGTTTTTTTAAATAAGGGTTAAAATCAATAGCGCTAATTTGATACGACCTATTGTTATTTTTATAAATTACCTCAACATACCTCAACTGCCCTGCTATCTCATAAGCACTATTGTTGAAGTAAAACTTTAAATGAGGTATGATTTCCACTTGATTTGAAACTAGAGAAGTTAGCTCACACAATATATTCATGTCAAGTTTAGTAACTCTTTCAATTGATCCGACAAGTTGTATAGATGAAAAATCGCCCCAGTTTGCTACTCCTATTCCTGCAAAAAGACCGAATGGGGTACACCTATTACACAGTCTAATTTTGTATTTATGTAGCGTGTTTTGAATCTTCTCCTTTTTGTAGGATTCTTTCTCTCTTGAAAGCTCATTGTGGAGTAATGGATTTGCAATATATAGCGATTCGGAAAATTTTTTATTATCTTCGAAGTTTACTTCTTCAAATCCGTCTTTATTTTGAATTGGTGAACGGAAAACAATCTGTGGAAAAAAAGTATAATCCTCTATCATTCTAAGTTATTTGCAAGCACCTATCCCAATCCATAGTTTTAGGATTTAAGAATCCAATTAGTGATAAACCGACTCCGGACATACCAGTTAAAAATGAAGGATCGTTTATCACAATTGCATCCTGATTATTAGTATTATATTTTGAAAATTGGTCACTAAAATTGGCTAACTCTAGAGTTTTTTCAAGCCAATTTAAAGATGCTTCTTTTATTCTTAAATCATTTGTATAATTGTAAAACCTATTGTATATGTGTGCTATACCTGCAGACCCATGACAGAGTCCTATGTCAAGAGTCGCTTTTTCCTCAACTTTTCTAAAAGTAGTTTTAATAACTATATCTACTGCTTTCATTTTCCATTCTTGGACACTGTACCTGCTGCCGGCATTCCAAAGCATGCAGGCAATACCTAAATCTCCATAACACCAAGCCAATCTTGATTTGTAATCTGTTGTTTTATTGTCCATAACCTTTAAAATATCTGGAAAATAATTAAAGTAATTGCTATCTGAATTATTTTCAAAATTCAATATATTGTTTATTGATTTGAATACTAATGGGCGTGTTAAATTGTCAAATTCCCTATCAAACTTCAATAAACAACTAATCAAACTAGGAATTCCATGTGATAGTCCAAAATTAACCTCATCATTATTTATACTTTTAGTTCTCAAACTAGCAAATACCCATCTTATACTGTTATTTTCAATGTAAATTGCTTGATTCGCAATAATCTCAATGATTTTTTTTTGTAATTTTTTTTTTCGATGTAATATACCTGATTCTTTATAAAATACAATTGTACCTATAGAACCATATAATATATCGTAGTTTTTGTATTCACAGTCACTTAGTAAAATTTTATCTAAATAGTTTTCGAAATCATTAAAAAATTTATTATTGTCTAAATATAGAAATCTTTTATTTTTTAAGTAGGATAAATACCAAAATATCCCTGAGATTCCATTTGTTAGATGTGGATCAAAAGAATTATTCTTTAAATAAGATTCAAAATTCTTTAACAGAAATTCTTCGACATCATTGTTAAGTTTTATTTTAGAATTAATTAAGGAATAATTTTTTTTGAATAAACTTATGCCACACCAACCATCAATTAGCCCCAAGTTATTTATGTTTGTTGGAGTTTCATTTAGAATACTAAATATTTCTTTTAATTTATTCTTAATAATAATATTCATTGTATTCTAAACTAATCAAATTGGCAGGTACCGTCCGTTTTTTTGGGACACGGGTGACCATCTACCCCATCTGTATAACAACCTATACAAATATTATATGTGTGAGATACACAAACTCTAAATATACTTGCAAATACATGATCGTTGGGATTGGTAATATTATTAGAATCAGGATTTAAATAAGCAATTGTATCCTTATTTAATTTGAGTTTAGAGATGTTTTTGAGTTTCTCTTTCTTTTTCATATTTTAAATTTTAATAATTAATCATGCTAAATATTTCCAATCATTACCATTAATTGTTACCTCCATGGGGTAGGTTTCTGCATTTTGGGTGCTTCCGCTAATGCTAACATCTAACTGTAATTCAAAATCATCCTCAAAATCAACCAAATTATGGTAAGTACCTGTAATATCGCTTCCTGTTCGGGTGGCTATAATAACCTCCTTAAATAAGTAATACACACCTGCTTTTTTAATGTACAGCCTTACCATGCCATCGTTTACATTACTAATATTTGTTATCACAATGTTCTTAACACTGGAGCCTTTTCCGTTAGAGAAGGCTGTGCCTGATGTATAAATATCGTAAATAGTACCGGTGCCGTTTAAGTTAGTGTTGGCAATGGCCAATTTCCCAAAACCCCAATTGGTTTTAAACTGTGTGGTATCTGTTCTTACGGCAGGAGCGTAATATAACCAATCCATAGCTTCGGCAATTACATTAAAAGTTTCTGCATTTTGTGTACTGGCTTGTATAATAAAGCCTGCTTTTAAAGTAAAATTCAATTCCAGTTCAGCTTCAAAACTTGGCGCCACACCTGTGTTGGTAATTGCAGGCACGTCAACTTCGTGTAAAAGCAATTTAGTGGTGCCGTTATCTAAAAACAAACGCACCATGCCCTCGGTTGTTGCACCTATAGCTTTAATATATACCTTTTTTATTAATGTACCATTGCTGGCACCGGTTACAACAGCGGCAAATGTACCTGTACCATCTAAATTAGGGTTGGCTACAGATAGGGTTGCAATTCCGGTGTTTGCTATGTATTGTGTTTCTTCTGCCATAAATGAATTTTTATGCTTTTATAAGTTTCAACCATTGATTCCTGTTAATTTCGTATAAAAATTTTATTAATGGATATTCTTGATTTTCTTTTGTCTTAAAACAAAAGAAACAAAAATTCAAGACTGCGAAATATTTTCTTGTGAAATTATCGCAGCTCCAAGCCGGCGATTTAAGCGCTTCGCGAGATACAAAAATCGCTTTCGCACTGGCAAAACTTCTTTTGGCGCTGCTAATTTCACTAAAAAAATATTTCGAGGTCAAAAATATACTCATTTGTAAACCAAAATTTTTATGACTTTAAAAGAATATCCATTTAATATAATAAATTAAAATAATTTGTTTACCATGCTCCAACGCAGTGTACTGGTTTCTCCGGCAACTGTTTTTTGTCCGGAAATTAAAACCCAAAAACCTGCCGATAAACTAGGAACTGTTACATTTCCAGAAGTTCCTGTGTTGGCAGTGTATTGATTGCTTATGCTTGCTGTCGTTCCACCATAAGCCTCTAAAGTAGTATCATTTATAACGGGGTATAAGCGAGAAATATTATCTACGGTATTTACAGTTGGCCTGTAGTTTGCAATTGCAGTAGCCCCTGTTAAAGAATTTGAAGTGTTAATATAAATTTTGTAAGTTTTAATATTAGCGCTATTTGTAAATGTTAAACTTGAATATACTTCCATTAAATTTCCAGTAGAAAATAGACCTGCCGGTACTTGCAAAGCGTGTAAAATCTCCTCAGTGGTTACGGCAGTGTTAGATGCTGGCGTGTAATTTGTAATAGCAGGGTTGGCCGGATATCTCCAATCGTTACCTTCTACAACTATAGAAAATGTTTCTGCTTTTTCTGTTGAAACTCTAATTTCCCAACCAGCCTTTAAGCTAAAGCCACCCATGTCTAATTTATATTGGTAAGCTTTTTCTGTACCAGTTTGAACAATGGCCGGAACCGGAATCTCTTTAAACAAGCGATAGTTTGTTGTATCAAAAATATAAATTCGGATCATTCCCATGGTGGTGGTTCCTTGAGCTTTGATTATTAATGAATCAATGCGCGCACCCCTAAAAGTGGTTGAAGATCCTGCGGTAAAGGCAGACCAAATATTGGTATTTAATGTCCCACCGGTTAAGGTTGTATTGGCAACATTAATAACTGCGGTGCCTGTGTTAGCGGTAAAATTGGTACTTTCTTGCCTTACAGAAGGTGTGAAATAATTCCAATCTACAGAGTCGCTGATAATATTAAAAGTATTAGCAATTTGAGTAGTAACACGAATTTCAAAATTTGCTTTTAAACTCATGTTGCAATTCAACGTATATTCGAAAGCAGGATTTGTTGCACTTGGCGTGTTGGCCAAAACACCTACTTCATGTACTAATCGGGTGTTTGTACCATCAAACAAGAAAAAACGAACCATGCCCTCAGCAGTTGTACCTGTTGCTTTTATAGTAATTGATTTTACTAATGTGCCATTTGAGCCGCCCCTCACAAGCATCCAAATATTAGTGTTTAATGTTCCCGAGCCTGTTAAAGAAGTGTTTGCTGCTGTAATTTGTGTTGTGCCTGTGTTAGCTGTGTACTGTGTTTCTGCTGCCATAATTTTTATTTATTAATTTGTAAATTATTTTTTAGTAGCTCATGTCCAATGCTTACATTGTAATAACAAAATCTTGTATGGTATTCATATATGCTTGAATAGATACGCCAGGTGCGAGATAGTAATCCAATTCAAAAGATTTTTCAAATGCCTGCTGAGTGCCGGTTTGTACCTCATTATCTATTTGAATGGAGTCTATATTAATTGTAGAACTTCCATTAAATAAGAATAAAAATATGGAGCCTCGTACTGTGTTAGAAAATCCTTTAACTGTTATTGATTTAACCAAAGTACCATTTCCTGCACCAGTAATTAGTGTAACAGTATATGGACCTGCATTAAATAGTGTTGTTGTAGTGGCTGCAGTGTATTTAACCATCTCATTAATATTGGTAGTAACACCAATTTCTTTAAGCATGTTTCCAGTATCAATATAATTTAACATAGCAAACTTTTTATCTAAATTAGTTTTTGAAACGAGTTTTGTCAATTTATATTTAATGTAAAATATGTCGTAGAGTTAGCATTTGAATGAATAAATCTTTAATTTTTTGAAAATAAATTGTATAAGTAGTTGAAAATTAATATATTTGATTAACAAATAATTACGCCGTAATTTACATTTTATGATTACAGAAAATGACATTAAGTATGCACAACGTTTAAGAGGATTGCGTTTAAACCAAGGTTATAAACAAGAAACTTTGTCGGAAATATTAGGTTTGCAAAACCAACAAGAATATAGCAAACTTGAAAATGGTAAATTAAATTTTACTGATGAATTAATATCTAAAATTAGTAAAGCATTTAAAATAAGCCCAAGCGAATTTGTAAATCCGACATTATACAATAATTTTAATAACAGTCCTCAATCAAATACTCAAAATAGTTTTAATAATAATGAAGGTTTTGTTAATCAATTATTAAAAGCCAAAGATGAAACAATAATCACGCAAAAAGAGTTAATAGAACATTTAAAAAAAGAAATAAATGATTTGAAAGAAAAGAGGTGTTGATTTAAATTTTGCTTCACTTAATATTATATACTATAAAAGCAAAAATTTAATCGTTAATATAATTTCTTACTTACCAGCATAGCCAGCGTAACTTTTGTGATATTTAACATAAAAAAATTACTGGTTTTAATTTTCAGTATCACAAAGTTAATGCTAAATAAATTTAGATTTTATTTTTTGTTTTAAAAATAAGCTCTAACCTGAGCTCCTCCTAAATGCACAATGTTTGATGTGCCGTTTTTTCTTCCGTTATAATTTATACTAATTTGAATATTTTTATTTAAAAAACGCTCGTAACTTAATTCCCAAGTATAATTGCTTCCGTTACTTAATGCGTTTAACATTTCATACCCAACCGATGAGTTTTGATTACCATTAAAAATAATTTGTATGTAATCAAATTTTGCATTTAAACTTCCTTTTTCTGTTTGATTATATTTTCCTTCAATTCCTAAAGTAGTTATTATTGCTTTTTCAATATCAAGCCCTATTAAGTTTTGTTTAATTTCGTAATTTCCATTTAATGCAACTCTATAATTTGTTGTTGGCTGAAATGATAATTTATTTTCTGTTTTATAACTTTCTATTAAATAATTTCGGGTACTAAATAATTGCGATTTATTACCCTTTTGAGAGTATGTGTTAATTGAATTTAATGCCCATGCTTTAAAAAAGTTTAATCTAATACGCCCTTCGTGACTTATTAATTCTTTATTTTCTAATCCATTTACTAATAATTGTCTAGATTGGTTATTCATAAAAACATAATCTAATCCAAATACCTGTGAACTTTGATTAAAAAAAACACTACCTCTAATATTATTGTTTTTAGCAAGAAGCAAACTATCGTTTAAATTATAAAACGGATTGTATTGTTGGAAATTATTTATACTAATATTTTTATTGTCTAATCTATAATTTAATTGAAAAATGAATCGAGTGATTACATTTTTGAAAGTAGAATTTATTTTTTTAATGTAACTAGATGGTCTTATACTTGTGCTTAAACTAAATTGATTTTGTAAAACTTTTATATACTGATTTGTAGGGGTATAAATTCTAATGTATTTTGCTTGATCAGAAAATTGTGCAATTTCAAATTCATTTAACTCTTTAATTTTATTATCATTGTAATCTACCCAAGTGTATTGCCCTTGCCCAGGTGCTACTTCTAAATAATAAAACTCTTTTTTATTTTCTAGGCCGTAACCAGATTCGTAAAACAAATTCGAAACAATTAATCCTTTAAAATACCTTGGGTTATATTCAATTCTATTTAATAAAGTATTATCGGGTTTTAATGCTGTTCCAACTAAATTTTTTGTTTGAAAATTTCTATAAGTTGCTATAAATTTTATTGGATTATTTTTAATGCTATATAAATCAATTACTGCTCCAATATTTTGCGCATAAGTACTATCTTTTAATTCGTTTGAGTATGCTAATTTATCCCGTCTTTCTTTATAAAATAGTTTATAGTTAGTTTTAGCACTATCTGCGTTACTTATACTTCCTTCCCATTCCCAAAACTGATACGCATTATTTTTTAAATTACTTGAAACAGAATTTTTTAAAAGATTATGTTCAAAATCATCTGTAAATCCTAATTTTATTTTATTTATTTTTTGAAAAGTTGAACTCTTATGACGATAAAATTCGCTTTTAGTAAAATTTAATTGATCGTTACTGTTTAATAAACTACTAGTTAAATTACTGCTAAAGTTTTTAAGTTTAATTGAATAATTAAAATTGTTTTTTAAACCACTATAAGTTGTTCCTTCAGTAAACATATTAGCAGCATAGCCAACTTTATTTCCATTTTTAAAAATTAATCCAATTTCACCATTACTTATATTTTGATCGTTATAAATAATTCCAGTTAATGCTCTGTTCCAGTCTCTGTCAAACTCAGTAGTTCTATATCTTTCAATATAATTAAATTTGTTTTGTATGTATTCGTGGTTAGCATTGTAATAAAATAATGTTTTACGTTTTAAACTATCTTCTGAAATTATAATATTGTTTTTTGTGTAAAATTTAAATCCGCCAGCTTCATCATTTCCTTTATCTGAAGTTGAAAATGTATTTATGTCGTTTTTAGTATATGCACCTTCAATTCCAATAGAATGGATAATAGAATTAGAATAAGTAACACCTGCAACAAGCATTTGTGTTTGTTTTGGAGTAGCTAAAGGTATAATAGGTTCGAAATTACCTTGTAATATTCCGCTTATTGGAGCAACCCATTTATACACTCTACCATTTGCAGTAGAAGATACTTGAATGTAATTTCCATTATTATTACCAACATTAGAAAACTTAATTCTATATTTTGCACTATCAGGGTTTATACTATAAACAAAAATATCTTTATATAAAATTGTATTTACGGTTGTATCTTTTTTTAAATAAAAAACATCAGATGAGTTAAAAGCAGTTTCTTCGACGCCGCTCGAATAGGCTTTACTTAAAGTATCTCCAATTGCAATTAATGTGTTTTTTTGTATTTGGGTTAAATTTTGCTGTAAAGATCTGTTTTTATTATCTTGTTCGCTAAAAGCACTTAAATAAAATTTTGTTTTATTAATACTTACTTCCTCATCAAAAATAAATAAGGAGCGTCCGTAATTACGTTCTGCATATTGAAATTCGCAAACAATACGTTTATCTTTTGTAATTATTTGTCTTGCAGTAAATGTAATTTCGCCAGTGTTGTAATCAATTATATAATCATTTTCTTGTCCTCTAAGTAAAAGCTTACCGTCAATATATATTCTTTCTGTCCCACTTAATACAATTATAAAAGTTTCGTTATTAGCGCCTTTTAACCTGTATGGCCCTTGGTTGTTTTCTGTACCATAAAAAAACATTCTCGAAAATTTCCCTTTAGATACAGAACCGCTTACTCTTGTATTAAAAATTAGTTTATGATTTTTAGTACTATCAATAAAATTATTTTCAATAACTAAGCCTTGCGCGCGTTTATAATAATTTAAAAAATAGCTTTGTTTAGGTTTACTTAACTGAAAATCACCAACAATCATTTTTGTAGTTTTATTATTTAATTGTATGTAAACCTTATCAAACTCTTGTAATTGAGCGGTTGTTCCATCTGCCTGAAATGGGATATTGTTATCGGTTGCGGCCATTAAAATATCTATATCCTCACTTAATTTGCCACTAACTTGTAAGTTTAAATTTGAGTTTACAACTACATCTTGAGTGGTTCCAAAACTAATCCCTCTACTTATATTTCCATTTTTTGTTAGCGCATCATCAGTTAAAAAATTACTAGTGTTATTTTTATTATTATAAGTTATATTATAGGGAGTTTGCGCTAATGATAAATCTGTTCCAATATTTTTAATGTTTTTATTAAAATATATTTTTTCAAAATTAAAAGGATAACGTTGGTATGAAATAATTAAGCTATCTGTTTTTTTATTTAATAAAATTAAGTGTTTTTCAATATTTATTTGCTTAATATTTAAACTGTTGTTTGTAAACGAATTTTTAATAACAATAGAGTTTTTTACAATACTTAAACTATCTAAAAATACTGTATCACTTTTTGGATAAAACACTTTAGTTACATTTACTAAATTGGTTTGCGCTTGTGTTTTATAGAAACACAATGATAAATAGACAAGGATGAGTATTTTTAAGTGTTTCAGTTGATTAATAACGTTTTTAAAGGTAGTAAATTGTATAATATATAGCATAAATGTACAATACTTTGTAGATTTTATTATCTTTGTTTTTTATGCTTAATTTAATTACAATTATTAAAAACGCTTGGGTTTTTGTATCTAAAACCATGTGGGGAATTAGGCTTAATAAATTAGACCCACGCAAAGGATTTTTAGTAAAACAACTACGCATTTTATCATTAGCTGTTCAAGGATTTAATGAAGATAAATGTTTAACCAAAGCATCTGCCTTAACCTATTACACTTTGTTTTCAATTGTACCTGTTTTAGCTTTAGTTTTTGCTATTGCTAAAGGTTTTGGTTTTGATGCTAATTTAAAAGCACAATTAAGTGCAAAATATTCTGAATATGGTAGCATACTAAGTAATGCATTTATTTACGCCGATTCATTATTGGCCACTACAAAGGGTGGTATTATTGCTGGTTTTGGTATAGTGTTATTACTTTGGAGTGTTTTAAAACTTTTAATGAATATTGAAGCTAGTTTTAATGAAATATGGGAAATTAAAAGAGGAAGAACTTGGGTAAGAAAAATTACAGATTATTTAACGATTATGCTGGTTAGTCCTCTTTTTTTAATTATTGCAGGAGGTTTAACTGTTGCCATTCAAACAAAACTTGGAA
Organism: Bacteroidota bacterium; assembly: GCA_020162035.1. Classification (GTDB taxonomy): domain Bacteria; phylum Bacteroidota; class Bacteroidia; order B-17B0; family Aurantibacillaceae; genus Aurantibacillus. The sequence continues at coordinate 45,743 of JAIUNM010000010.1, read as the reverse complement.
GCATAGTTTATTTAGGTGTTGTAACTAAAATTTTAATTCAACTTTTAGCATTTATAATTTTGGCTTTGGTTTTTTGTATGTTGTATATGGTTTTGCCAAATACAAAAGTAAATTTTAAAGCTGCTGCATCGGCTGGAATAATATCTACAGTATTATTTAATTTTTTAAACTGGGCTTATGTTAAATTTCAAATTGGGGCTTCTAATTTTAATGCAATTTATGGCGGTTTTGCTGCCTTGCCATTGTTTTTAATTTGGGTGCAATACAGTTGGTATGTAGTTTTATTTGGTGCTGAAATTGCATTTGCAAACCAAAATGTAGATCATTATGAGTTAGACCATGAAATAATGAATTTAAGCGATAGATATAAAAAAGCTATTGGCTTAATGATTGCAAATATGGTTGCAAAACGATTTTACGATGGCGCACCATTGTTAACCGTATCTCAAATTGCTACAGAACTTGACTTACCTATGCGGTTAGCACGAACAATAGTAAACGAATTTGTTGAAACTAAAGTGTTTGTTGAAGTTAGAACTGAAATTGAAAAAGAATACACTTACCAACCTGCAGTTACCGAAAGTAAATTTACAGTTAAATATATTTTTGATGCCTTAGATTTAAAAGGTGTAAATAATTTATTAATTGAAGATAAATTTGCAATTAATAAAATTAATGATTTGTTAAGTAGATTAGATTTAGAAAACGAAAAACATTTAGGTAAAATTTTAGTTAAAGATGTGGTTTAGTTTACGTTTTGTTTTTGTAATTATTTTTTTATTTCAAATTAAATATTTGACTTGTCAAATTAATACAATTTCAACTCCTGATACATCTACAATCGAACCAAAAGTAATTAAAAATAAAAGTGCACGTAAAGCATCAATATACAGCGCAATTTTACCAGGTTTAGGCCAAGCCTATAATAAAAAATATTGGAAAATTCCAATTATTTATGCAGGTATTGGTGGGTTTGGTTATATGTTTTACAGTAATCATATAAATTATATTTACTACCGGAAAAATCTATTGGCTGTTACCGATGATGATCCAAATACAAATAACGAAATTGCTGGTTATGATCAAACAGGCCTTCAGGCAGAAAAATTGAGATATAAAAAGTTAAGAGATGTTGGTATTATTGGGTTTAGCTTAGTTTATATTTTTAATATTGTTGATGCTAATGTTGATGCTCATTTAAAAACATTTGATGTGAGTGATAATTTATCACTTAAAATAAAACCAGTTTTTACAACAACGCCAAACAATAATTTTGGAGTGGGTGTAGGTGTTAAACTAAATTTAAAATAAATAAAATGAATATTGCATTAATTGGTTACGGTAAAATGGGCAAAGAAATAGAAAAAATTGCTCTATCAAGAAATCATAAAATTGGATTAAAAGTAGATAAGGATAATGCAGGTTTGTTTACAGCAGAGATGTTAAATGAAATTGATGTAGCAATTGAATTTAGTACTCCAGAAACTGTTGTAAATAATATTAATACTTGTTTTAATGCAAATGTTCCAATTGTTGTAGGTACAACAGGTTGGTATAATCAGTTTCAAGAAATTGAAAAAAAATGTATTGAAACTAATCAAACTTTATTTTATGCAACAAATTACAGTATTGGTGTAAATTTATTTATGAAAATAAATTCTTATTTAGCAGAATTAATGAATAATTACCCAAATTATAATGTTTCAATGGAAGAAATTCATCATATACATAAATTAGATAAACCAAGTGGAACCGCAATTACATTAGCTGAACAAATAATATCTAAAATTAATTCTAAAAAAAATTGGAGCATAACCGAAAATTCTAAGGATAAATTATTTATTAAAGATGTTAGAGAAGGCGAAGTGCCAGGTACACATATTGTAAAATACCAATCAACTATTGATGATATTGAAATTATGCATAAAGCACATAACAGACAAGGGTTTGCTTTAGGTGCAGTTGTTGCTGCCGAATTTTTGAAAGGTAAAAAAGGGGTTTATAATATGAGTAATATTATTTGAGTTACCATTGGATTAAAATATACGAAAACGAAGATGAACTTAATGGAAATACTCCATTTAATACTTTTATTACTTTAAATTTAAAAGGAGAAAAAATTTGCTTAACACGTACACGAAATGGTGTTTTTGCTGTACAAGAAAAATGTCCTCACAATGGAGCTAGTTTAGCAAGAGGTTTTTGTACACCTGAAAATATAATTGTTTGCCCATTGCATCGCTATCAATTTGATTTAAAAACCGGGCAAGGTAAAGTAGGAGGGTATGCTTTAACTACTTATCCAATACAAATAAAACCAAATGGTGTTTTTATTGGCATTAAAGCTAAATGGTGGGAGTTTTGATAAATAATTTTTTTACAATAACCCCTTTAACTGGTTTACAATTTGTTTTAGTTCATCAACTTCACGCTCTAATAAATTAATTCTGTATTCTAAATTAGAGTCAAAAGGTTTTGTTTTTAAATCTACATTATCTTCATTTAAATCTTCCTCAAAAAACTCACTAAATAAATGTATATAACGTGCTTCTTTTTGTCCAGGTTTTTTATCAATTAATTTTACTAATGGTTTTTCGTAATTTGAAAGTTTTTGAAGTGTTAATAATACGCTTTCTAAGTCTGCAAATTCATGCATTCTACCCGAATTTGAATTTAACTCACCTGCTGTTAAAGGGCCTCTTAAAAAAAGTAAAGCTAAAATTGTAATTTCAGCTAAATTAAAATCAAACAAATTAATAAAGTTGTGTTTAAACTTTATAGTACGAGAACCACCTCCAACAGCTAAACTTACAAAATTTAATGCTTTTAATTGATTACAAGCTTCGTTTATTTCATTTTCAGTATATTCTGTAACTGGTTTACGCGAACTTTTTTGATTACAACCTGTAGTTAAACTATTTAAAGAAAGTGGGTAATACTCTGGAGTAGTAAGACTTTTTTCTATTAATGTACCTAATATTCTTATTTGGATTGGAGTTAAAATGCCTAATTCAAAATTTACCATTTTATTTTGTTTGCAGTTTGGTATTACAATCGTTTAATTTTTTAGTAACGTTAGGGTCGTTAGGTTTTAACTTTAAAGCTTCTTCGTAATTTTTTTTAGCTTCGGTATATCTTTTAAATTTAAAATCATCATCACCTTTTGTTACATATTCTTTAAATTTATTTCCGCCTAAAACTTGAGGTATGCTATATTTATTGTCACCTTGTTTAGGTTCAGCATTCTTTTCTTTTTGTTCAGTTTCGTATTTAAGTCTTCTGGCCTCATCTTCCTCTTGCTGTTTTTTTAATTTTGCTTTGTCTTCAGCTAATTCCTCTTGTTTAATTCTTTCTAAAGCTTCTTTTTCTTTTTGCTGATGTTCTTTTTTTGCTTTTTCTTTAGCAATTTTTTCTTCCTCTTTTTTCTTACGGTTTTCTTCTTCTTGTTCTTGTTGCTTTTTCAACTTCGCTTTATCTTCAGCAATCTCTTCTTGTTTTATTTTTTCTAAAGCTTCTTTTTCTTTTTGCAAATGTTCTTGTTTAGCTTTTTCTTTATCTTTTTTAGCTTGTTCTTTAGCTAATTTATCAGCTTCTTCCTTAGCCTTAGCTTCTGCATCTGCTTTAGCTTTTGCTTCAGCTTCTTGTTTTTTAGCTTGTTCTTTAGCTAATTTATCAGCTTCTTCCTTGGCTTTAGCATCTGCATCTGCTTTAGCTTTTGCTTCAGCTTCTTGTTTTTTAGCTTGTTCTTTAGCTAATTTATCAGCTTCTTCCTTGGCTTTAGCATCTGCATCTGCTTTAGCTTTTGCTTCAGCTTCTTGTTTTTTAGCTTGTTCTTTAGCTAATTTATCAGCTTCTTCCTTGGCTTTAGCATCTGCATCTGCTTTGGCTTTTGCTTCGGCTTCTTGTTTTTTAGCTTGTTCCTTAGCTAATTTATCGGCTTCTTCCTTGGCTTTAGCATCTGCATCTGCTTTAGCTTTGGCTTCCGCATCTGCTTTAGCTTTAGCTGCAGCATCTTGTGCAGCTTTTTCACAGTCTCCAACTTTACTTAATTGCGTAGTTGGGTATTCTTCGCCAGGAATTAAAGTAAGAGCTTCGTTATAAAGTTTTTTAGCCAAAGGGCAATCAGGAACTGCTAAGGCTGCATCTCCAGATTTATTTAACCCACAGAATTTTTTAAATAATTCATCTTCTGCATCGTAAATTTTACCTACAATGTTTAAACCTTGTTCTGTTCCACCTTCAGTATCTTTAAATGCTTTTTTATCTTCACTAAATTCAACTCTAATTAAATCTTGATTTAATTCGTTATAATTTATTTTTGGATATGGTTTAACCATTATAAATCCTCCAGTAATTTTAAATGCTGGTTTAAAATTTGCATCAATGTATTTTTCGGGTACATTTTTAGTGCTTACACTCATTCGTTTTGAGTTGCAACCAGGGTAAGATACAATTATGTAAAATTCTCCATTGGCAGGAACCATTACAGTAAAAGAACCATCTCCTTCTGATGTAGTTTGACCAACTTTAATTCCTCCTGCTTTATAAAGGGTAATAACTGCACCTCCAATTGTTTCTTCTTGTTTATCGGGTTTAGTAGTTAATTTCCATTTACGTAAATATACATTGCTGCTAATTTTTAATTGCCAATCTTGCGCAGTTATTGTTAAACTTAAAAGTGTTAAAAATATAAATATTGATTTTTTCATTTTATTTTTGGATTGTTAAAGATAACATTTTCTGTTGATTTTTTTGAATCAAAATTTAATACTTAATTTTAATTTATGAATAAACGCGATTTTATTAAAAATAGTTTTATTGTTGGAGCTGGATTAATTTCTGGTATAAATTCGGCTAACAATCAAAATTCTGAAATTTTATTATCGTATAATAACGAATGGGAAAAAGTAAGAAATGATTATGAACTACCTACTGATTTTATAAATTTAGAAAATGGTTATTATTGTATTCAACCTAAGCCCATTTTACAAGCCTATCAACAAAACATAAATTTTGTAAATAAACAAGGTTCCTATTATATGCGAACTGTGCAATTCGAAAATAAAAAAAAGAGTGTTATTGCTTTAGCAGAATTAGCAGGATGTGCGGAAGAGGAATTAATAATAACAAGAAATACAACAGAGGCTTTAAATCTTATAATTAGTGGGTATAAATGGCAAGTTGGTGATGAAGCAATTTTTGCAGAGCAAGATTACGGGGCCATGCAAGACATGTTTAAACAAGTTGTTGCACGAAATGGAATTAAAAATGTTGTTGTTTCAATACCTAATCAACCAAAAAACGACGAAGAAATTGTAGATATTTATAAACAAGCTATAACTTCTAAAACTAAATTACTTATGGTAAGTCATGTAATAAATATTACAGGACAAGTATTACCAATTAAAAAAATTGTTGAAATGGCACATCAACACAATGTAAAAGTTTTAGTTGATGGTGCACATGCCTTTGCTCACATTCAATTTAATATTAAAGAATTAGGTTGCGATTATTATGGAACAAGCTTACACAAATGGCTAAGTTGCCCTCTTGGAGCAGGATTTTTATTTGTAAAAAAAGAATTAATTAATTCTGTTTGGCCATTATTTGCTGAACATGAATCGGTTAAAAATACTGATATAGCTTATTTAAACCATACAGGTACAATTCCTGTTCATACAGATTTAACTATTATTGATGCAATTAAATATTATAAATTAATTGGAATAAAAAATAAACATGAAAGATTGTTGTTTTTAAGAAATTATTGGTTAAATAAAATAAAGGATAATCCTAATATTATTATTAATTCGCCTATAGATGATAATAGAGCTTGTGCAATTGCTAATGTTGGTGTAGTTGGATTAAATCCTATAGAGTTAGCAAAAAATTTATTTGAAAAATTTAAAATTTATACTGTAGCTATTGATACTAAAACAGTAAAAGGAGTTAGAATTACTCCAAATGTTTATACAACAACAAATGAGTTAGATTTGTTGGTAAACGCATTAAACCAAATTGCTAAAAAATGAAAAAACTATTTATGGTAATGTTGGGCTGTAAACCCAAAGGCAGATTAACAGAACAGCACGATGTTTTTTTTGGCATTGCAGAAAATCTTAAAGATTTAATACCGCATTTTAATACGTTTTGGCCCGAAAGCAATGGCGAAATTCATATTGATGCTTGGCGAGAAATAACGAATGTTAACGGATTTGAAATTAAAATAACCTCAAAACAAACTCAACTTAATAATAAAAACTCTTTATTTTTTATAAATTTAGGTGGGTATAAACCTAATCAATTTGACGAATTTCATTATAAATTAATTACTGTTGCTAAAAGTAAAACCGAAGCAATTTCTCATTCAAAGCAAACAAGTTTTTTTACAGATTATAATTTTAAAGGAGGCTTATCGCATATTGATGATAAATATGGGGTTGATGTTGATGATGCGTTTTCTATTGAAGAGGCTTTACCTCAATATTTTAAAGAAAAATATTCAATTTTAATTTCGAAAACAAATGTTTTTAATGAAGATAAACTAAATATAGGTTATTTAAATTTAAAAAAGTTAAAATAACACAAAGCAACTTTTGATTATATTTTTGTGTACTTAATTCAGTTAATTTTAGGCAAATGAATTGTAAATTTTATAGTTTAATACTTTTATTAATTGTTAGTTATGGCAATTCTCAAATTAATTTAAGTGGTAAAGTTTTTGAAAAAGACAGTTCAACCTTAGTTCCTTTTGTGTATATTATCAATAAAAGCAATGGTAATGGTACAATGAGCGATGCTAACGGAAATTTTAGAATTACCTCTAAACAAACAGACACTTTAATTTTTAGTTCGGTAGGTTTTATGAAAAAATATGTTTTTGTAAAAGACTTGCTAACTCAACAAAATTATAACGAATTAAAAGTTTATTTAAAAAATACACCTATTAATTTAAGTATGGTTACTGTTAGCACCTTTAAAATTAAACCTTACGAGCGTGAGTACATGAATAGTGTAATTGATAAAAGTAAAATTAGGCAATTAGATTATGCAACAAGCCCAATTTCTGCACTTTATATGCAATTTAGTAAAGAGGGTAGGCAACTTCGTAAATTAGCTTCAATTTTTGAACAAGTATTGCTTGAAGAACAAGCTTCAAAAAAATTTAACGCTGAAATATTTAGACAATTAACAGGTGATAATAATATTGATTACGATGCTTTTAGAAAATACTGTTACAGTTGTAACGATTATTACATTGTTACGCACGAAGCCTATGATATTTATATGAAAATAATGGAATGTTATAAAAATTGGAAACGTGAAGGCAGATAATATTACTAACATTTAATAGGTATTTAGTTAACAACTATGTAAGGTAAAGCAGTATTAATTTTTAAAGTTTACTTATATTAGTGCCTTATTGTAAGAACTTAATTTTAAAATGAAATTTATAGCAAATATTAATGTTATGCCTTTAAAAGCTTTGTTAGATCCACAAGGCAAGGCAGTTACAGGTTCTATGAAAAACCTGGGTTTACCCGAAATTGACAATGTAAGAATTGGAAAACACATTACACTTGAAGTTGAAGCCGCATCTGAAGAAGTTGCAAAGGCAAAAGTTAATGATGCGTGTACAAAACTTTTATGCAATCAAATAATGGAGAGTTTTGAATTTAACTTAACGCCTATAAAATAATTTTTTCTTAATCAAAAAACATATACATTTACAACTTAAATTAAAATAAACATGGGATATCTATTTACCTCAGAATCAGTTTCAGAAGGACATCCAGATAAGGTGGCCGATCAAATTTCAGATGCATTAATTGATAATTTTTTAGCGTTTGACCCGCAAAGCAAAGTAGCTTGCGAAACTTTAGTTACTACTGGCCAAGTAGTTTTAGCTGGCGAAGTAAAATCAAAAGCCTATTTAGATGTGCAAGAAATTGCTCGTGAAGTAATTCGTAAAATTGGTTATACAAAATCTGAATACATGTTCGAAGCTAACTCTTGTGGTATTTTATCTGCTATTCACGAACAATCATCAGATATTAACCAAGGCGTTGAACGTACTAAAAAAGAAGAACAAGGCGCGGGCGACCAAGGTATGATGTTTGGTTTTGCAACAAATGAAACACCAAATTATATGCCTTTAGCTTTAGATTTAGCGCATGGTATTTTATTAGAATTAGCCGCTTTACGTAGAGAAAACAAAGCAATTAAATATTTACGCCCAGATGCAAAATCGCAAGTTACTTTAGAGTATAACGATAATCATGAACCTGTGCGCATTGATGCTATTGTGGTTTCTACTCAACACGATGATTTTGATGCTGACGCTAAAATGTTAGCTAAAATTAAAAAAGACATTATTGAAATTTTAATTCCTCGTGTAAAAGCTAAATATCCTAAATATGCTAAACTTTTTAACGATAAAATTAGATATCACATTAACCCAACTGGTAAATTTGTAATTGGTGGACCGCATGGCGATACTGGTTTAACAGGTCGTAAAATTATTGTTGATACATATGGCGGAAAAGGCGCTCACGGTGGTGGCGCATTTAGTGGTAAAGATCCAAGTAAAGTTGATAGAAGTGCTGCTTACGCTACACGCCACATTGCAAAAAATTTAGTTGCTGCTGGTTTATGTAAACAAGTGTTAGTTCAAGTTAGTTATGCAATTGGTGTAGCACAACCAATGGGTATTTTTGTTGATACTTATGGTACAGCAAAAGTAAAAATGACTGATGGCGAAATTGCAAAAATTGTAGAAAAAATATTTGACATGCGCCCTTATGCTATTGAACAACGTTTTAAATTACGTAACCCAATTTATAGCGAAACTGCTGCATATGGGCACATGGGTCGTAAAAACGAAACAGTTGAAAAAACATTTAAAGCACCAGGTGGTAAAACAATTAAAAAGAAAGTAGAATTGTTTACTTGGGAAAAATTAGATTACGTAAGCAAAGTAAAAACTGCTTTTAAAATAAAATAATTTTAAACGAATAAATTAAAAATCCCAAGCTCAATGCTTGGGATTTTTTTTGAATAAAAAATTTATGAAAGCCATTGAGTTGTGCATACAAGAGGCTGAAGAAAAAGCCGATGAGTGGATTGCTTTTTTAGCTACCTATAGCGATGAAAGACTATCCAAGCGTATTGATATTATTCGCAAACAACAACTTATTGCCGAGCAAAACAAAGATGCTTTGGGCTTTGAATATATGTTATTAATGGAGCACATTACCATTTGCGCCCGTATGTATAAAGAAGAGCATAACGTTGCAGATGTAATAGATGAGGCTGAGGAAGAGTTAAAACAAGTAGAAACCGTTGTTGTGTCCTCCGAAAAAAGACAAGAAGTGTTTAATGAAAATTTAGCGACTAAAAAACAAACTTCAAAAATTCAAATTGATAACAGTAACCAAACAAGCTTGTTTTAAAAAAGTATTTAAACTATTATAAATGCCACTTCAAAATAATTATTGGCTGCGGCAATAATTTGTGGTTTAATATAATAAGAGTCGCAATACATTTTAAAAGCTAAAAACTCGTGATTAGGCACATTAAACTCATCAAACAATAAAATATCTCCTTTTTTTAAATAAGGATGAAGAGTTGTTAATGTGTAAAGTGTAGAGGAAAACAAATCTGCATCTAAGTGCACTAAAGTTCGTTTTGTTTTATCTATTTTATTTTCTTTTATAAAATTAGGCAAGGTATCTTGAAAAAGACCTTTTAAAAAATGCGCTCTTTTATCCTCTAAAACAGGCATTTTTGCACTCATTTCACCTTTACTAAAAGTAGCCCAATCTTCGGGTAGGCCTTCAAAAGTATCAAAGCCATAAAAATTTGAATTTTGATTATGATTATTGTTTAACCACCATTTAAATGAATTAGCACCACAAACCCCAAATTCTAAATAATTAATTTCTTCGTTTTGTAAGTGTAAATTTTTGTTTACACTTTCGTAAACTAAATAGCGTTTGTTTAAATCTCTTTTAGGACTATAAAAGTCATTAAAAAACATTTTGCTTTTATCTTGTTCGCTTATCCATTTAGATACAGCAATAATATTAGACCAAGTTTTAAAAGGTTTAATTAACCAACCAAATAAAACATGAGGTTTTAAAAACAATAAAAAACTTTTACAAAATACAATTACGTTTATTATTAATCTTCTCATTACTTGTTTTGTTTTTCTAATAAGGCATTCCAGCCTTGTGCTTTTATTGGATGTACGCTTCCGTCTTTAGCAATCATATTTAATCCCTTTTCTTTGTTTGTAATATGACCTATAATTGTAACTAAATTCTTATTTTTTATTTTTTCGTAATCATTAATATCAATTGTAAAAAGCAATTCATAATCTTCGCCACCATTTAAAGCGCATAAACTAGGGTCTAAATTAAATTCTCTTGCGGTTTCGTAAGTTTCAGTATCTATTGGTATTTTTTCTTCATATAAATCTACCCCAACATTACTTTGTGTTACTAGGTGTAAAATTTCAGATGATAAACCATCACTCACATCAATCATACTTGTAGGTTTAATTCCAATTTTTTTAAACAGTTCAATTACATCAAATCTTGCTTCAGGCTTTAATTGACGTTCCAAAATATAATCTTTGCCACTTAAATCTGGTTGTAAATTTGGGTTTTCTTTAAATACTGCTTTTTCTCTTTCTAATACTTGTAAACCCATATAAGCGCCACCTAAATCGCCACTTACGCAAAGTAAATTTTTTTCTTGCGCTGTATTTCTATAAGTTATATTTTCTTGTTTTGCCGCTCCAATTGCTGTAATATTAATTACTAATCCACTTTTGCTGCTTGTTGTATCACCACCTATTAAATCTATATTATGTTTGTTACATGCAAGCAACATACCTGCGTATAGCTCTTCAATAGCTTCTAAACTAAATCTGTTACTAATTGCAATGCTAACTAAAATTTGTTTTGGTTCAGCATTCATTGCAAGAATATCGCTAAGGTTAACCATAACGCTTTTATAACCTAAATGTTTTAAAGGTACATAAGTTAAATCAAAATGTACCCCTTCAATTAACATGTCTGTTGTTAATACAGTTTGTAAATCTTTATTGTCAATTATTGCAGCATCATCGCCAACACCTTTTATTGTACTTTTTTGATTTAATTTAATGTGTTGGGTTAAATGTTTTATTAATCCAAATTCGCCAAGTTCAGCTAATTCGGTGCGAGAGGTGTTATCAAATTCCATAAATTAATTTTGCAAAAATATTAAAATGATTGTTTATATAATTATAGCTCATTAATAATAATAAATTGATTATTTGCATAAAACAAAGATACTTATATTTATACAAGTAAATTTATAAAAATGAATTATTGGTTAATAAAGTCGGAACCTTTTAAATACAGTTGGACACAATTTAAAAAAGATAAAAAAGCAGTTTGGGATGGTGTTAGAAATTATGGAGCTCGCAACAATTTAAGAGCAATGAAAAAGGGAGATTTAGCATTTTTTTACCATAGTAACGAAGGGTTAGAAATTGTTGGAATAGCTAAAGTAATAAAAGAATCTTACCAAGACCCCACAACTAAAGAAGAAGCATGGGTTGCAGTAGATTTTGCACCACATAAAGAATTTAAAAAACCAGTTAAATTAGAAACAATTAAAAAAGACGAATTTTTAAAATCAATGGAGTTAGTTAGGTTAATGAGACTCTCGGTTAGTAAAGTAACTGAAACTGAATTTTATAAAATTTGTGATTTAGCCGAGTGATTTGAGGTTAAAAAAAGCTAAACATAATTTATTTAAGTTTTTATTTGGTAAATTAGGTGTTAATAGTTTTGTGTATTAAAAAACAATGAACTCAATTAAAATAACTTTTATACTATTATTATTTTCAATAAAAAGTTTTGGAGCTTGGATAGTAATACCAATGGATGAAGCTCAAAAAAATCATTTAAAAGCATACGGTATTGCTTATTGGGCATTAAAAGGTGAATTGGAAATATATTGGCTATTAAATTATAAAAGTGGTGCATTTATGATACCAAGCTCTAAACAAGTTAGCAATGAGTGTTTAGTAAGAGGCGTTAGTTATGAAACAATAAGCGATGCTCAAAGCAGCAGTATTTTAGCCGAAATCGCAAATCCAGAAGTTAACCAAGATGCCGTTAAATTAGAAAAAGCGCCTAAAATTGCAGTTTATACTCCAAAAGGCAAACAGCCTTGGGATGATGCTGTAACGCTTGTATTAAAATATGCAGAAATCCCTTACGATGAAATTTACGATCAAGACGTTTTTTTAGATAAGTTAAAAGATTACGATTGGTTGCATTTGCATCACGAAGATTTTACAGGACAATATGGTAAATTTTATGCGCAATTTAACAATGCTGCATGGTACCAAAAAGAAGTAAAAGAGAACGAAGAAATGGCTAAGAAATTAGGCTTTGCTAAAACCTCTGAAATGAAATTAAATACTGCTAAAAAAATTAGAGATTTTGTTTTTAGTGGGGGATTTTTATTTGCAATGTGTAGCGCAACAGATAGTTATGATATTGCTCTTGCAGCCGAAGGTGTTGACATATGTGAAAGTATTTTTGACCACGACCCAATTGATAAACAAGCACAATCTAAACTTGATTTTAATAAAGGTTTTGCGTTTGAAAATTATAAAATTAGCATGAACCCATACGAATATGAGTACAGCACTATTGATACTTATTTTAGCAGAAATCAATTTGGAATGACCGAACAAACAGATTTGTTTACGCTATTTGATTTTAGTGCCAAGTGGGATCCTGTGCCTACTATGTTGTGCCAAAATCATACAACAACAATTAAAGGATTTTGGGGACAAACTGTAGCTTTTAATAAAAATTTAGTTAAAAAAAGTGTATTAATTATGGGTGAAGCAAAAGCCTATAACGAAGCTAAATATATACATGGTGATTATGGTAAAGGTACTTGGACTTTTTATGGAGGCCACGACCCCGAGGATTATCAACATAGGGTAGAGGAGCCACCAACTGATTTAAGCCTTCATCCAAACTCACCAGGTTATAGATTAATTTTAAATAATATTTTATTTCCTGCAGCAAAAAAGAAAAAACAAAAAACATAATTCTAATTGTGTTTTTTAAATAATTAATTAAATTTGCCAACCAAAATGGGGGATTAGCTCAGCTGGCTAGAGCGCTTGCATGGCATGCAAGAGGTCACCGGTTCGACTCCGGTATTCTCCACAAAAAAATCCCGACATTATAACGGGATTTTTTATTAAAGGAAAAATTTTAAAATAAATTATAGGTTCGACCCTGTCTGCCGACAGGCAGGTCCGGTATTCTCCACAAAAAAATCCCGACACTAAATCGGGGTTTTTTATTAAAAAATGCAATTAAATAATAAGTTTATTTTGTAATTAGTGTTGATTCATCTTTTGGTTTAAAGTATAAATCAAAACAAACTAAAATGCCCAAAAAGCCCCAAAAAGGCAATGAGAGTTTATCTGTATCTAAAAAATTGTTTAAAAAGCCATGTACTAAATATGTTATTAATCCAAAAAATAAACCAAGAATTAAAAGTTTAATATCGCGCTCATAATTTTTATAAGCTAATTTATATCCAAACCATAAAATATAAATTAACAAAACAATCATTCCAATCATTCCTAATACTCCTTGTTCGGCTAGGGGGCCTAAATATTCGCTATGCGCATTACCATTTGTACCAAAGTTTGTACTAATAATTGTACGTTGGCTACTTAATTGGTATGGTGCATATTTAAACATATATGTTCCTGGTCCCCAACCAAAAATAGGTTTATCTTCCCACATGCGTATTGCACAACTCCAACGGTTTAAGCGTTCGAGGTTAGATGCATCAGTACTAATGTTAGAAATTGATTCGATGTTATTAGCAAAACCACCTTCAGCATCAGTATTATTTCTACCTAAAATCATAAAAATTTCTGTTCTAAACATTAATAACAAAGAAATTAATGTAATAAACGAAATGAAAAGCGTTTTAAATTTAATTTTTAATATAATGGTAAACCAAACAAAAAGCACTACAACTAAGCTTAACCAACCTGCACGAGCATACGAAGCTATTAGACCAACCATAAATAAAAGTAACAAAATGCCTATAGCTATTTTATTTAATTTATTAAAACCTTTAATAAAAAGTAAACTCATTAAAACCGGAATATACATACTTAATGCAGCGCCATAAGCTGTATGGTCGTTATAAAATGGCGATACAATCCAATCTGCAGCTTTATCGTTAAAATTATATTTTGCATGATTAATTAGTGTGTAAACAATTACAATGCCTAAAGAAATGGCGTAAGCTAATATAAAATTAATTATACTGTTTTTGCTTTTAATTACTAATGGAATAATTAAATAACAACTAAAAACATACCATAGTCTCGAAATTAAATATTTAATAGAAATTAAAATTTCGGTGCTTGTAAAAATTGTAATCACCATCCAAATAATTTGAAACAAAATAATGTAACTTACCGGATGGTTTAAAAATTTTTTATCATTAATTGGCTTATATAAATTATTTAAAAAGTACAAAAACATTATACCAATCATAATTGGTTCGCTTGGTAAACTTAAATTTGGCCCAGACCTTGATGTTAAACCAATTTCTTGTAAAGTAACAGCTAAAGGGGTTACAAATGCTAAAAAATAAACAAGGTAATTAAATTTAAAAAGAGCTAAATAAATTATGCAAAGTAAAACAGGTATTAAACAAACAATATAAAAATAGTCTTTTTTATAAACTAAAGTATATGCTAATAAAGCAATATATAAAATTGATAAAATTTCTATTAGATATTTATTTAGTTGTTTTACCAATATTTATTTTCTTTTAAAAATAATTAGTAATAATGCAGTAAAAAAGGTACAGGTTATTGAAACAATAGCTACAATAATTGATTTTATTGGGTAACAATGCTTATCGGGTAGGCTAGGAGATGAAACTACAGATAAATAATCATTGTTATTATCAACATCAATCATATAAGTATCGTTAATTACTTTAATTTTTTCGTAGGCTTTTAAATTGGCTTTTATTTTATCACGCAATATTTTTTTCGCATAAGTATTATCTTCTTTTAACTGATCTAACTCATTCATTTTCTTTTCTAAAGAATCTATTTCGTGTTTTTGATGAATGATTACTTTTTGAGAGTTATCATAATATTGCTTTATTATTTCTCTTTTTTTAACTCTAACCAATTGATTAGTTTTATTAATTAATGCATTTGCAATTTTTTGTGCTAAAATTGGATTTTTATCTTTTACATTAATTTCAATTGATTCGTATAAGGTTGGAGAAATGATAATGTGCTCTGACCAAACATAATTAAATAAATTTTTTGACCCCTCAGTTGAATTACTATCTATATCGTAATTTTTATAAAGATTAAATTCTTTAGCAATTTCCCACTTAATATCTTCGCTTAAAAAAAACTGTAATAGTTGCTCTGTTGGCGACTCTTCTGAAGTTTGGCTTACATTTGCAGGGAAAACAACAGCAGTTGATTTGTATTTTTTAGGAATAAAAAAACATGCCGCAAAAGCAATTATACCCGAAATAAGAAAAACTATAAATAATAGTTTAATATTGCTTTTTAATAATTGTATAATATTTTGTGTATTTGTCATAACTTTTAATTTAATCAGTCATTTAGAATTAGGAAAAAATCTATCTTTAATAATGTATAACAAAAGCGTTAAAATAAAAGTTGCTATTAACGAAAACCCAACAATTAACATACGTTTAGGGCGAGCTTTATATTCGTTAGGTTTAGCTTTTTCAACAGTAAATTTAAAAGGTAAGTTTTGATTATAGTTTACTAATGCTTCATCGTAATGAGCTTTTAAAACAGGAAATTTAAATCTGTATTTTTTTATGTTTTCTTCTAATTCTAAATATCTACCGCCATAATTTCTTAAAGCTTCTAATTTTTTTTCGCATTCGGCAATAGCAGTTTTATTGTTTGCTATTAAAGCTTTACCTAAATTTTTAGAATAAGCTTCAACTTCTTTTTTATAATCTAAAACTCCTAAATTTCTTACTGCTTGTAGGCTATCTTCTAGTTCATCTAACATTTTTATGGTATGATCAAATTCTGCTTTTACAATTTTTAATGCTTCACCGGCAACTTCTCTTGTCATTCTAAATTTAATGGTATCACAATAATCATTAATTGTGTTTGCTAAGTGAGCTGCATCATTAGCTGTATAATCATAAGCTTCAATTTTAACACTATTAAATTCTGTCCTTTTTATGGTTACCATTTCGTCCCATTTTAATTTTAAATAATGGTATGAAAACAAAGTGTCTTTAATTTTCCATTTTTCATATAAATTAAGTTGTTTTGCAACAGCAAGTTTTAATGCATCTGAATTAAGAACTTGAATTAGTTTTTCAGCATCATCTTCATCGCCTAATTGCATATAATCTTCTTGGTTACCAAAATTTTGTTCAATTATTAACTTTGATACAGAAAAATGTCGAGCAGGGAAAACTATAACGGTTGATTTATATTGTTTAGGGAGCAATAGTGCAATTACACAACTTACAACAAAAGCAACTGCTAAAATAATTATAAACTGTTTTTTATATTTTATAATTTTTGATACAATGTTTTGATAATTTGTTATTTCTGTCATTCTACTTGTATTTTATAAATCTTAAAATTGATTTTGGGTTAATTAATCCTGTAATAAAAGCTAAAAGTCCACTAAAAAGTAGCATTATCACAAAATTAAGTTCAGTAACTCGGGTTAAATTTATTGTGATTAAGTTTACAATAAATAAACCAGCTACAAAGGTAAATGTACTAATTAAAATTCGTTTATTAACATTAAAATTAAACACTTTATAGCAGATAATAACTTGAGCAATACCGGTTAACATTTGTGTAACTAAACTAGAAATTGCACTTCCATACGCTTGGTATTTTGGGATTAGAATAAAATTTAAAATAACATTTACAACAATACCACCTATTGCAGCAATGTTTTGTTTTTTTAAATTTCCACTTGCGGTTAATAGCGTTCCAAACACACAAGTTAAACAAATAGCAGTAAAACAACTCATTAAAATCTGTAAAATTTCAAAACCTTTTGTGTCGCCAGTATATATTTTAGTGAAAAAATATTCTGCATAAAATATACTACTAATTGATACAATTAAGGCAGGTGTAATTAATAGAGTATAAGATAACTTAATTATATTTTCCATGTTATCTTTATTTTTTAGCATTCTACTAAATATTGGAATTAGTTGTATAGAAAATAATGTAGCTATTTGGTTTGCTGCATCTAATAATCTAAATGATTTTGCATAAACTCCACTTTGTTCTTTACCATAATCACCTCCAAGTAGTTTTTCAATCATTATACTATCTAATCTATTATAAAACGCCATTAATAATACTAATATTGCGAATGGTAAACTTTTTTTAAGAACCATTCTGCAAAAAGCATAATCAAAATTAAATTTATAATTGTGTGTTTTATTTAATACAATAAAATAACAAGTTAAACCTGTAAACAAGTAACCAACCGTTTGTGCCAATATAAAAGCCATTGCATTAATTTGCATTCCAAATACATGCAACAACATGGCAACTAAAATTAGAATCTGAATTAACCTGTCTAATACCGATAAAATACTATCTGTTCTAAATAAATGTAATGCTTGTAAATTACTTCTTAAAAACACATTAAAACTCAACAAGAAACTATTAAAACATAAGAGCATTAACATTGGTAATTTAAAACCTAACATTAAATGACCCACTAAATAACAAATAATGAAATAAAATATACCTAAAGTTAATTTTAAGCTCATCATTTTACCTAAATGTTTACTTAACAATTGGTTGTTTTGAGCAATATTTCTACTATTAAAATTGGTTAAACCAAAATCTAAAAAAATATTAAGTAAAAGCGTAAAATTAAAAATTACAAAATATTCGCCGTAATCAATATCTCCAATTTGCCCTTGTACTTTTGGCTCAATTATTATTGTCCAAAATGGTTTAATTAATAAGTTTAAAACCAATAATATAGCAATATCAACTATAAATTTTTTTTTCTGCACAAAAGGGGAGCAAAGATAGTATTTTTTACCGCATTTACTAATTTTTTAGTACTTTTAAGGCATGCATATTGTAGTAAACACGCGACTTTTAATAAAAAATAAATTAGAAGGTATAGGCTGGTTTACGTATCAAACGTTAAAATTAATTACCCAAACTCATCAACGAGTTAAATTTACATTTTTGTTTGATAGACCATTTGATGAGGAATTTCTTTTTTCAAGTAATGTTACAGGGGTTGTTTTAGGCCCTAAAGCTAGGCACCCATTTTTATATTATTTTTGGTTACAATTTAAAGTAAAGCCCTATTTAGAAAAAACAAAGCCTGATTTATTTTTATCTCCTGATGGTTTTTTATGTTTAAATACTCAAATTAAACAACTTCCTGTAATTCATGATATTAATTTTTTCCATTTCCCTAAACATATTAAATATTTAACCGAAAAGTATTATAATTACTTTTTTCCAAAATTTGCAAAACAAGCAAAACGTATAGCAACTGTTTCAAATTATAGTAAAGTTGACATTAGTAAAACTTATAAGATTGATCTGTCTTTAATTGATGTAGTTTATAATGGAATAAATTCTTTTTTTAAGCCACTAAATGAAATTGATAAGGATAAAATTAAAAAAGTATATAGTAATTCAAATCCATACTTTGTATATGTTGGTGCTATATCTCCCCGGAAAAATATTTCCAATTTAATGATAGCTTTTAATACATTTAAAAAAAATAATCCAAATTTAAATCATAATTTACTAATTGCTGGTGCAGTTGCATGGGGAAATAAGGAAGTTCAACAAAATTTAAACAAACTTGAATTTAAAAATCAAATTATTTTTACAGGTAGATTATCTAACACTGATTTAGCAAACATTTTAAGTTCAGCCGAAGCGTTAGTATATATTCCGTTGTTTGAAGGTTTTGGTATTCCGTTAATAGAAGCTATGGAATGTGAAGTTCCTGTTATTTGCAGTAATGTTACAAGTTTGCCTGAGGTTGCGGGTAATGCAGCTGTTTTAGTAAATCCATTAAACGTAAACGATATTTCTGATGCAATGTGTAAAATTGTTAATGAACCTAACTTAAAACAAAGTTTAATTAATAATGGAAACATTCAAAAATTAAAATTTAGTTGGGAAAAATCGGCTAAGCTTTTGTGGGAAAGTGTTGAAAAAACTCTACATAATTAGTAAATCCTCAAAAAAATATATTTTTTAATTTTGCTTACTTTTTTTGCTTGATCAAAAAAAGTAACAAAAAAAAATCAAGCCTTCATAAAATTTAGCTAAAGTCTTTTTTGCTTTAAAGCTAGATGATTTAAGCCTGCCTTGTCGGCAGACAGGCGCTTAGCGAGAGGCAAAAATCATCTTTCACACAACCCGCTCATTTAAAAGCAAAAAGACTTTTACACTAAATTTTATAATGGCACAATTGGCTTAAGCAAATCTGCCGCTTTTAAAATATGTTTTTTTATTTTTCGGTAGTTATTTATGCGCTATTTTTTCAATAAGGCTTGTATTTTCAATACTTATAGATTTTTTTGAGGGGGCGACTAATTAATTATTAGTTAGAAAAAATTCAACCCTTCGGTTTACTTTTCTACCACTTTCGGTTGAATTACTTTCTATTGGTTTAGAGCTACCATAACCAATACTTTTAATGCGATCCGGATTAATTCCTTTTGATTTTAAATATTCGCCAATTGCAACTGCTCTTTTTTGAGATAAGATTTGATTTAAGCTTTCATCACCTACATTATCGGTATGTCCATAAATTTCTACTTTTAAAGTAGGGTGCGCTTTTAAATACACTAAAATTATATTTATATCTGAGTAGGAATCTGGAGTAAGAATATCTTCGCCTGTTTTAAATAAAATATTTTTTAATGTATAAATTTCGTTATACTTTAAAGTTTGTACAGTATCTGGAGCAACAATTACTTCTTCGGGTTTATCTTGAATTTGATTTGCGAAATATGGATTATAAAAGTTTTCGGTTGTGTCAATTTTTTCTGGTTTAAATTCATACATACAAACATCATCAATATAATAATAAGCATCTCTTTCAATTTTTTTATAAATGGGTGTACTTAGCTCTGGTGGTGGTGTATTGCCCGTTTTCCAAATTCTATTTATTGCAAAAGCACCAATTAATAATACACTTTCGCCGCCTTTTGCTTTGTATTTAAAAGTAAGTTCATGCCAATCATTTATGTCTAAACCAACTTCTTCTTCTAATGAAATGTAATTTGGTTGTAAATTTGAAATTGGATCTGAGTGTTGAAGTTTTATTGGTGTATTTAAAAAACAAATACCAATTTTATCGGCTGCAAGTGTTGAATAATCAGATAAACTTACTTGCATTTTAAATGTATATTCTTTTCCAGGTTCTAATGGCGAGTTCAATGTTGTTTGTAAATATTCTCTATAGTAACCATGAGATACTAAAAAAATTCCTGCATAGCATTTTCCATTGTATGCAATTTGCTCTCCCATTGCATTATTTGGTACATTTACTTTAGATTCTTTTGCTAATTTTTTTTTGCATTCACAAAATAAATCTGGTGTAGCTCTCGTAGGTGAGTTCCAACTACTGTTGTAATCTATTGCCGAATAGGTTAGGGGTATCCCTTTGTTTTTTTCAAAACTAGAATCTGCAATTAAATTGTATTGCGAATAACTAAATGTAATTTTGAATAGTGCGAAAAATAAAACAACTATTCTATACATACATTTTTACTTTAAGAAAATTTTTAACGGTTAACGTATTGTTCTTTGTAATAATTAGCGTAGTTACCACTAGTTACATTATTTAACCATTCTTCGTTTGTTAAATACCAATCTACCGTTTTATTTAAACCTTGTTCAAAAGTTACACTTGGCACCCAACCTAAATCTTCTTTTAATTTAGTTGCGTCTATGGCGTATCTTAAATCGTGACCTGCTCTGTCTTTAACAAAAGTTATAAGTTTTTCGTTAGTACCATTTGGCCTCCCAAGTTTACTATCCATTAAGTTACATAATAATTTTATAACATCAATATTTTTCCATTCGTTATGGCCGCCAATGTTATATGTACTTCCTAATTTTGCTTTATGAAAAATAGTATCAATTGCTGTTGCATGATCTTCAACAAACAACCAATCTCTTACGTTTTCGCCTTTTCCATAAATTGGTAAAGGTTTATTGTTTTTTATATTATTTATACATAGTGGAATTAGTTTTTCTGGAAAATGATTTGGACCATAATTATTACTGCAATTACTTATAACAACGGGTAAACCATAAGTATCGAAATAAGCTCTAACAAAGTGGTCGCTACTTGCTTTGCTTGCCGAGTATGGGCTGTGTGGGTCGTAAGAGGTTTCTTCAGTAAACATTCCTTCATCACCTAAAGCGCCGTAAACTTCATCTGTACTTACATGATAAAACTTTTTAAATGTATTGTTATCTGATTTATATAAAGTTTTTGCAGCATTTAATAAATTTACTGTTCCAATTACATTTGTCATTACAAATTCTAAAGGGTTTGTAATGCTTCTATCTACATGGCTTTCGGCAGCTAAATGTATAACTGCATTGTATTTTTCAGTATTAAAAAGGTCTTCTATAAATTTAGCATCTACTATATCTCCTTTAATAAATTTATAATTGGGTTTGTTTTCAATATCTGTAAGGTTTGCTAAATTACCTGCATAAGTTAACTTATCTAAATTGTGTATTGTATAGTTTGGATATTTATTTACAAATAATCGCACAACATGAGAACCAATAAATCCTGCGCCTCCAGTAATTAAAATTTTCATTTTTTTATTTTTTTAAGTTTTTAAAGATATTAATTTTTTAAGAATTTTACGGTAATTAAAACAAGATTTACACCCTATTGTTTTATGAAATTTCCTTTAAAAAACTCTTGGTTTTGTAGTCCTGTAAAATAATAAATACCAGGCTTTAAATTACTAATATCAATAAGTTGATTGTTACTTTTTATTTGTTTTTCTAAAACTCCAGTTACATTATAAATTGATAGTTCAAAATTTTCATTTTTAATTAAATTTATGTTTATTGAATTTATTGCAGGGTTTGGATATACATTAATGTTTAAGGTTTTTATTTCAATAATACCAGCGTTTAGCCCCCAAATATCATTAACCCAACTAGGATTATCAATAAAAGGATTTCTGTTATTTTGTATTTTATAAACACTATCATTTCTGGCAATTTCTTTTGCGCTTACAGGGTCTTGTTGATGCCATTGTATTAAAACATTTAATTGCCATGGTAATATTGTGCTTTTATTTGTAGCATCAGACGTTGACCAGCCAGAATCTTCGCTATAATATCTAGTTGTCATATAAAAATACCCTCTTGCTAAATCTCCTTTAAACTCATCAATAGGTTCAAATACGGTTAAGTTATAGCCAGAACTTATACAATTACCTAACTTTCCTCCGTTTTGTGTGGTTAAATTTGCACTACCTACTTTACCATATGGGTAATTTCCTCTATCGTTATTTACTTTTCCATCGGTTGGATAAATATGAAATAAATCGGAAGTTGGGGCTGTGCTGCTATTAAACCAACTTTGGGGCCATGAGTGCTCTCTGTTATAGCAATCTCCCTCAGAATTATAACTACCACATTGATTAGTAACAAAAGTATATTCGTAAGGTTGTGCACCGCTTGGTTTATAACTGTATATATCCCAAACTTTGCCATTTGGTTTTACATCGGTTTTTTGAAACGATGTCCATAACGAACCGTAAGATAAAACAGTATGGTTTTTAATTATATTATATAATGCAATTTTTAAATTGTTTCCATATAATCCTTGTGCTGTGTTATAATAACCGTTAGGAATTTGTGCATTTAAGTTATAACTTAAAATGATTATTGTAAGGCTTAAAAATAGTTTATTTTGCATTTTTAAATAAAATCAAATTTAATCTTTTTAAATGAAAGGTCTTAGACTAATATTAGCATGTTTGTAAAATACTTTTATAAAACATTTTAGTTTTTAGGTTTTTTAACGTAAAGTAAATGATTCATTATATTTTATTAATTTTATCGTTTAAAAATTAATGTTTTTTAAGCACTTTACACAAAAAATTCAATGAAAATATCATATAACTGGTTAAACGAAATTTTAGAAAATAATTATTCTCCTAATAATTTAAGTGAAATATTAACGTCTATTGGCTTAGAAGTTGAAAGTATTGAAGATTTTGAATCTGTAAAAGGGGGGCTAAAAGGCTTAGTAATAGGGATGGTTGTTGAATGTGTAAAACATCCTGATGCTGATAAACTTAAATTAACTAAAGTAGATGTAGGAAATGAAAAAATTTTAGAAATAGTTTGTGGCGCACCAAATGTAGAGGTTGGACAAAAAGTTGTTGTGGCTACTGTTGGCACAAAGTTGTATCCAAAAAATGGTGAATGTTTTGAAATTAAAAAATCTAAAATAAGAGGTGCTTTAAGCGAAGGTATGTTATGTGCCGACGATGAAATAGGTATTGGCACAAGCCACGATGGCATAATTGTACTACCCGAAAGTGCAATTATAGGTCAAGCTTTAAGCGAATTTTATAATTTAAAAACAGATAATGTTTTTGAAATTGGTTTAACACCAAATAGAAGCGATGCAGCTTCGCATATTGGCGTTGCAAGAGATATTGTTGCTTATCACAATTCTATAAATAACGATAATCCAATTTCGATAAAATTAAATAATTTACAGATTTTACCAGATGCATCAAATATAAACAGTGTTGATATAAAAGTTGAAAACATAGAGTTATGCCCTAGATATGCCGGAATGATTATCTCTGGAATTACAGTGAGTGAAAGTCCTGAATGGCTAAAAAATAAACTAAATGCAATTGGAGTTAAACCAATAAATAATATTGTTGATGTTACTAATTATGTATTACATCATTTAGGCCAACCACTACATGCTTTTGATGTAGATGAAATTGAAGGCAAACAAATTAAAGTAAGGTTGGCTAATGAAAAAGAAAAAATTATTACGTTAGATGGTGTTGAAAGAGAATTAAACGCATTTGATTTAATTATTGCCGATTCTGAAAAACCGCTGTGTATAGCTGGTGTGTTTGGTGGTAAAACAAGTGGTGTAACAGAAAAAACAACAAGTGTTTTTATAGAAAGTGCATTTTTTGAAGCATCAACGGTAAGAAAAACTTCAAAACATCATTCGTTAAAAACAGATGCATCGTTTAGATTTGAAAGAGGAACCGACCCCGAAATGGTTGTAACTGCTTTAACAATGGCCGCAAATTTAATTTTAGACATTGCCGGTGGAGCAATAAGCATGGCTATAAACGATAATTACCCAAATACTTTTGAACCACATAAAGTAGCTTTTTCATTTGAAAATTGTAACAATTTAATTGGTAAAACTATTGATAAAACTATTGTTAAAACTATTTTAATTAATTTAGGTATTGTTATCGAAAATGAAGGAAATGATGCTTTATTATTAAATATTCCTAGATATAAAACTGATGTTACACGCGAAGCAGATGTGATAGAAGAAGTGATGCGTATTTATGGCTATAATAATGTAGAAGTAAGTAAATCTATTTCTTATACTTCTTTTAATGATAAGTACAATTATGAATTAAAAACTCAAAATGATATAAGTTCTCTTTTGGTTTCATTTGGTTTTTTTGAAATGATGAATTTAAGTCTTACTTCAGATAAATTTTACACAAATGAAGAAGCTTTAGTAAAAGTTGTAAATCCATTAAGTTCTGATTTAAATGTACTTAGGCAAAATATGATACACAGCGGCTTAGAAACCATTGCGTATAACATAAACAGAAAAAATAACGATTTAAAATTATTTGAATTTGGAAAAACGTACGAACCATCAAATAACGATAAGTTTCCTTATATTGAATTTAAGCAACTAAGTTTATTTACAACAGGCGAGGCAATTTCAGCCAATACAAAAGGTTTTAAAATACAATCAGATATTTTTTTATTAAAAAATGTAATTACGCAAATTTTAAACAAATGCGGAATTAACGATTTTAAAACAGATGTTTCTGAAAATAAAAATTTTGATTATGGTATAAATATTTTACATAATAATAAAATTATTGCACAAATTGGTAAAGCATCTAAATCAACATCAAAAGCTCATCAAATAGATGTTCCTGTTTTTATGGGTTTAATAAATTTAGATTTATTGGTTAAGGCAAAAAGTAAACAAAAAATTGTATTTAACGAACTAAGTAAGTTTCCTACAGTAAAAAGGGATTTAGCTTTAGTGCTTGATAAATCGGTTAAATACGAGCAGTTAAAAGAGTTAGCATTAACAACAGAAAAAAAATTATTAACTGATGTAAATATTTTTGAT
This sequence comes from Bacteroidota bacterium, assembly GCA_020162035.1. Taxonomy (GTDB): domain Bacteria; phylum Bacteroidota; class Bacteroidia; order B-17B0; family Aurantibacillaceae; genus Aurantibacillus. Next base: position 20,226 of record JAIUNM010000010.1, on the reverse strand, counting down.
ATTTATGAAGGAGATAAACTTGGCGACAAAAAATCTTATGCTTTAAGTTATTTATTACAAAATAAAGAAGCTACTTTAACCGATAAGCAAATTGATGCTGTTATGGAAAAAATTTTAAATGTTTATAAAGAAAAAGTAGGAGCTGAGTTAAGATAAACTAAAGTTTATTTTCGTGATTATAAACCCATAAAGCATCCATAACTAACATTGTTTCTATTGAAACGTTTTTTTTCCTTGCTTTTATTTCTATTTCTTTCATAGTTGCTGTATTGGACTTAAACTCATCTATCAATAGTTTTATTATTTGAATTTTAGTTAAAATTGGGTTTAGTTTATAATATAATTTTAAATTTATTTTTTCTGTTTTAAATGGAGAATTTATAACATAAAGTGTATCAGTACTAATGTAATTTTGATTAATCCATTTTTTTCTCCCTTCAATTGAAGGCTTGTTTAAATAATTTTTATATGCACTTGGCGAATTACCTGTATAGGCATTAATGCAATTTAATTCAAATTCTTGCGCAAGTAACATGGCATCTAAATGTATATATATAGGATTTAAAGAGTCTTTATTGTTTAATGGTTCGTAACTAATAACAGAATGTTTTGTGAGTTTTTTAAATGATTTTTTTAAAGTCTCAGTTCTGTTTTTTGCTAATTCAACAACAGTTTTGTATGAATAAGTTGAATTAAAATAATTATCAAAAACAATTATCAAAAACAGTAATGAAAATATAATAAATTGCATTTTTTTAATTTTATTAATTATAAAAACATATAAATACGATATAGAAATTGAAAAAAATAATAGCTCAATGTTTATAATTCTGGTAATAGATCGCATTGCGCTATATCCAGGTATTTTGTAAATAAAATAGTAAAGCGAGTATTGATTAAATTTTAAAAAAATTAAAAAGGTAATTAATCCAATTACCCCCAACTGAATTATATAAGATGTTTTATGTAATTTAAATTTATTTTTATAAAGGTTAGTTAAAACAACAATACAAAATATAAAAAAACAAATTGTACCAATGCCACCCGTAAACAATTGATGATCCCAATACGCTGAATTGCCAATACTATTATTTTTAAAATTATCCCACATTAAACTACCTTGTTGGCTAGTAAAATATGATTTAATATTAGGAATAGTTTCTAATACACTGAGGTAATGGTTGCTGTTTGGCGAATTTTTTCTTAGTAAATAATGATACATTAATAATGCAAGCAATCCAAAATTTAATAGAAAAATTAAACTTAATTTAAAAAACCATTTAAAGTTTATTTTAATTGTATGTTCAATTTTAACCCCTTTAAATAAAATCCAAAACAAATAAATTGATGTTGGTATGGCTAACATTAAACCTAAATATATACCACAATAAAATTGATATACTAATAGTAATAAAGCATATAAAAAATATTTTAAGTTATATGTTTCATTAAATTTATATGCTGCTAAAAAAACTAATGGTATTGTGTATCTGGGGAAAGTTTGCGCATGTGTAAGTTGAGATTGTAATGCTAATGAAAAAGCAAAAATAAACGCACCAATTATAGCCGCATAATTATTTTTAAAAACATATTTTATAAAATAATAAGCGCACAAAAAATTTAATATTGTAACAGTAATATACCAAAGTTGATATGATTTATAAATATTAAAACCTATAAATCTATAAATACAATAAATAGGAGCAGAACCAATTAAATTATCTGAATACGCTAAAACATTTTTTTCAGGATACATAAATGGTACATCCCAATAACTATAAACTTTACCTATAAAGAATTGAAAATTGTGTTCTAAAAAATATAAATTTAATCTTCCATCACCTAAATCTCCCGGAAAAAATGTAAAATTAAAACCTGTTATTTTTAAACTAAAAAAATAAAGGCCAATACATAAACTAAAAAGTAAAATTATAGATGATAGAAAATTATTTTTTATTACTTCTTTCAATTTTAAAATTTAAAAAAACTAAACTTTATAAATTAAAATCATCGTTAATAAAACTACTTGAATTGTTTGATCCAGATGAATAACCTAAACGTTTTCCTGTTCTTAACGCACTACTACTAGCTTTTTCTTGAATTTCGAGCACACTAACTTGTTTAACAGCATCAAAAGGTGGCGTAAACAAATCAAAACTTATTGAAAAAATAATAAATTCATTAATTATATCCGAAATAATTTCTGAGTTTATTGGTTCAGTACTAAAATTTGCATATTTATATCCAATTTGTGTTCTTGTTTCAATAAAAAATTTTTTCTCTCTATTAATAAAAATTCTTGCAATTAAATAACCCAAATCATTTAGTCTATTGTATTTAAAACTATCCGATAAAAAATTGTAAATGTTAATTATTCCACAATAAGAATTTAATTCGTTGTTTTTAATATATCCTGTTTTAAACATCGGATGACTTTTATCAAATTCAAAAACATTTGTGTGCATGTAAAACTCTAATACATCGCCAGCAACTTTTAATTGTGCTGCCTGTGCATTTGTGTCTTTAAATTGAATTTGTACTCTATTATCTATATCTTTTAGTTCATTATTTAAATCATCAGCTTTTAATTTAATACAATCTTTAATTGCATTAAACGTATCAATGGTGTTACTAAACACATCTTGTTTCATTACCGATTTTTCGGTTAACATTTTTAAAATGGTTTGTTTTTGATTTTCTTGATGATTATTACTCATAACGTTTTAGGTTTAAATTAATAGGATCTAGCAAAAAGTACTCGTTGTTTACTTGGTTTTCCACTATATACACAAACGCCTATTTCTTCAGGGTTATTTAGAGGAATACATCTAATTGTTGCTTTTGTTTCTTCTTTTATTTTTTCTTCTGTTTCTGGCGTACCATCCCAATGCGCATATACAAAGCCGGTTTTGTTATCTAAAACATTTTTAAATTCTTCGTAAGTATCAACATTAGTTGTTAAATTTTGCATCCTTAATTTTGCATTTGCAAGTAATGATTTTTGAATTTCAACTAGTAAATTTTCAATATAAGTTTCGGCATCATTTATTTGAATTGTTGTTTTAGTAAGATTATCTCTTCTTGCAACTTCTATTGTATTATTAGCCAAATCTCTTTCTCCAACTGTAATTCTAATAGGAATTCCCTTTAATTCGTATTCTGCAAATTTCCAACCTGGACGTTGAGAGTCTCTATCGTCATATTTAACAGAAATGTTTTTTTCTTGTAATTTTTTCTTTATTTCATTGGCAACTTCACTTACTTTTTTTAAGCCTTCATCTCCTTTATAAATTGGTATAATTACTACTTGCGTAGGTGCTAATTTTGGTGGTATTACTAAACCTTTATTATCGCTATGGCTCATAATTAAAGCACCCATTAATCGTGTGCTTACTCCCCAACTTGTAGCCCAAACATATTCTTGTTTGTTTTCTTTTGTTACATATTTTACATCAAATGCTTTAGCAAAATTTTGCCCTAAAAAATGAGATGTGCCAGCTTGTAATGCTTTTCCATCTTGCATTAAAGCTTCTATGCAATAGGTGTCATCTGCTCCGGCAAAACGTTCGTTAGCCGTTTTAACACCTTTTACTACAGGTACAGCCATCCAATTTTCTAAAAAATTAGCATATACATCTAACATTTGTTTTGTTTCTGTTATCGCTTCTTCTTTTGTAGCATGAGCGGTATGGCCTTCTTGCCATAAAAACTCAGCAGTTCTTAAAAAAAGTCTGGTACGCATTTCCCATCTTACCACATTAGCCCATTGGTTTACTAAAATTGGTAAATCTCTATAACTTTCTATCCAGCCTTTATAAGTGTTCCAAATAATTGCTTCGCTAGTTGGTCTTACAATTAATTCTTCTTCTAATTTTGCTTCTGGGTCAACAATTAATTTTCCTTTTTCGTTAGGATTTGTTTTTAATCTGTAATGAGTAACAACAGCACATTCTTTTGCAAAACCTTCGGCATTTTTTTCTTCAGCTTCAAATAAACTTTTAGGTATAAACAAAGGAAAATATGCATTAACATGACCTGTATCTTTAAACATTTTATCTAATGCTTGTTGCATTTTTTCCCAAATTGCATAACCGTGTGGTTTAATAACCATACAACCTCTAACACTGCTATGGTCTGCTAAATCAGCTTCTACAACAATATCATTATACCATTTACTATAGTCTTGTTCCTTTGGTGTTATTACCTCGCTCATAAATTTTGTTAACTTACTTTTGTTATTTAATTATTAGTTTTTTTAACTTGTAACTGTACTTAAAAAGTAGTAAATTTACATATAAATCTTCCGTAATAATCTAATTTATTATTTTATGAAAAAATTATTTTTATTCGCAATAGTTACAACTTGTTTTTTACAATCGTGTAAATTACAAAAAGTAAATGCTACGGACGATGCTTACGCAATGCCTGCCGAAGAAAAACGTCTTGCAAAAATTCAACAAGAAGCTGAATATAAAAAACAACAAGAGATTCAAGCAAAAAAAGAGGCAGAAAAATTAGCTGAACAAGAAAAAATTAATAATAATCCTTATTACAAAGACCCATCGTATAATGGAGATGATTATTATGATTATCAATACGCATCTCGCATGCGTAGATTTCAAAATAATTTAAACGGAGCAAGTTATTACGATAATTATTATACCAATTCTTATTACTACAATCAAAACCCAAATATGTGGGGGCAAAGTATTTACAGCACTTATAATTGGATGCCAAGCAGTTATTTTAACCCTGGTTACAGTATAGGTTTTGGTTACAACAATTGGAATAATGGTTATTATAACAACGGTTATGGCTACAATAATTGGAACAATGGTTATTATAACAACGGTTATGGCTATAATAATTGGAATAATGGATATTACAACAATGGTTGGGGTTATAACAATTGGAATAATGGTTACTATGGAAATGGTTGGGGCTACAATAATGGAAATAACTGGGGATACTATAATTCATACGATCCAAATAGTAATTACCAATATGGACCACGTGGTGCGGGTGTAGGTGCTAGTAATTCACCTCGAAATTCTTATGCAGGAATGACAGTTCCTAACGAATACAATAGTGTAAGAAATCAATATGTAAACGAGATTCAAAAAATTCAAGAATCTACACCTCGTTTTACTGAAGTAACAAAAAGAGCAACTACAAGCAATAACAATACTGGTAATTGGGATAATGGAAGTGTTCGTTCATCAAACAGCAACAGTAATAGTAATAACTGGGGGAATGTAGATAATAACAGTAACTCTGGAGTTATTAATAATCCTCGTAGTTCAAATAATAGTTCATATAACACAAATACATCAAGTAACGATTCTCCTACAAAAAATACAGGACGATGGGTAAATTCAAACGATAATAATTCAAACTCTAATCAAAGTTCGCCACGTAGTAAAAATAACGGAAGTTCTAATTCCGAATCAAACAGTGGTTTTGGGAATCAAAATAATAGCCGAAGTAGTTGGAATAGTGGTTCCTCTGGTGGTAGTTGGAACAGTGGTTCTAGCGGAAGTAGTGGAGGAGGCAGAAGTTCTGGTGGCGGAGGTCGTTCAACTGGTAGTCCAAGATAATTTATGAAGCACTTAATTCTAATTTCTTTCTTTTTAGAGAGTATGCTTTGTATTTCTCAAAATGATTTAGATGCTTTTAGGTACTCACAACAAGGTATATCTGGCTCAGCTCGTTTTAATGCTATGGGAGGTGCTTTTAGCGCAATTGGAGCTGATGTTACTCTTGCTGCAATAAACCCTGCAGGTTTAGCAATATATAAAAATGGCGAGTTAAATTATGGTGGAGCAATTAAAGCAATTAATAATTCTACAAATTTATACAACAATAAAGTAACAGATGGTACATCTAAATTTATTTACAACCATTTTGGTTTAGTTACAGCTTGGAAAAGTGATAAAGATAAACAAAGCAGACACGCTATAGGTTTAGTTAGTGTACAACGTAATAATTTTAATAATACAATTAGTATGGGTGGTAATACTAATAACTCTTCTATAGCAAAAGACATGTTAAACATTGCAACTAAAAAGGGAACAGTTAACAATTTAAATAGTTATTATGAAGGACTAGGTTTTGATGCACTTTTATTAGACACAATGTATAATAAATTTATTTCTTTAGAAGATGTTGGAAGAACTGTTTCTCAAAATCGAAAATTAACATTAACAGGCAAAATGAACGAACTTAATTTTTCATACGCATATTCTTATAAAGATGAATTTTATGTTGGTGGTAGTATTGGCGTTCCAAAAATAAATTATTCAAGTACTCTTACACACACCGAAAAAGATTTAAACGATAGTATGCGAATTGGCTTTAATTCAAATGGCACATTTACAACTTCTTATACTTCGTTTCCAAACGAAATAAACGACATTTATAAAAATTATTTAGGGTTTAACGAATTAACTTACACAGAATATTTTGAAAGTAATGGAACAGGTTATAATATTAAATTAGGATTTATATATAGATTTAACGATGCTTTTAGGTTTAGTGGGTATTACAATTCAGGCACAAATTTTAAAATGACAGATGTTTATTATAACCAAATAATAACAGATTGGGATAGTAAAAAAAGTGTAACGGTTAAAGTGCCCGATGAAGGCGGAAGATACGAATACAAAATTAAAACACCATCGCGCATGGGGGTTGGGTTTGCTTATGTTTTAAAAAAAGTAGGAATTTTTGCGCTGGATTACGAAGCAAGTAATTACGCCAAAGCAACTATAAGTAGTAGTGATGCAGGTACTTTTGATGGTGTAAATGCAGTTATTGCAAATAAATATAAATTAGGGCACTTTATTAAAACAGGAGCTGAGTTTAATGTAAATCCTTATTTTATAAGATTAGGTTACAACATTTTAAGCAACCCTTTAACAGGTAATTTTACCGGTAAATTTACAAGGCATAGCCCTAGCATAGGCTTAGGAATTAGGTTTAAAGAAAACATGAGTGTTGATTTTTATATAATGCAAATGTATTATAGCGATACGTATTATTTATTTAACACATTAAATACCAATACAAGCATAAAAACTCAACAAACACAAATTGGCGCATCGTTAAATATTAAGTTTAATTAATCTTTAATTTATTTAAACTCATCAATAAAATTAAATTAATTGTCTAATTAGCTTGTTTGTAAAATACTTTAAAAATCCTTAATACAATAGCCTTTTAACTGTTTTTATTCGTTAAATAACATCTTACTGTTTTTGTAACTTTTGTTTTATTAGCAAGTATAACTATTTAAGATGACTAAATTTTACCCTAAAAAAGTAATAAAAAGCATTGTTAATGCAGGTTTAATTAAAGCTAAATCGCCTATTAATCGTAAGGGGATTGTGTTTATTAATAGAATGAGCATTGTAAATACTTTTTTAATGTTAGCATTTTCAGTAACTGTTCCATTTTTAAATTTAAGTCAAGTATTAATTTTTACAATTCCATTTACTTTTTTATTTGCTTTACCTCCTTGGTTAAATTACAAAGGGTACTTTTCGTTTTGTAGATATTATTTTTCTATATTGCCTTTATGTTTTGTTGCAGGTGTTTGTATTCACAATGGTGGCGCACTTGGTGATAAGTACTTAATTTTAACAACAGCAGCAATTCCTTTAATTTTATTTAAGGATAAACAAAAAATTTACTTATTATTTACGCTTAATATTTTTGTTTTTTTATTTGTTATTTGGTACCAAAACTTTTTCCCACCAATGATTAAGTTATCTCCAGAGGTTATTAATGTTTACTTTATTTTAGCTCAACTAACGGTGTTTATGATAATCTTTTTTGTTATATTATATTTTAGAAGTTATACAGATGCTTATGAAAATGAACTTGAAGAAAAAAACAGAATAATTAGTTTAAAAAATCACGAAATTATTGATAGTATTATTTATGCCAAACGTTTACAAGAGGCAATTATGCCACCAATATCTGAAATAAGCAATCAAATACCAGAAAGTTTTATTTTGTATCGCCCAAAAGACATAGTTGCGGGCGATTTTTATTTTGCTGAACAAAAAGGTGATTATTTTGTTGTGGCTGCTGCTGATTGTACAGGACATGGTGTGCCTGGAGCAATGGTTAGCATGGTTTGCAGTAATGCTTTAAACAGAGCAGTTAATGAGCTAAACATCATACAACCTGGTGAAATTTTAGATAAGGTAACTGAATTGGTTGTTTCTACATTTAAAAAAAGTAACCACGATGTAAAAGACGGAATGGATATTTCGTTGTGTGTAATTAATATTAAAACAAAAGAAGTTGCATGGTCTGGGGCAAATAACCCTTTATGGTTTGTAAGTAATAACGAACTAACAGAAATTAAAGCTACAAAACAACCTGTAGGAAAAAACGAGTCGTATAAAAATTTTGCAACTCATTTATTAAATTTAACTGCTGGTTCAATTATTTATTTATTTACCGATGGTTTTGCCGATCAATTTGGTGGACCTCAAGGTAAAAAATTTAAGTATAAACAATTATCTGATTTATTGCTTTCTAATAATAATAAACCTATGAATGAACAATGCGAACTTTTAGATAAAGCATTTACCAATTGGAAAGGTAATTTAGAACAAGTTGATGATGTATGTGTAATAGGATTAAAATTATAAAACTAATTTACCTTATTGTGTTTTATTAATAATGTTAATTTTTGATTCGCCTATTACTCTAAAAGCTGTTCTTCTGTTTTTTTGATGAGCAGATTCAAACTCTTCGCTTTTAGGAACCATTTTATTTATTTCGCTTTCTGGTATAATTGGTTTTGTTTCGCCATAACCTGTTGCTTTAATACGTTTTGCCGCAATTCCTTTACTAATCATATAATCAACACAACTTTGCGCACGCCCTTGCGATAATTTTAAATTATAGGCATCGTTACCACGTGCATCGGTATGCGAACTTAATTCAATATCTAAATTATCGTTAACTTTTAAAATTTCTATAATTTTATCTAATACCTCTTTTGATTTTGGACGCAAAGTGTATTTATTAAAATCGTATTCAACCCCTTCAATTTCAATATCACCTTCAGGAATTTTGTTTAAGAAAAAATCTCTTTGAAAAATTTCACTTTCAGTTTTTCCTTTAGTTGCAACTTCATTAGCACTACCAAAATAACCATTTTTTTGTGCTTTCATAAAATATTCCATGTGAGGTTTTAATGGAGTAGAGTAGAAGCCTGTTTCATCGGTAATTAAAAAGAAAGGTTCTTCGCCATCATGTACATCTTTTATTGTAACTAATGCTCCAGGTATTGGGTCGTTTGTTGCACCATCAAATACTATACCTTCAACAGAAAACTTAATAGGTTCATTTTCGTAGCTAAATATTTTATAACAATGTCCACCTTCACAATCAATTCTATCACTCGAAAAAAAGCCTTTGGTTCCTAAACGTTCCATAATAAAGTAAGCATCATCTTTGCTTGAATTTATTGGAGCATTCATATTTTTAGGCAAACTGTAAGTACTATCATCTACATTTAAACTTGATTTAAAAACATCTAATCCACCTAAACCATTCCAACCATTAGAACTAAAGTATAAAGTGTTGCTAATTGCATGCATAAATGGTGTAATTTCATCTCCGGTAGAGTTTATTGCACTACCTAAGTTTTTTGCTTCGCCTATTGCACCTGTTTCACTAATTTCAGCTACCCAAATATCAAAACCACCTAAACCTCCTGGTCTGTTTGATGAGAAAAATAATTTTGTGCCATCAAAACTTACAAATGGATTTTGAGATTTATAACCTGGCATGTTTATATTTGTGCCAAGTTTCATAGCTTCAAAAAACTTACCTTCAATAGAGCGTGCCATATAAATAAAAGCTTCGTTTCTATTGTTATCGCTCCAACGTGTAAAAAGCATAACTTCATCTGGCGTAAAAACACCCGAGCCTTCATGTAATGCTGTGTTAACTGGTCTTCCAAAATTAACCGGGCGTTGCCAAATAGTATCATCAATTGATGTTTGATATAAATCGCAATAATATTTAGAATCTTGTTTTAAAGGATCGGTTACAACGCCATTTCTACGCGAACTTGTAAACACAACTTTATTTCCTCCAAACGAATAACTAGTACCAAAACTGCTGGTACCTTTATTAAAAACCATAGTGTCCATTAACCTAATTTTAATTAGCTTACGAACTTGACTAGAATCTAATGCAAAATAGCAACTCGATTGTTTTTTTGCAGACACTTTAATTAAAGAATCTGTACCAACCCCTCCATTCATGTAATCATCAAATACTTTTAATGCTTCTTGATATTGTTTTAAATTCATTAAAGAAATTCCATAATAGTAAGGAGCATCAGGGTATACTTTTCGTTCAACACATTTTTTATATGCAGGTACAGCATGTGAATAATCAAAATTTAAACGGTAACTTTGAGCTAAACGGTAAAGAATATAATCAAATTTACTTGAGTTTACTACGGTTTCTTTAGCTGTATTAACACTATCTTTCTTTTTAGTAACCTTTAATTCAGGAACTTTAAAAAGAGATTTCATTTTTAAATTAACTAACTGTGCTTCGTAGGGAATTACATAGTTTCTTAATACTGTTGTATCGTCAAGTACCTTTGCGTAATATACGGCTGCTGTTGCATAATCTGCTTTGGCATAAGCATCATCTGCAATTTCTATCCATACTTTTTTAGATTGAGCATTAATTTTAGTAAAAAAAAGAATACTAAGTAATATTATAGTAAGTTGGTATTTAAGTTTCATAACAATTATAAACGAGGACAATTTCTAATTTCTTGATTTTTTGATTTTTTTCCTAAATAGGTTATTCCAATTTCAAAAGCACCTCTTGTTTTTGAAGTGTTTCTTAAACCAGAGTAATTAAAATCATAAGATATTTTAGCTATATAATTATCTTTTCTAAAACCAACACTTCCAATTCCTGCATCATTAGGGCGAATAATAAAACTTGCTAAAGCATAAAATTTTTCTCCTTTAAAATAATATCCTGCATCTAATGCAATTGTTTGTTGTATAATGTTTACTTGATTATATAAAAGTAGTTTTGGAGTAAAATAAAACAATTCGCTCACATTAATTCTTACTCCTGTATGTGCATAAAAACGCATTGGTAATCTATTATTACTTCCATAAAATGTTTCTTTTGGTTGTGTTAAATTAAAAGCACTTATACCAAAAAATGGATTAATACGAGATTGTTGTTTTGCATAATAATACAAAGCCCCAAAATTTACAACTTCTTGAAATTGGGCTTGCCTTGTGAAATTTTCTTGATTATCTTTATTTTTATCAAAACTACCACCATCAATTGTACTCCATTGGTTATCAAATGAGAATAATTGGTACTCCATTCGTTTTTGAGTAAATCCTGCTTGTAACCCAAAAGATAAATTATGAAATTTCCCTTTGTCAAGTGGTACAGCATACGATGCAGATCCTAATGCTTGAAATACATTGTAATTTCCAAAGCCAGCTCGCATATTACTAATTTGACCGCCAAAGCCCCATTTGCCTTTTGGTAAATCAAAGCTTACTAAACCAGTTGAAAATGGTTTGTAAGCAATTGCATTCCATTGATTACGGTAATGCATGTGTAAACGCATTTTACCATCTACTAAACCCGTCATTGCTGGATTTAAAAATAGAGGTGCCATATCGTACATACTCAAGTGAAAATCTTGAGCGTTAATTGTATTTCCAAAAAAGAACTTAAATACAAATGTTATAATTAAAATTTTCTTCATTATTATCTAATTATTGTAATATCTCCATGTTTTTTAATAACTCTATTGTTGTACATGCTCGTTTCTAGTGTCCAAACATAAACACCAACAGGTTGCGGCTCACCATTTTTTGTACCATCCCAACCTTTCTTTTGGTCGGTAGTTTCAAATAACAATTCGCCCCAATTATTATAAACTTTAAACGTCATTTTTTCAAAAGGGCCACCTTTTACAAATAATAAATCGTTATTGTTATCATTATTAGGACTAAATGCAGTTGGTACTTGAGGTAAAAGATTTACTTCAATTCGTTTACTTGTTGTATCGCTACATCCATTTTGGTCGTAAACGGTTAACGTTATAACAAAACTACCAGGTTCTTGATACGAATGTGTAGGGTTTTGATTTAAACTACTTCCACTTTCATCTCCAAAATTCCAACTCCAACCATTAACTGCATTTGTTGGAGTAGAAAAATCTGAAAAATAAACTGGTTCTTGAGCTACCGTAGGGTTGTTGGTCATACCAAATTCAGCATTTGGTTTTGGATTTATAGTAATTAATTTAGTAATACTTGCAGTACACGAATTATTTGTAGTTGCAGTTAATTGCACATTATAAGTATTGGCTAATGAATATGAATAAGTAGGGTTTTTTATTGTACTTGTTCCCCCTGCGGCATTGCCAAATTGCCATAACCAACCCGTTATATTTCCAGGTGTTACAAAACTACTGTCGCTAAATGATGCTGCTAAATCTTGACATGCATTTTTTAAAGAGAAGTTAGGTATTGGCAATGAATTAACTGTAATTCGTTTACTTGTTGTATCCGAACAACGCACACCTGAACCGTTTGTCCCAGAAACTGTTAATGTAATTACATAACTTCCAGTGTTTGTATAAGTATAAATTGGATTAGAAAAACTTGAAACACTAGTTGGACTAAAACCAAAATTCCAACCGTAAGACAAACTACTTGTTCCGTTAGCTAATGAGTTGTTTGTAAACAATACAGGGTCATTAACACATTTTTTTGCACTTATTGAAAATAATGCTTCTGGCGAATCTACAAATGTTACAGCAATTGTTTGGCTGTTAGGTGGGCAATTATTACTTAAAGCTTCTAATCTAATAATTACCGAACCTGCACTTAAGTTAGCAGGAGAAGGAAAGTATTGTGTATTTAAAGATACAACATTTGGCGTAAAAGTACCAGGAGAACTTGTAAATGGTGCGCTCCAACTAAAACTATTAAAGTTTCCACTAATTGTACCGGTTAACGGAATAGGTGCGTTTCTGCAAACTGCTGTAGTTGTTGATGTTATTTGCACTATTGGGGTTTGTGATATGTTTACTCTAATTGTATCTGATTTTGATGGAGGACAAATACCTCCAATTGATGTTAAATAAAATTTAATTTCATTTAAATTTTGATCATTTGTACTTAAAGTGTATGATGCATTTGATTGTGGAATTTGAGTAAATGCTCCCGTTCCGTTATAAGTTGACCAAGTTCCTGAAAGTCCTCCAGAAATTGTGCCACTTAAAGAAACTAAAGTAGATGTTGAACAAATAGTACCAGAAGTACTAGTTAAAATATTTGGTTGTGGAATAATGTTTACAGATATGGTTGTACTAACTGGGGCACAACCTGCTTGACCTGGAAGTGTAACTGTATAAATTATATTACTTAAAGTGTAATCTGATGTGCTAAATTGATATGTTGGAACTAATGTTTGATTTGTAGGAAAAAATAATCCTGTTCCGTTTCCTGTATTCCAAGTAGGAGCCATTGTTGATCCAACAGCACTTGCAGATAAAGTTATAACACTTTGGTTTGTACATGCAAATGTATTAGAGGCTGTAATTTGAGGTGGATTTATAAATGTTACAGTAAAGTTTGTAAAAGTATTTACACATCCAGGATTTGGCCCTGAACTTGTTAAAGTAAAGTTAATTGTACCTGCGGTAATGTCAGCTGATGATGGTGTATAAGTTGTAATTGGTCCTGGTACACCATAAATACCACCGCTGCCGCCTGTCCAGTTTGCAGATAAAGCAGTTCCTGGTAAAACAGCCCCAGTTAAATTTAAAAATGTAACATTATTTTTACAAACAGGTGCAATTGTACTTGTTATTGAAACTACAGGTTTTTTATTTATTACTACAGTTGCTGTGTTACTTACTGGTTCGCAACTACCAACAGATGTTAAAGTAAAATTAATGTTGTTTGATAATTCATCACCCGAAGAAAAGAAGTAAGGAACTGAAACAGTATTTAATGTTGATGTGTAAGCTGGCGCAAATGTACCAGTACCTGTTGTTGACCATAAACCAGTAATTGCTCCACCTGTTACAGTACCAGTTAACATAACAGATGGTGTACCTGCGCAAACTTGAACTGTTGGTTGTGTAACTACTTGAACTTTTCGTAAAAAAGACGACATATAATGAAATAATCCTCCTGTATTTCCATTACCTCCAAAAATACCCAGTGCAAAATCGTTTGGAGAAGGAAATAAAGTTGTTGTATATGTATTTAAAATAGTATAAGTACCAATTGGGCATGTAGCTAAACTGCTTAAATTTAATTGAGCACCCCAAAATGGTCCACCTATTAAAGTTGAAGTACCAGGAACTTGTGTAAACGCTCCTCCAGGAACAGGAATAGACAATGTACCTGTACTATTTGTTAATGTAAATGAATTTTGAGCACCATTTTTACATAATAAATTAACGTAAAAACCTTGGTTGTTTGTGCGCGAAAAAGCAACTAAACTTGAACCTGCACAACTTAAAGGAGGTAAAATGGCTTCACCTAATTCGCAACCGGTGCCTGATGCGTGTAAACAATAAACTTTTTTATTTGCATTTATGTAGGTTAAAGGTTGAGTAGTTTTATAATGATAAGTATCGCCTTTATTCATTAATGTATTTGTAACTACACCATCGTTAATTGTAAGTTGAGTAAAATTATCTGTTGCTACAACATAAGCCCCTTCATGCTCTGCTGCCGCCATAAATCCTTTATTTAAAATATAATCTGTGCCTGTTATTTCTACAGGGACAATTTGATCTCCCATTAAATCAAAACAACCAGTAACGCCACTTACTGAGTCGTCTGCAACTGTTACACAAATGTCCTTATCAGAACTTATAGCTGTGCCACTTAAATTATTCCCAATTACATTGGTGTTTTGAACCATATTTTCAATTGTATAAACATCTCCAGCATTAACTAACATTATACTATAAGTAGTATTTGCTGGATGACCAACTACATTTGTTTTTGGTAATATCCATACAGTTGTGTTTGGTTTAGTAGCAACAATGTTAATTTGTTGTTTGGGTTGAGTTAAAATGCCGTCGCAATTTAAATCTTGCGCGTTGCTACCACAAGCAGTGCCAGTGAAATTCTGATTTCTCCATCTAGTTTGAAAAGGGCAAAAGAAATCTTTACCAAAACCATTTTGACCTTTTAAAGAAAATGTTTCAGGATTAAGAAAGCCAGAGGCTCTAGTAATTACATCGTAAACAACTGTAATGTTAGGGTTGGTGTTTGCAGGCACAGTTGGGTTTAATGCTGCTGATATGTATAATCCATAGGGTAAAACAGTGTTTGCTGGCCTCGATTCCCAAAAATCATAACCTAATGATGTAGGAGTTGCTAACTTGTTTTTCCATAGCATATAATCAAATGTCCCAGTAAAATCTAATACAAACGTTGTATCGTATTGGCTTGGGCCACTTAAGGCAGGTTGCCTAAACCTAACAACAGTTCCTGGTTGTCCGGCAAAATGAAATTTTATATCATCTTTCCAAAAATGGTCTGGTGTTACCCATGGTGCAGCAAACCAAAAACTAGTATCTATTTGTGCAGATACTTTAAATGTATTTAACGTAATAATAAAAAACAGTATTACTAATTTATTTTTTTTCATCTTCTGCTTTTTTGTTTTTTAAGTTAGTTTTAATTGAATTATCAATGTTGTTAAATTCTTCTTCATCAGCATCTAATACCTTATCTGTAACAGTTTTACGTTTTTTATGTGCTTTGCTAAATCTTAAAACAATTTCGTGCGAACCTGTTGAATAATTTTGCAGTTGTGTAGTAGTGTAATCATAAGCATATGCTATAGAAAATTGTTCAAGTATTGTTGCTCCAATCATCCCCGACATTGATGCATTATGGCGATAGTTAAACCCAATCCAATAACTATTTTTATAAGTTAGTTTTAAATTTCCTTCAATTTGATAAGGTGCAGGAGCATTAAATCTTGCTAAAATGCTTGGTTGTAAAACCCATTCTTTTTTCTTTTTATCTAATGTAAAATTATAACCTGTTGCAACATAATTATGTGCAGTTAATTTTCCTTTAGTGTTACTCCAATTTATACGAGAGCTTATTAATGATAAACTACTAAAGCTGAAGAAAAATTTATTTGAATATAAATATAAGCCTGCATTGCCATCAAATACATTAGCGTTTAAAATGTTACTTCTTAAAAACGGATCATCTATATCAGTTGGGTAAGGAACTGCATCGTAAATTTTAATGTTATATTGTGCAGCGCCAGCACTAACCCCAAAGCCTAATTTATAATTTTTATTTATTTTTAAATGATAAGCATATGCTGCTGAAAAACCTGTTTGATTTAATAAACCAACCCTATCATTCATTAATGTGCCTCCAATTGCCATATAGGGTTTCTTTTTAAAAGTACCGTATCCATTTGCATAGGCTGTTCTAGGTGCATTTTCAAATCCGCTCCATTGTTGTCTGTATTGAAGAGAGTACTCTTGTCCAGGAAAAACACCCGCATAAGCAGGGTTATAGATAAATGGGTTATTAATAAAATTAGTAAATAATGTTTGTTGTTGTGCAAATGTAAAAGCAACAAGTAAACAAAACCCAACTACTATATATTGTTTTAATTTCATGTTCTATTTTAATAAAGTTACTGTTCCTTTAAAAATTCTACTTTCGTTATCGTTTAATTTTATCACATAAAAGTAGGCGCCAACTGGTAATGGATTACCTTTGTAGCTTCCATCCCAAGCATTAGAATAACCTGTACTTTTAAATAACTCTTCGCCCCATCTATTAAAAATAGATATTTCGGCTTTTGGATAATATACATCTATAAAATCTAAACGCCAGATATCGTTTTTGCTATCGTTATTTGGTGAAATAATATTTGGAATCAGTTTTGTTATTTCAGATGCTATGTTGTTTATTTTTACAAGATTGGTAAATGTACTAACACAGCCAAATTGGTCAGTAATAGATAAACCTACAGTATAAGTTCCATTTACTGTATAGGTTGTATTTGGATTTTGAATTGTGCTTACTTCCCCATTTCCAAAATTCCAATTCCACGAAACAGCTGCAGTGCTAGAATCTATAAAAGCAACATTACTTGTTAAACTTACCAAATTACTTATTGAGTATATAAATTTAGCAACCGGACGAGGTGTTATATTTACAGATTTGGTAATACTAGTTTGACAATTATTTGTACTTGTTACAACATGTGTAATATTATATATACCTTGACTTGGGAAAATTATTGATGTGTCTTTTGCAAATGAAAATCCAAAACCTCCAAAATCCCAATAATATCCTGTAGTTAAAATAGAACCTGGGGCTTGAATTGTAGATAAATCAGTAAAATTAATTTTTTGAGCAGATCCTGAACATTCTCTGCTTATTGCAAAACTTGCTGTTGGCAACCCATAAACTGTTGCAATTCGAGTAGTTGAGTTTGCACAACCATAGTTGTTTTTTACTTCTAAAGTTACAGAATAAGTGCCTGGTGTTGAATACGTTGTAACGGGATTAACAGAATTTGAATTTACACCATTTCCAAAATCCCATTGCCACGAACTTAATGGTGTAGGGTAGGAGTTAAGCGATAAATCAATAAAATTAGATGGTTGATTTAAGCATACAGGGCTTACAGTAAAGTTTGCTGATGGTTCATCTCTAAAATCAATCCTAACTTGATCGCTAACTCCTAAACATAAACCATTAGCTGTTGTACTAAAATTTAAAACTACAAAACCATTTAAAGTTTCGGTTGGAGTGGCTACATATGTTGGCGTTAATGAAGTAGGAGAACTAGTAAACGTACCACTACCTCCATACCAAACACCCGTGTTTGTTGCTGTACCTGAAATTACTGCATTTAATGAAACTATTGGTAAATTTTTACAACTATTTAAATCAGGACCAACAGTTACACTAGGTGGTTGTGTAAAAATTACATTTACACTATCCGAAACAGGCTTACATTGTTGATTGTTTGTACTTGTTAATTTAAGTTTAACAGTTCCTGCAGTAATATCAGCCGGACTTGGTATATAATTATTAATTAGAGATAGGTTATTAGGAATAAATACCCCTGAGCCAAAAGTTTGCCATTGTCCTGTACTTGTAGTAGTGCCAGAAACAATTCCAGTTAAAAAAACTGTGGGATTATTTGCACACCTTAAAATAGGGTTAATAGAACTTGCATAAACTTTTGGGGCTTTTTTAATTGCAACTTTAAGTGTATCTTTTACGTTATTACAACCTGGTGTATTTGTGCTAGTTAATACTAATTTAATTTGCGTTAATGAAGTATCTGAATTTGATAAATTGTAAATACTATTTAACACTGTAGGTCCGGGGACAAAGGTTCCATTTGCAGGCGCAACTGAATTCCATATCCCTTGATTAGAAGAGCTAATCACATTTCCACCTAATTGAACGGTTCCGTTATTTGAACAAATTGTTTGTGGTAAACCAGCATTAACAATAGGAGGTTGTTTAATATGTAATTTAAACGAATCTGTTTTATTTGGACAAATACCTGTACTAGTTAAAACAAACTTAATAATACCACCAACAGTTGTAGGAGTAGGTTTAACAAGAGTATCAATTAAAGCAGGAGTATATACATTACTTGTGTAAGTTGTTAAAGGTGAGCCAAAAGTACCAAAACCGTTATATGACCAAACTCCAGTGTTTGGCCCTCCACCAATAATTCCAGCTAAATTATAGGTAGTATTTCCACAAATGGTTGCGCTTGGAACTGCGCCTGCTTTTACATAAGTTTCACTTCCAAATTCACTTCCAAAAGCAAAAGCGCTTCCTGAAGTAGATAATCCGTTTCTTGCACCAGCGCCAAATAAATCGTTTGCATTTTTAATTACGTTGTGCGAACCAACTGAAATCTGAGCAGTTGTAAAATATAATCGTGCAGCAACTATATCGCCCGATGTGCCAGGTACAGTAGTAAAACTAAGCGGACTAATTGGCACTGGTGTTCCGTTGCTGGTTAAAGTAAACGAGCCTTGGTTACCATTACGCGTATATAAATGTAAGTTTAATGAATCTGAACTTAAACGAACAAATGAGTTTGTGTAAGAGCCTGCACAATAAGCAGCTGGTAATTGTGCCCCACTCATTTTACATCCATAACCAGCCATTTGAAATAAATAAGTTGGTTTACCTGTTTTTATGTAAGTTAAATCAGAAATATTTACAGAATAGGTTTCGGCACTATTAATTAACCAACTTATAGTACCTGTTGGTGTTGTAATTGATAAACTTGTTCCATTTTCGGGAGCTAAAATGTATGCAACTTCATTTAAAGCGTTTCCTTTTACTATAACATAATCTTTACCAATTTCTGAACTATTTGTAATTTGATCGGCAAAATAGGAATTACAAGATGTGTTAGTTTTAACAGCACCATTTATTGTTATTGCAATATTTCTATCTGCAGAAACAATACTACCGGCAAGTTCGCTTGGGTTAACAACTCCATTGTCTTTCATCGAAAACGTTTCGCCTTGATTTAAAGTTATAGCAAAGGTTACATTTTTTGCACGCCCAACACAAGCTGCTCTTGGTGTTATTAATACAGTAGTTAAACTTGCACTTGTTGCTACAATATCAAATCCTACACCTGCATCGGTAAAGGAAGTTGCACTACTGTAAGTATTTGGAAAAGGTAAATAAAAATCAGTTCCTAAAGCTCTTTTTCCTTTTAATGATAATAATTCTTTATTTGTTGTTGAATTTATTGAATAATAAGCATTTATTGGGTTTGTAGCGCTTATATAAATACCTTTATTTGAAACAGAATTTGTTGGAGAACTTTCAACTGCTGTTATTGAAGGTGTTAAATTAACTAAAGTAGTAGTATTTGCGGCTATTACAAAACTGAAGTTTAATGCTGATAAATTGGCTGGTTGTCTAACATAAACTGTGCTTGGTAGTGAACTGGTTTGAATATTAAGCCCAATTGGGTTATCGCCCATTGTGGCAGAAATATTCGGTGCAACAAACCAAAAACTCGTATCTTGTTGAGAATAAAGGTGAGTAGAGCCATAAATAAAAAGTAGGATAAAGAATAATTTTTTTATCATATGATGTTTATCAAGTCGGTGTATTAAACTACGAATATAAA
>JAIUNM010000009.1 GCA_020162035.1 Bacteroidota bacterium | reverse complement strand
AACATTTAAATAATTTAACTATATTAGAGTATCAAAAATCAATTAATAATAACTTAAAAAATGCAGCTTAATGTTAATAAATTTTTGTCCACTTTTTGTTTGGAATTCCAAAGGAGCAGAGATAGAAATTACAAATACTTTAGGCCAATTGGTTTATAAAACCAAATTAAATAAAGAAAACAAATTACTAATTAACGATTTAAAACCTGGTGTTTATTTATATAGTATTATAAGCACTAATGCTGTTTTAAAAACAGATAAGTTAGTATTAACCAAATAATGTTTAATTGTAATTACAAAATAATATTAAGTAAGGGAATACTACTTCCCTTACTTTTATTTTTTATTACTACAAAAGCACAAATTATTAATAACCTTGTACCAAACCCATCTTTTGAAGAGTATAATAATTGTCCAAATAATGTTGGGCAATTAGGACAAATTTATGATTGTAATCTTTGGTATCGTATTGATTACTGGTCAACGCCTGATTATTACAATTCATGTGCCACAACAAGTTCTTTAAGTGCTCCATTGAATTGGGCAGGTAATCAAATTCCATCAACAGGCAATGCTTATATAGGATTTGTGCCATATTCGAATGGATATCAATATCGAGAAAATATTGCCATAAAACTTAAAGAAAAACTAAAAAAAAATAAAAATTATTGCATTACTTATTATTTAAGCTTAGCTGAAGTAAGCAGAATTTGTATAAGCAACATTGGCGTGATTTTCAGAAACGACTCTATTAAAAATTTCTACCCAATACCAACACCCTATTATGCAAATACATTTGAAATCCCTGTATTTGAAAATCCAAACAGTAATTTATTAAAAGACACCATAAATTGGATGAAAATTCAAGGTACATATATTTCAAATGGAACTGAACTAAATATAGGTATAGGTAATTTTCAGACTGATGTAAATACAAATTACCAATTTATTAAACCAATTACTAACAATCCAAATAAAGATTTTGCCTACTACTACATAGATGATGTTTCTTTAATAGAAATAAACCCAGCTAAGGCAGCAGCACAAAAAACAATAAATGTTTGTGCAGGCGCAACATACACCTTAGGTACAGATAGTACAGAGGAGGCAAGTTATTTATGGCAACCAAGCATAGGTTTAAGTTGCAGTACTTGCCCAAACCCTGTTTTAACAGCAAGCACCAATTTAAAATATGTATTAACCAAACAGCAGTGCAGTGCAACAACTAAAGATAGTGTGTACATAAACATAATTACAGGCACCAATACCGCCAAAGCGGGTAGCGCTTATACCGTTTGCCCTAATGCAACTGTACAACTAGGCATTAATGATACAAGCGCATTTAGCACCTATACCTGGCAACCAACTAATTTAGTTAGTTGTGTAAACTGCCCAATTACAAATGCCACAGCAAGTTTAAACACTATATTTTATTTAAATAAAAAAGAGTGTCAGTTTTTTAGTAAAGATAGTGTAACTCTTACAATGCACACCCCCACCACAACAGCCAATGCAGGTGCAAGCCAAACCCTTTGTTTAAACGAGCAACAACAATTAGGTACTAATGATGTAAATGGTTATAGCACTTACACCTGGCAACCTTACCAAAACTTAACTTGTTTAAATTGTGCGCAACCCTTTGCAAACGCTATTGGTAACATAACTTATACCTTAAGCCGGCAAGAGTGTAGCAGCATAACACAAAGCACCGTTAACCTTACTTTAGATGATTGTGAGTTACTTTTACCACAAGGCATAAGCCCCAATGGTGATGGCTTAAACGAGCAACTGCAAGTAATTGTACCCAATGCCCAAAGTGCTAAACTTACTGTATTTAACCGTTGGGGCAGCGAGTTGTATAGTGTAAGCAACACCAAGCCAGCAACAAATAACAAATACCCCTTAAGCATAGAGTTAACTTGGGATGCTAAAGCACACAAAGGTTTAATATTAGGCAATGGCATTGTACCAAGCGGCACTTATTTTTACATTGTAGAAGTAACTCAAAACAACGGTACCAAAAAAGTGTATAAAGAATTTGTACAAGTGGTTTATTAGGTTAAAAAATCCCCCACACGAGATATATTAAAAAAAATTAAGATTAAACAATCACTTTATTTTTAACTCTTGCCCTAAACTTAAATTATTATCTTTTAAATTATTAAGTTCTTTTAATTGGTTAATGGTTACACCAAATTTTTGAGATATACTAAATAAAGATTCTCCTTTTTTAACCTTATGTGTTATGTTTTTTTCGTTATTTGCTAAATTTTTATCATCGGTTTTTTTAGCAGCAACAATTTGGTTACCAGTATTTACATCTAATTTAGGACTTGCTGTTTTTGTTTCTCTAACATAAACAGTTAATTTTTTACCTGCGCGCACACCTTTTCTGCCTATATAATTCCAACTCTTTAAATCTGCTACGGTTACACCATATTTTCTGGCAATTGTACTTAGTTTTTCGCCAGATTTTACAGTGTGTGTTTTTTTAATTTCAGCAATATTCTCAATTACTTCGCCATGTTGTTGTTGCGATTTTATTGCGGCATAAATTCCTTGTTCATTGGTTAAAAACAACCCAATTTTATCTTTAGGTAAACATAAAATATTTCCACCTGCAGGTATTACATTTTTGCGATATTGAGGATTAAAATATAAAATCTCTTCGTTACTTATATCTAAAGCTTGCCCAATTTGGTCAAAACTCATTTGTTCTTTTACAACTACAGTATCCACTTCAAAATAGGCTTTGCGAGGTGTAGCAGGGTAAATATTATGCTCTGCATGATAATTCATTACATAATTTGCAGCAATAAATGCTGGCACATATCCTTGTGTTTCTATAGGTAAATATGGTCTTATTTCCCAATAGGTTTTTTTACCTCCACTTCTTCTAATGGCTTTACTAATTGTTCCTGGGCCTGCATTGTATGCGGCTAAAACCATTTGCCAATCGCCAAACATATCATGTAAACTTTTTAAATATTCGGCAGCGGCAACAGTTGCTTTGTATGGGTTGCAGCGCTCATCAACATAAGAACTTACATTTAAACCGTACATTTTACCAGTTGGATACATAAATTGCCATAACCCCATAGCGCCTGCTCTAGAACGCGCGTAAGGTATTAAAGCACTTTCAATAACAGCTAAATGTTTAAGCTCTAAAGGAATGTTGTATCTGTCAAAAACTTCTTCAAACATTGGGTAGTACAATTGTGCAACCCCCATCATTCTACTTACTCCTTCTCGTTTTCTATAAGCATATAAATTAATAAATCCTTTTACATGTTCATTATACACTAAATCAAACGGTGAAAGGGCATCTATCTTTGCTAAACGTGCTTGGTAAGTGTAATCATCAAACTTAGGAACGCTATCTGGTGTATATTTAAATTTGTTGTTTTTTTGAAAAGCAGGTTTATTAAAAGCAAAGTCAAACATTTTTTTTGTTTGAAGACTATCCAACATAGCTGCAATAGGATCATCAACCACAACAGTTTGCCCATTTGTGTTTAATGCAAATACAACTATAATTAACAAAAAATTATATTTTAATTTATTTATCATTCTTCTCCTTAATTCTAATAATCGTTCATTTATAATTGGTTACAAGATAATAAAATAATGTTTTTTACAAAACCCGTTTATACTTTTTAACATAATATTGCATATAAAGGTTGCATTTAAAGTTAAGTAACATGTAATTAATGTTGAATAGTAACGTTTTTAATTGCAACTTTACGTTGTGAAAAAACAAAAAGAATTAGAGGTTGTAATTACCAATATTGAAAGACATTTATTGTTTATTATGGGTAATGTTATTTTAACCGGAGCTTTATTTTGGTTAGTTAAAATAAATGTTTTAAAGGCTGATGTTACAGAAGTGAATCCATTTTCGTTTTTTTTATTTGTGCCCTTATTATTTTTTGGGTTTCAAACGTTATGGATTTTTTTAACACCCTTTGCTCTTTTGTATAAAGATAGAATTGAATTTAAAAATCATTTACTTTCTAACAAAGTATTTTATTTGGTTGACCTTAAAGATGTTTCTATTGCTAAAAATGGAAGTTTAAAAATAATTTATCACGATGGAGATATAGAAACAGTTAGTTTATTAGGGATTAAAACATCGCATCGAAATTTACTTTTAAACGAAATTAAAAATCAAATTAAATTAATTAACATATAAATAATTTTTTTAATTTTAGTAACTATTCAATATATTAAATGAACGATTCTCAAAAAATAATAATTGGTATTTCTCAAGGCGATATTAATGGAGTAGGCTTAGAGGTAATTTTAAAAACATTTTCCGATCATGCAATTACCGAAATATGCACACCTATAATATTTTCATCTCAAAAAACAATTGCTTATTATAAAAAATTACTTGGATTAGATGATTTAAATTTTCATTTATTAAAAGATATAAATCAAATAAATCATAAAAAAGTTAATTTGTATAATTGTTATGAAGAAGAAGTAACCATAGAGCCAGGGCAACAAACAGAGTTAGGCGGAAAATATGCGTTTGTTTCGTTAAATGAAGCTACAAATGCTTTGCTACAAAATAAAATAAATGTTTTAGTTACGGCCCCTATAAATAAAAAAAATATTCAAAGAAATGATTTTAATTTTATAGGACATACAGAATTTTTAGGCAATAAATTTAATGGTAATCCTTTAATGTTGTTATGTTCTGAAAATGGGTTACGTGTAGCATTAGTTACTGAGCATTTGCCAATTAAAGATGTTGCTTCTAAACTAAATAAAGAATTAATACAAAATAAAATAAAGCAACTTACTCAATCGCTTTTAGTTGATTTTGGAATTAGAAAACCAAAAATTGCAGTTTTAGGACTTAACCCGCACGCTGGTGATAATGGAGCAATTGGCACTGAGGATAAAATAATTAGTGATGCCATTCAGTCTTTAGATATTAATGCTTTAGTGTATGGGCCTTATCCTGCTGATGGTTTTTTTGGCAATTCATTATACACTCAATTTGATGCTGTATTAGCAATGTATCACGATCAAGGTTTAATCCCATTTAAAACTATTGCATTTAACTCTGGTGTAAATTACACCGCAGGGCTAAATGTAGTAAGAACAAGTCCAGACCATGGCACCGCATACGATATTGCAGGAAAAGGTATAGCAAACGAACAATCTTTTAAACAAGCCATTTACATGGCAATAGATGTGTTTAAAGCACGTAAAATGTATAGTGAAATTAGCGCAAATCCTTTGCCTTTTTCTAACATTAAAAAAGAAAGATAATGGAATACAGAAGACTTGGAAAATCTGGCTTACAATTAAGTGTTTTAAGTTTTGGAAGTTGGATAACTTTTGGTAAACAAATAGATGATAAAGTTGCTGATACTTTATTAAGTATGGCATACGATGCAGGCGTTAATTTTTTTGATAATGCAGAAATATATGCACGAGGCAAATCAGAAATTGTAATGGGTAAAATTTTAAAATCAAAAACTTGGGCTCGTTCATCTTATTGCTTAAGCAGTAAAGTTTTTTTTGGTTTTGAAGAAGGTAAACCCAACCAAATTGGATTATCGCGTAAGCATATTTTTGAAGGATGTAATGCAGCTTTAAAAAGACTACAAGTAGATTATATAGATTTATTTTTTTGTCATAGGCCTGATAAAAACACACCTATTGAAGAAACCGTTTGGGCCATGAACAATTTAATACAGCAAGGCAAAATATTGTATTGGGGTACAAGTGAGTGGAGCGTTGATGAAATTATGCAAGCTTTTTATTTTGCTGAAAAAAATCATCTAATTGGTCCAACAATGGAGCAACCACAATACAATATGTTTGAACGAACTAAACTTGAAAAAGAATATTTGTTATTGTTTAAAGATTTTGGTTTAGGAACAACAATTTGGAGTCCGTTGGCAAGTGGGTTGTTAACAGGGAAATACAACAGTTCAACACCTACAAATAATCGTTTACATATTGAAGGAATGGAATGGTTAAAGGAAAAAACATTAGGAGACGATTCACGCTTTCCTAAAATTAATGAATTATCTAAAATTGCTTCCGAATTAAATACAAGCTTACCAAAGTTAGCAATTGCTTGGTGTATAAAAAACAAAAATGTAAGTACAGCAATATTAGGAGCAAGTAAGCCCGAACAGTTAAAAGAAACATTAACTTCAATAGATGTTTTAGAAAAATTAACTGATGAGATTTATGGAAAAATTAATTTAATTTTAAATAACCAACCTACACAACCGCAATATTAATGAGTAAAATTTATAAAAATATACCAAATGCAATAACGTGTTGTAATTTATTGTGTGGTTGTTTGGCAATTATAAAAGTTTATGAAGGTGATTTAAATTGGGCAGCATATTTAGTGGGTATGGCTTTGGTTTTTGATTTTTTTGATGGATTTGTTGCAAGGCTTTTAAAAGTAACTTCGCCTATTGGTAAAGATTTAGATAGTTTGGCAGATTGTGTAACCTTTGGGGTTGTGCCAGGCTTAATGATGTATAAATTAATTAATGCGTTAAATATTCATTTAGATTTATCAACTTTATTTTCGGCAATAACCAATACTAAAGTAAACGCAGTTACTAACTTAAGTTATGTGGCACTAATTATTCCTGTATTTTCAGCAATTCGTTTAGCAAGATTTAATAATGATACAAGGCAAACAGATACATTTATTGGTTTACCAACCCCCGCAAATGCTATATTTTTCGCGTCAATACCTTTAATAATTGGAAGTGATATTACAAGCTTTCAAAAATTTGCAAGCGAGTATTTAGGTGTAAATGGAATAGATGGTTTTATTGTTGCAGAAAGTTATGCATCAATGGCAAGAATTATATTAGCAACATTGTGTGTTATTTTTAGTTTGTTATTAATTGCTGAGTTGCCATTAATTGCTTTAAAATTTAAAAATTATAGTTTTAAAGATAATTTTTTTAGATACCTTTTAATTTTAGTTAGTTTAATTTTATTTATTGGTTTTAAATTTATTGCAATACCAATAATTATTTTACTTTACATTGTTTTATCTATTGTAAATAATATGATTAATAAAACAAAAAATAACCAATCAGTTTAAACGTGTTTAAATAAAATTTTAACCTCCTGCTTTTTTTGCTTTGTAATTATCTTTAAGCAATAAATCTAAAACTTTTTCTCTATGATCGCCTTGTATTAAAATGCTATTGTTTTTAATACTTCCGCCAACCCCACATTTTTGTTTAAGTTTTTTCCCTAATGTTTCAATATCTTCTAACTTACCAATAAAACCATCAATTCTAGTTACCATTTTTCCACCACCTAATCTATCTAAATAAATTTTTAATTGCTGTTGTTGGTTAGGTAATGTTTCTTCTTCATTTGTTTCTTCGCTTTCGTAGTTGTAGTTTGGATTTGTGCTGTAAACAACATTAATTCTTTTATTTTCTTTTTTACTCATCGTTTAAATTTTAAAATAATTAAAAATAAAATAATTGCCATTAAAATCATGCATCCAAAAAACCAATAAATACCGGTTTTTGAATTTTGAACTGGTTTGCTAAACTCTTTAGTAGAAATATACTCATTAAAGTCATTATCAATTTTCGCATCACTATTTGCAATTAAAATACTATCATTTAATTGGTTGTGCCTTAAAAGTGTTTGATAAGCGTTTTGATAATCTTTAATGTTATTTAAATATTGATGTTTAATTTGCAAATAATTAAGTTTAGCGCTAACATAATTATACTTTGTAATTATAGAATCGCAAGTCATTAAGTATTTTTCGGTTTGTTTAAAGTCTTTTAAAAACAAATAACTTAACGCTATATTTAAATAACTATCTGCTTTTTCAATTTCATTATCGCTTAAATCTTTTGCTTTAATGGCATCAAAACTTAAACCAATAGATTCATCAAACAGCCCCAAATTCATTTTAATTACAGCAATATTATTTAAAATAATACCCTGTAAATGGTAGTCATTATTTTCTTTAGCAGAAACTAATGTTGTATTAAAATATTCTAAAGCAACATCATCTTTACGTTGAGTTGCTGCAAGTGAACCTAAATTAATTAAACAGTTACTAATTTGAGTAATGTCTTTTAACTCGTTATTTATTTGTAACGCTTGTAAATAATATTTTTCGGCTAATGAATAATTTTTTAAATCAGAATAAGCATTACCTAAGTTGGCTGAGCTTAAGCCAATTCCTTTTTTATCATTTATTATAGTTCTTAAGTTTAATGCATTTAAATGGTAAGTAATTGCTTTTTTAAATTCTCCTTTTCTGTAAAATAAAATACCTAACAAATTATTAACTTTAGCTGTGTAGTATGGTAAACTTAATTGTTGCGCAATTTTTTCAGCAGTTTTTGCGCAATCGTAACTATATTGTGGATTTATGGCTCTTTTTTCAAAACCTTGTTTATATAACAAATTAATTTTGTCAGAATCATGGTTAATTTGATTAACTTCTAATAATAACGAATCAAAACTTTGGGCTTTTATTTTTGATAAAAAAACAATAAGTAATAGAAAAATAATACGTTTCATATTGATGTAAATATATACATTTATTAAAATTTATTATTAAAATGTTACACTATTTATTTTACCAAAAAAATCCAGCATCGCACTTTGTTTATATTGATTTAACGATTGAAAATATAAAACACGATAAGTTACAATTAATTTTACCCTCATGGAGGCCAGGAAGATATGAACTAGGGAACTTTAGCAAAAATATTAAACGAGTAGATGTATTTAATGATAAAAATGAACCAATTTCTTTCCTAAAAATAAATAAAGATGCTTGGGAAATTAATACACTAGGTTTATCAAAAATTAAAGTTACTTATAGTTATTATTGTAACGAATTAAATGCGGGTGCTTGTTTTGCTGACGTAAAACAAATATATATTAATCCTGTGCATTGTTGCATGTGCGTTGTTGGTTTTGAAAATGTAAAACACACTATTGAATTAAATATTCCTGAATCCTATAAAATTGCTTCATCTCTTTCAATAAATAGAAATATACTTACTGCAAATAATTTTGATGAATTAGTTGATTCACCTTTTGTAGCTTCAGAACTTATTCAAACAGATTTTTATAAAATTAATAATTGTACATTCTACTTGCATTTTATAGGTATTTGTAAACCTAATTGGGAGTTATACAAAAAAGATTTTATTGCTTTTACCGAAACCATGATTAAATTTTGGGGAGATTGTCCTGTAAGCGAATACCATTTTATTTTTCAAATACTTAACCATAAATTTTACCATGGGGTTGAGCACCAAAAAAACACAGTAATAGCAATTGGGCCAGGTTATGCTATTAATTCGGGCGAAACATACGAAGATGTTTTAGGTGTAAGTTGCCACGAATTATTTCATACATGGAATATTAAATTTATAAGACCAATTGAAATGTTACCATATAATTACAATTCAGAAAATTATGCGCGAACAGGTTATGTTTATGAAGGTTTTACAACTTATTATGGCGATAAATTATTATTAAGTTCAGGAGTTTTTAATAACGACGATTATTTTAAAACTCTTGAAGAAAGATTACAAAAACACTTTCATAATTTTGGACGATATAACTTAAGTGTTGCAACAAGTAGTTTAGAAACATGGCTTGATGGTTATATACCTGGTGTACCATACAGAAAAACTAGTATTTATGATGAAGGCAATTTAATTGCTTTTATGTTAGATGCTAAAATTATGCAACTAACAAACAATAAAAAATCTTTACGCGATGTATGTGTGTTGTTGTATGAAAGATTTGGTAAAAAAAATATAGGCTATACCGAAAAAGACATAGTTAACCTTGTAAATGAGGTTAGCGAAAATAATTTAGAAGAATTTTTCTCATATTTTGTTTATGGTGCAAATGATTTTGAAATTGGATTAAAAATTGCATTTGAGTATTTAGGAATTAATTTCGATAAAAAACCAAATCAAAATGTTTGTGAAAATAATTTTGGATTTAAAGTAATAGATGCTGGGCATTTTTATAAAATAACTTTAGTTGCGCCTTATAGTCCTGCTTGGAAAGCTGGTTTATTTGCAGGTGATGAAATTATAAGCGTTAATAATATTATAGTTAAAAACAATTTAAATCAATGGTTAAATTATTTTAGTGATACTGATGAAATTAATTTGGTTGTAAATAGTGCCGATAATGTTAAAAACATTACTCTTTCTAAAGATAAAAAAGGGTTAACTTATTTCGCTAATTATAAACTTTCAATTAAAGAAGAGTCTAATAATTATAAAACTTGGAAAAATATTTAATACAAATTTTTTAAAAATAAATTAATGATAAATACTGATAAAAAATTAATTCAAGTTGTTGCTTTAAATCTTAATTTAAACTTTAATGATGTTAATGCCACAATACAACTATTAGATGAAGGTTCAACTATACCTTTTATTGCCAGGTACAGGAAAGAGGCAACAGGTAATTTAGATGAAGTAGCAATTATTAATATAAAAAATGAAATTGAGCGCGTAAGGCAATTAGAACAACGTAGAGAAAGTATTTTAAAATCAATTGAAAGTCAAGGCAAGTTAACGCCCGAATTAGCAAATTTAATTTATAATGCAGATACTTTAAGTAAGTTAGAAGATTTGTATTTACCGTATAAACCAAAACGTAGAACAAAAGCTACAATAGCAAAAGAAAAAGGATTATCTGAATTAGCAAATTTTATTTTAGAGCAAAAAAATAACTTAGTTTTTGAAGAAGCTGAAAAATTTTTAAGCGATGAAAAAGAAGTAAAATCGGTAATAGATGCACTACAAGGGGCAAGAGATATAATTGCTGAAACAATTTCAGAAGATGCAATTGTACGTGAAGTTATACGCGAACAATTTAAAAAATCTGCAACTATTAAAAGTAAAGTAATAAGAGGGAAAGAAGAAGAGGGTGAAAAATTTGAAGATTATTTTGAATGGGAAGAAAAATTAAGTAATTGCCCAAGTCATAGAATGTTAGCTATGCGCAGGGGCGAAAAAGAAGACATTTTAATTTTAGATATTTTTATTGATGAGGAGGAGGCTTTAAATTTAATCGAACGAAAAATAATTTCTTCTCGAGGCGAATGTGCAAATCAAATTAAAGAAGCTATTACTGATGGTTATAAACGCTTATTACAACCAAGTATTGAAGCTGAGATGCGCTTACATACAAAACAATTAGCTGATGAAAAAGCGATAACCGTTTTTGCCGATAATTTAAGAGAGCTTTTACTTGCATCTCCCTTAGGTCAAAAATCTATTTTAGCGTTAGATCCTGGTTTTAGAACCGGTTGCAAAGTTGTTGCATTAAATAAAGAAGGTAAATTATTAGAAGAAGCCGTTATATACCCTCATGAGCCTCAACGAAAAATTGTAGAAGCAGAAATGATTGTTTTAGCATTTTTACAAAAACATAATTTAGAAGCAATTGCTATTGGAAATGGAACTGCAAGTAGAGAAACAGAACAATTTATTCGTAAAATAGATGTGTTGCCAAAATCAATACCTGTAATTGTTGTTAGCGAAGCTGGAGCATCTGTATATTCAGCAAGCGAAGTTGCGCGTGAAGAATTTCCTGATAAAGATGTAACAGTGCGTGGAGCTGTTAGTATTGGCAGAAGATTAGCTGACCCACTTGCAGAATTAGTAAAAATTGATCCAAAGTCAATTGGCGTGGGACAATACCAACACGATGTAGATCAAAATTTATTAAAAAATAAATTAGATGAAGTGGTAAGCAGTTGTGTTAATGCTGTAGGGGTTGAATTAAATACTGCATCAAAAGAATTGTTAAGTTATGTTTCGGGTATAGGTCCAAGTTTAGCATTAAATATAGTTGAATACAGAAATAAAAATGGTGCGTTTAATTCACGTAAAGAATTATTAAATGTTCCTCGTATGGGTGAAAAAGTTTTTGAACAAAGCGCAGGTTTTTTAAGATTAAGAGAAGCTTTAAATCCTTTAGATGCCAGTGCAGTTCACCCCGAAAGCTATTATATTGTCGAAAAAATGGCAAATGATTTAAATAGTAGTGTTTCAGATTTAATAAATGAAAAGGAATTAAGAAAAAAAATTGTACTTACAAATTATGTAAATGAAAATATTGGACTTCCAACCTTAAAAGATATTTTAAATGAATTAGAAAAACCTGGTAGAGATCCACGCAAAAGTTTTGAAGTATTTAGTTTTGATGACAATGTACACGAAATTACTGATTTACGAGAAGGAATGCGTTTACCTGGAGTTGTAACTAACGTAACTAATTTTGGCGCTTTTGTTGATATTGGTGTACATCAAGATGGTTTAGTTCATATTTCGCAATTAAGCGATACTTTTATTGATGATCCAAATAAAATTGTAAAAGTAGGACAAAAAGTTTGGGTTAACGTTACCGAAGTTGACGTTAAACGTAAACGTATAGCTTTAAGCATGAAAGGCGAAGGACAAGCTAAACAACAAAATACTCTTGGAAACAATATTAAAATAACTTCGAAAAATAAAAGTGAAAACACAAATGATATGCAAAGTGCATTAGCTGCATTAAAAGGTAAGTTTGGAAAATAATGACTGAATCAAAAAAAATAGAATGTCCAAGTTGTGGAGCAAGTAGTGTATTTAAACTATCAAATAGCGAATATAAATGCAATTATTGCCAAACAAATTTTGTTGTTAATGATGATACACCTCAACAAAATATTTTTATAAATAAAAAACCTACTGTTGTTGTAGGCCCAGCTAAAACAAAATTAGTTTTAGTTATGGTAGTATTAGGATTTATAATTAGTTTTTCGGCGGGTATATTTGCTTTTTTAAGTAACTCAACTAAAAGCTCAACACTATCAACAACTTCTTTTTTTGACATGGGTAATTGGCAAAAGCCTAGCCAACAAAATGCATTTATTTTAAAAAATACAAGTAGCGAATTTATTGCTCTAATAGATAAATATCAAACTAATAGATTAGATAGTGCTAAATACACAATAAGCTTAATAAATCCAAAAACAAAAAATATAGAACTATCAAAAACACTTATTTCGGATAATTGGAAAAACTTAACATTTAATAGTGCCCCCGATTTTTATTTTTTAAACGATTTAATTTATTGTATTTCAAAAGATAGTGGAGTAATTGCTTTTGATCCAACCTCACTTAAACAATCACTTTTTTCAACATCATTGCCATTAACTTTTAAAGAGTTAGAGTCTGGTATTTCATCAACAAGAGTTGAGTATAATATACCAGTAATTAAAATTAAAAATAATTTAGGGATAGACTATTTTTATAATTGTTCAACTAAAAAACTTTTAACAGAAAAAGAATACCGTTATAACGATAGAGTTAAAATCGAACAAACTAAAGTGTTTTTTACAGGAAACGAAAATCCTTTTTTACTAATAGCTACAAAATTATGCGATACACTAGATTCGGAATATAAAATATACATTAGTGATACGGCTTTACTTAGAAAAATAAATTTAAAAAAATTAAAATTTAATAATTTAAAATCAGCACAATTAATTTCAACTAAAATTTATTTTAAACCTCAGTTTTTTGCAAGGTATAAAAATGGAATAATTTTAGCTTATAAAGATAATTTAGCAAAAACCACTAGTATTAAAATTCAATACATTAATAAAGAGGGTAATTTGATTTGGGAAAACACAACCCCCGAAATTAATAATTATTTAAAAGATGAAAATGGCATTGAAAATTGTAATAGTTTTATGGTTGGGAATAGCTTATTTATAAACATAAATTCATACCCTAAAAAATTTATAAATATAGATGCATTAACTGGTAAGGTAGTTTGGGCCTTTGATTTAACGGATTTGAAATGATAAAAAACTATGGACTAATAGGCGAAAGCTTATCACATTCTTTTTCTAAAAAATACTTTGAAGAAAAATTTTCTAACTTAAATTTAGATAATTACATCTATACAAATTTCGAGTTAAAAGAAATTAAAAATGTAGCTGAAATTTTAAATATTGAAAACTTATTTGGATTAAACATTACTAATCCGTATAAAACATCAATAATTAATTATGTTGATAGTTTAAGTATAGAGGCTAAAGATATTAATGCTGTAAATTGCATTAAAAAAGTAAATAATAAGTGGGTAGGTTTTAATACAGATTATTATGGTTTTTCTCAAAGTATAAAACCTTTTTTAGAGCCCAAACACAATAAAGCATTAATTATTGGTACAGGTGGTGCATCAAAAGCTGTTGCTTATGCATTATCTAAAATTGGAATAGATGTTTTTTATCTATCAAGAAATGTAAATGCACAACAAAATGTTTTAGGATATAATCAATTAAATAAACATGTTATTGAAGCCTGTAAATTAATTGTTAATTGCACACCAATTGGTTTATATCCAAACATTAATGATTGTCCTAATTTACCTTATGAGTTTATTGCAGAAGACCATTTGTGTTACGATTTAATTTATAACCCAAAGGAGTCTTTATTTCTATCTAAATGTAAAACGCAAGGCGCACTAATTGTTAATGGCTACAGTATGCTACAACTGCAAGCCGAAAAAGCTTGGGAAATTTGGAATGATTTTAATGTAAATTTTTAAGAAAGTTAGTTTAAATCTAAACTTCTTCAGTTTTATATTTAACCATAAATTCAATTGCTTTATCAACCATTTCTGAACTGCCAATAAATAAAGGTGTGCGTTGGTGTAATTCTTTTAAATCAATTTCCATTATGCGTTTATTACCATCGCTTGCTTTACCGCCAGCTTGCTCTAGTATAAATGCTAAAGGGTTACACTCGTACAATAAACGTAATTTACCTTTTGGCGATTTTGTAGTTGTAGGATAAATATAAACACCGCCAGTAATTAAATTACGATGTATATCAGCAACACCGCTACCAATGTATCGGCTAGAGAATGGACGATTTGTAGCTTTATCTTCTTCTTGACAATACTTAATAAATTTTTTAACACCATCAGGAAAATGCAAATAATTACCTTCGTTTATAGAATAAACATTTCCGTTTTGTGGTGTGCGCATATTAGGGTGCGATAGACAAAACTCTCCTATGCTTGGATCTAAAGTAAAACCATAAACACCTTTACCAGTTGTGTAAACCAACATACAGCTACTGCCATAAATTATATAACCTGCAGCTACTTGTTCTGTACCGCGTTGCATAAAATCTGCTAATGTGCCTGGTCCGCTTAAACTTGTTCTTCTGTATATCGAAAAAATTGTACCAACAGAAACATTCACATCTATATTACTACTTCCATCTAATGGATCCATAGCAATAACGTATTTTGCGTTTTTACTTATTTCAGTATCAATTGGAATGATGTCGTCATTTTCTTCACTAGCTATAGCACAAACTTCGCCACCAGCCTTAAATGCAGCAATAAATTGTTCGTTTGCAAATACGTCAAGTTTTTTAACTTTTTCGCCCTGCACATTAGTTTCACCTGTTTCGCCAAGTATTTCAACTAAACCAGCTTTACTAACTTCTCTATTTACAATTTTTGCAGCAATGCCAATATCTCTAAGTAAACGAGAGAGTTCGCCTTTAGCATAAGGAAAATCTGTTTGTTTTTCAATAATGAACTGACCTAATGTTTTTACTTTCATTTTTTATAGTTTAATGTTTTACCAAAGTATACAATTTATGTGCATAATAATAGCATACAAAGGT
This sequence comes from Bacteroidota bacterium, assembly GCA_020162035.1. Taxonomy (GTDB): domain Bacteria; phylum Bacteroidota; class Bacteroidia; order B-17B0; family Aurantibacillaceae; genus Aurantibacillus. The sequence continues at coordinate 111,196 of JAIUNM010000009.1, read as the reverse complement.
ACTGAATAAAATGAAATAAATTTTGTTTAGATGCAGTTTTATTAACTAAAATCGTCGCTTAAAAATTCTTTCCAATCGTTTAAATTTGCTATAACTTGCAATTGGCGGTAATGGTAATGGAATTTTTCTTCGTCTGTTTGAGCGTTTAATATACTTAAACGGTATTTATCGTAATTAGATAGAGCGTATTTTTCTTCAGAATTTAATTTTATGCCACTAAATTCTTTGTCTCTTAAATCGTTAATGCTAACAACTAAGCCATGTTGTTTTTTAGTAAGCAAATTGTTTAATATAGCTAGTTTTCCTTCCACGTTGCTAAATTAATTGTATTTAGGCGCTCTTTTTGGTAATTTCGCTCATTATATAAACATTTGGGTGTTAATTAGCGTTTTTTTTAGATGATTTTAAAAAAATGGGTTTTGGCTTTTGTACTTATTATTTTTTGTTGGCAAACAAAATATAAAGCCATTTCTTTTCAAGAATTTAAATGGGCAATTTTTCACCCAATAGCTGCAATTAAAGTAAAACAAATCACCAAAAAATGCAATAAAATTTATTTTAATCCAAATTTAAAATTACAATTAGATAGTTTTGAAAGCGGAGGTAAATTAGATGCATTTAGGCATATATTTTATATGGCTGCTTATGCACAAAAAATTAAAATTAAAAAATTAAGAAAGTTAGGAATTGCGCATGAAAAAGGTAATTATAAACAATTTTTAAAAGGTAGTTTAGAAAACGGAGAATTGCCCGATAGTATAAGTACAGTAATGGATTTAAACAATAATGAAATTGCATTTGCTTTACAAACTAAATTTAAATATTTACCTTTAATTGAATTACAAAACAATGTAATTAAGCTTATTAATAAAAACGGCGCTTTTGTAATATTAAGAAATGAATTGGGCGAATTTATTGATTGTGAAGGCACAAAAATAATTTATAAAAAAGAATGGCATATTAATAAATGTTTAATAAAACCAAAATTTAATTTACATGAACTATAATATCTTTAGTTTTAAAATTAGAAAGGTTATTTAAGTCGTTTTTAACTTTACTTTCCCATTCTTGTTGTTTTAGTTTATTCATACTGTTTTCAGTTTCGTCATCATATAAGTTTTGATAAACATCCATTTCTTTTTCTAACTGGTAATATATTTTATCGGTTTGTTGTTTTAAATCATCATAATTTTTAACTACTATTTGAGTAACTTTTTCTCTCATTTTTCTCGAAAACAATTCTGCAATATCAAAATGTAATTGCTCATGTTTTAAAATGGCGTCGCTTATCCATTTGTTGTTTTTCCAAGAATCTTTACAATAAAAAATAGCATTTGTACTTACTTTAAACTGATTTTGAGTTATTTCAAAAGTTACCATATCAATTACATATGAAGTAGAAGCAACAGCAAATCTTTTTTCGGGTTTTCCCTTAAAGTCAGACCATTTTAAAGGTTTGTTTTCTTGCCAAATTATAGTTTGACTACTGTATGAAGAAATGCCAAAAAATAAGGTTATTGCAATAAAAAACAATCGAGATTTAATTATTAAGTTATTATGTGTTTGATATATGATTTTTATTTCCTTTTAAGTAAATATAAAACATTATCTTGTAAAAGATAAATGATAGCTACTAATTTTTATAATTTAAAAGCAAATAAAATAAATGGCGAAGTTTTTGAGTTTGAAAATTTAAAAGGTAAAAAAGTTATTATAATAAACTCTGCAAGTAAATGTGGATTTACAAAGCAATATAACGAAATCCAAAAATTACAAATAAAATATAAATCTAAACTAAACATCCTTGTTTTTCCGTGTAACGATTTTAATTTTCAAGAACAAGGAACAAACAATGAAATTTTAAAATTTTGTTCGGTAAATTTTGGTGTAGATTTTATTTTAATGGAGAAAATTTCAATTAAAAATAACAAAAATGAAGTTTACAAATGGTTAACTGATAAAGCGTTAAATAACGTAAAAAACGCCAAAGTTTTATGGAATTTTCAAAAGTATTTAATTAATGAAAATGGTATATTTTATGATTATTTATACCCTTGGCAACAACCCAATTGCAAAAAAGTAATTAATTGGCTTGAGGGCTAAAAATCTGCTTATAAATTAGGTTAAAAATCTTGCTTTTATATTTTAAATAACTTAACTTCAAATCCTAAAATTATATTAAAATGGCTACTGTTCTTTTAAAAAACAATATTACTTCTCAAACAAATGTTTTGGTTATAACCGAAAAATTTAAAAATGAATTTGGTTTACCTGAAAAGGTTGAAAATTATATTAACGAACAACTAAAAAAAGATGATGTTAAAGTAGTGCAGTATAATTATATTGGTAAGCTAGTTTCTGTTTTTATAATAGATTCAAAACTTAAACAAAACGATTTAAATGAAAAGTTAAGAAAGCATGCTGCCACATTTTGCGATGCCTTAAATTCAAATAAATTAACAGACGTTTATATCTATAATCAAACTAAACAGCCAAATTTAAGTTTATGTGCTGCAGAGGGATTATGTTTAGCAAATTATCAATTTGTTTATCATAAATCTAATTTCAAAAAAACGGCAAATACATTAAAAACAATTATTGTTGCAAACACAAAAATAAATCAAACTCAAATAGATCATTTAAATATTGTATGTCAGGCAAATTTTAAAGCTAGAAATTTAGTTAATGAACCAGTAAACAAATTAAATGCTACAGACTTATCTAATGCTTTTAAACAAATGGGAAAAGAGGCAGGGTTTAAAGTTGAGGTGTATAATAAAACTAAAATTAAGCAGTTAAAAATGGGGGGTTTATTATCTGTAAACGCAGGTAGTGTTGATGAGCCAACATTTACAATAATGGAATATAAATCAAGCAAGGCAAAAAACAAAAAACCTTATGTATTGGTTGGTAAAGGAGTAGTTTACGATACTGGTGGTTTAAGTTTGAAGCCAACTGCTGGTAGCATGGATAGCATGAAATGCGATATGGCAGGTGCTGCAGCTGTAAGTTGCGCTATGTACGCTATTGCTAAAGCTAAATTAAATGTACATGTTATTGCTCTTGTGCCAGCAACAGATAATCGCCCAGGGTTTAATGCATTTGCACCAGGAGATATTATTACAATGATGGATGGAAGCACTGTAGAAATGCTAAACTCCGATGCCGAAGGTAGAATGATTTTAGCCGATGCGTTACATTTTGCAAAAAAATATAATCCAGAACTAGTAATTGATATGGCAACTTTAACAGGTGCTGCACTTGCAGCAATTGGTTCATTTGCAATGGTAGGAATGGGCACAGCAAATGATAATGTTAAGAAAAAATTACACGAAACTGGTTTTGCAGTTAATGAAAGGATCGCTGAATTCCCTTTTTGGGATGATTATAACGATTTGCTAAAAAGTGATATAGCCGATCAAAAAAATATTGGTGGCCCATATGGAGGAAGTATAACGGCTGGCAAGTTTTTACAAAAATTCACTAATTACCCTTATTTTCATTTAGATATTGCAGGTCCGGCTTTTATTGCTGCAAAAGATAGCTATAGAGGTAAAGGCGGAACAGGTTGGGGCGTAAGATTTTTATTTGAATTTTTTAAAACTATTTAATGATTAAAAAACTCATATTTACTTTAATTTTATTTTATGCATTTAGTTTAAATGCACAAGATGTTAAACAAAGTTTAATTGTTGCACATGTAGATGTAGCAAGTAAAGGAGAGTTTAAACAAAAATTAATAAGTTATCATTTTTTAAATGGCCATTTTACTGGCAAAGATGAAGTTATGACTATTGTAGGTAAAAAAGACGGGAAAGATTATTTACGAACTGATATTGGTATAAATCAAATTTATAAAAACAGATACTTAATAACTGGTATTGGAAACATTATTGATTTAAAAGATAAAAAAGTAATGTTTGATGGAAGAGCCAATTTAGTAAGAATGGGTAATGATAGCGCAATTTACTATACTAACGATGCGTTTAAAGGTAAATTTTATTCTGTATATAATTTTAAAACTAATAGTTATAGCGAAGTAAAAAACCTTACATTTAAAGCAAAGCCTGGGCAAGATGTTGAATATGATAAAACCAGTCCTCCCTACAAATTGTTTTTATACCCTCCAAGTAAACCAAAAGTACAACTAGTTGCCGATGCTGGTTATGGGCAAACAGTAGAAGGCTCAAAACCTGACCCATTACTTTGGTGGCTAGATAATAATAATTTTGTTTACGCTAATTTTAATAAAGAAAATACAGAAATTACATTTAATAAAATTAATGTTGAATCAAAAAATCAAACAACTATTGGTAAAGTTATCATTACTCCCGAAAAACAACAAGCTAAGTTTATTAAGCTTAATGAACTTGAAGGCTTATTTTTATTTGGCCAAAAACAAATTTTAATTGATATTAAAAATAATAAAGTTACCGATTTGCAGTTTAGTAAAGATGACAATGGGTTTTGTTACGAAACTAAAGCAACAAGCAGTGGAAGAACTGTAAAATATAACAATGCAGATTGCGGTAAATACCATTTTCAACCAAAAAATTTTGTTACCAATAAAAACATTGCAGCTTTAGTTAAAGAAATTATTATTGGTACAGATAGTTACCAACAAGGTATGGGAGTTTGGAACTTTGACACAAAAAAATGGGAAAATGTTAACTGCGAAGATGTGTTAACTCTTATTGGAATTATAAACGAATAATATTATGAGCTTATCTATTACAGATCAATTAGGTACTACAACAAAAACAGATTTAAAAATTACAGATTCTTTTTTTGAAGGACTTTTAAACAATAAAACTATTACAGGTAATTATGTAAAAATTAATGATTATCAGTACCATTTTTTATACAATAACATATCTTATAACATCGAAGTTGTAAAGTTAAATGTTGAAGAAAAAACACTTGTTTTAAAAATTAATAATCAACGTTATACTTTAACTATAAAAGATAAGTATGACGAACTATTAAAAAATTTAGGCTTAGATAATTTAACAGCAAAAAAAGTTTCAGATATAAAAGCACCAATGCCTGGTATGGTTTTAAACATATTAGTAAAAGAAGGTGATGAGGTAAAAAAAGGAGATACGCTTTTAATACTTGAGGCAATGAAAATGGAAAATAGTTTAAAAGCAACAGCAGATGGTGTAATTAAAAAAATAGTTGCTGTAAAAGGAACAGCAGTTGAAAAAAATCAAATTTTAATACAGTTTTAATATGACAGATAGAAGAGAATTTTTAAAAAAATCTAGTTTGTTGGGATTGTTAGGATTATCAACCAACTTAATTGGTAATGAAAAAATAAATGAGATAGAAACAACGTTAACTAATTTAGGAGAAACAAATGCGTTTAATATGCCTAAATTAAATTACCGTTTTGATGAATTAGAACCATTTTTTGATGCAAAAACTATGGAGATTCACTACACTAAACATCACCAAGGCTACGTAGATAAATTAAATGCAATTAAAAGCACTAACATTGATTTTTTAAGTAACGATGAAGTTAAATGTACTCATATAGACAATTTTACAATGGCTGCTGTAAGAAATAATTTAGGCGGGCATTATAACCATACTTTATTTTGGTCTGTTTTAAAACCAAACCCAAAAGCCGAAGTTAATTTACCCAAAGGCAAATTGTTAGATGCTTTAAATGCAGAATTTAAAACAATTAATGAATTTAAAAATTTATTTACTGAGGCTGCATTAAAATTATTTGGAAGCGGTTGGTGTTGGTTGGTATTACAAAATGGAAAATTAAAAATTGTAACATCTTCAAATCAAGATAATCCTTTAATGAAAATTAATGATAAAACACAATTTGAACCTTTAATGAAGCCTTTATTGGCTTTAGATGTTTGGGAACATGCCTACTATTTAAAATACCAAAACAAGCGTAAAGATTACATTACAGCTTTTTGGAATATTGTAAATTGGGATGAAGTAGAAAAAAGATTCTTGGGATAAAGACTTTTTTATAAATTGTTTTATAGGGCAAAAAAAAGAGAATTATTATTTTATTAATAAATTAAATTTGAAAATTATAAAATAATAAAACATTACATTTATTATTTGGAGCTAAGAACTCAAAGTTTGCTCAAGTAAGTGCTTTAAAGTTTACGATGATTAAAGCTGGTAAATAATCGAAAGATTATAGTTTCTCTTAAATTAAAAATCCGACTTCAATTGAGGTCGAATTTTTTGTTTTATTCAAAAGCAATTGCTGTTTGAGTTTCAATTTTTGGGTGGAAAGTACCTATTATCATAAAAGGGTTATGAGATACATAATGATGAAGCTGTGCAGTACCTAAAAAAAGATGAAGGTCTTTTGTTTTAGCAAAATCTTCAAAATATTTTGTTTTAACGTCTTGTACTGCTTTAGATTCATCGCCTTCGTGTTTAGCTAAACAATTCCAATAAAGTTGTCCAATTTCCCAATCCTCAATCATCATGTGACTTTCTTTGCCTTGGTTATCGGTTAAAACATAGGAAAATTTGTACGGTAATTTTTGTACAACTTCAAAAGGATTTTCGGGTTGCTCGAACAAATTAAATTGTTTCCTTTCTGCATCAAGTGTAGCTAACTTGTTTTTATCCCATTCACGTTCTACTTCTTTAATTTCAAAATCAAGTATTTTAGTTGGTTTGAAAACCGCCAATGAAGTGCAAATATCTTTGTTTTTAGCTTCAGCTATTAGTTCGGTTAAATTATAATATACTTTGCCAAGTGTGAATTTTTTTCGTTCAGCCCAATTATTAGTTGTGTCTAAATGCCCAACTATTTTAATTTCGCTATCGTGAGAATATGGTCTGTAGCTTTCGGGTCTGAAATCACTTTTATTCTTTACTAAATCTATTTCAATCCAATCATACTTTTTGTATTGTTGGTCGTATGATTTTTTACGAAAGGGGACAGGGAAAATTCTTATCCAAGTACCATCTTCTTTGAAGCCAGCTGTACAAACCAATTCATCGTATTTACTCGAAATTGTTGGGTATGTTTTTACTGCAATGAGTACTTTTGTTAATGCCATTCTTAAATATGTTTTATCTCATAATTAAATCCTGGCAAATGTTCGATTGATTCGGCTAGGTGCTTACGATGGCATTGACAAATGTTTGCTTCAAAACAAGTTAATGCAATGCGCTTGTGTTCCTTTAATAAATCTAAAATAATATTTTGGGTAGGAATTGTTTTAGTTAAATTGTTTTTTCGGTAAACCGCAAACAATTTATCGTAATCACTTTGTGTATTTAATTCTTGACGTTGTTCGGATTGTATACCAACATCAGGGAAGTGCATATACTGTATGCCTAAACTTTCGCAATATTTTTTGAGTAAACTTTTACTAAATCCAAACTTCATGCTTAATGGATTATTGCGAACATCTATTAATATTTTTACATCGTTTTTAAGAAGACGGTTTAAATATTCTTCTAACGAAATGCCCTCATAACCAATCGTAAATAAAATAGTTTTATTACTGCTTGGAATATTTGTTATGACTTTATTTAATTCTTCTTGATTTAAAATCTTACTGGCAATTTCACTTTTTGTAGCCCAATATGGAAAATTAACATAGGTGTGCTTTGTAAGCGTTTTAGTGTCCATTTTGCCATACAGCAACTTAATTTGCTGCACCAATTTTCTATCAGCCTCTTTTAAGGTTTTTAAATAGTCTGTATTATCTATTTTGGAAAAGGTTTTTGTGTCCTCGGCTAACATTCCTTTAGATGTCATTGCCGTTAAATCAGCATTTGCAGAGTATGAATAGCAACCAAATTTATAAGGCACAAAGTCATATTCTGCCTTTTGCTGTTGTTTTGTAAATAAAAATAACAACTTTTGAAGCCGAATTTTTTCTAATTGACCATCAAATAATTGTAATAGGGCTAAAATAACTTTTCGTCTGTAAAACATAGTGTAAAGTTACGGTTTTTGCTTATCAATCCAATTTTAATCAATTAATTTTCAAAGGACACGCTGTTAATTATGAATGCTACAGTTAGCTTCGTGTGTATGTGATTTAGGTTAAGTTCCTATCGCCCCAGTATGGCGTTGAGGCAGGTTGAATTGTGTTATTTGGACCAAGTAATACAAACATACCGTGGGGTATTTTTTGATTACGTTTCATATCATCTCGTAATTCAAAAAGTATTTCTGTTGTAGTTTGAATTGTTTTATCAATTAACCAAATAGAAGCGTATTTAATTGTCAATTCTGCCTCACTATTTTCTTTTACAATTTCTGGAAAGTTTGCTTTGAATAGCTTCGTTGCTTGAAATTTTGCATTAAAATTATCACCACCCAAATTAAATGTCAATTTGAATTCACCCATATCACTTTCAGTATGAATTAAGTGAGAACGGTGTTTTATTAATGGGTAAATAAAATTTGAATCAAGCAGTTCTAATTTGGGTATAATCTCTTCGCTGCAATATATAAAATTCTTAAGATTTTTATTCGATTTGAATAAATTCCATTTGGGATTGTCAAGAATTGTTTTTCCGTGAGCAAAATTTATCAATCTAAATAAGTAATCGTAGATTGAACAAAGATGATATAGCATACTATCAAAAAGCGAATATATCTCCTTAGTTGATTGTTCTTGTATGCTCATTAATTCAAATCCTCCTTGAAATAATTCTTTAGGATTTTTATTGTACAGTTCCTTTAACCTATTTTCAACTCTGTAATGATATTCAATTAACAGTTGGAAATGAAATCTTGCACTATATAATCGGGAAAGGACATTATCTCTTAGTTTAAATATTTCATTTTCGGATATTGTAGAATCAATATAATGAGTGTAATCCATTGCAATAGCAAGGAATCTATCGTGTAGAGTTTTAAATCTTTTCGACAGTTTTTCAAATTCCTCTTTGGGATTATCAATGTCTTTAATTTTTTCCATTTCTCAACTCTTCTTTTTCTTCACTTTCTCTTTTGTAAATAAATCTGCCGTATATCTTTCATATAGTTCAAATAAAAACTCCATTCTGTTTGCATCATTTGTAAATGCTTGTGGGCGGTATGCTAAATCAACGGCCTTATCTAATTCATTATGTGCTTTAATTAACGATGGAGGCATGGTTAACGGGTCGTACAAATCAGCTAAAGAACTTTTCGGAAATTCAGCTCTTGCATCTAAAACTTTTTGTGCAGCTGTTTCAATAGCCTTGATTTGTTTTTCGTTTGGATTTTCAGGCCAAGGATAATTGTTGTAAACTATATCTTTAGAATATCTGTATCGACTTTCTAATCTCCCGCAAACTGATTTAACCCAAGCCATATGCATAGTAGACATTAAAATTCCAAAATGAAATAAATTGCCATTTGGAACTGTATGACAACTATTGTTAGCTATATCGTCTTTGCCGAAAAAACCTAAGGGGATATATTTTCGATTTTCAGAAGTTGTGCTTGGAATTAAAATATAAGTATCGGGTTGATTTCTGTCGCGAAATAAAGTTGGTGTTGCTGCAAATTTTTGAGTTGAAGGAGCAACACTATCAAGTCTAAATTTTTTAACTGCTTCTACACGTTTTAAAATCTCTGGTAATTGTTTCAATTCGCTTGGTTCTGCACCTACAAGCCAAATACACCAACGTTTTTCGCCATTTAAAAATTCATATGCTGAAATTAGAGGTTTGATAAATTTCTCAGCTTTCGGTTCTTTCAAAAGAAATTCATTTTTTTCTTCGTCCGACAAAAGCAAGTACCCACCGTCTAAAGGCATATTGCCAAAACTCATTTTTGGAACATTGCAAATAGGATTTGAACTTTTATTTATCAATAAATCCTTGGCATCAATTAAATATGGATTGATGTTTTTCGCTTTTATTTCGTGTGCTTCACCTTTTATATCTTCATATTCAAAAATGCTTTTGTTATTAGTGTCGTAATTGGCAAAGCCAACTATCACACAATAAACCGCTGCATTTCCTTTGGCTTCGTTGCTCCATTTAAAAGTACGATGAGCAAAATGAATTTTAATATTAAACCTGTTAAGCATTTGACCCCATAAAATACTTGTCTGTTCTCCTTGGACTATCGAGTTTGTAGAAACAAAGGCAACTTTAATTTTTGTATCTTGAATAAATTTTGCTGCTTTAATATACCATCCAGTTACATAGTCTAATACACCACTTCCATCTACATTGTCAAACTGTTTTACAATTTGGTCTCGTTGACTTTGCTTCATTATTTTCGAGCCAATAAATGGTGGATTTCCGATTATAAATGAAAGTTCATTTTTAGAAACTACATTTTCCCAATCTGTTTCTAAAGCATCACCATGAATAATTTTAGCAGCTTTCTTTAAAGGTAAACGAACAAAGTATTGCCCAAACTCATTGCTTATTTGCATGTTCATTTGGTGGTCGATTAACCACATAGCAACTTCGGCAATACGTGCGGGAAACTCTTCGTATTCAATACCGCACATCATATCAACATCCAACCAAATGATTTCACGTACATCTAAAAACCCTTGCCCAGATTTATTTAGAGAACGTAAAACTTCTAATTCAAGTAAGCGTAATTCACGATAAGTGATTACAAGGAAATTCCCGCAACCGCAGGCAGGGTCTAGAAATTTGAGAGTGCTTAGTTTTTTGTGAAATTCTTGGAGTTTGTTTTTATTGTCTTTAATGCTTTCAAACTCTTTCCAAAGTTCATCTAAGAAAAGAGGTTTTATTAATTTTAAAATATTGGTTTCGCTTGTGTAATGTGCGCCAAGGTTTCGGCGTTCCTTTGGATTCATTACACTTTGAAACATTGAGCCAAATATGGCAGGAGAAATTTTACTCCAATCAATGTAACAACACTCTAATAATGATTGACGCATTTTACTGTCGAAACTTGCCATAGGCAATATTTCTTCAAATAGCTTTCCGTTTACATAAGGAAACTCGGCTAATTGTTCGTCAAGGTTTTTAAAACGATTTTCTTTTGGCGTATTTAAAACTTGAAATAGCTCTTGAATTTTTGAAGCTAAGTCACTGCCATCTTCGTTGGTGCGTTGCTCAATAAATTCTTGAAACTGTTGCTTATTAAAAATAGTTGTGTCTTCGGCAAATAAACAAAATAAAATACGGACTAAGTAAACTTCCAAGGGATGCCCTATGTAACCAATTTCTTCAAGTCTATCATGAAGTTTACCCATTAACTCTGCTGCTTTAATATTTGCAGGGTCTTGTTCTTTGTAAACCTTTTTTTGATAACCTAAAATATAACTAAAGTGCTGAACATTATTTACAAGGTCGTTGAGTTTAAATTCAATGGTTTTTTCTTCTTCTAAATCATGTAATTTAAACGTTTCAAAATCCGAAACTAAAATATACTTGGGCAGTTCGTGTTGTTTAAGTCCATGTAAATAATCTTTTGCTTGTTGGTAGGCTTTGTCAAGGTTTTTACCTCGACTTTTCATTTCAATTAAAATGGTCCCTTTCCAAAGCAAATCAATATAACCGTCTTTTTCATCTAGCTTTTTAACACGATGTTCAAAGGTTGAAACTCGTTTACTGCTAATGCCAAATACATTAAAGAACTCAACTAAAAATGGTTTTGCGTCTGCTTCTTCATTTGAAGTATCAGCCCATTCTTTTGAGAAGTGTAATGCTCTATCTTTTATTTCGTTCCAACTAAGTGCCATAAAAACTGAATAGGATATAAAATTAAAAAAGTAATGAAATTAAACTGCTATAAATTGTAGTTTTTTAAATTACTTTCTAACAAAAAGACCATAAGTCTTTAGTACGCTTTGTGGTGCGCTAAGAACACAAGTGTTTAAAGCGCAAAGTGCACCTAATTGTGAGGACAGGAATTTAACTCTATTGATTTTTGAAATAGAGTCAGCGTCTATGGTGGGTAAAAAGCAAACTCGCCTACTCATCGATTTTTTTAAACCAAGAGAGGGGGTACTTTTTTTAAAAATTAAACCAATTTTTTTAATATATAAGTTTTTTAAAAAATCAAATTGTTAATGTAGTTTCTACAACTATGCATAAGCTTTATAAAACCAAATACTTTTAAATTGTTATTATTTATAGTGTATTACAATAGAGCTATAAGAAAATGTTGTTTTAAAATAATAAAACATTACATTTTAGGCATTCCACCACCCATCATTCCTTTAGGCATATTACGCATTAATTTAGCCATTGCATTTTTGTCATTCATCATGCGCATCATTTTGCGTGTATCTTCAAATTGTTTTAATAGTTTATTAACTTCTTGTATGCCTTGGCCACTTCCTTTTGCAAGTCGTTGTCTTCTGCTTCCATTAATAGTATCTGGGTTACCTCTTTCAGCAGGTGTCATGCTAAATATAATTGCTTCAATGCCTTTAAAGGCATCATCATTTATATCCACATCTTTAATAGCTTTACCAACACCTGGTATCATTCCCATTAAATCTTTTACATTACCCATTTTTTTAATTTGATTTAGTTGTGCTAAAAAATCATTAAAATCAAATTTATTAGTGGCTATTTTTTTATTTAGTTTACGTGCTTCTTCTTCGTTAAATTGCTCTTGAGCTCTTTCAACTAAAGTAACAACATCTCCCATTCCCAATATTCTATCCGCCATACGTTCAGGATAAAATACATCTAAGGCATCCATTTTTTCGCCAGTACCAATAAATTTAATTGGTTTATTTACAACGCTTTTAATAGATAGTGCCGCACCACCACGCGTATCACCATCTAACTTAGTTAAAATTACACCATCAAAATTTAAACGCTCGTTAAACGCTTTTGCTGTGTTTACAGCATCTTGCCCCGTCATACTATCTACTACAAAAAGTATTTCGTTTGGTTTAATGCTTGCTTTTAAATTTGCAATTTCGTTCATCATTTGCTCATCAACAGCTAAACGTCCAGCAGTATCAATCAACACAACTGAATTGCCATTTTCTTTGGCTTGTTTAATTGCAGCTTCGGCAATTTTTATTGGATTTTTTTCTTCTTTATTGCTAAATACAGGTATGCCAATTTGTTCACCTAAAACATGCAATTGGTCAATAGCTGCAGGGCGATAAACGTCGCATGCAACCATTAATGGATTTTTACCTTTTTTTGTTTTTAAATAGTTGGCTAATTTACCAGTAAAAGTAGTTTTACCACTACCTTGTAAACCGCTCATTAATATTATGGTTGGGTTTCCGCCCAAATAAATATCTTCTTTAGTGCCACCCATTAAAAGGGCTAACTCATCGTGTGTAATTTTTACAAGTAATTGCCCAGGTGAAACTGCAGTTAATACATTTTGTCCTAATGCTTTTTCTTTTACTGTATCTGTAAATTGTTTTGCAACTTTATAGTTAACATCGGCATCTAACAAAGCTTTACGTACTTCTTTTAAAGTTTCGGCAACGTTAATTTCAGTAATTTTTCCTTGCCCTTTTAATGTTTTTAGCGCTCTGTCTAACTTGTCTTGTAAATTATCAAACATGGTAATAAATTGTGAACATCAAAAATACAAAAAATAATGTAATTTTGAATGGAATGCAAACCTTCCAAAATCATAAAACTTACAATTTTTAAAATGGATTTTAATCATTTTATGTATGAGGCTTTAAATGTGGCTAAGTTGGGATTCCCAAATGTAATGCCCAATCCAATGGTTGGTTGTGTAATTATTAAAGATGATGAAATTGTTTCGATAGGATACCATAAAAAATTTGGCGAAGCACACGCAGAAGTAAATGCAATTAATAATTTACCAATAACAATTAACCCAAAAGATTGCACTTTGTTTGTTACGTTAGAGCCTTGTTGCCATTTTGGGAAAACACCTCCATGCGCAGATTTGATAATTAATAAAGGATTTAAAAAAGTGGTTGTATGTAATTTAGACCCCAACCCTTTAGTTGCAGGAAAAGGAATTGAAAAATTAAGAGATGCAGGTGTTGAAGTAATTACAGGAGTATTAGAAAATGAAGGATTGGAATTAAATAAACGTTTTTTTACTTTTCATTCAAAAAAAAGACCGTATTATTTTTTAAAATGGGCACAAACCGCAGATGGTTTTATTAGCAAATGGCCAATACCAAAAAATAGAAATGAAAATTTAATTGGAGATACTGAACAGCAAAAAAAATCGCACCAATTAAGAGCTACTGAAATGGCAATAATGGTGGGTAAAAATACTGCTTTGTGGGATAATCCATTGTTAACAACAAGATTAATTGAAGGAAAAAATCCGATAAGAATTTTAATTGATAAAAAATTAGAAGTTCCAACATCGTTTAATATATATAATCCACTATCTAGAACAATTATTTTTAATTCAATAAAAAATGAAGAGAATAAACAACTTCTATTTATTAAAATAGATTTTGATAAAGATATTTTAGTTCAGATTAATAAATATTTGTTTGAATTAAACATACAAAGCGTAATTGTAGAAGGAGGGGCAAAACTATTGCAATCTTTTATTGATAATAAAAACTACGATGAGCTTTTGATTTTTACAAATGAAAATTTATTTTTTGAAACAGGAATTAAAGCTCCAATAATTAAATAGTTAAAATTGAAAGTAAATAAAAGGCTGCATTTCGCTACTCATTAATTGATATGCAAAAAACACAAATAATATAGTTACCAAAGCCATAAGTGGTAATGGTAAATTACTAAACCAAGTTCTATATTTTATTTTAATAGTTTCAGGAATCCAATGTATTAAGTATCCTAAAATAAGTGCAGTCATTACTGGTGCATAACCATTTAAAATATCAAAAAATAAATTTAAACCAAATTGGTTTTGAATTCTGCTAAATATAATATTAACTGTTTCTAAATCGCTACTCCTAAAATACACTCTTGTATAACTTATAAAAGTAAGTGTAATTAACATTAAAATAAATTTTACAAATAAATTAGAAGTGTTTTTAAATGGAGAAATTTTTTGCCAATATTTATGTGCAATTAATCCTAACCCATTTAAACCACCCCAAATTAAAAACAACCAACTGCTACCATGCCATAAGCCGCCAAGTAACATGGTAACCATTAAATTTACATTTGTGTTTATTTGTTGTTTAAATGATTTAATACTAAAGAAAAGTATAGTAAATATTAAGGCTAAACCCAAAAGTATAAACAATAACCAAATTTTACCACTAAGTAAAACCATTATTAAACCTATAAACGCAATACAAATGTAAGAGCCTATAGTACCGTTTCTGTTTCCTCCAAGTGGTATGTATAAATACTCTTGTAGCCATGATGAAAGTGAAATGTGCCAACGTTTCCAAAACTCACTTGTGCTTGTTGCTTTATAAGGCGAATTAAAATTTGTTTTTAATCGGTAACCAAATAAAAGCGCAATTCCAATTGCCATATCAGTATAACCACTAAAATCCATATAAATTTGAAGGCTATAACCAAACAAACCAAACACAACTTCTAACCCGCTATAATAATTTGGATTAGTGAAAATTTTATCAATTAAATTTACAGCCAAATAATCTGCAACAATTTTTTTTCCAAAGCCATTTAAAATTAAAAACAAAGCCATCCCAAAATCTTGTTTGTTGAGTTTATAAGGTTGATAAATTTGGTGAATAAATTCGTTTGCTTTTACTATTGGGCCTGCAACAAGGTGAGGAAAAAAACAAACAAAAAATCCATAATCAACAACATTTTTTACTGGAGTTATTTTGTTTCTATATAAATCTATTGTATAGCTTAAACTTTGAAAAGTAAAAAATGAAACACCAATTGCAGGTAAAACATTATCAAGCCTAAAATGTGTATTTAAAATAGAATTTGATAATTGTGCAAAATGATTAAAGAATTTAAAATCTGTTCCTATAATTTGATTGTAACTTTGTGTAAAAAAATAAGCGTATTTAAAAAAACAAAGAAAAAATAAATTGCAACAAACACTAATAATGAGATATGTTTTTTTCTTTTTAGCATCATTTGTTATGGCTATTTTTTTACCTAAATTATAATCGTTACAAATGGTAAATAATAATAATAAAACAAATAAACCGCTTGTTTTAAAGTAAAAATATAAACTTGTTAAAAATAAAAACGTTGTGCGTGCCTTGTTGTTTTTGTAAATCAAAGCGTATACTAAAAGTACTATAATAAAAAAGCCCCAAAAAAATAAATGCGTAAACAAAATGGGTTTACTTTCATTGTATTTTAAGATATTTAATAATGCTTCTATTATTTTTTTGTGTTATTGTTATACGATTGAATTAATGCTTTATACATATAATCTCCCATTATTGTATAACCTTTGTTATTAAAATGAACTTTATCGCGTGAAGCTAAACCTGCTTTGTACCATTTGTAAATTGATTTGTATCCCCCCATAAATTCAAACATATCCCAAACGGCAATATGATGTTTAGTCATTAATTCAAACATGGCTGCTTGCGCGCTAATTGAACGTTTATTTGAAGTTTTTCTTCTAATGTAATTATCTGTTGTTGTAGTAAGTAAAATAGAAACATTTGGATTTACATTTTTAATTTTAGTAATTAAACTATCGTAGTTTTCTATATAGTCAACCGATTCGAAATTTTTAGATTGAGTATCGTTTACACCTAAAGAAATTACAACTAAATCTGGCATAATTGTTTTTAATTGACTTTCAAAATAATTGCATCGCAAAAAAGATGAACTTGAAGCACCATTTGCTCCTAAAGTTGCTAGATAAAAACCTGTATTTGTTTTATTTTCTAAACTAAAGCCGTATAAAATAAAATCTTTTTGAACTGTATCTTTTCTTATTAATTCAAAAGCTAAACTATCTGTTGGTAATGACAATTTAAATTCAGTATAACCATCTGTAATTTTATTTATTCTTTCAATACTAATATCTCCTTTTTTTATTGGATTAAATTCAAACGATGGATTAAAATTATGATAAACTTTTATTGTGTTAAATGTTTTGCATGAAGCAAATTTAGTTATGTAAATGGTAAATGAATTTGCACTATCGTTTGTTTTAGCGCTATACCCACTCATGCCTAATGGTAAGCAAAATCCTTTTGTTACACACCTACATTTAGCCCATTTACCGGTTGTTTTAGTATTTATATATGACGGACTATTTGTTTTAATCATTTGAAATGGAAAAATAAAATAGCCTCCTCCATTAGTTTTAAAGTTGTTTTGTAAATTTGCATGAAATGTATTTGTCCATGCGCCACCTTGTACATGTGAACCACCAATATGAGCAACAACAATTGGCTTAGAGTTTTTGTTTTTTAACTCACTCATTTTTTTATATAAGTTTAAAAAATTACTACTGTCTTTATCAAAATGCAATTTGTTTGAGTTGTAATTAATAAATGGATAAGTTTGCTGTTGTGCAAAAAAAATAGTTGACCAAAAAAAGAAAAATAATATTTTAATTAAATGCTTCATTTATTTTTTGCTTTTATTGTATTGTACATATTCATTATTAATTGCACTATATAAAAGAGTTGCTATTTTTCTAGCTCCTTGGGGACTAAAATGAATATAATCTTTAGCCGCATAATTTTGGTCAACCCAACTTGGCATACTGTTTTTTCCTCCCATGCAATCGTACATATCAAAGTAAGCACAATCGCTTTCAAGTGTAACCTTTTTCAAAGCATCTCTTAATGGTTCAAGCATAGGATGTGTAATGTATTCAGTCCCTTCTTTTACACTCATGTCTGACGGGCCTATGAAAATAATACTTGCATTAGGCACTAATTTTTTTAATGTACTTATTTGTCCTCTCATCCAATCTGCATAATTATTTGCGTTTTCAACTGTTTTTAATGATGGTAAAACATTCCCTCCAAATTGAAGAATTACTAATTTTACATTTAAATAATCGTAAAATTGTTTAAGTTGAGAATTGTTTACTAAATGAAAGAATGTGCCACTACTACCACGTAAAGCAATGTTATCAACTATTACACCATTATCACCTTCAAGTGAAATCCCATAAAAATCAGGACTATCTTTCCCGTATAATTTAAAATGATGATTTAATGTTCCGTTTGAAACATTATATTGTTTAATATTAAAATTTCCGCCATCAACTAAACTATCTGCGCTAATTAAAGCAGGGCCATCATAAAACTCGCACCAAGTTTTTTTAAGAGCACCACCATAAAATAATTTTAATTTATTGTAATTAGTATATGAGTTACCCGCACTTTTATTAGTTGCGATATTAATTGTTGCACTAATAAGTTGAGAACTATCTGTTATGTTTTTAACCGGAGTATATCTATTAAAATTAATTAATACGCCATAATTATTATGTTTAATTCTTTTATCTTTTGCCAAATATGCACCGCATTTATCCCAACTTGTACTAAATGTTACTTTACAGCCTGCGCTTTGGCTTATTGGCATAACGGATAATAAACCTGGGCCATTTCCGCCAAACTGCCCTTGCCATTTTTGCCTTAAGTAATCAGTAATTCTATCCCCCTCAATTTGACTATCACCATAATGTAAAACTCTAATCGATTTTGGATTGACTTTTAAATTTATTAATGCATCAAAAAAATTAGACAATACTGTTCTATTTCTAAATTGTAAGCCTGTGTTTAGTTTAACAACACTATCTTTAATTGATAGTGTTGTGTCTTGTGTCGTATTATTTATAGAGGTTTCAACATCTAATGAATCAGCAGCCGCAAGAATTTTAGAAATATCTTTTTTATTAGTTTCGTTTCCAAATAATTGTGTTAAACTAGGAAAGCTTAATTTATTTTTGCCAAAGTATATTCCATTTTTCGGGAACATCAAACTTAATAAGCTTAATAATATAAATACTGCAATAGTAAATAGCCAAGTTTGAATTGGTTTGTACATTATTGTAAAAATAAATTTTGATTACAAACAGTTTTTAGTGTGTAAAAAGAGTTTTTCACAATTATTATTGAATAAAAACATGTTAAATTTGAATAATGTTAAAAGCAAAAAAACATTTAATTGTAATAGCTGGGCCAACTGCTGTTGGCAAAACTGCTGTTGCTATTAAACTTGCAAAACTATTTAACACTGTAATTATAAATGCCGACTCTCGTCAATTTTATAAAGAAATGAAAATTGGTACCGCTAAACCAAGCGAAGATGAACTTACAGAAGTTAAACATTATTTTATTAATAATAAAAGTGTAACTGAATTATATGGGGCTGGTCATTTTGCAAAAGAAGCAAAAGATTTGATTACAAAACTTTTTAATGATTTTGATTTACTGTTTTTAGTTGGTGGAAGCGGACTGTATATTGATGCTTTATTAAATGGAGTAGATGAATTTGTTGATGTGCCAATAAATGTACGCGAAGAATTAAATTTATTATATAAAACAAAAGGTTTAAATTATTTGTTAAAACTATTAGAAGAAAAAGATGAACACTATTTTAAACAAGTTGATTTAAATAATACCCAAAGAATAATTAGAGCTTTAGAAGTTTGTATTCATACAAATAAACCTTATTCATCATTTTTAAATAATGGAAGTAAATCAATTAATTTTAATTTAGTTAAAATACTTTTAAATGAAGATAGAGAGACATTGTATAATAAAATAAATTTAAGAGTTGATAAAATGATGAATGATGGGTTGCTAAATGAAGTTATTCAATTAAAAACTTATAATAATTTAAACGCATTAAAAACAGTAGGTTATAAAGAACTTTTTAGTTACCTCGAAGGAGAAATAACATTAGAAACAGCTATTGACAAAATAAAACAACATACTAGAAATTATGCAAAACGACAATTAACTTGGTTTAATAATAGGGGGCAGTATATTACTTTTAATCCAAAAGATATTAATAGTATTGTTGAATTTATAAAATTAAAAACAGCTAATGGTTAATCCCAAACAGTTTATAAAAGATTTTTTGGTAATAGAAAAACCAGTTTTAAATGTTATAATTTCCGAATTTTTTATTCAAATGGTTAATGCCACTTTTATGGTTGTATTACCCTTGTATTTAGAAAAATTAAATTATACTAACGAAGAAATAGCAACATTTTTAACTTTTAGATTTTTAGGTGTATTTGTTTTAGCTTGGCCTTTAGGTAAATTTATTAAAGGCAAAAAATTAATGTGGTTGTTTGCCATTTCAAATTTATGTGTGCCAATTTTTGGCTTGTTAAGTGTAATATCATTTGTTTGGAAAATTAAATGGTTATCAATTATATTTCTTTTTTTATGGGGAGCAAGTTTCACTTTTATGCAAATTCCTGTTTCTCCATATATATTACGTAATACAAAAAAAGAAAATCAAACTGCGGCAATAAGTTTAAGTTATAGTACTTGGAGTTTTGGAAGTATAGTTAGTAGCGTGCTTATTGTTATTCTTGATAAAATTAATCCACAATTATTTAACGAGTATGTAATTTTAATTTTATTCTCTATTGCAGGATTAGGAGGTGTATTTTATATTTTTAGAGCATTTAAGTTTAAAGAAATAGTTGAAGAAAACAACAACAACATAGAAATTAATAATTCCGAAAAAAACAATACAAATTGGCGTTTAATAATTAAAGCATTAATTCCAACTTTAATAATTGCAACAGGTGCAGGTTTAACAATTCCATTTATAAGTTTGTTTTTTAGTCACGTACACCATTTAGATAAAGGTTCGTTTTCAATATTAAGTGCAATTGCGGCTATTTTAGTTGCTTATGGTTCGTTAATGGTTCCACAAATTAAAAAAAGCATTGGTTATAAAATTGCAATTCCAACAACACAATCGTTAGCTGTAATAAGCTTGGCAATGATGGCTACAACTCAATATTATAATCAATATTCTATAGCTGTTATAATAGCGGCAGTATGTTATATTTTAAGACAACCGCTTATGAATATGGCTGGTCCAATGACAACCGAAATTGTTTTAAATTATGTTGGTAAAAACAACAGAGAAATTACAAGCGCATTAACAGCTGCTATTTGGAGTGGTAGTTGGGTAATTAGTGGTTTAATGGTTAAGTTTTTATTTTCTCATCAGTTTCAATTTGTAAATATATTTTTAATAACAAGTTTGCTTTATGCTTTTGGTGTTTTTATGTATTATTTTTTAATTTTAGATTATAATAAAAGAGAAAAAGAAGGATTAATAGAAAAATGAAAATTTATTTAAAGATTAGTTTATTTTATTTGTTGTTAACGTTTAGTGGTATAAGTTACTCACAAAATATAACTATCCCAATTACTTCTTCAAATGCTATTTTGTATAAATCAAATTTATTTGTTGTAGGTGTTAATAAAGAGAAAACCCAATTTTTAAAAATTTTTAAATACACAGCTAAAATTCAAGCAATTGATAGCTTATCAATTCCTTTAAAAGGTTATAAAAAATACACATCAATTGATATTGATACAATACATAATTATTTGAATATTTATTTACAAGAAGAAGGGAAAAAAATTGTTTCAATTTATAGATTAGATAATAAATTAAAATTATTAAGTTTTTTAGAAGATGAAGATTTAACTAAAGTAAATGCATTAACAAGATTTACACATGATTATTTCTATTTTAAAAATGATTTATTTACTATTAAAAAAACTCAAGATAGTATGGGTTTTTCTTTTTATTTAAATAAGTACACAAATATTAATTCATCTAAAATAAATCAATATTCAAAAGAATGGCAATTCCCTTTTGATAGAAAAAATATACAATCTGTTAAAATATATAATGTTGTTTTAGATAGAGTTTGTTGTTATGTTAATATTAATAATGGAAAAAATAAAGGGCAATGGTTTTTGCAAATTTGCGCTAATACAGGTAAATTATTACACGCAAATAAATTAAATTACAATTCAAATAACTTTTATTGTTTTGGCGCTTTAAAGTTTGACAGTTTAAATAACTCATTTTCACTAGTAGGTCAAAAATTATCTGATAAACAATTTAATAGTAGCACTAATATTTTAGCTATTAAAAATCACACAATATTAGAGCTATATATGCAAAATATTGATACATCAGCAAATGTTACTGATCAGTTAGAATTTAAAATGCCAATTAACGATATTAAATTAATTAAACCTGGTATTAAAAAAGTAGAAAATGCATACCTTTTTAATATTAGTAATTATTACGGCTCTTTAGAAGAAGGTGTTTTAAAACTTGAAATTAATTTATTTAAAAATGATAATAATACAAACTGTTTTAAGTATTGTAATACACAAACTAAAAGTATAAACTTTGGTCCTGATTTTGAAATTGATAAAACAAAACTTAGCACTAATTTAGATATTGAAAAGTTTTATTTTAATACTGATAATAAAGATTTAACAGGCACATTGTGTTTTGATTCTGTTGCAAATTTTTGTGAGTGGTATTATCAAAAAACGCCAAATGTAAAATTAAATTATGGTTTAGATAATCAAGCTCAATCTTTTTGGTATCTTAAAAAAATGGATTTTAAAACTAATTTTCAAATTATATCAAAATTAAATGTTGTTGGAAAATCTTATAAATTAAACTCAGTTAAAAGCACATTACAATTTAAATCTTCTATTTGTATAGATGACAAAATAATTATTCTAACTGAAAATGAAGAAGGTAGCTTTATAGAATTATTTAAATAAATTATTTACTTAAATATAAATTCCTTTCGCTATAAATATTTAAAAAATATTCATCTTGTAAGTCTTTTATAAAGTAAATAGCCTCACCAGTACTTTTCATTTCGGGCCCTAATTCTTTTTGAATTTCAGGGAATTTCTCATAACTAAATACAGGAACTTTAATGGCATAACCTTCTTTTTTAGGAGAAAATTTAAAATCTTTTATTTTTTTCTCGCCAAGCATTACTTTAGTTGCATAATTTACATAAGGTTCGTCATAAGCTTTTGCAATAAAAGGTACAGTTCTGCTTGCGCGAGGGTTAGCTTCAATAATATATACAATTTCATCTTTTATTGCAAACTGTATGTTTAATAAACCAACTGTGTTTAAAGCAAGAGCAATTGTTTTGGTATGTTCTTCAATTTGTTTAAGAACTTTTTCGCTTAAATCAAAAGGAGGTAATACTGCATAACTATCTCCACTGTGTATTCCTGCAGGTTCTATATGCTCCATTATCCCAATTATATGAACATCTTTTCCGTCGCAAATACTATCGCTTTCAGCCTCTATAGCACCTTCTAAAAAATGATCTAGTAAAACTTTATTATCAGGTAAGTCATTTAATAATTTAACAACATGTTGTTCAAGTTCTTGTTCGTTAATAACAATTTTCATGCTTTGTCCGCCTAATACATAACTTGGTCTAACTAAAAGAGGAAAGCCTAATTCTTTAGCAAGATTTAAAGCTTCATCGGCATCTTGTATTACACCAAATTTAGGATATGGAATATTATTTGCTTTTAATAAATTTGAAAAACTTCCTCTATCTTCTGCTAAATCTAACGATTTAAAATCTGTACCAATAATTTTAATTCCGTATTTTTCTAATTTTTCTGCCAATTTTAATGCAGTTTGTCCACCTAGTTGTACAATTACTCCAACGGGTTGTTCTAATTTTATTATATCGTAAATATGCTCCCAAAAAACAGGCTCAAAATATAATTTATCTGCTGTACTAAAATCTGTACTAACGGTTTCGGGGTTACAGTTAATCATAATTGTTTCGTAGCCACATTCTTTAGCTGCCAAAACACCATGTACACAACTGTAATCAAATTCGATTCCTTGTCCAATTCTATTTGGGCCACTTCCAAGTATAACAACTTTTTTCTTACTGCTTTTTATACTTTCGTTTTCTGTTTCAAAAGTTGAATAATAATAAGGTGTTTTAGCTTCAAACTCAGCGGCACAAGTATCAACTAATTTATATGTGCGGTTAATGCCTAACTCTGTTCTTTTTTTATAAACTTCACTTTCTAGGCATCTTAATAAATGAGCAATTTGCCTATCTGCATAACCTTTTTGTTTTGCTTCAAGCAATAAATCTTTATTTATGTTAGTTAAATTTTGTTTACTTATTTCGTTTTCTAATGCAATTAACTGCTCAATTTGTTCTAAAAACCAACTATCAATTTTAGTTAGTTTTTGAATTGTTTTTATTGAAATACCAAGTTTCATGGCATCGTAAATCATAAACAATCTGTTCCAACTTGGTCTTTCTAGGGCTTGTAATAATTCAGCCTGATTAGTAATTTCTTTTCCGTCTGCACCTAAGCCATTTCGTTTAATTTCTAAACTTTGACAAGCTTTTTGTAGCGCTTCTTGAAAACATCTTCCAATACCCATAACTTCGCCAACAGATTTCATTTGAAAGCCTAACTCACGATTACAGCCTTTAAATTTATCAAAATTCCAACGAGGAATTTTCACAATAACATAATCTAACGTTGGTTCAAAATAGGCAGATGTTGATTTTGTGATTTGATTTATTAATTCATCTAATTGGTAACCAATAGCCAATTTACTTGCAATACGCGCAATAGGGTAACCTGTTGCTTTACTTGCCAGTGCAGATGAGCGAGATACTCTTGGATTTATTTCAATCGCTATTATTTCTTCTTTATCATCATTACTAACCGCAAATTGAACATTGCATCCACCAGCAAAATTTCCAATACTACGCATCATTTTTATAGCAAGTGTTCGCATTTTTTGATACGTACTGTCGCTTAATGTCATTGCGGGCGCAACAGTTATGCTATCTCCTGTATGAACACCCATAGGGTCAAAGTTTTCTATGCTACAAATAATTGCAACATTATCATTTTTATCTCTTAATAATTCTAACTCAAATTCTTTCCAACCCAAAACTGCTTTATCAATTAAAACTTCATGAATTGGCGAAGTTTGTAATCCTCTATTTAATAAAATATCAAAATTTTCTTTTTCATACACAACGCTTCCTCCACTTCCTCCTAGTGTAAATGAAGGCCTAATTACTAAAGGAAATCCAAATTCTTGTGCTATGCTTTTACCTTCTAAAAAACTTTTAGCAATTTTTGATGGTGCCATTCCAACACCAATTTCGTTCATTCTTGCTCTAAATAAATCTCTATCTTCTGTAACTTTAATGGCTTCAATATCTACTCCAATCATTCGCACATTGTATTTTTTCCAAATACCCATCTCATCACAACGCAAAGCTAAGTTTAATGCTGTTTGCCCTCCCATGGTTGGTAATACGGCATCAATTTTTCTTTCTTCAAGAATTTTTATAATTGATTTTACTTCAAGCGGTAATAAATAAACATTATCTGCAGTTACTTTATCTGTCATAATAGTAGCTGGATTTGAGTTTATTAAAGTAACTTCTATTCCTTCTTCTCTTAAGCTTTTTGCAGCTTGAGACCCACTATAATCAAATTCGCAAGCTTGGCCAATAATAATAGGACCAGATCCAATAATTAAAACAGATTTTATTGATGTATCTTTAGGCATAAAAACAAGTTGATTTTTTGAGGAGAAATTTGCCTTAAAAAATCGTGTAAAGTTAAGGCAGTTTAGCTTAAAAAAAATAAAAGATATTGACGTTTTTTAAAGTTTTTCACATTGGTAATAAATAAATGATGTGTATAACTCAATTTCTTATCTTTTTAAATTTACTTAATGCTTATTTAGAATTACACTAAATAAGCACTAAAACAACATAAATTAAGAGTTTACCAAAGTTTACACTTTGAAAATTACTAGAATAATAATAATTTAGGTGCTTGTAAATAAGAAATTAACTAACAAATAAACATTATGGCATTTGATATTGAAATGATTAAAAAGGTTTATGCAAATATGCCTGCTCGAATTGAAGCAGCGCGTAAAACCTTAGGAAAACCTTTAACTTTAGCAGAAAAAATATTATACTCTCATTTAGATGCGTCTTTTCAGGTTAAAGATTATGCTAGAGGAAAAGATTATGTAGATTTTAATCCTGATAGAGTTGCCATGCAAGATGCAACTGCGCAAATGGCATTATTGCAATTTATGCAAGCTGGTCGCCCAAAAGTAGCCGTTCCATCATCGGTACATTGTGATCATTTAATTCAAGCAAAAGTTGGTGCTAAAGATGATTTAAATAGAGCAAAAACAGAAAGCGAAGAAGTATTTAATTTTTTAGCTTCAGTATCTAATAAATATGGAATTGGTTTTTGGAAACCAGGCGCTGGCATCATTCATCAAATTGTTTTAGAAAATTACGCTTTCCCTGGTGGAATGATGATTGGTACAGATTCTCATACTGTAA
Organism: Bacteroidota bacterium; assembly: GCA_020162035.1. GTDB lineage: Bacteria > Bacteroidota > Bacteroidia > B-17B0 > Aurantibacillaceae > Aurantibacillus. The sequence continues at coordinate 84,987 of JAIUNM010000009.1, read as the reverse complement.
ATGCAGGTGGTTTAGGGATGATTGCAATAGGTGTTGGTGGAGCAGATGCTTGTGATGTTATGGCAGGTTTACCATGGGAACTTAAAATGCCAAAATTAATTGGTGTTAAATTAACTGGTAAACTAAATGGTTGGGCAAGCGCAAAAGATGTTATATTAAAAGTTGCAGGTATTTTAACTGTTAAAGGTGGTACAGATAAAATTATTGAATATTTTGGTGAAGGTGCAATTTCATTAAGTTGTACAGGCAAAGGCACCATTTGTAATATGGGAGCTGAAGTAGGCGCAACTACTTCTACTTTTGGATATGATGATTCTATGAGTCGTTATTTAAAAGCTACAGGCCGAGCTGATGTTGCTGCTTTAGCCGATGGAATTAAAGAACATTTAACGGGTGATGCAGAAGTGTATGCTAACCCAAGTAAATATTTTGACGAGATAATTGAAATTAATTTATCAGAATTAGAACCACACGTTAATGGACCTTTTACACCAGATTTAGCAACTCCAATTTCTAAATTAAAAGAAGAGGCTACTAAAAATGGTTGGCCTTTAAAAGTTGAAGTTGGTTTAATTGGATCTTGTACAAACTCTTCTTACGAAGATATTTCTCGCGCTGTTTCAATTGCAAAACAAGTAAAAGCAAAAGGATTAAAGTCTAAAGCTGGATTTATGATTAACCCAGGCTCTGAGCAAATACGTTATACTATTGAGCGCGATGGCTTTTTAAAAGTTTTTGATGAGTGTGGTGCAATTGTGTTTACTAATGCTTGTGGTCCTTGTATTGGTATGTGGGATAGGATGGGAGCAGAGAAGCAAGAAAAAAACACAATAGTGCATTCGTTTAATAGAAATTTTGCAAAGCGTGCAGATGGTAACCCAAATACTTATGCATTTGTTGCGTCTCCCGAAATAGTTTCGGCTTTAGCAATTGCAGGTGATTTAGGATTTAATCCAATAACAGATACATTAACAAACGAAAAAGGCGAACAAGTAAAATTAGATGCACCTAATGGCGATGAATTACCAACAAAAGGCTTTGCGGTTGAAGATGCAGGATACCAAGCTCCAGCTTTAGATGGTAGTAATGTAAAAGTTATGGTTGAGCCAACAAGCAAACGTTTACAATTATTAGACCCTTTTGCGGCATGGAATGGAGCAGATTTTAAAGGTTTAAAATTATTAATTAAAGCCAAAGGAAAGTGTACAACAGATCATATTTCTATGGCTGGCCCTTGGTTAAAATTCCGCGGACATTTAGATAATATTTCTAATAATATGTTAATTGGTGCAGTAAATGCATTTAATGATAAAACAGATAATATTAAAAATCAAATTACTGGTGCTTACGAAGGTGTTCCTGTAGTTCAGCGTCAATATAAAGCAAAAGGAATTGGAAGTATTGTAGTTGGAGATGAAAACTATGGCGAAGGAAGCTCGCGTGAGCACGCAGCAATGGAGCCTCGTCATTTAGGTGTTAAAGCTGTACTCGTAAAATCGTTTGCTCGTATTCACGAAACAAACCTTAAAAAACAAGGTATGTTAGGAATTACGTTTGCAAATCCTGCTGATTATAATAAAATACAAGAAGATGATGTTATTGATGTAATTGGTTTAACTACATTTGCCCCTGGTGTACAATTAACAGTTGCTTTAACACATGCAGATGGTAGTAAAGAAGAATTTAAAGTAAACCATAGTTACAATGCACAACAGATTGAGTGGTTTAAAGCAGGTGGCGCTTTAAATATAATTAGAGCAAGCGTTAAAGCATAATGTAATATAATTTAAAAAACTCCTTCATTAAAAATGAAGGAGTTTTTTGTTTCTATTAAGATGAATAAAAATTTTAAATATTTGATTGTTTTTATGTTATTATTTAGTTTAATAGCATCAACATGTAAAACACGCAAAGATTGTGGGGGTAGGCGAAAGCGAAAAATTAAAACTCAAATGGGTGGTTATATGTAATTTGTTTAAATAAATATTAATGTCTTAAAATGACCGAAATTCGTAAATCAAATTGACGATTTTCGGTCATTTTGTTTTTATTAATTTTACTAAATACGTAGTTAAAAAACCATGTAAACCACAAACAACGGTGGTTTTATTACTTTTGTAACTCACCTCTTGGTGTGGTGTAATTACAAAAATATTTAAACATTTTAAGTCATCAACAGATTCGTAAAAACCCCTTGATAATACTGGATTGTTACTGTTTTTTATTTCAATGCACGCAAGTACCTTTATGCCCTTTACTAAAACCAAATCCATTTCGCTTCCATCGTGCGTTCGGTAATAATAGGGTTTAATGTGGTATGGTAAAAGTTGGCATATTTGTTCAATTACGTACCCCTCCCAGGCGTTTCCAACATTAGGATTAAACAACAACTCTTTTACACTATAAATATCGCTTAAATAATGAAGTAAGCCACTATCTCTAATATAAATTTTAGGACTTTTAACCAACCTTTTTTTTGCATTATTACTATACGCCGGTAAAGATCTTACCATAAAAGCACCTTCTAAATAATCAATATACCTATTAACTGTATTTCTACTTATGTCAAGTCCTTTACCAAAAGATTCAGCATTCCAAATACTTCCATTAAAGTGAGCAAGCATTTTCCATAATTTAAACATTAAATCATTTGAAAAACTAACACCAAACAATGTGTTTAAATCACGTTCAATAAATGTTCTAAAAAATTGATTCATCCATTCGCTGCAACTTGCTTCGGTTTTGCTTAACCATGCATCAGGAAAACCACCTCTAAACCAATGTTTTTGAACATCTGACGGTTTTTTATAAATTTCTGTTAAATTAAACGGACTCACATCAACGTAAGCTATACGGCCAGCAAGCGTTTCGGAAACCCCTTTAATTAAATTAGGGTTTGCCGATCCTAATAATAAAAATCTTCCTTTTTTTCTGTTTTTATCTACTAACGATCTTAATAATTCAAAAAGCTCAGGAAGTCTTTGAACTTCATCAATAATAATAGTTTTGGCTTCTAAATTTGATAAAAAATATTCAGGGTCTATAAACTTACTTTTATCCGCTGGGCTTTCTAAATCAAAATAATAGATTAATTTATCTTTTTTAGATATAAGTTGCTTGGCAAGCGTAGTTTTACCGCACTGCCTAGGCCCAAGTATTGTAACTATTGGAAAATGTTTTAAATGATTAACTATTTCTTCTGCCTTATATCTTTTTATCACAAAACAAATATAATATTTATTACCGAAAAACAGAAATTAAATTGACGAATTTCGGTCATTTTATTTAAAAAAAATTATTTTATTTATTTTTATTTATGTTTTAAGCCTTTTAAAAACAGAGAATTAATAAAATTTAGCACTTATTTGTAACTTATTAACATAAATAGTGTTTTTTTTAATTTTTAATTAAATTTAAAAAAGTTTTTCTTTTATTTTTTACACTCAATTATATATAATTTAATTCATGTTCTTAATTTTTGACACAGAAACAACGGGTTTGCCACGTAACTACAATGCACCTTTATCAGACTTTGATAATTGGCCAAGAATGGTACAAATTGCATGGCAATTACATAACAAAGAAGGTAAATTATTAAATCACAATTCAATAATAATTAAACCAAATGGATATACAATTCCATTTAATGCAACACAAATACACGGTATATCTACAGAACGAGCTATACAAGAAGGTAGTGATTTAAAATTAGTTTTAGAACAGTTTGCTGAAATTGTTAATCAAACGCAATACTTATGTGGCCATAATATAGAGTTTGATATAAATATTATTGGTGCGGAGTTTTTACGATGTGGCTTGCCAAATTATTTTGAAAATCACCCAATTATAGATACTAAAAACGATGATACAACAAATTTTTGCGCTATACCGGGTGGTAAAGGAGGTAAATACAAGTGGCCAACCCTAACCGAACTTTACACTAAATTATTTAACTCTAATTTTGCTGAGGCGCACAATGCTGCGTTTGATGTTCAAGCAACATCTAAAGTTTTTTTTGAAATTGTTAAACAAGGCATTACAAAAGTTAAAGAACTGAATAAAGACGATTTAGCATTAATACACTATCAAGATGTTAACTTATCTGAACTTCTAAAACATGAACTTAATTTAAAAAATAGTAACACTAACAAACAAAAAGAAGAAAACAATAATGTTGTAAGCAAAGAGTCATTAAATGAGTTAACGTTAAAATTTTCACACTTACATAACCATACACAGTTTTCGGTTTTACAAAGCGTGAGTGATGTTGATGACTTGGTTAAAAAAGCCATTAGTTTTAATATGCCTGCACTGGCAATTACAGATCATGGCAATATGTATGGCGCATTTTTATTTTGGCAAAGTATAGATAAACAGAATAAAGAAATTAAAAAACATAATGATGCTTTTGATGCCGCAGAGCCTAAAGCAGTATCAATAGGTAAAAAAACTGAACTGAAATGCATTATTGGGTGTGAACTGTATGTTACAGAAAATCATATGGAGCGCGGTAAACAAAATAATGGTTTTAGCATTCCCTTTTTAGCAAAAAATAAAAATGGATATGAAAATTTATGTAAGCTTAGCTCTTTAGGCTTTACAGATGGTTTTTATTATGTGCCAAGAATTGATAAAACTCAACTATTAAATTTTAAAACTAATTTAATAGTTACAACTGGTGGTTTACAAGGCGAAATCCCTTCGTTAATTTTAAATGTTGGCGAAGCTCAAGCCGAAGAAGCATTTTTATGGTATAAAGAACAATTTGGCGAAGATTTTTACATTGAATTAAACAGACACTCATTACCTGAAGAAGACCATGTTAATTCTGTTTTATTAAAGTTTGCTAAAAAGTATAACGTAAAATATTTTGCAGCTAACAATAATTATTATATAGATAAAAAAAGCAGCGTTGCGCATGATGTATTGCTTTGTGTTAAAGATGGAGTACAAAAAGATGTGCCAATTGGTAAAGGTAGAGGTTTTAGGTTTGGTATGCCTAACAATGAATTTTACTTTAAATCTAATTTAGAAATGTGCGAATTGTTTAAAGATTTGCCCGAAGCAATTGAATGTACAAATGAAATAGTTTTAAAAATAGAAAATTATAAATTAGGAAGAGATGTTCTTTTGCCTAAGTTTCAAATACCAAAAGAGTTTGAAGATGAAAGAGATAACGATCCTAACGATGAAGGCAAAGGTAAACGTGGCGAAAATGCTTATCTAAAATATTTAACTTTTGAAGGCGCTAAAAAAAGATATCCAAATTTAACTTCTGATATAAAAGAACGATTAGATTTTGAGTTAGTAACAATGGCTCGCATGGGTTTTCCGGGTTACTTTTTAATTGTGAGTGATTTTACAACTAAAGCTCGCGAATTAGGTGTTAGTGTAGGCCCTGGACGTGGCTCGGCTGCGGGTAGCGCTGTTGCATATTGCTTGGGTATAACAAATGTTGATCCAATTAAATATGACTTACTCTTTGAAAGATTTTTAAATCCAGATAGGATTAGTATGCCCGATATTGATATTGATTTTGACGATGAGGGTAGAGACAAAGTTATTGATTATGTGATTAATAAATATGGTAGTGATAAAGTTGCTCAAATAATTACTTATGGCACAATGGGCGGTAAATCTGCTATTAGAGATAGTGCTCGTGTATTAAATTTACCGTTACCAGATGCAGATAAATTAGCCAAATCATTCCCCGATAGTTTAGAAGCTGATTTAAAATCTTTATTAAATCCAAAAGGAATCAGCGAAAAATATTTAGAAAAAATAAAAGATAGAAGAGAAATTGTTGAACAATCAAACAACTTTAGAAAATTATCTGAAGAAAAAACTCCTGAAGCTGAAGTATTAAAACAAGCCTACGAACTTGAAGGTTGTGTTAGAAATACTGGTGTTCACGCATGTGGTGTAATTATAACACCAGATGAACTTACTAAATTTGTACCTGTTACAAAACCTAAAGAAGGCAGTATGTTATTAACCCAGTTTGATAACTCTGTTGCCGAAAGTGCAGGACTTCTAAAAATGGATTTTTTAGGATTAAGAACTTTAACCATAATTAAAGATGCCTTAAAAATGATCAAAGAAAATCACAATATTGATATAGATATTGATGAGATAGATTTAAATGACCCCAAAGCTTTAGAACTTTTTCAACGCGGAGAAACAAATGGGATTTTTCAATTTGAAAGTCCGGGTATGCAAAAACATTTAAAAGACTTAAAACCCGATAATTTTACAGATTTAATTGCGATGAATGCCTTATATAGACCAGGCCCTATCGCTTATATTCCAAATTACATTAATCGTAAACATGGTAAAGAACCAATTGTTTATGATTTAAATGGAATGGACGAATTTTTACAAGAAACATACGGAATTACTGTTTATCAAGAACAAGTAATGCGGTTATCTCAAAAGCTTGCCAATTTTACTAAAGGTGATGCAGATACTTTGCGTAAAGCAATGGGTAAAAAACAAAAAGATGTTTTGGATAAAATGAAAGGTAAGTATTTAGAAGGGTGTAAAACTAATGGCCACGATACTACAGTTGCCGAAAAGGTATGGAAAGATTGGGAAGCTTTTGCTAGTTATGCATTTAATAAATCACACAGTACTTGTTATGCTTATTTAGCACAACAAACAGCATATTTAAAAGCACATTATCCAAATGAGTTTATGGCTAGTGTACTCAACCATTGTGGCAACATCGAAAAAATTACATTTTTTATGGAAGAATGTAAGCGAATGGGAATAAAAGTATTAGGGCCTGATGTTAACGAAGGACAAGGTAAATTTAGTGTGAGTATAGATGGGAACATTAGATTTGGAATGGCAAGTATTAAAGGAGTAGGGGAAAACACTATTCAAAATATTGTAGATGAAAGAAAAGCAAATGGTAAATATGTTTCAGTATTTGATTTAGCAAAACGTTTAGATTCAAAAAGTATAAACAAAAAATCTATCGAAGGTTTAGCACTTGCTGGTGGATTTGATAGTTTTGAAGGAGTGCACAGAGCAATGTTTTTTGAAAAACAATTAGACGGAACAACCTTAACAGATAAATTAATTAAATACAGTAACCAAACCAGTTTAGGTAACGAAACTAATCAAGCTAGTTTATTTGGTGGCGAAGAAGAAGTGCAAATTAGCGACCCAAAACTACCAACAAACATTGAACCGTGGAGCGCATTAGATCAATTATCTAGAGAAAAAGATGTAGTTGGTTTTTTTATTAGCGGCCATCCGCTTGATCCTTATAAACTTGTAATTGAACATAGATGTAATTCTAATTGTGGTCAATTAAAAGCAGGTTTAGAACCTTTTAAAAATAAAGAAATTACATTTGCTGGCATAATTACAGGGTTTGAAAATAGAACAAGCAAAACTGGCAAAGCTTTTGGAAAACTAATAATCGAAGATTACAATGGAAGTATAGAATTGATGCTTTTTGGAAAAGATTTTTTAGATTATAATAAGTTTATGAGTGTTGGCTTATTTGTTTTTGTTAAAGCAAAAATTCAAGATAGATATAACCAACCCGGAAGCTTAGAAATTAAAATAAATAAAATAGAATTATTAGACGAGGTTAAAAAATCTGCATTTAACAGTATAAAACTATCTTTAAATGTTGATGATGTAAACAATCAATTAATAAATCAATTAGTTTCAATATTTAACACAAATAATTCCGGTAAAAGCAATGTAGAATTTATTGTTGAAGATGCTAATAAAAACCAAAGTGTAAAATTATTTTCTAAAAAATATAAAACTAATGTTAGCGATGAGTTGCTTGTTGAACTTAATAAAATAACACAATTAAAATATGAGTTAAAATAAATATGAAACTTTTAATTTGTAATTTATTAAGACTATGTTTTAAATTTAAGTTTTTACAAAAACACTTTTTTGGTGTTTATAAAAAAATTATTATTCCTTATAAACTAACATTAAATGTAGAAACTACTGTTCTTATCAATAATATAAAATTTAATTTAAACCTACATGATTGGGTTCAAACAAATATATTTTTTTTAGGTGGATACGAAAAAATTGAATTAAAATATTTAATTGAAAATTTAGAAGATAATTCTTTAATTATTGACGTTGGAGCAAACATAGGTTGGTACTCAACAAATTTAGCCGTAAAATTAAATAAAGGACAAGTGTATAGTTTTGAACCTTTTTCTCAAAATTATAATAAACTAATTTCCCATATTAAATTAAATAAATTAAATAATGTAAAGCCTTTTAAAATTGCACTTGGTCAAAAGAAAGATATTTTAAATATAAATTACAATACAAATGATGATAATTTAGGTATGGCATCAATTAAACTTAAAGATTTTAATGTTTCTGAAAGTGTTGATGTTGTTGCTTTAGATGAATTTTTAAAATTTGAAGAATTAAATAATTTAAAGTTTATAAAAATTGATATTGAAGGATTTGAATATGAGGCATTATTAGGAATGCAAAAAACATTATCAAAATTTAAACCAATGCTTTTAATTGAACAAGATAAAAATGTTTTAGGTGATAAATCAAATGATGTTATAAATAAAATTGATGCTTTTTTAAATGAATTAGGTTATTTAAAATACGTAATAACTAATAATTTAAAGCTAGAAAAAGTAAACGCATTTATAAACTACAATACAACAAATTTTATTTTTAAACACTGCTAAAAAATAATAAAGTGTTTGATTATGACTAATGTTTATTAACTTTGAAACAAAATTAAAAATTACATTTAAAAAATATTAAGATTAATTTAAATGAAACGAATTAAAATAAAAGAATTATTAAAATCAAATCAAACTGACGTTTCAGTTTTAGTTAAAGGTTGGGTAAAAACATTTAGGAGCAATCAATTTATTGCATTAAATGATGGTAGCTGCAATAGTAACATACAAGTAGTTGTTGATTTTAATAATACTTCTGATGAAATATTAAAAAGAATTACAACAGGTGCTGCAATTAGCGTTGAGGGGCAATTAATTGCTTCTTTAGGTAAAGGACAAAGTGTAGAAATTAAAGCAAGTAAAATAGAAATTTTAGGAGATAGCGATCCCGAAAAATTCCCATTACAACCAAAAAAACACAGCCTTGAATTTTTAAGAGAAATTGCTCATTTGCGATTTAGAACAAATACTTTTGGCGCTATTTTTAGAGTCCGCAACAGTTTAGCATTTGCAGTTCATAAATTTTTTCAAGAAAAAGGATTTGTTTATGTGCATACACCAATCATTACAAGTAGTGATGCCGAAGGAGCAGGTGAAATGTTTAGAGTTACAACATTAGATTTAAAAAATTTACCTAAAGATGATAAAGGCCAAATAGATTTTCAACAAGATTTTTTTGGAAAAAGCACAAACTTAACAGTAAGTGGGCAATTAGAAGGTGAATTAGCGGCAATGGCTTTTAGCGATATTTATACTTTTGGCCCAACTTTTAGAGCTGAAAATAGTAACACTGCAAGGCATTTGGCTGAATTTTGGATGATAGAACCAGAAATGGCTTTTTATGATTTAAATGATAACATGGATTTGGCCGAAGAGTTATTGAAGTTTGTTATAAAATATGCATGGGAAAACAATTACGAAGATTTAGAGTTTTTAAATAATAGATTATTAGAAGAAGAAAAACAAAAACCACAGCAAGATAGAAGTGAACTAAATTTATTAGATAAACTAAAATTTTGTTTAGAAAATAACTTTGAAAGAGTTACTTATACACAGGCCATTGAAATTTTAAAAGAAAGTAACCATAATAAAAAGAAAAAATTTCAATATTTAGTAAATGATTGGGGGGTAGATTTACAAAGCGAACACGAACGATATTTAGTTGAAAAACATTTTAAAAAGCCAGTAATATTAACCGATTATCCAAAAAACATAAAAGCATTTTATATGCGTCAAAATGATGATGGAAAAACTGTTAGAGCAATGGATATTTTGTTTCCGGGCATTGGTGAAATAGTTGGAGGAAGCCAACGCGAAGAACGACTTGAAAAATTAACTAATCGAATGAATGAAATGAACATACCAACGCATGAGTTAGATTGGTATTTGGATACAAGGCGATTTGGAGCGTGTGAACATGCGGGTTTTGGCTTAGGTTTTGAAAGATTAGTTTTATTTGTAACAGGAATGACAAATATTAGAGATGTAATACCATTTCCTCGTACACCAAAAAATTGCGAATTTTAGGATTAATAGTGTTTTAAAATAAAAAATCCTGAAATAGCATTTCAGGATTTTTTTTGTGACCTCGAAGGGATTCAAACCCCTAACCTCTTGATCCGTAGTCAAGTGCTCTATTCAGTTGAGCTACGAAGCCATTTTTTTGGAGCACAAATATACGAATAAAACAATAATAAAAAAAATAATTTAGGATCATTGTATCTTGTTGATTTATAGAGTTTTTATAGTTTAATACCTACAACACAAACATCATCAATTTGTTCTAAATTACCTTTCCATTGATTAAATTCATTACTCAGCAATTCTTTTTGTTCTAAAATTGAATTTTGATGAATTTTAAATAAATAATCTCGTAAATTTTTATGCTTTAATTTTTTACCTTTTTCTCCCCCAAATTGATCGGCATAACCATCTGTAAAAAGGTATAAAATATCACCACTATTATATTTTATAGTGTTATAATTAAACTTTAAAGTGTCTTTTGGCGATTTTCCTACAGGCATTCTATCCGCCTCTAATTCATTAATGGTATTGTTTGAGATGTAAATTAAAGGATTGTTTGCGCAGGAATAAGTAAATTCCATTTTTGTAAAATCAATGCAAACTAAACTGCAATCCATACCATCTTTTCCGCCTTCTTCACTACCATCTTCGGCTAAACCTTGTATTAATTTTGTTCGTACATAATCTAAAATTTCTGATGGATTTTCTATTAATTTTTCATTTATTGCTTCATTTAAAAAATTAATATTTAACAAACTCATAAAAGCGCCTGGTATTCCATGCCCTGTACTATCGGCTACAATGAAGTAAAATTTATTATTTATTTCAGATGCCCAATAAAAATCGCCACTTACTAATTCTTTAGGGTTAAAATAAATAAAATAATTTTTAAGATTTTTATTTAATAACGTTTTACTTGCTAACAAGGCATTTTGAATCCGTTGGGCATATTTAATTGAATCTATAGTTTCTTTTTGTTTTTCTTCAATAATATGTTTTTGAGTTTCAATTTCTTTAGAGCGTATAACTAATTCAGCTGTTCTTTCATTTACTATGTTTTCTAATTGTTGTTGTTTTTTTAATAAATCTTTTTCTCGTTTTTTAATTAATACAATTAATATAAAAACAATTCCTATTACACAAAGCAAAATAAACCACCAAGTTTTCCAAAAAGGTTTTAATATAATTATATCAAGTATAAATTCATTTGCATAAACACCAAATGTGTTTTTATAAAAAACTTTTAATTTATAATTACCCGCAGGTACGTTTTGTAAATCAATTTCGTTTGATTTTAACTCTTTAATTTTACTGTCTAAACCAATAAGCTGGTAACTAAATGAGCCTAATGATGGACGATAAATTTCATCAGTAATAAATTTAAATTGAATGTTGTTTTGATAATGTTTAAACTCAAGTATTGAATCTTGAATATTAAATAATGAATCATTTACTGTTAATTCATAAATTGAAATTATTGGTTTATTTTCTGGTAATTTAAATGTTGCTGTATTAAAAAAGGTTAAACCTTTTTTGTTAGGTAAAAATATATAATCCTCATCAAAGGCAGTTATTGGATGATTGTTAGATTTAAAAAAGAATAAGTTTGTTGAAGTTATTTTTTTATTTATTACACTGTATTTTTTTTCTTTAACATTGTAACGTATAATTTCTTTTGGCCCAGTAAACCATATTATTCCAAACCTATCTTCAAAAACATTAAAAACATTATATTTTTCAAGACCCATAATTTTTGAATGGTCGGTAAAAGTTTCTTTTTCTATATCAAATTCAAATAAGTTTTTTTCGGTTCCTATCAAAATAGTATTTCTTTTTGTATAAAATGTGCTGTTTATCATTCTTGCATTAAACTCTACATCAAAACCTTTTTGTCTGTATGTTCTTATCTTTTTTGTTTTCTCATTAAAAATCATAAAGCCACCATTAGCTAAATAAAAAAACAAGTTATTATTTTTAAGTTTTAGTCCGTTTGATGGTAAAGGAATTTTACCTTCAGGAAAATTAAAAACAGTATCAAATTTTTGAGTTGTGTAATTAAATTTTAATAAGTTAGAAAAACTTTGCGAAAACACATAACTTCCATCTATGCTATCGTTTTTAAAATTTACACTAAAAATTTGGTGTGTTGATTCAATATCATTAAGTTGTTTTGTGCTTTCATTGTAAATAGTAAACTGAGAATTATATGGCGATCTTTTAGTTGTGCGGCCAAATTCAATAGTATTGTTTTTAGCAAATTTAAATAGTAAAACATTTTTATCGTCGTTTTTATTTCCAAAACTAATGTTTGGTAAAATTGAGTCTTTTCTGTAATCATAAACCGAAATACCTTTTAAACTTGAAAAATAAACCAAATGATTAGACTTTGCTATAATTTGTGACACAGGTATAACTTGATCAGATGCATTATAATAATCTACATTAAAATTTTCCCATTTTTTTACTTTTATTTGGTGCGTGTAAGGTGCGCAAACACTAATTCCATACGATCTGTTAAAAACCCAAACATTATTTGCATTGTCTTTAGTAAAGCCTAGTATATCATTATCGCCAACACATGTTAAACAGCTACCTGGTTGATTGTGGTAATATGATTTTAAATTTTTACGATTAACAACTATAATTCCATTAGTTGTAGAGCTATACCATAAATTACTGTCGTTACTTAAAATAAAATTCATGGTATTATCTAAATTAAGTTCAACTTCTGGATTAAACTTTCTTGGAGAAATACGTTGTGAAGTTTTGTTTTTTAAATCTATAACCGAAATCCCACTGTACCCTCCAATCCATATTTTTTGATTTTCTTTATCGTAATAACTGTTATGAGTAATTGTAAGATACCTTTCAAATAAATCATAAGCAGCATTGCTCAAATTTTTTGAGTATTCTTTTAACGGAAATTCTATTAATGTGTTTTTATTAATATCTAAAACACAAGGAACAGCTCTTGGTTTTTCTTGAAAAAAAGTTATTAAATACTTTCCTTTCTCAAGTTCTAATATGCTTCTAACGGTTGTACAAATTATTTTGCCACCATTTGCAAATTTAGTGTTAACATCGTAGCATTTAAAATCATCGGTTTGTTTATTATATAATAATAATCCTCCATTCCATGTGGGTAACCATAATCTGTTTTCACTGTCCTCGTAAAAGTTAGAGGGGATTAAATCAGTTGTTATTGTGTTTTTATGTTTTCCAAAAGAACCATAATGTGTATAAATTTTAGTTTTATGATTATACCTTGTAAAGCTACCCGTATCTTCATATGAAATCCATAAATTTCCATCTAAGTCTTCGTATAGGTCATGAATATTTTTACTTAAAGGCTTATTTGCAGAATCTTTTGGATTATTAATATTTTTGTAATAGTAACCGTTATAGCTTCCTAGTCCAACATTTGTTACTAGCCATAAAAAATTATATTTTTTACTATAACAACCTTTTTTTATTGATTTTACACCTATCGCGTCAGCTTCAATATTTTTAAAGGATAGTTCATATGAGTCTTGTGCAAAAGAAATTTTCACAAAAAGAAAAATTAATATGATTATCCTCATGTTTATCATAATTATTAAATATAACAAAAAGTTTAAATACAGTATAAAACTGGGTGTTTTTTTACATATTTTATTAGTTTTGTAAAAAAATAAAAATGCAAAATTTAATTGAAGAGATTTGGAATAACCGTGAATTATTAAAAGATAACGCAAACGTAAAAGCAATACATACTATAATTGAACAATTAGATAAAGGACAAATAAGAGTTGCTGAACCTAAAAATGATGGTACATGGCAAGTTAACGAATGGATAAAAAAAGCAGTTATACTTTATTTTCCTACAATGCCAATGAAAATAATGCAAGAAGGCCCAGAACAGTATTACGATAAAATACCTTTAAAAACAGGAATGGAAACTGCAGGAATAAGAACTGTACCTGGTTCAGTTGTGCGTTATGGTAGTTTTGTAAATAAAGGTGTAATTTGTATGCCTGGTTTTATAAATATTGGTGCTTATGTAGATAGTGGCAGCATGGTAGATGCTTGGGCAACAGTAGGTAGTTGTGCGCAAATTGGTAAAAATGTACACTTAAGTGGAGGAGTTGGTATTGGAGGAGTACTAGAGCCAGTGCAAGCTGCACCTGTAATTATTGAAGATGATGCTTTTATTGGAAGTAGATGTATTGTTGTTGAAGGCGTAAGAGTGGGTAAAGAGGCTGTTTTAGGAGCAAATGTAGTTTTAACGCAAAGCACTAAAATTATTGATGTTACTGGTAACAAACCAATTGAAACTAAAGGTTTTGTTCCTGAAAGAAGTGTTGTAATTCCTGGTAGTTACACAAAAAAATTTCCAGCGGGAGATTTTCAAGTGCCTTGTGCTTTAATTATTGGTAAGCGTAGGCCTAGTACAGATTTAAAAACAAGTTTAAACGATGCTTTAAGAGAACACTCCGTTTCTGTTTAATTAAATTTAGTTTTGATTATCTAAGTTATTTAAATTGCTTTTCTTTTTACTGTATAAAAAGTAAACAACTACTCCTAAAGTGCCCCAAACAAGGAAAAATTTCCAAGTTTCAAGTCTTACTTGTGTCATTAAAAACACATTAAAGCCAACACCTAAACTTCCAACTAAATAAACAGCTGGAGTTTTATAAGGTCTTTCTAATTCAGGTTTTTTGTATCTTAATATCATAACTGCTACACATACCATTGCAAAAGCTAATAAAGTTCCCATGCTACACATTTCGCTTACTTTATCTATTGGAGTAAATGCAGCAACTAACGAAATTATACATCCTACTAATATTGTACTTTTGTGTGGTGTTTTAAAATTTGGGTGTAATGTTTTAAAAAATTTTGGTAATAAACCATCTTTTGACATACCTAAAAATATACGTGTTTGCCCTAACATCATAACTAACATTACAGAAGTTAAACCTGCTGTTGCAGCTATTGTTATAATTAATACTGCCCAATTTAAACCAATACCAGAAAAGGCTGAGGCCACCGGAGCTGCTTTATCTAACTCAGTATATTTTACCATACCAGTTAGTACTAATGATACCAAAATATACAATAAGGTACAAATAATTAACGATGCAACAATTGCAAAAGGCACATCTTTTTTAGGGTTAATAGCTTCTCCTGCTTGAGTAGAAACGGCATCAAATCCTATATACGCAAAAAACACTATAGTTGCAGCGGTTAATACACCTCCAAATCCAAAATTCATTTTACCAGTTTCTTTACCAGCCTCATCTAAAGCAGGAACTGCTTCTGGGATAAAAGGAGTCCAGTTTTCGGTATTGATATAAAATGCTCCAACAATTATTACAAATAAAACAACAGCAATTTTTATTATCACAATAATATTATTTGTTTTTGCGGCTTCTTTAATTCCTTTTACTAAAATAGCCGTTACAATCCAAGTAATAATAAATGCTGGTAAGTTAAAAGCAAAAGATGGTGCTGCAAGTCCTAATTCTTTACATTTTTCAGTTGCTGTAGCTAAATCGTTACATAACCAAATTGGAAAATCTATATGGAAGATATGTAATAATTTTACAAAATAACCACTCCATGCAACTGCAACAGTTGTGGCTCCCATCATATATTCTAAAATTAAATTCCAGCCAATAAACCAAGCAAATAACTCACCAACTGTTCCATAGGCATAAGCATAAGCACTTCCTTCTACTGGTAAAACTGAAGCAAATTCTGCATAACATAATGAGGCAAACAAACAGCCAATTCCTGCAATTACGAATGAAAGAGCTAAGGCAGGGCCCGCATAGTCATGTGCTGCAATCCCTGTTAATGTAAAAATCCCCCCTCCAATTATAGCGCCTATTCCTAATGAGGTTAATCCCCATTTTGTTAACACACGTTTTAAATCACTTTTTTTCATATCAGCCTCAAATGCTGATACTGGTTTTAATCTCCAAATAGACATATACTTTAATTAATAACTCAAATTAAATAAATTAAGTTTAATAATACAAAATTAAAATTTAGGTAGAAATTAAATTTTATTTTGTATTTGCTTGTTTCCAAGTTGAGGCTTGTTTTCTTGAAAAACGAATGCCTAACATAATTTCATGTGTTCCGGTTGTGTATTTTTTAATATTGGTTGTAGTAAAATCATAAGAATAACCAATCATTAAATAATTTTTGTAAAAATAACCTATTAATGCTGTAAATGCATCATTGTGTCTATATGCGCCACCTAACCAAATTTGTTCTTGATAAATTACTCTTGCGCCAACATCTATTTTTGGAGGGGCAGGGCTTGCGTATTTTACTAAAAACGAGGGTTCAATCTTAAAATCATCACTTAATTCAAATTTATAAGCACCATTTAACATAAAATGATTTACTAATTTACTTGTACTTGAGCTGTTTGGATATAAGCCAATTGGAGCTTGATATATTTGAGGTACTGAGAATCCAAAATAAAAAACATCTTTTTTATGAAAATATAATCCAGTTCCAAAATCAGGTACATATGTTGTTTGGTATGAAACTAATAAATTTTCATCACCCGAATCATGCAACTTAAGTTTATGCCCATCTATTCCCCATTGCATTACTCCAGCGCTTAAACCCATAGATAAAAACATATCTTTTTTTAATTTTAAATGGTAGGCATAACTTGCGCTTATTCCTGTTCTACGTGTTGGTCCAACAATATCTGTATATAAATTCATGCCTAAACCCATGTTTTTATCTTTAATAGGTCCGTGCAAAGTTAACATGTAAGTTCTAGGCGCATCAGTAATGCCTGTCCATTGGTAACGATTATTAGATCTTACATCTGCAAATTCATCTTTGCCAGCAACAGCTGGGTTTATAGCCATTTCGTTTAGCATATACTGTGTATATTGAGGCAACTGCTGTGCTTTTAACAGAGTTTGAAATGTTATAAATAGAAATAATAGAATTATTTTTTTCATATTATCTAAAAATAGTTAATGGTCCTGTATATGGTTTTGTATATGCAGGATGATTTAAATTAATAACGTAATAATAAGTTCCAACTGGTAAGTCTTTTCCTTTGTATCTTCCATCAAATTTAGTTGCGTAACCTCTGCTAAAAAATAATTGTTCGCCCCAACGATTATAAATTTCAACGGTACAGTCTTCAAATTGTGAAATATTATCTATAATCCAAAAATCATTTTTCCCATCGTTATTTGGGCTAAAGCCATTAGGTATGTCAATTTCTGGATATATATCAACACCAACTGTAGTTGATGATACACAACCATTTGCATCTTGCACTGTTACTGTGTAAATTGTGTTTACAGTATTAGACGCAGTAGGATTTGGAATCCCAGCATCATTTAAGGTAAATGGAGGTAACCAAGAGTAAGTTAAAGCACTTGGTGAAGTTGGATTTCCTCCTATTGTAATTGTTGAAAATACAGGTATGGTATATGAAGGTCCTGCATCTACAATTGGTAAAGGTAATGCGGTTACTATTACAGTTTTAGTATCTATACATGTTGTAACAGTAGATACAATTTGCAGAACATAAGTACTTGTATTTGTTACAAAAGGTAAAGTAAATAAAGAATTTGTTGAAACTGGCGTTAATAAATCAGGTAATAAATACCAATTAAATGTATTTGCACCAATAGAGTTTGTGCCTGATAAAATAACAGAGTTACCAATACATGCGCTTGGTGTATTTGTTATTGCTACTAATGTTGTAGTAGGAATAATTTGTAAAGTGTTAGTAGTTACACAACTGTTATTGTCAATAGCTGTTACAGTGTAATTACCTGTAGGCATATTTGTAACTGTTGTAGAGTTTGATGTAAATGTGCCTGGCCCAACCCAGTTAATATTATATGTTGGTGTACCTCCAGCAATTGTTACAGTTGCACTTCCATCGTTACTGTTGCTACAAGTACTGTTGCTAAATGTATTTGTTACAGTTAAACTAGTTGGGTTTACTAAAGTTACAGTTTCTGTTTTAATACACCCTTTATTATCTGTTACAGTTGCTATATAAGTTCCACTACATAATGCTGTTTGAGGATTGTTGCTGCTTGTAGGAACAGTATTCCAACTAAAAGTGTAAGGTAATGTGCCTCCAAAAGGAATTAGAGTAACTGCTCCATTGCAATCGTTATTACATTTTATTGGATTAATATCTGATATACTTAAATTTAAAGCAGGATTATCTGTAATTGTAAACGATTTAATTGTAGCGCAACCTCCTGCCGAAACGGTAACACTTATTATACCATCACATAATCCTGTTACAGTTTGAGATGTTGAACCATTACTCCAATTATAAGTAACAGGAGAACTTGTACTCGTACCTACAACAACTAATGAGCCTGTACATGTATTAAAACAATTAATATTACTTTGTGTGAAACTTACTACAGGACCAGTTGGATTAGATAAATTAAATAAATTTGTTGTAGAACATCCATTATTGTCTTGTGTTACTAGTGTATATCCCCCAATACCTAAACCAGTTAAGCTACTAGTGTTTGCACCACCTGGTTGCCATGTAAAGGTATAAGGTCCAACGCCGCCATTAACATTTACATTAATGCTTCCATTTGCTGATGAACAAGTTGGATTTGTAACATTTGATGTTAAAGATAATGTTGTTGCTGCATTTACAGTTGTGCTTGCGGTTCTTATACAGCCTTGCGCATCTGTCATTTGAACAAAATAGTTTCCTGCGCATAAACCTGTTACTATGCTATTTGTTGATGAAGGACTTGTCCAGCTAAATGTTATTGGCGCAGTACCACCAATTGGTGTTATGGTGCTTGACCCATTACAGTTACCAGCACATTGTTCATTTTGTGTATTAAATGTGTGTCCTGTTATTCCATTTGAGTTACTTATTAATACATTTTGTAAACTCGTACAACCATTGCCGTCTGTTATATTTACTTGATAAATTCCTGCACATAAACTTGTTGTAGTATTTGTATTACTTCCATTAGTCCAAGTAAACGTGTATGGAGAAACTCCTCCACCAGCAACAACTGTAGATGAACCATTACATAAGCCACATGATGGTTGAATAGCTGATGTTGTAGCAGTTAAAGCACTAGGTGAGTTTATATTGGTAGTAAATGTATCTGAACAGCCTTGGTTATCATTAACAACAACTGTATATGTTCCGTTGCATAAACTATTTATAAAACCTGAAGTTTGACCTGTGTTCCAATTAATTGTATATGGAGGAAGACCACCAGAAAAACCATTTGCATTTGCCATTCCATTACAACTTCCAAAACATAAATTATTTGTTGCAGTAACTAAAGCAGAAATACTAGTTGTTGCAGGGAATGAAATAGTTTGTGTCACTAAACAATTATTTGCATCTCCAATTTGAACACTATAATTTCCTACACATAAACTACTTAAAGAAGCTGTGTTAGGCGCAGTTGGATTCCAGGTGTAATTATATGGACCGTTTCCACCTGTTGTTGTTAATGTTATTGCACCGTCACATAAACCATTACATGTTGGAAGCGTAAAGCTTGGCGTAGCATTTATTGGCGCTGGTTGAGTAATGGTTGTACCTGCAAATAATATACAACCGTTTGCATCAGAAATTTGAGCTGTATAATTACCCGCAGTTAACCCATTAATTGGGTTTATTGTACTTGGTGCAGGTGGGCTTACCCATGATATGGTGTAACCAGGTGTACCACCTGTAATCGTTGTAACTGAAGCAGCACCTGTAGATGCACCATTACATATAATATTAGTAACTGTTATAGCAGCAGAACTTGGTCCGTTTGAGCTAGATACAGGAATTGATACAGTATTTGTACAATTATTAGCATCGTTTACTACAACTGTATACACACCTGCGGTTAAGCCAGTAATAACAGAGCTTGTGCTTACAACCGGAGGTAACCAAGTGTAAGTATAACTAGGTGTTCCTCCACTTGCCAAAACTGTAATTGATCCACTAGGTGGTGAACAAGCCGAAGGACCAACAGATGAATTTACATTTAATACTGGTGGATTGGTTAATGTATAGGTTTGACTATCTAAACATCCATTTGCATCTTTTATATGAACTGTATAATTGCCCGCACATTGAGTGTTTAATGTGTTGTTTGTTCCTGTTGTATTACTAGGTAACCAAGTGTAGGTTACAACTCCAATTGCATTTGTTGGCGTGCTTATTGCAATTCCATTACAATTACTATTACAAGCTGGGTTTGTAAATGTTACATTGGCTAAAATTGCAGGCGGATTAGTTAATATAGTTGCTGAATTTGCAACACAGCCTGCAGCATCTGTTGCTATTAAAGTATAGTTGTTTGCGCATAAACCCGTTGGGTTTTGACCGCTTCCAGCAGGATTCCAAACATAATTAACGGCACCTTGAGCTCCAACAGTTGTAGTGGTTATACTACCATTACATGATGAATTACATAAAGGATTTGTTGCAATTAAATTAACTGAAAATACTGGAGGAGCTGTTATTGTAAAACTATTACTACTCGTACATCCATTAGCATCAGTAACTGTTGCTATTACATTGCCAGCGCAAATATTATTTATTACACTTGTAGTAGCAGCACTTGTACTCCAGCTAAAACTATAAGTTGGTGTTCCTCCACTTGCGTTTAATGTGGCTGTTCCGTTACATGAATTTGAACATGTTGCATTTAAAAAGTTAACTGTGCTTGTAAGTGCAGTTGGTTGTGTTATTTGAGAGGTTAATGTTAAGGAACATAAATTTGCATCTGTAATAGTTAGGGTATAAATATTAGCACATAAATTAACTATTGTTGGTGTTATTGCTCCTCCAAATCCTCCTACTGGTGTCCATGTGAAATTTAATGGTGCAGTTCCACCATTACTTAATGTTGTAATTGAACCATTACATACACTGTTACATAACAAATTATGAGGCGTAACAGTAGCTTCAATTGGAGGAGGTTGGGTAATTACAAAAGTTCTTGTAACTACACAACTTGCAGCATCTGTAATATTTACACTATAATTGCCTACACATAAATTTGTAATTGTTTGTGTGCCTTGGCCAGTAATTGGAGGTGCAATTGGTAGCCACGCAAAAGTGTATGATGGAGTTCCACCGGTTGTATTTAATGTTATTGAACCATTACATATACTGTTACAAGATAAATTTGATAAAGTTGAATTTACGTTTAATGAAGGTGATTGAACAATACCAATTGTTTGATTTACTACACAGCCATTTCCATCAGTAACACCAATGTTGTAAGTGCCAGATGTCATACTTGATGCTGTACTTGTGTTTCCTAAGTTAACAAATGAAACCGCAGGAGTCCAAGTAAACGTAAACCCAGGCGTGCCATTTGCAGTAACAGTTGCACCACCGTTAGAGTTACCAAAGCAGCTAATAGATGCTGTGTTAATTGTTAGGGTTGGCCCTGTGGGTGAACTTATATTTGCTGTTAATGTGTTTAAACAACCTAAAGCATCAGAAACTATTACTGAATATAAACCCGCACTTAAATTTGAATAGCAACTTGTATTTATGCCTATTCCACCTGCGGGAGCCCATGTAAATGAATATGCAGGACCATTTCCTCCAGATGGTGTAACACATATACTACCGTTATTTACAATACAAGCACTAGGATTAGTTGTATTAATTGTACCAGTTAAAGCAGGTGGTTGACTAATGTTAATTGTTGCACTTTGTGTACACCCATTAGCATCTTTTACAATAACAGTATAATTTCCTGCACATTGTCCGGTTATTGAGCTAGTGTTTTGTCCTCCTGGTAACCAGGTGAATGTTAAAGCTCCAGTTCCTCCAGAAGCATTAGAGTTTATAATTCCGTTACATTGACTAAAACATGTAACATTTGTTTTTGTTGGAGCAATTACTATAGCCGGAGGATTTGCAAAATTAACAGTTGCTGTGTTTGAACAACCTAATGCGTCTGAAACATTAACCGTATAAGTTCCGAAACATAAATTTGTAGCTGTTTGTGTTGTTTGCGTAGGTGCTGTTACATTCCATGTGTAAGTGTAAGGTAAAGTGCCTCCAACTGCATTTGCTTGAGCCGATGCTGTACATGCCCCAAAACAAGGAATTGTAGTGCCACTAGCCACTACAATAACATTAATAACTTGCGAAACGGAGTATGTTAATGTTGTTGTACAACTATTAACATCTGTAACTGTAATGGTATAATTACCTGGACATAAATTGTTAGCTGTAGAAACTGTAGAAACTGTTGCGCTTAATGAGTTTGTCCAAACAAAAGAATAGGGAGGTGTTCCATTAGATGCTGTTACTGTACCAGCACCTGTACATGCATTACAACTATTTTGAGTACCTGTAATTGCTGCACTTAAAGCTATAGGTTGTGTAATGTTAAAATTTTGATTTTGAACACATCCATTTGCGTCCGTTACATTTACTATAAAAGGCCCAGAGCATAAGCCAGAAGCAATACCTGTAGTATTTGTAATTACAGGAGCAGAATTAAATGAATATGTAAAACTAGGTGCACCACCAACTACAGTTACACTTGCACCACCATTACAACTTCCTGCACAAGTAACAGAAGAAGTTGTTACGTTTATTGTCATTGGAGAAGGTGCTAAAACAGAAGCAGTAAATGTATCAGAACAACCGTTTGCATCGTTTACTGTTAATGTATATCCATTTGCACATAATCCAACGTTTGGATTACCAGTAAAACCATTTGACCAATTTAAAGTATAACCAGGTACTCCACCCGAAACATTTGCATTTAAAATTCCGTTACACCCCGAAAAACATAAAGGACTTGTAGAATTTATTGTAGTGGTTAATGCAGGTGGTTGATTAATAGTAACAACAGAGTTGCTTGAACAACCATTAGCATCTAAAATTTGAAATGTGTATGTACCAGCACATGCACCAACAATTATACCGCCAGGGATAACACTTGTTGATGTTGCCCAGCTTAACGTGTACCCAGGTGTTCCTCCAACAGCACTACCTGAAAGAGAACCGTTACACGCATTAAAACAAGTAACTGAATTTGTTGTAACATTGCTGGTTAATAAATTTGGTTCTGCCAGGTTTATAGTTTGCGATTGTACGCAACTCGAAGCATCTTTAATAAGTAAAGTGTAATTTCCTGCACAAAGTGAATTGTAAGGTGGAGAAGCTACAATTGTGCTTGAAGTTGAAATTAATGTTGGAGTAGCCATTGGAAGCACCCCTCCCGAAGTTGTAAAATTAATTACTCCGTTACAAACCCCATTACACGATAAACTTGTAGTACTAACATTAATTGTAATAGATGATGGTTGTGCTATTGTAAATACTGTACTAATTGGACAAGCTGATGCATCTGTTACTGATACAGTGTAATTACCAGCGCACATTGAGCTGGTTAAAGTGCCAGATCCGCTTGGAGACCAAATTGGTGTGTATGGCGCCCCATTACCCCCAGTTACTACAACTGTTGCCGCACCACTACATGAACCAAAACATTGTATGCTTTGCGTTTGAGCAGTAATAGTTAGCGCAGGAGGTTGTGTAATTGTTACTAAACTTTGAGTTAAACAATTATTTAAATCTTTAACAAAAATAGTATAAACTCCCGCACACAATGCATTTACACTTTGCGAGTTTGAAATAGTTGCGCTACTTGGAGCAACCCATGTAAATGTAAAAGCTCCTGCACCACCAGATGCGGTTACACTTGCTGCCCCATTACATTGCGCATTACAAGTAACATTTGTTTGTGTGATAGAAATTGTAACAGATGGAGATTGAGTTATAGTAAGTGTTTGCGGCAATAAACAATTATTCGCATCACTTATAGTAACCGTTTTAGGACCTGCACATAAAGTAGAATTTATAGAACTTCCAGCCCCACCAGCACTCCAAGTAAATGTGTATGGGCTTGTACCCCCTGAAGCAGTTACTGACGCTATACCTGTACAATTACCAAAACAAGCAACATTTGTTTGAGTTACACTTGCAGATAAAGGTGGAGGTTGCGTTATTGTAAAAGAAGGATTTATAAAACAGCCTTTTGAATCAGTTATTGTAGATGTTACAACGCCTTGACATAACCCTGTTAAAGTCATACTACCTCCAGAACTTAATGTGTTTGTTGTTGGCACTGAACTGTTAATTGTATAATTTGGTGTGCCACCAGTAGGATTTATTACAATTGAACCATTACAAACTGCATTACAACTTAAGCTTGATGTTGTTGATGTTAATGATAAAGTTGGAGGTTGGTTAAGATTTATAGTGAAATTTCTTAAACATCCTTTTGTATCAATTACGCTAAAAGAGTTAGTGCCACCACATAACATAGAATAAGTTGTGTTACCCGAAGGTACTGGAATTACAGAACCTCCATTTACCGTTACAGTGTATGGGCCAACGCTACCACTTAAGTTAGATACAATTGAACCATTACAGTTTCCATTACATAATGGTTGTGTAAAAAATATTGGTACAAAATTAATAGCAGATTGACCTGGAATATTTACTGCGTTAGAAATAGTTAATAAATTCCCTAAATTATCAAATACTAAAACACTGTAAAAGTCAGCACAGGCGCATAAATTTGTAATTGTAAAAGTACCTGTGCCAACATTATTTAAAGTAGGCGTAGCACAAGATGGATTACTCCAAATTAGCGAAAATGGTGCGCCAACACACGTTGGGTCTATCCCTAAAATTAATTGACCATCGCAAATACCCGAACATGAAATACCAACAGAGCTTAAAGTAGCTCCACAAACAGCAAAAGCAGAATTTAAAGTTTTGTAATTGTTTCCAAAATTTACACCATTTGCAATTTTATAATGAGTCGCATCTAATGGAGCTTTTACATACAAACCATCAGAGTTAAATGTAGTGTTGTTACCAATTTCAAAATTATTTTTAACATCAATAATTGAAGTGTTATTTTTGATTGAAACTAAACCCTTATTGCTAATAAAATTTCCTGTATTAATTCTTGCATTATTTAGTGTATAACTACCAGATTCTAGTATTACATTTTTATCATCAGATGTATTTATGCTTTTGATATTCCAATTTCCTCCTTTAAATATAACATCACCTTGGTAAATTTGATTTAAAAAATTAACTTTTGCTTGTTGGCCTTCGTTATTAAAAATGAATTTGCCAGAACCTGTTAATTTAATATTGGGATTTAACTCAAAATCACCCCAAATACTTGTTTCAGAAAAATTAGAAAAAACAAAATGATATTGTGATAAACTTGTTGAAGCTACTAAGCTTTTAAAATTGCTTGCCCCAACAAAATTAATTACAAAAGTTCCATTGTTTAAGTCAGAATCAAAGTAAATTGAAGTGTTTTTATTAGGAATAGTGCCAGAGGCTTTACCGTTTTTAACAAAACTCCAATGGTTGGGGTCATTAAAACTTCCCGATCCACCAATCCAATGTAAATCTTGAGCAAAGCTAGAAATATTTATAGCTGTAAATAAAAGTATTATTAAGAGCCTAGTTTTAGTAACCAATCGCATAAAATTTTAACGTATTTTTACAATTTAAAAATTATAAGGTTAAATATACTAAAATTTATGTTAACTCATTAAAATTAATGTATTTATTTGTTTTCTTTAGACGAAATTTTACTTATGAGCCAAATTAAAAACCCATGGAAAATAAATTCATCAAAAACGGTTTACGAAACCCCTTGGATAGAAGTTAGTCACCATGAAGTAATTAATCCTGCTAATAAGCCAGGGATTTATGGAACTGTTCAGTTTAAAAATTTAGCCATTGGAATTATACCTTTAGATGAAAATTATAATACTTGGATTGTTGGACAATGGCGTTTCCCATTAAAACAATACAGTTGGGAAATTATTGAGGGTGGAGGCCCATTAAACATTGCTCCAATAGAATCGGCCAAACGCGAATTAAAAGAAGAGGCAGGTATTGTAGCTGAAAAATATACACTTTTATGCAATATGCATACAAGCAATTCGGCCACAAACGAATATTGCCATATTTTTTTAGCTCAAAATTTAAAGTTCGAAGAATCTGAACCTGAAGAAAGTGAAGATTTAATAATTAAAAAAATTCCATTCGAAAAAGCCTATCAAATGGTATTAAATGGAGAAATTACCGATTCATTAAGTATGGTAGGAATATTAAAAACAAAAATTTTAATAAACGAAGGAAAAATTTAAGTTATTTAATATCATTATTAATTAAATTTGTAACACTATGATAAAACTAGTTGATAATTTCCCAAATCAATTAAAACATGCCATTAGTATTGCTAATGCTGCAATTTTAAACGAGCCTAATATTCCAATTCAAAATATTGTAATTACTGGCTTAGGTGGCTCTGGCATTGGAGGGACCATAATTGCAGAAACATTATTAGATAAATTAATGGTTCCAGTTGTAGTTAATAAAGATTATTTTTTACCAGCTTTTGTAAATGAAAATACTTTATTAATTGTTTCTAGTTATTCTGGCAATACCGAAGAAACAGTTGAGGCAATGCAACAAGCCATTACAAAAAAAGCACAAATTGTTTGTATTACAAGCGGTGGTAAAATTTTAGAATTAGCAAAACAAAACTTAATAGAGTTTATCGAAATTCCAGGTGGGCAACCGCCAAGGTCTTGTATTGGTTATTCTTTAGTTCAATTAATTAAAGTTTTAGTTTTTAAAAAACTAGCCCCAATCTCATTATTAAATGATGTAGAAACAGCAATGAATTTATTAATTAAAGAAAATAATTTAATAATAAATGAAGCAAAACAAATTGCTAATTCATTAGCCGGCAAACTTACAGTAATTTATAGTTTAGGCGGTAGCGAAGGCGTTGCGGTGAGGTTTAGACAGCAAGTTAATGAAAATGGTAAACAGTTATGTTGGCATCATGTTTTTCCTGAAATGAATCATAATGAATTAGTTGGTTGGACAGAAAAAAATGACAATTTAGTTGTGTTAACTTTTCATACTTCATTTGATTTTAATAGAACAAAAAAACGTTACGAGGTTTGTAAACCTATTTTTGAAAAATACAGCAATAAAGTAATTGATGTTACAGCAAAAGGCGAAACTAAATTACAACAGTTTTTATATTTAATTAATATAGGAGATTATATTAGTTGTTTTATTGCTGAAATTAAAAAAGTTGATGCCGTTGAGGTTAATGTTATAAACCATTTAAAAAACGAACTAAGCAAATTTTAGTTGAATAAAAACACACAAGTTATAGTTAAAGATTTAGGTTTGATGGATTACAAAACTTGTTGGGATTACCAAGAAGTTTTGTTTAATGAAATTGTTACTCAAAAAACAAATAACAGAAACTTAATTGAAGCTGAACAACAACCTACAAAAAATTATTTATTGTTGGTTGAGCATCCGCATGTTTATACATTAGGAAAAAGTGGTAATGAAAATAATTTGTTAGTTAATGAATTACAGTTAAAAGAAAAAGAAGCAACCTATTATAAAATTAATAGAGGAGGCGATATAACTTATCATGGGCCTGGACAATTAGTTGTTTATCCAATTTTAGATTTAGATAATTTTTTTACTGATATTCATAAATATTTACGATTACTAGAAGAGACAGTTATTTTAACATTAAATGAATACAATATTTTAGCTGAACGAAGTGAGGGAGAAACAGGAGTGTGGATAGAGCCTAATGTAAATAATAAAGCTCGAAAAATTTGTGCAATGGGTGTAAAATGCAGTAGGTGGGTAACTATGCATGGTTTAGCATTAAATGTAAACGCAAACTTATCTTATTTTAATAACATTGTACCTTGTGGTATAGTAAACAAATCTGTAACAAGTATTCATAGCGAACTTGGTAAAGAACAAAATATAGCAGAGGTAAAAAATAAAATAAAAAAACATTTCGCTAATTTATTTAAAGCCACTTTAGTTAATTAACAACAATTAACGGAATTTAAACGTATTTAGAAATAAAATTATTTGGTTGGTACTTTGTACTTTAAAGCGTTAAGTTACTTTTGTAGGCTTGATTTTATTCCGATATGAAAAAAATAATATTAACGTTTTTCCTACTATGTTTTCAAACTGTATTTTTTGCTCAAAGTAAAGATGCAATGATGAAAGCCATGAAAGATTTAAAAGGGCGCGTTTATGGTAAAGTTTTAGATGCTAAAACTAAACAACCTGTTGAATACGCGTCTGTTGTTGTGCTGTGGTATAATAAAGATAGTTTAATAAATGGAGTTTTAACCAACGAAAAAGGATTTTTTAATATAGAAAATTTACCACCAATGGGAGGTTTTAGATTAAGAATAACTCAAATTGGATTTAAAACATATAACTCAAAATTTTTCATTCAGGTTCCAAATAAATTAGAAGTTGATTTAGGAGATATTAAAGTTGAATCTGATGAAAAATTATTAAATGAAGTTGAGGTTACAACTCAAAAAAGTACAGTAAGCATGTCAATCGATAAACGTGTTTATAATGTAGATAAAGATTTATCCGTTAAAGGAGGAACTGGTGTTGATGTAATGAAAAATGTACCAGGCGTAACGGTTGATGCTGATGGAAATGCACAATTAAGAAATCAAAGCCCTACAATTTTTGTAGATGGTCGCCCTTCTAATTTAACTTTACAACAAATCCCTGCAGATCAAATTGAAAGAGTTGAAATTATAACCAACCCATCGGTAAAGTTTGATGCAAGCGCAACAGGAGGAATTTTAAATATAATAATGAAAAAAAATTTAAAACCTGGTTATAATGGAATGGTTATGGCATACGCAGGTACAGGAGATAGATATGGCGGAATGGCAAATATAAATGTTAAAGAAGGTAAGTGGAATGTAAGTGCAATGTTTTCGCATAATCAAGCTATGAACCGTACAAAGGGATTTACAAATAGAACGCAGTTTGATACTTTAAAAAACAAAACAGTTACTGGTTATTTTAATCAAACGAATAATACAAACTTTCAAAACACTTTTGATTTTGCTCGCCTAGGGATAGATTATAATTTAAATGTTAGAAATACACTTTCTTTAAACGGAATGTTAGTTGCCGGAAACATTAAATCAAGCGACGATCAAAACTTTGAAATTTTAGACAAAGACAAAAATTCATTATTAAACGCAAGTAGAGTTAATGAACAAAATGCAAAGTTTTATAATTATAATGCTCAACTACAATACAAAAAATCGTACCCAAAAGTTGGTAAAGAGTTAACTTCAGACATTAGCTATAATCACACCACTTCAAATAATGGTTATTTGTTTTCAACTTATTTTCCTAGTTTCCCTGTTTCTCTTCAAAACAATAAAGGAAATAATTTTGCAAACCAAGGTGTTTTTCAGTTAGATTTTGTTAACCCTTTAACTGAAACAAAAAAGTTTGAAGTAGGAGTTAAAGCATTTTACAAACAAACAACACAGGCTAACACAACATCTAATTTTAGCAACACAAAAAATGAATATGTAAAAGATAGCGCCATGAGCAATGTATATGTTATAGATGATATGATAAATGCAGCTTATGTAAATTACAATAGTGTTGTATTTTGGGGTATAGCTTATCAAGCGGGTTTAAGGTTTGAACAATCGTATTATTTAGGAAATATAACTGATAAAAAAGTTCAATTTTCATACAATTATCCATCAACAAGTAACGATATTTTAAAATCAATTTTCCCTGGAATTTATTTTTCTAAAAAATTAGCCAAACAACAAGAATGGCAATTAAATTTTAGCAGAAAAATTCAACGCCCTAATTTCTTTCAATTAATGCCTGTGGTAATGTTTGCAGACGCTCAAAATTACAGAATAGGTAATCCAAAATTAAAACCAGAGTTTAAAAATATTGCAGAATTAAATTACAATAAAATTTTTGAAAAAGGTAATTACTTAGGAAGTGGATATTTTAGATATGAAGAACAACCAATAACAGATGTAGCTTACCCAGACCCTAATAACCCTAATGTATTAGTTAATACTACGGTTAATGGTTCAAATAGTATTAGATACGGAATGGAGCATACAATTAAATACACATTCTTTAAAAATTTAGATGTAATGTTAAACGCAAATGCATATTATATTTATTTAAAAGGATTAGTTGTACCTACTGAACCCGAAGTTACCGCAACAGGTTATGCATACAATGTAAAATCTACAATTAGTTATAAATTTCCTAAAAGCATTACACTTCAAGTTAATGGTAGTTACGAATCGCCACGTATTTTATTATTAGGTTACTCTCAACCGGTTTATGGGTTTGATGTAAGTGTAAATAAAATGATAGGAACCAAATGGATTTTAAACGCAACCGTAAGTGATGTAATGAATACAAGACGTATGGGAACTTATTACGAAACGCCTTATTACACACAAGAATTAAGTAGAAGAAGAGAAAGTAGATATTTTAGGTTTACTGTAACGTATTTATTTGGTAAAATGGATGCAAGTATTTTTAAACGTGGTAAACAAATGAAGGGTATGGGCGACCAAAACCAAGGCAACCAAGATGGATTAGATTTTGGTAAATAAAATTTAATTAGATTGTTTTTTAAATAAACAAAAATTAAAGTTTTGTGTAGTATTAAAAGGCGTTTGATGATTTACATTTAAATTTTCAATTACTTCAAAATTATCATTAAACGTATTTTTTAATTCAATTTGAGAATATTGTTTAATATCAATTCCACTACATTTTTTAGGACCATTTTCAGAAAACGTTCCAATTAAAGCAAAACCATTTAAATTTATAGATTGATTTAAAATTGTGATGTATTTATCTATGTCGCTTTGATTAGTTAAAAAATGAAAAGCGGCTCTATCATGCCAAAAATCGTAGTGTTGAGTTGGTTTAAAATTTAAAATGTCGCAAACAATCCAATTAACTAATTTTGCTTTTTCATCTAATCTTTTCTTTGCTCGTTCTATTGCAGTTTCAGAAATATCTAAAACAGAAATGTTAGTAAAACCTAAAGTAAGTAAATGATCAACTAAAAAACTATCACCACCACCAACATCAATTATGTTTGATGATGAGCTTAAATTGTTATCAGTAATAAATTTTAAAGAAGTATTTGGAGTAGGTTGGTACCAACTCACTTCAGATAATTGTTTTGTTTTATAAATATTTTCCCAATGGTTATGTTTATTAAAATTATCCATAGGTTTGCTTTTATTATTTTGCGTAACCTGTTGCTCTAACTTCGCGAATAACGGTAACTTTAACTTGACCAGGGTAAGTCATTTCTGTTTGTATGCGTTGGCTTATTTCAAATGCTAATTGTTCTGCTCTTCCATCATTAACTTTATCGCTGCTCACAATTACGCGTAACTCTCTACCTGCTTGTATTGCATACGTTTTTTCAACACCATCGTAACTTTGCGCTAAAGCTTCTAAATCTTTTAAGCGTTTCATGTATTGTTCTGCAATTTCTCTTCTAGCTCCAGGTCTTGCGCCACTAATTGCATCACAAACTTGAATAATAGGAGAGTATAAACTTGTCATCTCAATTTCATCGTGGTGCGCTCCAATTGCATTACAAACTTCAGGTTTTTCTTTAAATTTTTCGGCTAACTTCATACCTAATAAAGCATGTGGTAATTCAGGTTCTTCATCAGGTACTTTTCCAATATCATGTAATAATCCAGCACGTTTTGCAACTTTAGGGTTTAAGCCCATTTCGCTTGCCATAATTGCACATAAGTTTGCAACTTCTCTACTGTGTTGTAATAAATTTTGACCGTAAGATGAGCGGTATTTCATTCTTCCTACCATTCTTATTAATTCGGGGTGCAAACCATGAATGCCTAAATCAATACACGTGCGTTTACCGGTTTCAATAATTTCTTCCTCAAGCATTTTTTTTGTTTTTTCAACAACTTCTTCAATTCTTGCGGGGTGAATTCGTCCATCTGTAACTAATTGATGTAAGGCTAATCGGCAAATTTCTCTTCTAATTGAATCAAAACAACTTAAAGTAATTGCATCTGGTGTATCATCAACAATAATTTCAACACCAGTGGCAGCTTCTAAAGCGCGTATATTTCTTCCTTCTCTTCCAATAATTCTACCTTTAGTTTCATCTCCTTCAATATGAAAAACAGAAATACTGTTTTCTATTGCAGCTTCGGTTGCAACACGTTGTATAGTTTGAATAACAATTTTTTTAGCTTCTTTATTGGCAGTAAGCTTTGCTTCGTCCATTATATCTTTTACATAGGCCATTGCCTGAGTTTTGGCTTCACCTTTAATGCTTTCTACCAGTTGTGTTTTAGCATCTTCGGCTTTCATACCGCTAATTTTTTCAAGCATTTCAACTTGTTTACGATGCGATTTTTCAATATCCTCGGTACGATGTTTGTAAACCTCAATTTGCTGATTTGCTTGATTTTTTAATTCTTCAGCTTCTTTATTTTTTCTGTTAAGGTCTTCTAATTTTTTATTTAGTTCGCCCTCTTTTTGTTTAATTTTATTTTCGTGTTGCGCAATGTGAGTATTTTTTTCTTGAACTGTTTTTTCGTGCTCAGATTTTAGTTGTAAAAATTTTTCTTTAGCTTGTAATATTTTTTCTTGTTTAGTGGCTTCTGCTTTTACCTCAACCTCTTTTAACATGTTTTCTTTTTCTTTGGTTGCTGATGCATTTAACTTACTACCCGCAATAAAAAAGCCCGCAATAACTCCTAAAATTAAGGCTGCAGCTATTAGTACTATTGTTATTATTTCCATTTTCTTTTCTTTTTTTAAAATTAAAAACGCACAAAACTAAATGCGTTATTGCTTTTAATTTTGTGCGTTTCATGTAAAAAATAAATTTATTTTTTACTCATTGTTTATGTTTGAAATGTTATTGTTGTGTTGAGCTAACATAACTTTAACATCATCAAGTACTTGTTTTAAATTGCTTAATTCGTTTTCGGCTGTGGTTGCTTGTTTGTAAAGTTGTGCTACCAACTGAAGCATTACCATAGCTAAAACGTCTTTTTTATCTTTAATCGCATAAGCTTTTTCAAACTCAGCAATTTTTGTATTTATTAAATTTATCGCCTCTTCAATATTAGCTTGGTCAACCATATTTACTTTAACAGGAAAAGTACTTCCTGCAATTTCAACCTTTATGTTAACTTCGCTCATAGCCTAAAGCGATTAAATTAAGCACTTAATAAAGCAATACACTTATCAATTTCACGCACCAAATCGTTTATTTGTTGTTTCATTTGACCACTTTCACCAGTCATTTGAGAACTATTTGCTAAGATAATGTTTTTTCTGTGATTATTCAAATCTTTTACATTAATACTCTCACTATCAATCTGTTGCGATATTTCACTAACCACATCATTCATTTTTAGCAATTGGTTTGCCATTTGTTCTTTTTCACTTAATAAATTTAAGCGTTCATCACTTAACAAATCTATTTGTTTAAATAATTTGTCTATATAAGCTTCTTGTTGTTCTAGTTTATTATTTAAGTCAGTTTCGTTGGTTGAAGAAATAGGATTGCTTAATTGTACTTCGTAATTATTAATTTTAGAATTTAATTCTGAAATACTTTCATTTAACGTTCCTATAGTTAATTGCATATTTGCAATATCAGACAATAAATTGTTTTTTTCTAAACTTAAATTTTCAAAATTATTTTGTAGGGCATTAAAACCTTCGCTAGCAACTTCAGAATTTTGTAAGTTTAATTTTAAATTTTCGATTTCTGATTTTAATAAATCGTTTTCGGCAGTTAATGCAGCATTTGTTCCTGTTAGGTTAGTTAATTCAAAATTTTTAGTATTTAATGTTTCTTTTAAATCTTCTACTTTTCCTACAGTTTTTGAATTTAAATCGTCAAACTCTGCTTTTAAAATTTCTAGTTCATTGCTTTTAGATTCGAGGTTTAATTGAACACTTTCAATCTCTGAAATTAAATTCGAATTTTCTGCCAATAATTTTTCAAATTCTAAATTATTGGTTAAGTTGTTTTGGTTATGTACAGTTTCAAAATCAATTTTTTGAGTATCCAGTTTGTTATTTAATCCTTCAACAGTGCTTTGTAAGTTTACTATTTCGTTTTGTAAAAAAGTATTTGCTGTTGTTAAATTATCAACTTCAGTAGTTAACGAATTAATGGTTATTTCATTATTGTAAGTTACTTCAGTAAGTTCGTTTTGTTTTAAAATCGTGTTTTCTAATTCAGTATTTAGTTGTGAATTTGTATTATTTAGTAATGAATTTGATTCTAATGCACTTTCTAATTTGTTTTCTGTTTCGGCTAAAATGTTTGTATTCTCTTCAAACAATTTACTTACATTTTGAATATCGTTATTTAAATTTTCTATTTGTATGTTTAAAGCATTTACTTGCTCTGATGATGAAAGAGATGAAGTGTGCTTAAAGCTTTCAAACTCTTGTGTAACACTTAAATGATTTTGTTTTTCATTTTCAAATTGAATAATTAAGTTGGCATTACTTTCTCTTAAATCTGTAATTGTTGCAGAGTTATTATCAATTGTAATGCTTAAATTTTTAACATCTTCTCTTAACTCATCTGTTTGCAACATTAATTTATTTATTTCATCATTAAGCTTAGAGTTTTGCTCATTACTATGAATTAATGTGTTGCTTAATTTTAATTCATATTCGTTAATTGTATTATTTAAATTTAATTGGTTGCTTGTTGTTAACTCTTCAATAGTTGAACTGTGTTGAAGTTTTAATTCAGAAATTTGTTGTTCAAAGGATTGATGAATATTATTTGTTGTTTCTGAATTGTTGTTTTGAAGATTTGAAAGTTGAGTTTCGTATTTTTCAATTAAAGTTTGCTCGGCTTCCAAATTAGATTTTTTTAATAAATCTATTTCGGTTTGAAAGTTTGAAGTTAAAATATGGCGTTGCTCTTCATTTTCTAATTTTAATGCTATAATTTGGTTGTTTAAATTATATTCAGTCGATTCTAACTTTTGAGAAAACTCTTCTTCTAATTTTGAAATTGTAACTTTATGCGAATGAATTAGGGTGTTTAATTCATCTGCATTTGTTGTTTGAATTTGATTTAAAGTTTGAGCGTGTTCGTTCTTTAAAAAAGTAAGTTCAGTTTCGTAATTATTTTTAATAGATGTTATTTCGTCTGTATGTTTTAAAGTAATAGCTTGTTCTTTATCAGCAAACGATTCGTTTATTAAATTTAATTCGTTTTCAAATTCTTGTTTAATTCCACTTTCTTTGTAATGCGAGTTTGATTTTAATTCGTTTATTTGATTTTGAAATTGATTTGTAACTGTTTCTAAATTTGTTTCGGCAGCAATTTTAACCTCATTAAGTTGCTGTTCGTATTGTTCAGATATTGTAGAAAGTTCACCTCTTAATTGCTCAATTTCGTTTAAGCGATTATCTATTTCGTCTTGCTTTTGTTGTAATTGCTCCTTTATATTTCCTCTTAACTCTTTAAACGCTGTAAGTTCTGCTTTGTAATTGGTGTTATCTCGCTCCATTACTGCAAGTTTGGTATTTAAAACATCAATAGTAACTTGCAAGCGTTTGCAATCTTCTTCACGCATAATTAGCTGGTTACGGTATTCGCCTAAAGAGCGTTTTAGTTCGATGAATTCTTTTCTTAACTGAATATCACTGTCTAATACCTGTTGTAATTCGGCTTTTATTTCTTGTCCGTTCATAAGTTGAGGTTTGGTTTTTATAAAAATACAGAACTTAGTTGCGTGTAAAACAGTAGGTTAACACAATAACCAAACAATGCTTTGTTAATTGCGTTAATAGATATTAAACCTCTGTTGTTAATTACTTTAAGTTAACTTTCCTAGATATTAAAGGGTTTTAAAGCTTTTAGGTGTAAATAAAAACACTTAAAATAAATTAGTGAAGCCTAAAATAACCAAATAATTACCAAATGTTTAACCAAATAATAAACTTCTAAAAACGCAACATTTTTAAAAAATAGTCGTATAAAAGTGTAATTCTGTTAATCAAATGTGGTTTTTTATCGTTTTTATCAAAAAAATAGCTATTTTTTTACTACCTTTGTTACTTAACTCAATTTTAACCATTATACACTTAAATCATGAGACAGCTTAAAATTACCAAATCAATCACAAATCGCGAAAGTGCATCATTAGATAAATATTTACAAGAGATTGGTAGAGAAGAATTAATTACAGCAGAAGAAGAGGTAGTTTTAGCAAAAAAAATTAAAGATGGCGATCAAAACGCTTTAGAAAAATTAACGCGTGCAAATTTACGTTTCGTTGTGTCGGTTGCTAAACAATACCAAAATCAAGGTTTAAGTTTACCCGATTTAATTAACGAAGGTAATTTAGGTTTAATTAAAGCAGCCCGCCGTTTTGATGAAACACGTGGTTTTAAATTTATTTCGTATGCCGTTTGGTGGATTCGCCAATCTATTTTGCAAGCTTTAGCTGAGCAAAGCCGTATTGTGCGTTTACCTTTAAACCAAGTAGGTTCGTTAAATAAAATTAATAAAGCTTATAGCAAATTAGAACAAGAGTTTGAACGTGAGCCAAGTGCTGAAGAATTAGCAGACATTTTAGATTTACCAATTGATAAAGTTAGCGATACAATGAAAGTTAGTGGCCGCCATGTTAGTATGGATGCTCCATTTGCTAATGGCGAAGAAAGTAGCTTGTTAGATGTATTGGTAAATTTTGATTCGCCTAAGGCTGATACTGGTTTAATGAACGAAAGTTTAAGTAAAGAAATTGATAGAGCATTAAGCACATTAACAGATAGAGAACGTGATGTTGTGAAATTATTTTTTGGAATTGGTTTAAACCACGGTTTAACTTTAGAAGAAATTGGAGATAAATTTGAGTTAACCCGCGAACGTGTTCGTCAAATTAAAGAAAAAGCAATTCGCCGTTTACGCCATAGTAGCCGTAGCAAATTATTACAACAATATTTAGGATAATTAAACTTTTAATCCTTTATCCTTTAAAACCTGCTATAAAAAAGCAGGTTTTTTTTATTGCTTTAAATTCTCTGGTCTATTAATCCAAATTGCCATAAATTGGCCTGTTGACATTTTTCTTGCCGAATTTTTAGCCCTTTGTGCATTATCTCCGCTAAAATTTTCATCAATGGTTTCAAACCAAAGTTGCAGCCATTTTCCAAAATGTACTTGCGAAATAGTATGGTTTATTTTTTTATCAACATTAACATGAGCTTGGGTTGGGTTACCTTTAAATTTAGGTGTTCCAAATAAATTTGTTTCCCAAAAATCAGCTAAATTTTGTAAATGAGCAGGCCAATTGTTTTCGGGTATTTGATTATTAAATATTGGCCCTAATAATTCATCTGTTCTAATTTTTGAATAAAATGTGTTAACTAAATGCTCTACATCTTTTCTATAAACAATTTCTGGTTTCATAATACAATTTTACAAACACAAAAGTATATAGTTTTAAAAATTAAATTGAGATTTTTATCACTCAATAATTAATTTTTGAGTTGTTTTTTGATTGTTTACATCTAAACTAACAAAATACAAACCAGAACGAATATCGTTTAAATTTAAATTAATTTTATTTTCTCCGGCATAACTATCAACTATAATTGATTTTATTATTTTACCACTTACATCTGTTACATTAATTTGAGTAAAAGTGTTTGTTAACGAATAAAAATTTAACTGAGTGTTACCATTACTTGGATTTGGAATCATATTAAGATTTAAATAATTAGTAGTACTATTTTCTTTTAAAGAATTAATGGTACAAGGGTTAGGAACTACACACGAATAAATTGGGTTTGGATTGCTATTTATAATTGTGGCTGCATTAAAATAATGTGTTATTGATTTAGATAAATCAACACAATCGCCATAACCATCTAAACTTTGGTTATTGCTTACTGTAAACGGAATGGATAAAGTGTAGTTTGAAGATAAATTTCCAAAAACAGAATTTGTTTTAGGTGATGAGCAATGAAAGTATGCATAGTTTTTGACTTTTGTATTTAAGCCAATACTTCCGGTTGGCGCAGTTATATTATACTCTGCACTTAAAGTGTTAGCGTTAACATTTAAAAATCGTAATTTAATATTTGGAAAGGTATTCCACTTCTTGTTGCCATTCGTAATTAAAGTGTCCGATTCTGCCCACGAGTAATAAATTAAACTTCCATCAACTGTTCGCCCAGCCTGTATCCTCGAGCTTGATACTGTTTTTTTACCAGCGCTGTTTGCCAACCAAGGGTTTTCGTCATATCCATGTCCTGCATCTTGCTCTTCAATTGTTGCGCGGGGCGCTTCGGTAGATAATGAATCTATTTTTGTAAACGACCAATTGCTTCCATTAGTTTTAAAATCATAAACGTATGGGCGTTTACCTGGTGTATGAGGCCAATAATAATAATCAGAAAAGTTGTAAAAATGATTTTTTACAGTTATTGAATCAGAAATAATATATGCATGTGGTAAAATTGTAGTAATTAAATGTAATTCATCATTTTTATCAACTACGGCGTCTTGCCCCTCGCCAGCGTAAAACCAAGGAACTGCAACATTTGTATTTGTTTTTAATGTTGCAGGTAAATCATTTATAATTGTACTAAATGTTGGTAAGCTAAAATCTATATCTAAAATTTGCGCCCAACTTGCACCACTATTAATTGTTTTCCATACTTTTGG
Source organism: Bacteroidota bacterium (assembly GCA_020162035.1). Classification (GTDB taxonomy): domain Bacteria; phylum Bacteroidota; class Bacteroidia; order B-17B0; family Aurantibacillaceae; genus Aurantibacillus. The sequence goes on along the minus strand of JAIUNM010000009.1, from coordinate 46,112 downwards.
TTGTAAACCTTGGTTAACTGAAACTGTAGTTGTTTTATTTTGTCCAATTGCAATAGCATAACCAACTGTACCAGTTTCGTTCCATGCCATTAAATAATTTTCTATATGAGATTTATTTGTTGTACTTCTTTTAAAATCAGGATATAATTCTGTTCCTACCCAATTAAAAGTACCTACCGAAAAGCTACCTGTTGTAATATAAATAGATGTATCGCCAGGGTTTGTTTGTAAGCTCCCTGTAAAAGATGTTCCTACTTTACCTATAGACCGTAGCTTACCATCATCTGTTATACTAAAATTATTGTAATTTAAATTATGTCCTAATAAACTTGCTGTTGCAGGGTTACCAAACCATTGTTGCGCATTTGGAGATGTATTTGGAGTGTTATTATAATTTACTAAACCTAATTGTTTGCTCGAAAACCAATTGCCTGTATAATTATTAGCGCTATTTTTAGTTGGCCCGCAACCAACTATGTAAGAGTTGTTAATGTTAGTATTGCCTGGCGGGTTATAAATACCTCCTTGTACAGCATAAGGTAAATTATTAGCACTCGAAGCAATTGCTGAACTATCAAAAGTGGGGCTGCAAATAAAGTTATTTGCAATTGGGTTCCAGTTATAACCAATAAAGGCTACTATTACGCCATTGTTATCTTCGGGTGTATTTGTAATTGAATAAGTACAAGCTTTACGTTGCAAAAACGAAACAACATCAAGATTTTCATCGTAACTTAAAACTTTTGTGTTTGAATTTAAAAGTCCATCAACATTCATTGAGTTGGAAAACGCTTTCCAAGTATGTATTGTAAAACTTGAATTTTGTTTTAAATTAGAGTTTAAAAAATTGTTTTGTGTTTTAATTTTAAAACAACAACTAAAAAGCAAAACCATAAAAAGTAAATGTGTTTTCATAATTAAATTTTTAAAGTATTAATTAAATAACAAAAGGTTTTTGCTTAAAGTAAATTTAACCATTTAAATTGAAATAAAAAAGCCAAGCAAATTTTTGCTTGGCTTTTTTATTAAAGTAATTTAAATTAATTATTCAACAATTAATTTAGCTGTAGTTTTTTGATTGTTTGCATTTAAGCTTACAAAATAAATACCAGCTTTTAAATCGTTAACATTAATATTAACAGTATTTTGACCTAAGTTAGCATTAGTAACAATAGATTTTACAATTTTACCTGTTACATCTGTAACACTTACTAATACTTTAGCATCTGTATTCATATCAAACACTAAATTAGTATTGTTAGATGTAGGATTTGGTATAACTTGCATGTTAGTTACAGTTTTGCTTTTTTCATTTAAACCAACAGGGTTTACATAAATAATACCAGCATCTGTAACAGTTACTGCATTAAAAAAGTGAGTAACTGCAGATGGTGTAACACAGTCTCCATTGCCATTTAACGACTGGTTGTTAGATACTGACATAGGAATTGCCATTGTATATGAACCAGCAGCTGAACCAGTAGTTATTGCTGTAGATTTTGGAGAAGCATAATGATAATAAGCATAGTTTTTAATTTTAGAATTTAATCCTAATGTACCTGTTGGAGCAGTAGCATTCCATTTTGGGCTTAAAGATCCAGTAGCAACATCTAACACACGAACTTTAATGTTAGGAAATGTATTCCATTTTTTATTACCACTTGTAACCAAAGTATCAGACTCTGCCCAAGAATAGTATATATGACTACCGTTTGGCGTACGACCTAATTGAATACGAGAACTTGAAACAGGTTTTTGACCAGTTCCATCAGCTGCCCAAGGGTTTTCATCCCAACCATGACCGCTTGAGCCTTGACTAGCAGATGTAGGGCGTGGAGCTTCAGATGATAATGAATCAATTTTAGTAACATTCCAACCTGTACCAGTTGTAGTAAAATCGTAAATATAAGGGCGGTAACCAGGTTTGTGAGGCCAATAGTATGAATCTCCACCATTTGTAAAGCTCCAAATATAATACGTAGAATCTTTATGTGTACTTGAATGCCCCACAATAGTAGTTACAAAATGTAAACGGTCATCTTTATCTACAATTGCATCTTGCCCCTCGCCACTACGGAACCAAGGACAAACTTCGTTTGTATTAGACGCTAATGCAGCAGGTAATTCATTTGGAATCATTGTTAAAGTTGGAGCAGTAAAATCCATATCAGGAATTGCAGCCCAGCTTGCGCCACTGTTTGTTGTTTTCCAAACTTTTGGTTGAATACCTTGATTTACAGTAACCGTAGTTGTTTTATTTTGACCAGTAACAATTGCATAGCCAACAGTTCCAGCTTCGTTCCAAGCCATTAAAACATCGCTTAAGTTTGCAGTCCCATCAGTTGCTTTTTTAAAGTCAGGATACAATTCTGTTCCTGTCCATGTAAATGAACCTGCAGCAAAGTTACCTGTTGTAATGTATAATGATGTATCTGCAGGTGCTGCTTGTGAAGAACCAGGATTATCAGTGCCAACAGTACCAACTGATCTTACTTTACCATCATCAGTTACACAAAAGTTATAACGGTTAAAATTCACTCCTTTTAATGAGCCTGTAGGTGGATTGCCATACCATTGTTGGTTTGGAGCAGTACCAGTATTATTATTATAATTAGCACTACCTAATTGTTTACTAGCATACCAGTTACCTGTCCAGCCAGAACCAGCAGTTGTAGGACCACAAGCTACTATATATGCATTATTAATGTTAGTGTTTCCTGGAGGGTTATAAATACCAGAGTTTGGGTATCTAGGGAAGTTTGTTGCTCCTGATGCAAAAGCAGTACTATCAAACTGAGGTGTAAAGGTTCCATTTGCAGCAATTGGGTTCCATTTGCTAATAATACGGGCAATTACAACGCCTGAGTTATCTTCTCCTGATGCAGTAATAGAATAAGTACAATATTTACGATGCACAAATGTAACTACATCTAAATCTTCATTGTAATTTATTATTCTAGAATTAGAGACTAAAACGCCTGCACTATTAATAGAATTTGCAAAAGGTATCCAAGTTACAGGATTTGTACCAGTTGGAGTTGATTTTAATAATTCTGGAGTTTGGTTTTGCAAAGGACCATGTGTGTTTACAGGTTCTTCAGCATTATACGACATTTCATTAACCCTAGGTGCTTTTGTAGGAGCACCGCTTGGTTTTGTTTTTTGGTGTTGTGCATTAGCCGCCATTGCAGTAACTAATGCTGTACCAAGTAGTAGTTGTTTTTTCATTTTACTTGTTTGTTTTAGTTAATATTATATTAATTATAATAGTTTTTATAAAGTTATAACAATCTATTGCTAGATATCGTAAAGTTAGTTTATTTTTTTTATAAAAAAAAACGTTTTGCATAAAAAAAGCTACCTAAATTAAATTAGGTAGCTCTTTTAACAATTGTCTAGCAATTATTTTCCTTTGTTAACTGAACCAGCTAAATCTGAACCAGCTTTAAATTTTACTACTTTTTTAGCAGCAATTTTAATTTCTTTACCAGTTTGTGGGTTACGACCAGTTCTAGCAGCACGTTTAGCTACTGAGAAAGAACCAAAACCTACTAAACCAATACGGTCACCTTTTTTTAAGGCTTTGTGGATTGATTCAATTGTTGCGTCTAAAGCACGACCAGCGTCAGCTTTTGTTAACTTAGCACCTGATGCGATAGCATCGATTAATTCTGCTTTGTTCATTTTTTTGTTTTTTAAGGGTTAAACTTTTGTTAATTGTATTACAAATGTAGCATTGAATCCTTATTTGTCAAGTGTTTTAGCAATTATTTTGCTTATTTTGTTGATAAATAGGCATTTTGTTAATAAAAAATGCCTGAAATGCCCTAAAAACAACTGTTTTTTTGTGAATAACTGCCATTAATGTTAATAATAAGGTACTCTAACGCTAAAATAAGCTACAAAGTACACTATTGGCAAAAAGCAGTATTGTTTATTTTATAACCTTTTAAAAAATCTTCAATCAACATTCTTTTTTTGCCTTCTAACTGTAACTCGTAAACCGTTAGTAAGTTTGTTTTACATTTAATTTTTAAATAAGTTTTATTATCGCTAATAATTGCCCCTGCTTTAACATCGTTATTACAAAATTCTATTTTTGTATTAAAAAGTTTCAATGTTTGAATTTTATCTTCGTTATGTATTGTTGTAAATGCTGTAGGGTAGGGGCTTAAACCTCTAATTAAATTATTTACTTTTTCTGCATCTAAATCAAAATTTATTTTGCAATCTTGTTTAAAAATTTTTGGTGCATGGCTTGCTTCTAAATTGTTTTGAGAAATGAAAGGTAATTCTGAATTATTTTTTTCGCACAATTCAATTTTTTTTATTGTTTCAATTATTAAAATTTTTCCTTCATGCATTAAGTTGTCGTGTAAATTCCCTGCATTATCATTTTCTTTTATTTCAACTTCTTTTTGAAACAATATATTTCCTGTATCAATTTCGTGTTTTAATTTAAATGTAGTTACACCAGATTTTTTATCTCCATTAATTATTGCCCAATTAATTGGAGCAGCTCCTCTATATTTTGGTAATAACGATGCGTGCAAATTATATGTGCCATGTTTTGGCATATTCCAAACACTTTCTGGCAACATTCTAAAAGCAACTACAATTTGTAAATCGGCATTTAATTTTTTTAATTCTTGAATAAATTCTTCTGATTTTAAATTAAGAGGTTGTAATACATTTAAATTATGTTTTACTGCAAATTGTTTAACCGCACTTTGTTGAAGTGTTTGCCCGCGCCCAGCCGGTTTATCAGGTGCAGTAACAACTGCTACAACGTTATAATTCTGTTTTAATATTTCTTCCAAACTTGCTACAGCAAAATCTGGTGTGCCCATAAAAATTATTCTCATTATTTGCTTTTAAATGTTTGGTTAAAAATTTAGTAGTGCAAATTTAATCTATATTAAAGCAAAAAAAAAGAGGCAGTTCTTAAACTGCCTCTTTTAAATTATAAATGATTATTTGTTATTCTAAAACTATTTTTCTTGTTACTTTATCAACTTTATTAGATATTGTGATAAAATAAACTCCTTTTGCTTTACCTGTTAAATTAAGGTTAGCAGAGTTACCGTTAGTTATTTTTTCATTAACAATAATCGAACCTAAAACATCAACAACAACTAAATTATAATCGCCATTTGTTGGTAAACTAATATTTAAATTACCAGTAGTAGGGTTTGGTGAAATATCAGTTAAATTAGCAAATTTTGCTTCGTTAATACCAACACAATTTTGTACATCAATAGTTTGTGTTGTAATTGATACACCAGATGCATTACCAGCTCTTAATGTAACTGTGTAAACAGAAATACCACTTACATTAATTGTAGGGTTTGCAGCTACAGCATTTGGTAAAAACACAACGCTTCCTGTAGGTGCAGTTGACCAAGTGTATGAAATTGGACCTGGGCCAGATGTTGTGTTATTTGGTACAATTGCAGCAGTTGAACAAACAGTTGCAGGTATTGTAAATGAAGCAGCAGCTGTACAAGTGTTTACTGTAATTGTTTTATTAACAACAACAGAACCAGCAATACTAGAAGCTAACATGCTTACAGTATATGTACCACCAGTACTAAAAGTAATTGCCGGACTAGTAGCATTAGCATTAGGGCTAATTGTTACACCAGCCGCAGGAATTGTTGACCAAGTATAAGTTGGTGTTGGAGAACCAGTAGTTGTGTTTGTAAAGTTTAATGCTACTTTATTACATAATGTACCTGTTGGAACTGAAAAATCTGCAGTTGGTGTAGTACAAGAAGTAACGTTTACTGTAGCACTTGAAGATGAAAGAGTACCATTTGATGCAGTTAAAGTTAATACATAATTTCCTGGCGCAGTAAATGTAACAACTGGATTAGCAGCACTTGTTGATGAAATCATTGCCGCTGGAGAGCTAGACCATGTATAAGAAACAGTTGCGTTACCTAAAGACATATTAACTGGCGCAATAGTAGCAGATGGGCCACTAAAACATGCTCCACTTGGTGCGTTAAAAATAGAAGTAGCACCATTAAATTTATAAATACCACCAGTTGGTGCACTTTGCGATGCTTGGAAAGTTGCTGCCCAACCAGAAGTTGCATCAGCAAAATCAATAGCTAAATAAGCAATACCTGTACCTCCCCAATTTGTCCAAGTTAAGCCACCATCTTTTGAATATGATATAAAGCCAGACGCAGATGTTGATGTGTTAGCTGCACTAACAAAAACTCCAGTTCCTGGTACACCAGCAACGTCGTTTAGTCCCATATTAGGGTCTAATGTAGCAACTTTTGTCCAAGATGCACCACCATTTGATGTAATGTATTGTTCAGGTACAGAAGGGGTTACCGAAGAGTTGTATGCAATGCAAATACCACTGTTAGCATTTGAAAAAGCAATATCAACAACTTGAATACTAGCAGAAGGTGTACCTGGTAAAACAGCTACACTCCAAGTTACACCAGCATCTGTTGAACGAAATACACGTCCTGCATTAGTTCCAAACCATAAGTTGGTTGTGCCTTGTTTTTCATATAAGTTAACTAATCCATACTCGCTACCAGAAGATGGGTTTGGAATATTTGCACCTGGTACTAAACTCCAAGTTGTTCCACCATCTGTAGTTCTCCAAATTTCAAATTCGTTACCAACACCAGAGTTTGGATCACCTTGTGTAATTCCAATTGAAGGCGTAAGAAAAGCAACTACGTTACAAAATGATGCCGAATTAGTATACATACCTGTTGCAGTCATATTTGTCCAAGTTGCACCACCATTTGTAGTTTTGTGGATTGCCCCCATATTACCAGTAGCTTTTTTATATGCACCAACCCATGCTGTATTAGCATCAATTGCATCTAAATTTGAAATTGCATAAGTATTTGTATCTCCTAAAGAAGGATTAACTGTACTTGAATAAATTGGGCCTGTATTAAATGTTGCCCCACCGTTAATTGTTCTTGAAAAATGAACATAGTTTTGTCCAACTGCGGCTCCACTATAGCCTACAGACCAAACTACGTTTGAGTTTACAACATCTAAAAATTTACTTGACATACTTGCAGCCAATGTGTAATTTGTGTTTTGCAAAGTTGCCCAAGCAGGACTTGGGATTTGCGCGTTAGCATTAATAATTGCTCCCGCAGTTAAAATTGTGAGTAGTGTTTTTTTCATGATAATTTATTAATAAAGTACTAAAATAAACATTTTTTTATATAAATAATGACTTTTTTTAGGTTTTAACAAGCTAATTATCAATTATCTTTGCATAAAATTATGAAAATTGAAACTGATATAGTAATAATTGGCGCTGGTCCTGTTGGGTTATTTGCCATTTTTGAGGCAGGTTTATTAAAATTGCGTTGCCATTTAATTGATTATTTACCGCAAGTTGGCGGCCAATTATCTGAAATTTATCCTAAAAAACCGATTTACGACATTCCTGGTTATCCAAGTGTTTTGGCGCAAGAATTAATTGATAATTTAATGAAACAAGCCGAACCTTTTAAACCTACATTTACTTTAGGAGAAAGAGTTGAAAAACTAGAAAAAATTGACGAACGTAATTTTATTATTGAAACCAATATGGGTACACAAGTTAATGCAAAAGTGGTTGTTATTGCTGGAGGATTAGGTTGTTTTGAACCAAGAAAGCCAGAAGTACAAGGTTTATCTAATTTTGAAAATGGTAAAGGAATTAACTATATGATTTTAGACCCTGAAAAATATAGAGGAAGCAAAATGGTAATTGCTGGCGGGGGTGATAGCGCATTAGATTGGACAATTTTTTTAGCAGATATTTGCAGCGAACTAACTTTGGTACATAGAAGCGAAAGTTTTAGAGGCGCGCCAGATAGTGTAAATAAAGTGATGAAACTTGCTGAAACAAAAAAAATTAATTTACTTTTAAATAGTGCAATAGAGAGCGTTAGCGGAAATGAAAATTTAGAAACAGTTACAATTAAAAACATAAAATCGAACGAAGTTGTAACAGTAAATACAGATCATTTAATACCTCTTTTTGGATTAAGCCCTAAGTTAGGACCAATAGAAAATTGGGGGCTAAATTTAGATAAAAATGCTATTGAAGTTAATACTGATGATTACAGTACAAACATAGAAGGGATTTATGCAATTGGAGATATAAACACTTACACAAATAAATTAAAATTAATTTTGTGTGGTTTTCATGAAGCTGCATTAATGAGCCATAGTGCATACAAGTATATGAATCCAGGAATTAAATACACTATGAAATATACAACTGTTCAAGGTGTAAATTCATTTTAGTTATTTCTTTTTTTCTTTAATAATACCGTACTTTGGTTCTTTCCATTCTATTAAATCTCTAATAACAACAGAGGCACACGTTAAACCAAAGGCTGCGGGTAAATAAGAAATTGTGCCATAAGCTGAGCGTTTATAATTACTTCCATCAGTCCGCATTATTGAGTGCTTAGCCGCAGGCTCATCGCTAAACACGCATTTAATGCCTTTAAAAATATTCATATATCTTAAACGCTTTCTAACATAATAAGCCATTGGGCATATTTTTGTTTTAGATAAATCGGCTACTTTAATTCGTGTAGGGTCCATTTTTCCTCCAGCACCCATGCTACTTATAATGCGTTGGTTATTGTAATAAGCGGTTTGAATTAAATACAATTTTGGAGAAATACTATCTATAGCATCTATTATATAAGAAAATTTTGATTTTAATAAAAGTTGCATTTCTTCTGGATTTTTAAATGAATCAATCACATCTAAATTAATTTCGGGGTTAATTAATTTAATGCGCTCGGCCATTAGGTGTGCTTTTTTTAAACCATGAGTATTAATTAATGCTGGTAATTGTCTGTTTCTATTAGTTGGATCAACTGTATCACCATCAATTATTGTCATTTTTCCTACACCACTTCTTGCAATAGCTTCGGCAGCGTAAGAACCTACACCTCCTAAACCAACAATCAAAACATGAGCATTATTTAATTTCTCTAACCCTTTTTGGCCAACCAGTAAGGTTGTTCTTTCCATCCATTTAGTATCCATTTACTGAAAAAATAAAAAGGCTATTTCTATTTGAAACAGCCTTTAAAAATTATTATAAAAATTAATTAATAAGTAGAGAAGCCTTGTTTATCACTTACTTTATGTTCAATTAATAAACCAACACAAGCTCCATCACTAGCTTTGTGTTTATCTTTTTCTGTAGCGCCTTGCGGAACAACAACTTCAATTATTAATTGGCGTGTGCCAACACTTTGAAATTCGAACATTTGTGTGTCTTCTGCAGTGGCATTATCAAATAATAATTCGTTAGTTCTTGAATCGTAAATTTTATAATTTACTTTATCGCCTAACACAGTTTCGCAACATACAGAAATACGATAATCCATATTTTTATAAATTACACAACGCAATTTGCTTACCATACCTTGGTTAAACAAACCACTTTTACTTTGCGCATTATATTGCCATTTTTCGTTTTTGTTTTTTTCTAAAACACAATATTTTTTATGAAAACCACTACAAACCCCTGCTTGACTATAAACAGAAGAACTGATTAAAATGGCAACTAATAGACTTAATATTTTTTTCATTTGTATATTTTTTTAATTTTTATAAACAGAATTTTAATAAATTATTTAATTTGAGCGTAACCGTTTCTTATCGATTTTATTTTCTCTTTAATGATATTGTAATTTTCTTCTGTTATATTTAATTGTTTTCCGCCAGCTAATACTTTTGTTTTTCCATCACCTTGTTTGGCAGCTTCTACATCTTTTTCGGCAATTTTATTAAATTCAGCTAAAAGTGATTCGAAATCTGCTTTAATAGATGCAACATTTTGGTCTGCTTCATGTTTTTTGAAAAATTCAATTATATTTTCAAGGGTGTATTTTTGATCTGCCAATCTTTCAATAATTGGGCTGTTAGCTTTATATTGCGCTAATTGAGTAGCAATGTAAATACTTTCAATCCAACCACCAGCAACAACGCAAGCTAAAGTTGGTCCTTGTTTGCTTCCTTCTAATGTTTCAAATGATGAAAAATAAATATCATCAGTTATTAATGCTAACGAATCTGGTTTTCCTAAATTATCTTGTAATCGTTTTAATATCTCAGGTTTAATTGCAGTAGAAACTCCAATTTGATCGCCCAAAGTTTTAACTACAGGAAAATATTTTAATGCATCGGCACCAATTTCAAAAATACTGCAATAACTTAAATCACAGCTGTAAATACCAAAATTTAAAGCTTTAGATTTTGCATCAGTATAATTTTTAGCATTAGATGCAGGGTTTAACATTTTCGTGTCTTTACTGTTGTTACCAATCATTTTAATGAAGGTAAGCATTTCGCCTGGCGAAGGAACTTGGAAAAAAGTTTCAGAAATTGGAGAAACTTGCATGTCTTCAACTTTTGTAGAGTCAACGATATCGGTTTCGTCAGTTTTTTCTGAATCACCTCCACAACTAGTAACAGCAAATAATGTTGCTGCTGATAAGAAAAATACTATAGATTTTTTCATTTTGTTTTTTAATTTATTAGCCTTTAATTAATTTATTTACTAAAGCAGCAGCTTCATGAAACTCAATAGCAGAGTATACTTTTAAGCCACTGTCATCAATTAGTTTTTTTGCAATATCTGCGTTTGTTCCTTGTAACCTTACAATTATAGGAACATTAATATTGCCCATGTTTTTATAAGCATCAACAACACCTTGCGCAACTCTATCGCATCTAACAATACCCCCAAAAATATTTACCAAAATTGCTTTTACGTTTTTATCTTTTAAAATAATACGGAAGGCTTTTTCAACACGTTCCGCATTAGCAGTTCCACCAACATCTAAAAAGTTAGCTGGTTCGCCTCCACTTAATTTTATTATATCCATTGTAGCCATTGCTAAACCTGCACCATTAACCATGCAGCCTACGTTTCCGTCAAGTTGAACATAATTTAATTCGGCTTCACGCGCTTCAACATCAATAGGGTTTTCTTCAGTAATATCTCTCATTGCCTCGTATTGAGGATGACGATATAATCCATTCCCATCAAAAGTTACTTTACTATCAACAGCAATTATTTTATCATCGCTAGTTTTTAAAACAGGATTAATTTCAAATAAACTTGCATCAATACTTTCGTAGGCTTTATAAAGAGCTGTGACAAACTTTGTCATTTCTTTGAAAGCGTTTCCGCTTAAGCCTAAATTAAAAGCAATTTTTCTTGCTTGAAATCCTTGTAAACCAACACGTGGGTCAATTTCTTCTTTCCAAATTTTTTCAGGAGTTGTTTCTGCAACATGTTCAATATCCATGCCACCTTCTGTACTATATACAAATGTATTTCTACCTTTTGCTCTATCAAGTAAAACACTCATGTAAAATTCTTTTGTTGGATTTGCACCAGGGTAATAAACGTCTTGTGCAATTAAAACTTTATGAACTTTTTTACCGGCAGCACTAGTTTGAGGAGTTATTAAGTTCATTCCAATAATTTGACTTGCTTTTTCTTTTACTTCGTCTAAATTTTTGGCTAATTTAACGCCGCCACCTTTACCACGACCACCAGCGTGTATTTGAGCCTTAACTACAACCCAATCGCTATTGTAATCTGTTTTTAATTTTTTTGCTGCTTCAACAGCTTGCTCGGCAGTTTCAGCAACAATACCTTCTTGTATTGCTACACCAAAACTTTTTAAAATACTTTTACCTTGGTACTCGTGTATGTTCATATATAAATTTTATTTAATAACAAATTAATAGCTTCAAATTTAGTATTTTATTTTAAATAAATGTATTTAAATAAAAAAACCCCAATATTTTTTATTGGGGCTTAAATCGCTATATACTTAAAGCTATCGCATTAAGGATACAGAACCTTTTTTCTCATAAGTAGCACCATCTTTACCTTCTGCTTTAATTATATAGAAATATGTTCCTGCTGCACATTCCATTCCGGCAAAGTTTTTACCATCCCAAGCAATATTTCCTGTATTTGAATTAACATCATACACTTTATTTCCCCATCTATCAAAAATAACAGCTTCAATTTTGGATAAATTACTAGCTTTAACAAAGAAAATGTCGTTAGAATTATCTCCATTTGGTGTAAAAATATTTGGTATTTCTAATTTAGAAGGAATATCTACTTTTATTATTTTAAAAGTACTATCAATACATTCGCCTTTTGAACTAATTAATAAAACAGTATAGGTGCCTGGGTTTACATATGTTGCACCTGTTGAAATTGAGTTTGAAATTGAAGCAGAATACGTTCCATTTCCAAAACTCCAATTAGAAATAACATTTGAGCTTGCGTTTAATGTACCTGCTGATGCACTTGTGTTATTGAAATAAACAGTTAATGGTGCAAACCCAGATTCTGCTGAAGCATTCATGCTTGCATTTATAAATCCAGGTAATACATTTAAAGTTGCAAATTCATAACAACCTGTTACGTTATTTGTAACAACATATTCATATGTTCCAGCTTTGTCTACTACTACAGTAGGGCTAATTACACCAGGAGAACATGTTCCTCCAACTGGAGGTGTGATAAAACTTAATGGTGAAAAAGATGTCCCTGCTGGATAATTTTTATAAAGAACAGACCATGCAGATAACGAATTACTTAAAACCACACGAATTGGAACACCAACAACAGATGCGCTAACAGCACAATCTAATGTGTAATTTTGTGATGGTGCAATAACTGGTTTTGTATAATCGCCGTTTATTGTTACTACTGAAGTTGAAATACAACCATTAAAATTGCCTTGTGTAATTAAAGTTGATGTGTTTGGAACTACAATATCCGGTACTATAACAGAAACAACACCTGGCCCACCTAAAGTATATAAAGTAGATGTGCCAACAGGAACAACAAATGTATTTGTGGCAGAAATTACATTTGCAGTACTAGTACCAACATAAACTAAACTTACATTAATTCCAACTGTATTTGTTTTACAAGAAAAGAAATTAGGCGTACTTAAATTTGTTACCATTCTTGGTAATAAAAAATTTTGATCAATACCAACAGTTTGAGTACTTCTACAAGAGTTTACAGTATTTGTTACAACAACCGTGTAAACACCATACGCGCCAGCACAATTTGTACAAGTACTTGGTCCAAAACCAGTTGCTCCAATGTTTATAGATGAGCCTGTAGTAGTATTTGGTGGCGGCACAGGGTAATTCCACACAACGTTTGTGTTTATGGTTGTGCTGCTTCCAACAGCCATAAATGAAGGTGTATGGCACATTAATGTATTTGTTGGCATAGTATATTGAACATGTGGCTGAACTGTATTTGCAATAACATATACAGGTAATGAAGTTTGACAACCACTAACAACATCTCTTAAAACTAAATTCCATTGGCCTGTTATGCTTGTAGTTAAACAAGATGCGCCAGGGCTACCGCTAAATGAACCACTTGGAATTGAGGTTGTCATTGTTGAGCCTGGGTAAAAACAAAAATCTACTGAGCCATTTGCAGAATTTGGAGAACCAAAACATAAAGTAGTTGTATGACTTGGAGCACAACCAACAGTGAAATTTGTATTGCTAGTTGGTATAAAAGTAGGGAATGTTGTGGTTGTTACAACGGTAACAGTTTTAGATTGAGTACAGCCATTAACAGTATTAGAAAAAGTTGCTACGTGAGTTCCTGGTCCTAATGCTTGAATTGAAATTGTGTTAATATAAACTGGTCCAGGTATAATACCAACAGTTGTGGTAGTAAACCATTGAATTTGCATATTTGACGTTGGTGTAATTACAGATGCTGTAAATGTAGGTGCATTTGAACTACAATTTATTGTTACAGAAGTTGGACTAACAGTACCTGTTGGTGCAGTTGTATTCATTGCAATTGCTAATGTTTGAGTTGCAGTGCAAGTATTTGAAGGGTGAGTAACTACAACGGTATAAGAGCCTACAGTACTAGTACAAACACTTTGGGCATTAGATGTAAACGTAGCAGCAGAATTTGTCCAAAAATAAGAACAATTTGCTGGAGTAGTTTGGGCTGTCATACAAACACTTGGAGAAGCACATGTGATTGAAAATGAACCTGTGGTGTTTAATACGGTTAAAGTAGGGGCAGTCATATCAATCATTGTTATACTAGTTGTGGCTGTACACCCTCCTTGTGCAGTTATAGTTGCGTTGTATGTGCCTGATGGTACATTTGCCGCAGTGTATTGTGTATTAGATATAATACCTGCAGGTGTAGGGCTCCAGGATATTGTATATGTAGGGACTGGAGTAGGTGGTAAAAAATTTAAATTAAGGTTAAATGCATTATTTGGGTTTGTACAGGTTGCTTGCGTTAGTGAGGGTGCTACTGTTGGTTTAGGATAAACTGTAACTATTGCAGTTGCTGTTTGGGTAATAGTAGAGCCTGAAGTGTTTTGACCAGTAACTGATACAACGTAAGTTGTTGTAACAGCAGGTGAAACTGTAAATGATGGATTAGTACTTGTTCCACTGCCTGGGTTAATAGAATAAACAGGGCTAGTTAAGTTACTACTATTACTTGCCGTAATTACAGCGGTTGAACCCGCGCATATTGTACTGCTTGAGGCCAAAATACTACAGTTTGTAGAGCCTGTGCCTCCAATTTGATTAAAAATGATGTTTTGTGCAATATTTGCGTAGTTTGTTATTAAAACCATATAAAAAGAACCTGTAGGGGCTGAAACAATGTTGCACGTTTCGGTTGGACTACTAGAATAACTACAATCTACAATATTACCTGCAGTTAAATTAGCACAAGCTGCTGAAAGGTTAGGGAAAGGCCCCCAACAAATAAAATCAACATCAGCCCCACCTGAACCTGCAATATATAAATCTAAATTGCCTGGCGAACTTATTTGTAAATAATACCAAGCTGGGTTTGGCTGAGAGCCTAAACAGCCATATGCAGGGCCAACTGGTGCAGGAGGACCATTAACGGTTGCAGGAAAAGTAACACCTGATGTTCCACCAGCACAAAAAGGTGCAGCACTTGCGCAACTAGTTTGAGCTTGAATAGATAAGCCTATAAGAATGAACAGAATGATTAAAAAATTTTTCATGAATTTATATTTTAACTTTAATTTACAAATATTGTGCCTAAAACAACAAAAGAGAACTTATTAGTCCTCTTTATTTGTTAGTTAAGCTAAAACTTGTCTTGATATTACAATTCGTTGAACTTCGCTTGTGCCTTCATAAATTTGAGTAATTTTTGCATCTCTCATTAAACGTTCAACGTGGTATTCTTTTACATACCCATAACCGCCATGAACTTGAACTGCTTCGGTTGTAACCCACATAGCAGTTTCACTTGCAAAAACTTTAGCCATTGCACTTTCTTTATCCATTGGTAAATGGTTGTCTTTTAACCAAGCACTTCTGTATATTAATAATCTTGCGGCTTCAATTTTAGTTGCCATATCTGCTAACTTAAATTGAATGGCTTGGTGCTTACTAATTTCTTTACCAAACGCTTTTCTTTCTTTGCTGTATTGTAATGCTAATTCGTATGCGCCACTTGCAATTCCTAAAGCTTGAGATGCAATCCCAATTCTTCCTCCACTTAAAGTTTTCATTGCAAATTTAAATCCAAATCCTTCTTCTCCAATTCGATTAGCTTTAGGTACTTTTACGTCATTAAACATTAAGCTATGAGTGTCGCTTGCTCTAATTCCCATTTTATTTTCTTTAGGGCCAACTTCAAAACCAGGCATTCCTTTTTCAACTATTAAGCAATTAATACCTTTATGTCCTGCTTCAATATTTGTTTGTGCAATAACTAGATAAATACTTGCACTATTACCGTTTGTAATCCAATTTTTTGTTCCATTTAAAAGATAATGGTCTCCTTTATCAATAGCAGTTGTTTTTTGAGAAGTTGCGTCACTTCCTGCTTCAGGTTCACTTAAACAAAATGCTCCAATTTTTTCTCCTTTAGCTAAAGGAACTAAGTATTTTTGTTTTTGTTCTTCAGTTCCAAACATTTCTAAACCCCAACATACTAAACTATTGTTAACGCTCATTATTACAGAGCAGCTAGCATCTACTTTACTAATTTCTTCCATTGCAAGCACGTATGAAATAGCATCCATACCGCCTCCGCCATATTTTGGATCAACCATCATTCCTAAAAAACCTAACTCTGCCATTTTTTTTACTTGCTCAGTTGGAAATTTTTGATGTTCATCGCGTTCAATTACTCCTGGTTTTAATTCATTTTGAGCAAAATCTCTTGCTGCTTTTTGAATCATTAAATGTTCTTCTGTTAGATCAAATTGCATAATGGTAAATTTATAATGTTTATTAGTGTTGCAAATATAACTTTGTAAGAGCAAGATTGCAATTAAAATTATAATTATTTTCGAAACTAAATTATGACTAAAATCAAGATTGAAAAAATTACACATGGCATTGGTGTAATGAGTGGCACATCGCTAGATGGACTTGATATTGCTTATTGCAAATTTAGCACTAAAAATGGCAAGATTAAACATGAAATTATTTGTGCTGAAACCATTAAATACCAAAAGAAAATTGAGTTTTCTCTTAAAAACGCTAACCTTTTAATTGGGAGAGATTATTTTGAATTAAATGCAATGTATGGTGCTTTTATAGCTGATTTATGTAACAAATTTATTAAGAAACATAAATTAACACCTCAGTTTATAGCAAGCCATGGACACACAATTTTTCATGAACCTAAAAATGGCTTTAGTACCCAACTAGGTTGTGGTGCAACAATAGCAGCTAACACAAATTTAACTACTGTTTGCGATTTTAGAAGTTTAGATGTTGCTTTAAACGGACAAGGGGCTCCGCTAGTACCAATAGGAGATGATTTATTGTTTAAAAATTATGATGCCTGTTTAAATTTAGGTGGTATTGCAAACATTTCATATAGTCAAAAACAAAAAAGAATTGCATTTGATATTTGTTTAGTAAATATTGTTTTAAACGATTTATCAAATAAATTAGGATTAGATTACGATAAAGATGGTTTAACTGCTAGAAATAACGCTTTAAATTTTGAACTATTAGATAAGCTTGAACAATTAAAATTTTACAAAATTAAAGGAGCAAAAAGTTTAGGAAGAGAGTTTTATGATAATGAAGTAAAAAAAATATTTACCAAATATAAAATAGAAGATGTAATAACTACATATACTCACCATGCCGCAACTCAGATTGCTGCAATTTTAAACAAAAATAAATTAAGTAATGTTTTGTGTACAGGAGGTGGAACGTTTAATAAATTTTTAATAGAATTAATTCAATCCAAAACAAATTGTAAGTTAATAATACCAAACAATTTTATAATTAATTTTAAAGAAGCGTTAATTTTTGCTTTTTTAGGGTATTTAAGACTAAACAATAAAGATAACAGTTTGGCAAGTGTTACAGGAGCAATTCGTAATAGTTGTGGTGGCGCAGTTTATACTGGTAAAATTTAAACTAGCACTATTTGAAAGAGTATATTAAAAACGAATTCCGATAATACACACATCATCTACTTGTTCCAAATTTCCTTTCCAGTTTTCAAAAGAAGTTTTAAGAATGTCTTTTTGTGTTGTTAGAGACGAATTTATGTTTTTTAATAAAATTTCATTTAGTTGTTTGTATTTAAATTTTTTTCCTTTTGGCCCACCAAATTGATCAGCAAAACCATCTGTATAAATATAAAGAGTGTCGTTTGGTTTTATTTGGAGTAAATTGTGTTTAAAAGATTCTGATTTAATCCCAATACCAACAGGCATTCTATCCGATGTTAATTCAGTTAATTTATTATCTCTAATTAAAATTAATTTATTGTTTGCAGCTGCATAAGAAATTTCATTGGTTCTTTTATTTAAACATAAAAGTACCCCATCAAAACCATCTTTTTGACCGTCTTTAGATAGTGAAGAGATTAACTTTTCTCTAACATAATTAAATACTAAATTAGGTTGAATAATATTTTTTTCATTAATTGCTTCGGATAAATATCCAATGTTTAATAAGCTCATAAATGCACCAGGAACACCGTGCCCTGTGCTGTCACAAACAGCCAAGTAAAATAAATTATCTTTTAAAGTAGCCCAATAAAAATCGCCACTAACAATATCTTTAGGGTTATAATAAATAAAATTATTTTTTATATTATCATTTAAAAAATTTTGATTTGCAAGAAGAGTGTTTTGTATCTTTTTGGCATAAGATATAGAGTCTAAAATTTCTTTTTGTTTTTGTTCAACTAATATTTTTTGTTCGGTAATAATTTTATTTGTTTTGTTTTTTTGGATGTATCCTCTAATAACAAAAAAAAGTAATACAATAAATATTCCTAAGAAAACAATTGCAATACTTGCATTTTTCTTTTGAGAAATTATTTCGTTTTCTTTTTCATTAACTTCTGTACTGTGTTTAATAGAGTCTTGTAATTGTTTTTTGTTAAAAATGTAATTAAGTTGCATTTCGGTAATTTCTCTTAGTTTATCAGAGTTTATTAAACTATCATTTAATTGGTTACCAAGTTTATAGTAAGTTAACGCGTTTCTTAAATTTCCATCTTCTTCAAAAGCATTTGATAAATAAAAAGAAATATCTCTTTCTGAGCTTTTTGAATTTATTTGTTTAGAATAATTTAAAGCTTGTGTTAAAATTTTTATAGCATCTTTAAATTTGTTTTGGTTAATTAATGATTTACCTATATAACCCATGTTAATTGCAAGGCTATGAGTATCTTTTCTTGATTCCCAAATTTTATATGCTTTTTCGTAATAAAATAAAGCAGAATCGTAACGTTTTAGGTTTTCATAAATTAATCCAATGTTTTCGGAGTTAGAAGCAACACCATAACCGTTATTAACTTTTAAATTTAATGTTTTTGCTTTATGAAATAATTCAAGAGCCTGTTCGTTTTTTTCTTGCTCTAAATAAATTAAACCTAAGTTGTTATTAATTGACGCTTGTCCGCCTATATTATTTTTTTTTAGATAAATAACCATTGCTTTGTTGTAAAACTCAAAAGCTTTATCAAACTGTTTTTGAATTGTATTTAATATGGCAATATTATTGTAGCATGATGCTTTTTTAATTTCAAAATTGTTTGCATCAGCAATAGTTAATGCTTTTAAACTATTATCACTGGATTTATCATAAATACCTTTTTCTCTATAGATTGTTCCTAATTCAGAATAAAATGAACAAATGTATTTTTGTAGATTAAGTTTTTTAGAATTATTTAAACCTATTGAGAAATATTTTAGGCTTGAATCTAATTTACCTTCATAATAATATAAATTCCCTATTTTGTAAATAGAATTTAAATAATTAGTATCAATTTTTTGCGTGTTGATATAATTTTTAAGAGAATCTATTTTTTGCGCAAATAAATTTTGTGAGAATAAAAAAAGTATAATTATTAGAGCAATGTTTTTCATTTAACCGTATAGAAAATTACTAAAAACAAACTATACAAATTTAAAAATTTGACAGAATGCTTTAATTATTAGATGAATATTGGTATTGTTAAATAGTTAGCCTAGTTTAAGTAAAAAACAATTAAAAAATTACTTTCCTATACAAAATTTTGTAAAGATGGATTTTAACAGGTCTTCTGCATGCACATCACCAGTAATGCTACCTAATTCTTGTAAGGCATATCTAATGTCTAATGCAAGTATATCGCCAACTATTTGCTTTTCTAAGCCTTCATTAACTTTTTGCAAAGCAATATAAGCTTTGCTTAATGAGTTTGCGTGTCGCGCATTTGTAACTATTGTATCTGTAGTGTCAACTGTTCTGGTATCGAACAACGAAACTAATTTATTTTTTAATACATCTATATTCTTGTGTTCTTTAGCCGAAATAAAAATCATATCCTTAAACTCAAAAAATTCTTTTTTAAGAGTTTCTTCTCCTTCAACATCTGTTTTGTTTGCTACAACAACTAATTGCGAGCTGCCAATATGGTCTTTTAACAATTCTAATTCAAGTTTCAAATCGCCACTACTTAGTTCATGTCCGTCAAACAAATAAATGACAATTGCCGATTTTTTTATTGCATCAAACGCTTTGTTAACACCTATTTGTTCTATAACATCTGTTGTTGTTCTTATTCCGGCAGTATCAATAAATCTAAACAAAACGCCATCTATTGTAATTTCATCTTCAATAATATCTCTTGTAGTCCCAGGTATTTCACTAACAATAGCACGGTCATCTTCTAATAATATATTTAATAAGGTTGATTTGCCTGCGTTTGGTTTACCCACAATAGCAACAGGTATTCCGTTTTTAATTACATTTCCAACTTCAAAACTATTAATTAATTTATGTATAATTGATATAATAGTATTAATCAATTTTTTTAAATCATCTCTATTTGCAAACTCAACATCTTCTTCACTAAAATCTAATTCTAATTCTATTAATGATGCAAAATTTATTAAGTTATCTCTAAGTAATTTTATTTTACTACTAAAGCCACCACGCATTTGTTGCATTGCTACTTGATGGCTAACTGCGCTATTACTTGCTATTAAATCTGCTACGGCTTCTGCCTGGCTTAAATCTAATTTGCCATTTAAAAATGCTCGCATGGTAAACTCGCCTGGGTTAGCCATTCTTGCTCCATCATTTAAAAACAACTGTATTAATTTTTGAATAATAAATGGCGAACCATGGCAAGATATTTCTACAATATTATTTCCTGTATATGTGTTAGGGGCTTTAAAAACACTAACTAAAACTTCATCAATTATAACATTGTTATGTATGTATAAACCAAATACAGTTGTGTGGGTTTTTATTTTATGTAAAGATTTTAATTGATTGTTTTTTTTACTATAAAAATGTTTTTCAGCAATAGAAATTGCATTATTACCACAAAGCCTTATTACTGCAATGGCTGAAGTGCCATGCGCAGTAGCTAAAGCTACAATTGTATCGTTTGTGTTTAAAGTCATTTTTAAATTAGCATTTTTCAATAATTGCTGCGTAGCCTTGGCCAACACCTATACACATTGTAACCAATGCAAATTTTTTATTATGAATATGTAAATCAATTGCTGCAGAATTTAAAATTCTTGTACCGCTCATACCTAATGGATGTCCAAGAGAAATTGCTCCTCCATTTACATTAATGCGTTCATCATTGTCTGCTAAACCCCAAGAACGAGTGCAGCCTAATGCCTGTGATGCAAATGCTTCATTTAATTCTATTAATCCAATATCATTAAAAGATAAACCGGCACGTTTTAAAGCTTTATTAGCAGCTTCTACAGGTCCTAGGCCCATTATGCGAGGTTCAATACCACTAACACCCATGCTTACTATACGAGCAAGTGGTTTTAAATTATATTTTTTAATGGCCTCTTCACTTGCTAATAATATTGCTGCTGCACCATCATTTAATCCACTTGCATTACCTGCGGTTACAGTTCCGTCTTTTTTAAACGAAGGTTTTAAATTAGCCAAGCCTTCAATGGTTGTGTTTGGTTTAGCAAATTCATCAGTTTTAAAAACAATAGAGTTTCCTTTTCGTTGAGGTATTTCAATTGAAATAATTTCTTTTTCAAATCTACCATTTGCTATTGCTTTAGCTGTTTTTTGTTGACTCCAAAAAGCAAATTTATCTTGGTCTTCTTTATTTATTTTTAATTGACTAGCTACATTTTCAGCAGTTTCTCCCATTGAATCTACTCCATAGTGTTCTTTTAACTTTGGATTAATAAAACGCCAGCCAAAACTTGAATCATAAAGTTGTTGATCGCGGCCAAATGCACTGCTTGCTTTACTCATAACTAATGGGCCACGCGTCATATTTTCAACTCCGCCAGCAACCATTAAATTTTCATCTCCAACTTGAATAGCTCTTGCCGCATCAACTGCAGCGCTTAAGCCACTGGCGCATAATCTGTTAACTGTTTGGGCAGGAACTACAGATGGATAGCCAGCAAGTAAGCTTGCCATACGGGCTACATTACGGTTGTCTTCACCTGCTTGATTAGCGCATCCTAAAATAACATCGCCAATTTCTTCAAAATTAATTTGAGAATTTTTTTCTTTTAATGATTTTAAAACGTGTGCTGCTAAATCGTCAGTTCTAATAGTAGAAAGCGTGCCTCCAAAATTCCCAATTGCAGTTCTTACACCGTTTATTATATATGCTTGTTTCATGATAAAAAAATTACTTTTTAAATTTACGAATTATACACTTACAAATTAATTTCAAATTAGTATTAAAAGGGATAGGATTTAATTTACTAATTTTTGAATTACCAAATAGTTGATATGCTTTTAAGCCTAAATTTGTATTACCACAACTATCTAACCAAAATTTTAATATTACGGTATTAAATTCGATTTTAGAAATTGCATTTAATTTATTGTTTTGATTTATTAAATTTTGCAACCAATTTTCAATTAGAATTAATGTGTTTTTATTTGTAATAAAATTATTATTCCCAATTAAATTATGAATTTCAAGTTGTTCATTAGTAAATTTGAAGCCCAAAGCAGTTAAATAATTTTGTCTTATTTGAGAACTTTTTTGTAGCTGAATTGTGTTGTTTTGCGCACTTATTTGCTGATTGTGACTTCGATAAATAATTAATTTTTGTTCACAAAACCCAAACTCGTACTTTGTAGCTAACCTTGTCCATAACTCATAATCTTCAACATGTTTAAAATTTTCGTCATATAAAGAATCTGAACTTTTTTTAAACATAACTAATGGGTGCATAAAACAAGTAGAGAATAATAAAATTGTTTTTAATTGACCATTTGAAAAGTTATGATTAAAACTAATTGTTTTATTTTTAGAAATAATGCTGTAATTACCTCCAATTATATTACAATTAGGGTTGTTTTGGAAGTATTGATATTGATTAAATAATCTATCAGGAAAAGCTATATCATCAGCATCCATTCTGGCTATTAATGGAGCTTTAGCAAGAGAAACACCTTTGTTTAATGATGTGATAAGACCTAAATTAATTTCGTTATTTATTAGGGTAATTCTCGAATCTGTGTAGTTTTGAATTATACTTAATGTATTGTCATTACTACCATCATTAATAATTATAAATTCAAAATCAGTAAACGTTTGATTAAGGATACTTTCAATGGCTTGCTTTAAAAAAGCTTCACCATTAAAAACAGACATAACTATAGATATTTTTGGATTATGACTCAATGTATTTTTTTAAATTACTAATAATTTCTGAATCTTTTTCTGAATCAAATTTTCGAGCAAATATTTTGTTTTTTGAAGAAATTAATTTATCAAAATAATTATTTGTTAAAACTTTAGGATATTCAGGTCCAGTTATCCAATCAGTAAATCTTAAATCTTCCGAAATAACATTTTCTGCAAAAGGGGAGTTTAGTACTATTGATTGAATAAATATTTCGTCAGCTGTTAAGCTATGTTTAAATGATTTTAAATATTTAGGATTTTGTTCAATGTAATTTTTTATATAAAGCAAACAATTATAAGATAAATTAAACCAATTTGTGCCACCATATTGTGTAAAGTATGGTTTCCTTTTTAGATTTAAAAAAGTTTGAAACATTGCCATTAATCTATTAATTAAATTAACAAGTTTTTTAAACTTAACGGATTCAAAATAAACAATACCTAAGCGATTTATCCCACCTTTTTCCCATTGCGAGTTTGGTAATTTAAAATTAACTAAAAATTCTTTGTTGTTATTTTGATTTAAAAAATTAAGTATTTCAGTTGTTTTTTTAATAGGAAAATCTTGACCGCTAATTAACATAAAATAATTTTCGGATTTATTTTTTACAGCTTCTTTAATTAAGGCATATGTTGCTTTAATTTGTGAACAGGCTCCCCAAGAAACCTTATATTTTTCTTCAATAAATAAAACTTTGTTGTTTTCAGAAAAATATTTTATTAAATCAGAAAATTGATTTAAATTTTTCAAATCAATATGGATGTAAATTTTACTTTCATTAAAAGTTAAAAGTGTTGTAATTAAATCTTTTAATTGATTTGGATTTTTATGTGCTAATATTAAAAAACCAATTTTCATATTAAAACGTAATCCAATTATCAGGTAAAATCCCTAATTTTTCACTTTCAACACCGTTAAACCAGTTTTTAGGTGCTATAATAATTTTATTATTATTTTGGTTTAACCAAGCTCCCCACCAACTAAAACTGCTATTTGCAATAATGTTATGTTCGCATTTACTCATTAAATATAAATCTTGTGCTGCGCTGGTAGTTTTTAAATAAATACAATTTTTAAAATTTAAATTTTGTTTACACCATTCAACATCATCAGAAAAAATAAATAAATTTAAATTGGAGTTTAATTTATTTACTAAATAATTTACAGCATTTGTATAATATTCAATGCTACACAGGCCATGAAACTGATTGGCAGAGCTAAGGCTTACATAATCTCCACGCCTTACATGAAGAGAAACACTATTTGGTAAAAGTTGTTTTTCAAATTCATTGCAACTCTCAATTATTTTTTGATTGAATGTAAAAGAATTTACTACTTCAATTTTAGAGTTTATAAAATATTTTTGATTTTGCCAAAAGCCGTTTAAATAGGTGTTTTTTGTTAATGTGTAAAAATTTGAATTAAAAGTTTGGCCAATTTCATTTACAACTTGATATTTATTTTTAATTCCAAAATATCTATACAGTAACTTTGATAAATGACTCTCGTGAAATAAATTAATTTCTGTTTCGGTTGCAATATTAATTGGTAAGTTAAAAATTGAAAGTTCTAATTGTCTTTGAGTATAGGCTCCATTTGGATTTTTGTTTAAATGATTAACATCTATTTTTAAAGGCACATTCCATTTTTTTGCTAATTCTAAACCAGCAGCATATTGAAACATTTGATTTCCTAATCCACCTATTAATTTTGTAATAATCATTTATCAATTAAGTTCTTGTAAAGTTTTTCGTACTCAAGTGTTATTTTTTCCCAACTGTATTTTTCTTTCCAAATATTGTGCGACTCCTCTGCCATTGCTTTTCTTTCATTTTCATTATCATAAAAATCATTTAACATTTTTATTGCTTCATTAATTTTTACATGCGAAAATCCATTTGAATCTTTATAAGTTGGTAAAATTTTACCACCTTTTGTCCATTTTGCTATTTCATTTGAGTTACCTACATCTGTGGCTAAAAATGGCAATTTTGCGGCGGCACTTTCAAATAAAACTATTGGCGAACATTCAATATTTGATGGAAAAATAAAAATATTAGCTTGCTTATAGGCTGCAACAGTAAATTCACGAGAAAAGTGTTTGAAAAATATTTTTTTAGAGAAACTAAATTTTATGAGATACCAATTTATAAAACGTTTAATGTATTTAGGCATTGATTTAAAAAACTGCTCGTAGTTGTTTCCAACCATTATTAATGCTGCGTTTTTTAATTTACTTTTTCTAAAAATTTCAATTAATTCCTCATGTCCTTTCCAACCTGTATAGCTTCCTACATGTAATAACAAAAATGTGTCTTGTTTTAAGTTTAATTCTTTTCTTACATTAATTTGTTCTTCTTTTAAAAACTCATCTTCGGCAGCGCCGTTAGGAATAATCATTAAATTTTTTACGCCATTTTCTCTTGCAAAATTAATATCTCTGTAATCATCACTTAAATATACGTTCATATCATAGCCATGAATATAAGTTTTCATGTCTTCAAAATATTGTTTAAACTCTGGCCAGTATAAACCTGAATATCCAGTTGGTACTGATACTTTTTTAGCTTTAATTTGATTTAAAATCGGCAATGCTAAATTTGTAGCCCACTGCTGCGCTGCAAAAAAAGTTATCACATCAGCATTTGTATTTATTAAATAACTTTCATATCTTTTTTCTTCAGCTGTGTTCGAAGCAAAAGGATTACCCTCTATTTTAAACGCTTCAATATATACGTTGTTTAGTTGCGTGAAATTTCTATCGTTATGAAATCTTGTACAAACAATAACTTCATGACCTAATTTAGCCATGCGTTCAGATAATTGTTTTACAACTTCTTGCATTCCACCAACATTAGGATAATAAGATTCTACACAATGTATTATTTTCATTTGTTTTAGCTATATATGGTAGATTTGTAATTGAAAAGTTTATGTTTAATTTTTAGGAACAATAAATTTAAAAAATTAATATTTTCTTTTTTTCTTAGCATCATATTATATCTGCTTTGAAATACTTTTTTATATAATTTATATCTTTTATCCAGTTCATTTTTTGAATTGGGAAATTCATTTATTAAAATTTCATTTATGTTGCTTAATGTATTTATAATTAATGGAAAATTAAAGTTATCGTTTTTTGAGTATTGATGATGATATAGTTTTGATAATTCAATTATTTCATTGTTTTTGCTTTTTAATAAAGTTTGAATATTAAGTAAGGTTTGATTATAAAGAGGTTTAGCAGAATAATAATTGTTAATTTTAGAAAGTCCTTTATCGTGATGCCTGTAATTTATTAAGTGTTCAGGCAAATTAGCTACTTTTCCAACAAATGAAAAACTAGACCATAAGTTATGATCCTCATAATAATCTCTACTTAATTGATAACAACCTATTTCTAAAACTTTTGATTTTAAAAATATAACTGATGAGTGAACAAATGGATTATCAAATAACAAATCAAATTTTAAAATTGCAGGTAATGTAGGATGATTATGATAACCATAATTTGGTTCTTTATTGCTAAATATTTTAGCGCAAGTACCTAAAAGATGTACATCAGGATTTTTTTCCAAAAAAGAAATTTGTTTTTCAAATCTTGTGGGTAATGATATATCATCATTATCTTGTCTTGCTATATATTTACCCACACTTAATGAAATACCCTTATTTAATGTTGCGGCTAACCCAATATTATTATGTTTGTGATATTTTATTCTTTTATCTGTAAAAGATAAACAAATTTCTTCTGATTTATCAGTAGAGCCATCGTTTAATAAAAGTAATTCGAAATTGGTAAAGGTTTGATTTAAAATACTGTCAATAGATTCTTTTAAGTATAATTCTGCATTATAAATTGGGAGTAAAACGCTTATTAATGGAATGTTACTCATTATAAATTAAATTTACTTTTAAGTTTACGAATAAATTCTTCATAAGCTGTAGGTACACCACGTTGTTTTATTTTTTTATATAATATTTTTAAATTAAGTTGATTTTCTTTACTTAAAGAGATTTTGTTTAAAGTAAACCAGTTTTTAAAATCATAAAATATTGTATTTAATGTATCCCAACCATCACTTTTAACTTCTGATCTTATAGAAATATTTTCTGCATCTGTATAATTTACTAAATTTTCATTTAAGTAAAGGATTTCACTTTTAGTACTTAGTCTAACCCACAAGGCATAATCTTCAATAGCTTTAAATGTTATGTCTTCAGGAAATAATGAGGTTGATAATAGTAAATTTTTATTTACAATTACACTACTACAAATAACTTCGTTTTGTTTCATTAAATCACTTAACGAAATTAAGTTTTTATTGAAGTTTGAAAATTCTCCAACACTAACATTGTTTTTAATTTTTAAAGCATTAGTACAACAAATTAAATAAGATGATTGTTGAAGAGCTTTAACTTGTTTTTCAATTTTTGTAGCTTGCCATGTATCATCATTATCTAAAAAAGCAATCCAATTACCTTTACTGTTATTTATGCCTATATTTCTTGGTATTGCAGGCCTACCGTTTTTGCCGCAATCTATCCATTTTATTTTTTCATTATTAAGTTCTAAAACTTTTTCTTTAGAATTATCTGTGGAGCCATCATCACAAATTAATATTTCTAATACAGGATATGTTTGGTTTAATGTGCTGTTAATTGCATTAACTAAAAGTTCAGCACGATTATAATTAGGTATTACAACAGATATATCAAATTTAGTTTGCAAATGTTTTATTTAATTGTGTTTCAAAATTTTTAAACCAAACATCTAACATTCTTTTCTCTGTATCGCTATCATCAACCATATAATCAGCTAAATATTCTTTGGCAGCGTTTTTAGCATCTGTAATAGACAAATTTTTTATTTTTTTACCTATAACTTCAATGTTATATGTGTTTTTATAATCATTAGGTATAACCTGTGTAATTTCAAATCCAAATGCAGTAAATATTTTTTCTAATCTTTTTTTTGAGTATCCTTCGTAATGTACAGCCCAAGCTGCTTCTTGCGAGCCAAAAATATGCCTTAATCCAACTCCTTCGTGTTTTGTTCCAAACATAGAAAAATTTTTCTTAAATGTAGTTTCAAAATCAGGCACTTCTATTCTTAAAATACCCCCCATTATTAACCAAGAGTTCCAACTTGCCATAAAAGCGCAAGCACTCATTCTTTCAAAATGTTCAAAAACGTGGTGTAAACGGATTTCATTTATTGTTTGTGGTTTATATTTTAATTCATATAAATTATGATATTCGTCTGCAACACTTGTTTGTTGAATGGTATGCTCTGACGAAGGATAATCTATATTTACATATCCTTCCATGTATTTTTGTCCGCAACCTAAATGTAGTTTCATGTTTTTATTTCGTTTAATTAATTTTATTTAAAGTTACTTGCATTGGATTTAGTATTAAACCGCTTTGCGTATTTACAATTCTATTATTTGTTGCTGTATCACCAGCATCAGAAATTACTATAGAGACAGTAGAATCGTTATAATGAAAAGTTATTTCGTTATTTGATAAGCCAATTACTAATTTATATGTTCCTGTTGTTAACATTAAATCATTGTTAGTAAAAATAATTTCATATTCACCTGGGTTAATAATTTGAGGAATGCTCCATGATGTTCTAACTGGTAAATCTAATGCAGAAACAATTCCCATTCCACCTATAAAATGTTCTAATTTTTTTAAAATTGTAAAGCAAATTCTAACACGCCAATTAGAGCCAACAGGGATTTCAACTAATGGTTTACCATATTCATCTTCAATAAATACATTATGAGCAAAGCCATTAGATTCGTTATCTGGTTTTTGCAATTTATAATTGCTCTGTGCTTGTTCGCCAGATTGTAAATAGAGATTTACAATATTTTCAATAGAGTTGTACTCAATTAATTTTCCTTTACTTAAGTAAATTCCTTTATTGCATAATTTTTGAACTGCTTGCATGCTATGGCTAACAAACAATATAGTTTTATCTCCTTCTTTACTTATATCATTCATTTTACCTAAACATTTTTTTTGAAATGCGGCATCTCCAACTGCAAGAACTTCATCAACAATTAAAATTTCAGGATTTAGATGCGCTGCAACAGCAAACGCTAATCGAACATACATTCCACTACTGTATCGTTTTACCGGAGTATCTAAAAATTGTTCAACTTCACTAAAGGCAACAATTTCATCAAATTGTTTTTCTATTTCATTTTTGCTCATCCCTAAAATAGAGCCATTTAAAAAAATATTTTCACGCCCACTCAAATCACCATGAAAGCCAGTACCTACTTCTAATAAACTGGCCATTCTACCATAATATTCAATTTTTCCTGTAGTTGGTTTTACAATTCTGCTTAAAATTTTTAATAAAGTTGATTTACCTGCGCCATTTCTACCAATAATACCAACTCTATCACCTTTTTTAATTTCAAAGTTTATATCTTGTAATGCCCAAAAATCTTCAATTGTTTTTTTATTTGATGAGTTTATTATTTTTTTTGCACCTTTAAAAATAGAACGTACTAAAGATTCTTCTGCATCTTTATTTTGATGATTAATTAAATATTTTTTACCGATGTTTTGTACTTTAATTGCTGTGTTTTGCATAGTTTAAATATAATCGGCAAATGATTTTTCGAATTTTAAAAAGTATCTTATAGAAAGAATACTAAGAACAATAATTGTAGCTGCGTTTATTAATAAAAAAGTTGTGTTTGGGCCATCGTAAACACCAAATAAACTATATTTAAATAAATTTATAATTCCAACAAATGGATTTAAAAAATAAATTGTTTTAAAAATATCTGGAATATTTAAACTTAAAAATTTTGAGGTTGGAATAAAAACAGGAATTGCATAAAATGCAATTTGTAATATAAAAGGCAAAAGAAATTTTACATCTCTAAATTTAACTGATGCTGTAGCAAAAAACAACCCAATAGAAATTGAAAAAAATAGTGCATACAAAATAATAAAAGGTACTAAAATAATTTGCCAAGGTGGCGAACCTAAAAGGATAAATGTTGGAATTAAAAAAATTACAAATGCTATTATAAAATCTACTAAACTTATTGTAACGCTTGAAATTGGTAAAATTATTTTTGGGAAATATACTTTAGTTAAAATGTTTGAATTTGATACTAAAGAATTGCTTACATCTGTAATTACTGTTGAAATAAGTTGCCAAAAAATTACTACCGATGAAACCGTAATAAAATTTTGAGTAATAGAAGTTTCTTTATTAATAAGTAAACTTAATGCTCCAAAAATAATAATGTTAACTAATGGTCTAATTACACTCCAACTAAAGCCAAGCCAAGTTTGTTTGTAACGAACTTTTAAATCTCTAAGGCTTAAATGTTTAATTAGGCTTTTGTATGCAATTATCTCATTTAGCCTTAAAAAACTCTTATCCTCACTGGTTATTACAGTTTTCATTTAAAGAGTATAAAGATAGCATTAATAATCAAATTATTATGTTTAAAAAATGCATTAAATTTGTTGTTTTTTATATGCAAAACGTACTACAAATTTTAAATATTTCTATAAGCAAAGCTCTAAGTGCCTTATATGAAATTCAAAATATTGAACTTAGTTTTCAAAAAACAAAACCCGATTTTGAAGGAGATATAACCTTAGTTACTTTTAATTTAACAAAACTAACTAAAGTAAGCCCAGATGCAACTGCAACAGCCATTGGTGAATATTTAAAAACACACGAGACTTTAATAGAAAAATATAATGTTGTTAAAGGTTTTTTAAACATTAGTTTTAAAAACGAGTTTTGGTTAAACTATTTTTGTTCTGTTAAGGATAACTTAAATATAGGGTTTAAAACAACTAATAGTTCGGGTAAAACTATAATGTTAGAATACTCATCGCCAAACACCAATAAACCATTGCATTTAGGGCATGTAAGAAATAACTTATTAGGTTATTCTGTTGCTAAAATATTAAGTGCAAACGGACATAAAGTTGTAAAAGCTAATTTGGTTAATGATAGAGGGATTCATATTTGCAAAAGTATGTTGGCCTGGAAATTAAATGGAAATGGAGAAACGCCACAATCTTCAGGAATTAAAGGAGATCATTTAGTAGGGAAATATTACGTGGAGTTTGATAAACTTTATAAAAGTGAAATCATAAAGTTAGTTAATGAAGGTAAAACTAAAGAAGAAGCTGAAAAATTAGCTCCAATTATACTCGAAGCTCAACAAATGTTACTTAAATGGGAAAAAGGCGATGCGGAAGTTATTGAACTTTGGAAAACAATGAATGGTTGGGTTTACGATGGCTTTAAACAAACTTATGCAAATTTAGGAGTTGAATTTGATAAAATGTACTACGAAAGCAATACTTATTTATTAGGGAAAGAAATTGTTGCAGATGGTTTAAATAAAAAAGTATTTTATAAAAAAGAAAATGGAAGCGTTGCTATTGATTTAAGTAATGAAGGTTTAGATGAAAAAATTGTATTAAGAAGCGATGGCACAAGTGTTTATATTACACAAGATATTGGTACTGCAATTGAGCGTTTTAAAGAGTTTCCTGAATTAAATCAGTTAATTTATACAGTTGGTAACGAACAAGATTATCACTTTAAAGTATTATTTAAAATATTAGATAAACTTGGTTATGCTTGGGCTAAAGAATGTTACCATTTAAGTTACGGTATGGTTGAATTGCCTGAAGGTAAAATGAAAAGTAGAGAAGGAACAGTTGTAGATGCTGATGATTTATTGACAGAAATGTATAATACTGCAGCTAAAACTACAGCAGAATTAGGTAAAGTTGATGATTTTTCGGAAGGGGAGTTAAATGAATTATACAAAACAATTAGTTTAGGGGCATTAAAATATTTTATTTTAAAAGTAGATCCTAAAAAGAAAATGTTGTTTAACCCTGCCGAAAGTATCGATTTTAATGGTAACACAGGCCCGTTTATACAATATACTCATGCGCGAATTAAATCTGTTATACGAAAAGTTGAAAATTTTAAAGAGTTTGATAAATCAAAAATTGAAATTAATTTAATAGAAAAAGAAATTATTAAAACAATATATGATTTTGAGTCTGTAGTTACAGAAGCTGGAAATTTATACAACCCCGCAATAATTTCTAACTATGTTTATGAGTTAACTAAACTATATAATCGTTTTTATCACGAGCACAATATTATTAGAGAAGAAAATGAAACAGTTAAAAACTACAGATTAGCTTTAAGTAAAACTTGTGCAACTGTTATTGCAAATGCCATGAACTTGTTAGGTATAAATGTACCTGAAAGAATGTAATACTTTACAGACCTTTAAAACGCATATAATCTTGTAAAATTATAGTTGCGCTCATCATATCTACTAATTCTTTATTTTGACGGTCTTTCTTTTTTAAACCGCCCAGTAACATTGTTTGTTGGGCAATTTTACTTGTAAAGCGCTCATCAAAACGTTCTATTAAAATTTGAGGAAATTTTTTTTGTAAGTGCTTAACAAAAGGTTCTATAAATCTTGCGCTATCGCTTTGTTCATTATTAAGTTGTTTAGGTTCTCCTACAACAATTAATTCTACTTTTTCGTCAACACAGTATTTTTCTAAGAATGCAATTAAATCTTTACTGTGAATTGTAGTTAAGCCTGTTGCTAATATTTTTAATGGGTCTGTTACGGCTAAGCCAACTCTTTTTGAGCCATAGTCTATTGCAAGTATTCTCCCCATTTATTCTGTTTTATTTGCAGCTAAATAGGATAAAATATATAAAGTTAATTTACTTTTTTCGTCTTCTGTTAATTCAGCTTTAGGACTCATATCATCAATTTCGTGTCTCCATTTTTTTTCATTAAAATCGGTAATGGTAAAATTTTGATGGCATGTATTACATTTTGTATAATAAATTTTATGCCCTGCTTGTAATTCGGCTAAGGTAATGTTACTGTTAATTTTTTTGTAACCATTAAGTTCTTTTTCTGTAGGCACTTGTTTATCTAAAGCAGTTGTTGCTTTTTTTGAACTTTTACAATTAACTAAGAGTAAAGTTAAGCATCCGGTAATTGTTAAAAATAAAAATGATTTTTTCATAAGTTAAAATTAATCAAAAATCTTCAATGTCGTTTCTTTTAACTATATCAGCATTGTTGTCATCTACTTTATTCCAATTTTTCGATTCCATCGTTTTTACATTTTGGCCTTCATTATTTAAAAAAGAATCGTTTTGTTGTAAGGTTGTATTTGTATTATGTGAGTATATAACATCGCTTCCTTCGGTATAATCTAAATCTGCAAACTTAGCAAATTGCCCCAAGAACCTTAGTTTAACTGTATCTAATGCACCATGTCTGTTTTTCGCAATAATTAATTCGCCTCTTCCTTTAGTTGGTTGTTGCTCTTCATCTACTTCTAATCCATAATATTCTGGACGATAAATAAACATAACCATATCCGCATCTTGCTCAATTGCGCCCGATTCACGTAAATCACTTAATTGCGGACGTTTACTTCCACCAGGTCTGTTTTCTACCTGGCGGCTTAATTGAGATAAAGCAATTATTGGAATTTCAAGTTCTTTAGCTAAACTTTTTAACCCTCTAGATATTGTACTAATTTCTTGTTCACGATTTCCTTTTCCATCTGGCCCACCACTCATTAATTGAAGGTAATCAATAATAATCATTTCTACCTTTTGGTTTTCTTTTAATCTTCGAGCTTTAGCTCTTAATTCAAAAATAGATAAAGCAGGAGTATCGTCAATATACAATGGAGCAACAGCAAGGTTTTTTATACGTTCGTTTAATTGAACAAATTCATGATTTTCTAAATTACCTTTTAAAATTTTATCTTGTGCAATTTCTGTTTCGCTACTTATTAAACGCTTTACTAATTGTAAGCTACTCATCTCTAAACTAAAAATAGCAACAGGTTTTTTAAATTGCACTGCAGCATTTTTTGCCATACTAACAACAAAAGCTGTTTTACCCATACCAGGGCGAGCAGCTAAAATTAATAAATCAGATTTTTGCCAACCACCAGTAATTCTATCTAAGGCGGTAAAGCCACTTGGCACACCACTTAAGCCATCGGCTTGGTTAGATGCAGTTTCAATTTCTTCAATAGCTTTACTAATAAGAGTGCTCATTTTGTCGTGTTGTTTACGAACATTAGAGTCTAATATTTCAAAAATATTTTTTGTTGTTTCATCTAATAAACCAAAAACATCTGTACTGTCTTCATATGCAGTTTTTATAGTGTCGGTGCTTATTCTAATTAATTCGCGTTGTAAAAATTTTTGAGCTACAATACGGGCATGAAATTCTATATTAGCAGATGACGCAATTCTATTGGTTAACGATGATATATAATATGCTCCACCAACATAATCTAACTCACCACTTCGTTTTAATTCTTGAGTAACCGTTAAAATATCAACTGGTTCAGATCTGTTAAATAGCGATACAATTGCTGCATAAATTCTACCGTTTTGTTCTTTATAAAATGCTTTATCCGATAAAATATCTATAACGTTACTAAGTGCTTCTCTTTCAAGCAACATAGCTCCTAAAACTGCCTCTTCTAAATCAACAGCTTGCGGTGGTAGTTTACCCATTTCGCTTAATGCAATTGGTTGTTGATTGCGTAATATACTTTTGCGTGTTTTATTTGAGTTATCGTTATTCATAGTGGGAGGGCAAAAATGCGATATTTTTAGCTCATAATAAATTTACAAAATTTAAAGCATGTTTAAAAATGTGTTTAAAACTAAATACGCTTTTGTTTATAGTTGTTTACCAGCATTTTACACTTTTATATTTGTTAATAATTAGAAATTTTAATTTATAAACATAAATTTTGTGTAGTATTTGTTAATTATTAAATTGCTTAATTATACTTTTAATTAAGAATTATTTATTAAACTCTTTGCATCTTTGCACATTATTTCTTATGAAAATACTATTAGCAGATAAAAATCATGAAATATTAGAAGAGATTTTAGTTGAGAACAAATTTGAGATTGATAAATTTTGGAATTTAAGTGCTGATGAGTTAATTAATATTTTACCTAATTACGATGGTATAGTGATTAGAAGTAAATTTAAATTAACTAAAGAAATTTTAAGTGTTTGCCCAAAATTAAAAGTAATTGGCAGAGTAGGAGCAGGAATGGAAAACATTGATGTTGAATTTGCAAAAAGTAAAAACATTTTATGTTTAAGTGCGCCACAAGGAAATAGAAATGCTGTTGGCGAACATGCTCTTGGTATGCTTTTAATGTTAATGAATAATTTAAAAAAAGCTGATGCAGAAGTAAGAGATGGAATTTGGTTACGTGCTGAAAATAGAGGTTTTGAACTAGAAGGTAAAACTGTTGCTATAATTGGTTATGGCCAAATGGGAACAAGTTTTGCTGAAAAATTAGGTGGCTTTAACTGTAATATAATTGCATGCGATAAATACAAACAAAATTTTGGTACTGATAAAGTTAAAGAAGTAACTATAGAAACAATATATAATGAGGCTGATATTGTTAGTTTACATTTACCTTTAACTGAAGAAACAAATTATTATGCTGATGTTTCATTTTTTAATGCATTTAAAAAGCCAATTTATTTTATAAATACAGCCAGAGGAAAATGCTTAAATACAAAAGCATTAGTAAATGCTTTAATAGAAAATAAGGTATTAGGTGCATGTTTAGATGTGTTAGAATACGAAAGTATTTCGTTTGAAAAAATAAATTTTGAAACATTACCTGATGATTTTAAATATCTACTTAGTAGTAACAAAGTAATTTTAACGCCACATATAGCAGGTTGGACGCACGAGAGCAATTATAAAATGAGCAAAATAATAGCTGATGATATTGTAAAAATTTTTACAAATTTAAAATAACAAGTTTATAAGCCGGGTTCTGTTTCATTCAGTAAACTGAATATATCTATCATTTATCTTTTCAACCTACCCATTGCAAATCTTAAATACTTAAGAACAAGCGGGCCGCCTGTATTTTGCAACCTATTTGGTTTTTCAACACCCAAGGTTTACCACATTTAATTATTACTAATTAAATGAGTGAGCTCTTACCTCACTGTTTCATTATCACTATGCAAAGCATAGCTACTTAGTTTCTGTGGCACTTTCTGTTACATAACTTGTTGCATTATGTACCCATTTTTAACAAATGGTGGGTTGCCCTGTGTTGCCCGGACTTTCCTCTGCAAAATTAATTACAGCGATAGAACAACTTGCCTTGTAAAGGTAGTAAAAATTAAATACTTGATAATAATTAAATGGAATAATGAAATTATTAATTTATTTTAAAACATTGATTAAATTTTATAAAATACTATATTAAAGAAATTAATTTGCAATTAATCATTTATGTTTTGACTTTTCTTTATTATCCTCCAATAATTTTTTTGCTTTAATGCGTACTATTTTATTGTCAATACTAAAAATTAGTTCTTCGTCATTTTTTGCTTTTTCAATTAATAGTTTATGGTATGCTTTTAAAATGCCTTCATGTATTTTATCAAATAATATATCTGCTTTACTTTTCATTTGTAATAATATTAAATATATTAGTATTGTTTACAATTAGCTCATCGTTGTTAAATTTTTTTGCTATCTGTAATGGAAAATTATTCGAATTATCATAAATTGTCCAACTATCTACAATTGATGCGTAAATTAAATTTAGGTTTTTTAAACCATTTTTATAACGCCTTTTAATAATATCTAATGGCATGTTATGTCCTCCATTTAAAACACGTTGTTTTACTCGTTCAATAGCTAAATCAACAGTGTTTAACCAAAAAAATATTAAATGTACTTCATAACCTAATAATTTTACACGTTTAATTAATGCTGCATAAGTTTTACTTGCCAAGGTTGTTTCAATTGCAAAATCAACGCCTTTAGTTATTAATTCTTCTATTCTATTTAACATTATTTTTGCGGCTTCAATTGCAACTCCTTCAACATTAAAAGGCGATAAGCCCTTAGCAATATTATCGGCATTAATAAATTCAAAACAATTTAATACATCTGGCAATACAGTTAAACTGGCAGTGGTTTTACCTTCTCCATTGCAACCTGCTATTATGTATAAATTTGGCATTAATTATAAATTTAAGGTTCAAAATTTTTTTAACCTAAAACATTTTTTAAATCTTCTAATAAATCTTCAATATCTTCAACGCCAACACTTAATCGCAATAAATTATCTACCACACCTGCTTTTTCTCTTTCATCTTTAGGTATGCTTGCGTGTGTCATTGTAGCAGGGTGATTAATTAATGATTCTACACCGCCTAAACTTTCGGCTAAAGAAAAAACTTCAAATGATGATGCAACTTTAAAGGTTTGATCTAAATCTGCCCCTTTTAAAACAATTGATATCATTCCTCCAAAATCTTTCATTTGTTTTTTTGCAATTTCGTGGTTTGGATGATCTGTAAATCCTGGCCAATACACTTTTTCTATTTTAGGATGTGTTTTTAAAAACTCAGCAATTTTTTTGCCATTAAAGCAATGGCGTTCCATACGTAAATGCAAAGTTTTAATACCGCGCATTACTAAAAAACTATCCATTGGTCCGGGTGTTGCTCCACAACTGTTATGTATAAACGCTAATTGTTCGTATAGTTTTTCATCATTTAAAACTAATGCTCCCATAACAACATCGCTATGCCCGCCTAGGTATTTTGTTACACTATGCATAACAATGTTTGCACCTAAAGCTAAAGGGTTTTGTAAGTATGGCGATGCAAATGTATTATCAACCGCTAAAATTAAATTATGTTTTTTTGCAATTTTTCCGCACGCTTCAATGTCAATTATTTGCATTGTTGGGTTGGTTGGTGTTTCTGCCCAAATTAATTTTGTATTAGCATTTATATATTTTTCAATATTAGTTGCATCTGTCATATTTACAAAATGAAACTTAATGCCATAGTTTGCAAAAACTTTTGTAAACATTCTGTAACTTCCACCGTATAAATCATCACCAGTAATTACTTCATCTCCTGGGCGCATTAATTTAAGTACTGCATCCATTGCACCCATTCCGCTACTAAAACATAAGCAATGTGTTGCGTTTTCTAACGCTGCAATATTTTTTTGAAGAGCTTCGCGAGTTGGATTTTTTCCACGTGCGTAAGCATAACCTTTATGCTTACCTGGTGATTCTTGAACATAAGTACTAGTTTGAAAAATTGGAGTCATAATAGCTCCTGTGCTAGGATCTGGATCTGCACCTGCATGTATTGCTTTTGTGCCGAATTTGTAATTTTTATTATTCATAAAAAAAATATAATTTTTTACTTAGGTTTGTTCGATAGGTTTTTGTAATTATCTAAATAAAAGGTTTTGTAACCTTCGGTATTTTTAGTTTTGTAAAGTAAAGATAGGTTGTTTCCTAAAATCGGGAAAACATCAACCATTTCGCGTTTTGCATCGCCATTAAATAAATCTTTATCATTAAGCATATTTGTTGCAAAAACATTACAGTCTAATGCATTTGTAAACGATTTTAATAAAACTAATTGTTTGCCAGTTGTATAAATGTTACTTGTAATATTAAAACTTTTGTCAGCATAATATTTTGTGCAAAAAGCATCTAGGTTGCTTTTAAAGCTATTAGAAATTTTGGGATCATCGGGTAAAACAGCTACAATATAATGTTCTTTATCAAAATCAATTAAAAAAGTATCTTTTACACTTGTGTTTGATGAAGTTTTAGGAGCAAATAGTTCAGGATTTTTTTGACGCTTAATTGCTTGTAAAATATCGTTTGCATTTGGAGTAACATCGGCCTTAGGAAAACGTGCAACAAGTAACTTTAAAGAATTTTCCATTGTATCAATACTTTTAAGCTTGCCTTCGCAAATTGCTTTTATAAATTCAAACCTGGGTCTATAATCATTATTGCCAAATTTTAAAATTCCTTCTTGCGCTCCAGCATAAGCTTCGTCATATTTTTGTTTTCGGTAAGCTTTATATACAGGAATGTAAAAAGTTTCTGCTTCTGTTTTTTTATGATTTATTTTTTCAATGTTCTCTGGGTTTTTTAATAATAGAGCAAATTCGCTTTGAGGAAATTCGTTTAAAATTTTATTTTTATATGCTTCAGCATTATCGCTGTTTTTATCGCTTAAATGAGTTCGGTATAATAAGTAATAATTGTTAAGTAAATATTTGTTTGTAGGGAAACGAGTGTTTAACTCTTCATAAGTTGATATTGCTTTTTTGTTATTTTGTAACTCTTCTTTATAAATACCTCCCATTGTGTAGTATGCTTCTATAATTCTATTATTACTTTGTGCAAATAAACTATCTGAAGTAAATAAACCTTTTTTGTAAGTGTCTCTACTTTTTTTATTTAAATTTTTATTTTTTGCTGTTGCATTACTCGAATCGCTATTAAGTGGATCATCAACAGTTATACTCTTATTTGATCTCCTCCAGTTATCTTCATATTTTCTATTTCCCCATTTCTTTTGAAAATCGGCAACACCTAAAGCAACAGTATTTGGATTATAAAAATAAAATAAAGCGCCATTTGCTGCTAAACCATTGTTGTTTGCTGGATTGTTAGCGTTATTTGTTAACGCTCCAGCATTGCCAGTTTCTAAGGCTTTTTCAGCTAATTCTTTTTCTTTTTGTCTTTTTATTTCTTCTTGTTCTTCGTTTTCAATTATTTTATCTATTAAATTATTTAATTGATTTTCTGATAATTTAGATACTTTTTGCAAACTGTCTTCATTTTTAATTGTATTAATTTGAGCTACTAAATTTTCAAGCGTTTTTTTTCTTGCAACAATTAATTCATATTGTGGATGATCTTTAGGTAGAGTAACTACAGTACTGTCATAATATGCGCCAGCCAATTGATAATTTGTTTTTTCAAAATTTAATTCACCTATTTTTAAATACGATAATGCTTTTTGACTTGGATTAACAACACTGGTTTGAACAGATTTTTTATAATAAGTTAAAGCTAATTCTTTATTGTTTTCTTTCTCTTCAATTTCTCCAAGTGTATAATAAATAACATCGTAATAATCGGAGTTTTTAAACTCCTTAGCCATTTTTAATAAATCTTTTTTAGTTTTTTCGGAGTTGTTACGTTTAACATCCAACATACGAGCTAATTTTATTTTACTGTAAAAAACTAAATCGTATTGAGGGTGTAATTGAATTGTTTTTTCGTAATATTTTTTTGCTCGTTTTGTATCTTTATTTTTTTCAAGTAATTGAGCAACAATAAAAGCATATCTGGCTCTTTTACTTTTTTTAATTCCAGTAAGTAAATTTTTGTTTCTAACTGCCGCCATTAATTTTGTTGAAGCTTCTGTGTTTAATCCTTGTCGCATGTAATAATCTGCTTCAACTAAGGGCAATTCTCGTTTTACATCTTTAGGCAACTTTTTTTCATTTTTTAGTAAACTTAAAATAGGCTCAGAAACACTTACTGCGCCAATTTCATTATTTACTTTTGCAATCCAAAGCATTGCAGTGTATTTATCTTGGCTTTTTGTATAGGTTCTGGCAACATATTCAAAATTTTCTAAAGAAGTATAATATTCTTTTTTGTAGAATTGAGATATACCAATATTAATCCAATTGTTATCTATCCATTTTCCTGCACTAGGGATTTCATTTAACTTTTTATCTTTAATGGTATGCCTTTGAATGCAAAAAGAAGACTTTTTTATAGCTTTATCAAATTCAGGAAATGTACTTTTTGCTTTTTCTAAACTTGGATAAATAAAAATTGGCAGAATTTTTTCGAAATTATCTTTATTGTTTTTTTCTACTTTATAAATTCCTTCATTTATATTTTCGCAAGAGTAATAATATCCATTAAAACGAGCAGTAAGGTTATGATAATTACGGCTAACAAAGGTGTTTCGTTTTGTACTACATGAGTAAAAAACACTAATAATTAAAATGTAAACAAAAGCCTTAAATTTCATTAAACTATAAACGTAAAAATACGGATTTTATTGCATTTTTTAGCTTACTAACGAAATATCAAACTGAACTAAATTAACAAATTCTTGCACACGTTCGTTTACTTCATTTTCGGTTAATCCAATTAGCTTTTCAGTACCAAACTTTTGAACCGTAAAACTAGCCATTGCACTTCCAAAAATAATTGCACGTTTCATGTTTTCAAAACTTACATCGCCTGTTTTTGCTAAGTAACCAATAAAACCACCAGCAAAACTATCACCAGCACCAGTTGGGTCAAACACTTCTTCTAAAGGTAAAGCTGGAGCAAAGAACACTTCGTTTTTATTAAATAAAAGAGCGCCATGTTCGCCTTTTTTTATTACTAAAGTACTTGGCCCCATGGTTAATATTTTTTGTGCTGCTTTAACCAAGCTATATTCGCCAGATAGTTGGCGAGCTTCGCTATCATTAATAGTTAAAACATCTATAAGTTTAAGGTTTTCTTTTAAGTCGTTTAAAGCAATATCCATCCAAAAATTCATGGTATCTAATACAATTAATTTTGGACGTTTTTTTAACTGAGTTATAACACTTTTCTGTACTGCAGGCACTAAGTTCCCTAACATTAAAAAATCACATTCTTTCGAATTTTCGGGTACTATTGGGTTAAAGTTTTCTAATACATTTAATTGTGTATCTAATGTATCTCTACTATTTAAATCGTTGTGGTATTTTCCACTCCAAAAAAACGATTTTTCTCCTTTTTTTATCTGTAATCCATCTAATTTTACACCTTGCGATTTTAATTTGTTTAAAAAATCTTCAGGAAAATCGTCTCCAATTACCGAAACGAGTTGTATGTTTTTATAAAAATACGATGATGCTAAAGCAATGTAAGATGCTGCTCCACCTACAATTTTATCTGTTTTTCCAAATGGGGTTTCTATTGCGTCAAAGGCAACTGTACCAACTACTAATAAGCTCATTAAATAATTTTTAAAAATTTTGGTAAAGATATTGTTTATTTCGAAAAAACATATTAATTTTGCAACCCTAATCAGTAAATTCCTCCTTAGCTCAGCTGGTTAGAGCACGTGACTGTTAATCACGGGGTCCCTGGTTCGAGCCCAGGAGGGGGAGCAAAATAAAACCTACTTTAAACGAGTAGGTTTTTTTGTTTTGTAGAAATTAAGATTTATTAAGGAAATGCCCCATTAATTTTATATTATATTTATAAAAAATATTTATGACAAACGAAAACGAAAATAAAATAAGAAGAGCTTTTGCAACTAAAGATTGGAGCGAAGTAAAAGCGCAAAATAGTTGGCAAATATTTAAAATTATGGGTGAGTTTGTTGAAGGTTTTGAAAAAATGAGCAAAATAGGCCCTTGTGTTTCAATATTTGGAAGTGCTCGCACCAAACCCGATAATATTTATTACCAAATGGCCGAAGAAATAGCTTTTAAGTTGGTTAAAGAAGGCTATGGAATAATTTCAGGTGGTGGGCCGGGCATAATGGAAGCTGCAAATAAAGGAGCGCAAAGAGGAGGGGGAAAATCGGTTGGATTAAATATTGAATTGCCTTTTGAACAAAAACATAACGATTTTATAGATAAAGACAAATGTTTAAATTTTGACTACTTTTTTGTACGCAAAACAATATTCTTAAAATACTCGCAGGGGTTTATTGGTATGCCAGGTGGATTTGGAACAATAGATGAATTGTTTGAATCGCTTACACTTGTACAAACCCATAAAATTGCTCAGTTTCCTGTAGTTTTGGTAGGTAAATCATATTGGGAAGGTTTAATAGATTGGATAAAAAGTACTATGTTAGAAAAAGAAAAAAACATTAACCCTTCTGATTTAGATTTGTTTAAAATTGTTGATA
The DNA here is from genome assembly GCA_020162035.1 of Bacteroidota bacterium. GTDB lineage: Bacteria > Bacteroidota > Bacteroidia > B-17B0 > Aurantibacillaceae > Aurantibacillus. The sequence continues at coordinate 3,052 of JAIUNM010000009.1, read as the reverse complement.
CAACAGACGAAGCGGTTAAACATATAGTAGATTTTTATAGTAAATATTTATTGAAACCAAACTTTTAAAATTGAGTTTAATTTTTAAAATAACAATTTACCCTTTTCTTTACTTAATATCTCTATTCCCTTTTTTTATTTTAAATGTAATTAGCTTTCATTTTTATGTTTTGGTATTTTATGTTTTAAGGTATCGCAAAAAAGTAGTTCTCGAAAATTTAAAAAATTCATTCCCAAATAAATCAACAAATGAGTTAAACCAAATTTCTAAAAAATTTTACAAACATTTTTGTGATTTAATAATTGAAAACATAAAGCTTTTAAGTATTTCTAATAAAAAATTTATGAAGTATTGCTATTTTACCCCACAAGCTTTACAATTGTTTAACCACTATCACAAACAGAACACTACAATTATTTTAGCTTTAGGGCATAATGGTAATTGGGAGTGGAGTTTAATCGCTCATCAGCTTAATTATAAATATAATATTGTTGGAATTTATCATCCATTATCCAATAAAAATATGGATGCTTTAATTTCAAAATTAAGAAATAGAGGTAAAGTTAATTTAGTTACTATGCAAAATTCGCTTCGTTTTTTAATTGGTTATAAACCACAAACAAAACCTGGGAGTATTGGGCTAATTGCAGACCAAACGCCACCTAAGGAAAGTAGTTTTTGGCTTACATTTTTAAATCAAGACACTCCATTTTTTGGCGGCCCTGAAAAAATGGCTAAAAAATTTAACTTACCTGTTTTATTTATTGCAATGCGTAAAGTAAAAAGAAATACTTATGAGTTAGATGCCAAACTGATTACAGATAGTCCAAAAGAAACCATAGAGGGCGAAATAACTAAAAGCTACGCAATGCAGCTACAAGAACTAATTATTGAACAGCCCGAATATTGGTTGTGGAGCCATAAACGATGGAAACACAAACGAAACCTAAACAATTAATTAATTATTTATATTTTTACAAAAAAAATTATTATGTATAAAGGAATGTTACACACCCACTATTTAGTTGTTACACTATTTTTATTAATTTATTTAATTAAAACAATATTATTATTAAGCAATAAAATAGAAACACTTAACTCATTTACTAAAAAAATTAAAATACCTGAAATGGTAATTAGTTTTTTGTTTTTAGCAACAGGTATTTTTTTAGCAACTCAATTACCTTTTGGAAGTAAATACGATTATTTGTTTTTTATTAAAGTTGCAATGGTATTAGTTTCTATTCCAATTGCAATTATAGGATTTAAAAAACAAAACAAACTTTTAGCTGCTTTAAGTTTATTACTTATTACAGGTAGTTTTGGTTTAGCCGAAGTTTATCATAAACGTAAAGGTGTATCTGCAAACGGAAATACAACTATTGCAAGTAATGATGGTAAAGCTTTATACGAAGCTAAATGTGGATTATGCCATGGCGGTGATGGAAAATTAGCTGCTGCAGGAGCTAAAGATTTAAGTGTTACTCAAAATTCTTTAGAAGAAATAAAAGCAACAATAATTAATGGTAAAAATACAATGCCCGCCGCAGATGTTACACCAGAAGAAGCAGATGCAATTGCCAATTATGTTGTTTCTACTATAAAGAGCAAATAAATTTAATGAAACCCGAACCGTTTTCAACTGCCATTCCTGTTCATACATGTGTTTTAATTGGAGTAATGAACAAAATGCAAGACGAAAGTTTGGCAAAAGAATATTTAGATGAACTAGCATTTTTATCGGAAACATACGGTTTAGAAACCAAAAAAGTATTTACTCAAAAACTTGAAAAGCCTGATAAAGCAACCTTTATTGGTAAAGGTAAATTAGAAGAAGTTAAAAATTATATTACAGAAAATAATATTAACGTTGTTATTTTTGACGATGAACTTTCGCCATCTCAACAGCGTAATTTAGAAAAAGTATTAGGTAAAAAAATATTAGATAGAACAACTTTAATTCTTGAAATATTTGAACAACGTGCACAAACAGCTCATGCTAAAACACAAGTCCAATTAGCGCAATATCAATATTTATTACCGCGTTTAACTGGTATGTGGACACACTTAGAGCGACAACGTGGAGGAACAGGTACTAGAGGTGGAGCCGGGGAAAAAGAAATAGAAACAGACAGAAGGATTGTACGCGATAAAATAAGTTTATTAAAAGAACGATTAAAAGAAATAGATAAACAAATGGCTACCCAACGAAAAAATAGGGGAGAGCTTGTTCGTGTTGCTTTAGTTGGATATACAAATGTTGGAAAAAGTACAATTATGAATATGCTCAGCAAAAGCCAAGTTTTTGCTGAAAACAAATTGTTTGCTACTTTAGATACAACAGTTAGAAAAGTAACAATTGATAATTTATTTTTTTTATTAAGCGATACGGTTGGTTTTATTAGAAAATTACCTACTCAATTAGTTGAAAGTTTTAAAAGTACTTTAGATGAGGTGCGTGAAGCTGATGTTTTAATACATGTTGTAGATATTTCTCATAAAAGTTTTGAAGATCATATAAATGTAGTAAAACAAACATTACAAGATATTGGAGCAGGAGATAAACCAACTTTATTAGTATTTAATAAAATTGACGCATTTACCTATGTTCCTAAAGATGAAGATGATTTAACCCCTATTTTAAAAGAAAATTTAAGTTTAGATGATATTAAAAATACTTGGATGAAAAGTTTAAATACAACCTGTATTTTTATTAGTGCTCAACAAAAAAATAATGTTGATGAGTTTAAATCCACTCTGTATAAAATGGTTAAAGAAATTCATATTAAAAGATACCCTTATCATAATTTGCTTTATTAATGATTAGTTTTGAATTAGCTACTTTTAGTGATTTAGAAAACATTGTTGCAACATACAATTCTACAATTGAAAGCAGAATGGTAACTGCAGATTTAGAACCTGTTTCTGTTGAAAGTAAAATTAGTTGGTTTAATTGGAATTCCAAACAAAAAGTGGACAAAAATTTATTAACATTAAGCTGCATTTTTTAAGTTATTATTAATTGATTTTTGATACTCTAATATAGTTAAAT
>JAIUNM010000008.1 GCA_020162035.1 Bacteroidota bacterium | reverse complement strand
AACCACTCTTGTATGTACATCAACAGCAGTAAGCAATCTATCTGTAGTAGCCACAAGCCCAGTTGCAATAAACTTAACGCCAAACGTATGCCAGTTTAGTAATACAAGTTTGGTAGCAACAGCCCCAGGCGCAGTAGGTTTTAGCTGGACAGGCCCAAATAATTTTACAGGAAACACAGCAACAGTAACATTAAATAATATACAACCCGTATCACAAGGAGCTTATTTTGCAACAGCAGGCTTTGTAATAGGCACAGTAAGTTGTACAACACAAGGCAGTGCAGTACAAAATGTAGTGCCAGTAAATCCAGTAAATGTAATCCCGCAAATATCGCAATGCGAACCAGCAAACATAGGCCTACAAGCCAATGCAGCAAGCGCATCAACCTATTCATGGGCAGGGCCAAATACCTTTACCTCAAACCTATCAAACCCACAATTGTATAACCTGTACCCAAATGCAAGTGGCGTATATACAGTAACTGTGGCATTTAATAATGGCAATTTAACCTGTTACAACAGTAACACCACAAATGTTACCATAAACCCAAAATTAAACTTTACATTAACGCCATACACATTAACATGTTTTAATTCATTATTAAACATAAATGGTCCAGCAGGGGCAACAACTTATAGTTGGATAGGAAGCAGCGGTTACACCTCAAACACACAAAACTTAAACATACCATTTGTGCAAGCCAACCAATCAGGTGTATATACCTTAGAAGTAATGTTAGGGCCATGTAAAACAACAGGCAGTACAATAGTAGATGTATTAGATCCAATAAAATTTGATAAAACACCAAGCAATAAAACAATTTGCAGGGGCGATGCAGTAACCTTTAGTATGCAAAGTGTAGGAGGAAGCGGAAACTATGCTTATGTATGGAACCCACCATTATATGTAGGATCGCCAACCGGAAGCGTGCAAACAGGTAACCCATTAGGAACAACCATATACAATGTAACAGGTTATGATATCGCATGCCCACATTACACAATTAATCACACCTTTACATTAACAGTAAATCAACCACCACAGCCAAACTTACAATTAGAAAAAGTAAACGGTTGCCAACCATTGTGTCAATTATATAATTCAAAAACACAATCAGAGGCATCAAGTACAATTTATGATTTTGGAAACGGAATAAAATTTCAGGCAGATAGCATAAACTATTGCATAGATGTGCCAGGAACATATAATTTAAAAATATACTCAGTAGGCAGTAATGGATGTAAAGGAACATACAGTTACCCATTACCAATAACAGTATATCCAAAACCAGGAAGCAGCATAAGCCATACACCAGAGTACATTACCTTAAGCGATAACCAAGTAGTGTTTAACCCAATCCATCAGGCAGGACCTGTTGTAACTCACAACTGGATGTTTTTAGGCACAAAAGAATCGTTAAACGGAGCTGTAGATAGTAGTGGCATAAAAAACCCAGAGCGAGTGTTTGAAACAGCAGGAAAATATCCGGTAATGTTAGTATCAACAACAGATAAAGGTTGTGTAGATACAGTAGTTAAGTTTATAGAAGTAAACGAAGATTTAAGTGTGTATATACCAAACACCTTTACACCGAATGGTGATGGGGTAAATGATTTATTTATGGTAAAAGGTACAGGCATGAAAATAGATAATTTTAGTATGGATGTGTTTGATAGATGGGGTACATTATTATACTCAACCAAAGACATAAGCAAAGGTTGGGATGGAAGCGCAAAAGGTGCAGCCTTACCAATAGGAGCATATGTATATAAAATTAAAGTAGTAGGAGAAAACAGCCAAGGCAAGAAAGAATACGTTGGCCATGTAACCCTTATGAAATAATAATAGTTGTTCTAGTTTAGTTTGTAAATCCTCTCTGTTTAACAGAGAGGATTTTTTTGTGAGTTTAATTTTTGATTTTTTTCCATTGCCAATAAAAATAAGGGAAAATTGGAATTGGAAATATTTGTTTTGCGCCTACATCGTTAAAATAGCCGTTAATTGCTACAAACTCTATTCGTAAGTTTCTTAACACACCAAATTTGTTTTTATAAAAAGGGGCAACTCTAAAACCGTAAGTTATTTGAATTTTTCGAGGTACGTTTTCTAAAAAAGTTAATGTAGAGCCATAAGTGTATGCTATATGATAACTTATCCATTTTGATGGTCTATAATCAATTCCTATTGCATAATTAGGGTTCCAGCTTCTATTAAAAGTTTTAAATTGAAAATTAGAAGTGTCGTTGTTTTGCATGATTAATTCTTTTACATAGTCAGCCCCAAATGATAAATTAAAATATAATTTATTTTTAATATTGTAACCAAAGGTAGGTTTAATATGAAAATACGAGCCGTTTTCCCAAACAGTAATTGTTGGAGTTTTAAAGCGTTGTAATGTATCCCAAAAATGAACAAACATTGTTTCAATACCAATTGTAGGAATTGCTTTTTTTTGAGTATTAAATCTATATCTTAAATTTAAACTTGGAATTGGTTTTTTTAAATTGGTAAATGCACCATATAGCCAAGGTAATAAATCTATTTGAGTAGTTAATTTATCTGTAATGCCATAAAATGCCCAACTAGGAAAGGGTAAAGTTTGTATTGACTGTGCGTAAATCCATTCTCCTTTTTTAAGTGTGTAAGGTGTAATACAATCTACTGGATGCAAGTAAGCATCATCGTTTAATGCATTTTGATTTTTTTTAAAGTATCTTTTGTTTGACTGAAAGAATTTATAGCAATTAAATTTATTATAACAATTAGTAAAAGCGATAACCAAGTTTTTTTCATGTTAAAAAATTATTACTAACAGTTTGTGGGTTATTATATTTAGTTATTTAGATTAACTTAATATAAAATTTGTTTAACACTAATTTAGTAAAATCAAACTACAAAATAATTTATTTGTTTAATATTTTAGTAACACAATAAGAAATAAAGTATTGTTAAATGATGTGTTTTTATAATTATTTTTTAATAAAAGATTTTACTACAAAGAAAATTAATGGAATAAAAATTAGTAGTATTGTTAAAGGTAAAAACCAAACACCAATACTGCTTGTTTCATTGTTAGTTACTCTGATAGTTTGTAATGTAATCAAACCAAAAATTACAACTATAATAAATTTTAAATATCTTATTAATCGTGTTGAAATTGTATATTGCTTAAGAGCATTTTCTGTTGTTATTTTTGTAGAGTAATTAAAAACGTTTGGAAATTTATTAAGTATAGTTTTATTCCAATAAAAAGTATGCTTGCTATAATTGGTAAAGCCAAGATGTTACTTTTTTTATCAAAATGATCAGCGTTTCCTGAAATGTTATAATGTGTAGGAATAACATTTGGTAAGCTTTTATAGTTTTTAAATATTAAAATCCAAATTAGTAATATAGAAGTCCAACCAAAAATTTCTAATACAATGTCAATTATTGTAAGCTTTAATTTTATTTTTGGATTTTCGTTCATTAATTTTTAATTAATACAATTTAAAGGTTAGCTAAAACATAACCAATGTGGTATTAAACGAAAAAACTAAAACCGAGAAATTAATTTACTTTTTTTTAAAATAAAGCAATTGTTTAGCGTTATTTGGGTCAGCTTCTTTTACTAGGTTCCAAGTTTCATCTGCTTTTACTTTATCACTAACGGTAACATAATACGCACCTAAATATTCTAAGGCTTCAATATAATCTCTTTTATATGAAGCTGTTTTTTCTTCGGGTTTAATTGTAGCAATTACTTTTTCGTACCAAGGTTTTGCTAAACCTTCTTTTTCTTTCTTTTGTAAAATTTCTACTAAAGCATTTACTCTTCCTTTCCAAGTGTATGCTGTTGCCCATGATGGATTTTTTCTAACTAATCCGCTAAATGCTGAATCTGCTTTAATTAATAAAGGTAACGCTTCTGCTTCTTTAGCAGCTTTTACTTTAACATCTTTACTGGTTACAAACGCATTAAATAAAGGAAGAGATATGTTATAATAGGCTCTACCTGCATTAAAATAATCGTTATTGTTTAAAGAATTTACATCTATTGCAGTTTTTTTATCAATTGCAATTACTACTTGATCGTATTTTTTTAATTTGTAATAAATACTTGCAATTTCGGTATATAAATCTTTTGCAGATGATGGATCTTTTTTTATTGTGTTTTCTAATTCAATAATTCCTAATGAATCTTGCCCTGTTTTAACTAACAATAATCCCTTGTATTTATAATCATCGGTAATGTATTTAAAATTAGGACCAGCAGCAGTAAAAAATTCATTTAAAGCTTTAAGGCCTTTGTTGTATGCTTCTTTATCTGTTTTATTACCCATTTCGTAATAGCTGTATCCTGCTAATCTTTCGAGGTAAAGACTATTAAAATTTGTTTTTTTAAGATTTTCATATTCACTTATTGCTTCGCTATATTGTTTGTTTTTAAATAATGCACTTAAAAAACGGTAACGAGCAAAATTACTATTGTTTAACTCTAAATATTTTTTCCAACTTTCAATAGATTTGCTTGATTTTCCCGCTAAAAAATACAATTCAGCAATTTCTCTATACGCAGGTGCATAAGTATTATCAATTGCTAAAGCTTCGTTGTATTTATCTAAAGCCAATTGATAGTTACGCCCACGTTGATACAATTTACCTTCACGTAAAATACCTTTAGTGTTTTTTGGGTTAAGCGCAGTTGCTGCTTTGTAAGCTTTAATTGCAGGTCCGCCATCTGCTGGAGTTTTTTCTAATAAAGCATCACCTAAAACTATATGACTTTCGGGGTTTTTAGGATCTAATTTTACAGCTAAGTTAGCTGCTGTAATTGCATCGTCAGCACTTTTAGTTTCGGTTGTTAACCATGCCTCTGATGTTTGGCGAGCAACTTCTGCATTTTTATTTTGACTAATGCTACTTGCCTTAAAAAATTGAGCTTTTGCATCGTTTAAGTTATTTTTATACAAAAATACTTTACCCATACCAACGTAGTTTAGGCCATTTGTAGCATTAACTTCAATCCCTTTTTTAAAATAAAATTCTGCCGAATCAATAAAATCAGATTGTTTATCAAGTAAGCCGCTTCTAAAAAAATTATCTCCTAAATAAAAATAATTATCACCTTGAGTAGGTTGTTTAGAAATTAATGATTTAAAGTCTAACTCTGCCGAATCAAATAATTCGTTTTCAGATTTTTTTACAGCATCGGGTAAAGTTTGCGCAAAGAAACTACTTAAAGTTAAACTAAAGGCTAGTGTATATATTGATTTGTTCATAGTAATTATTAATGCTTAAAAATAATATTTTTATAAAAAACAAACCACGTGCCTAACCTAAAATTATTAAGTTTTTTAAGATATTTTGGGAAAAATTTAGTTTAATTTCACCGTTATACTACGTTCTTGTTGTTTAGTTGGCATTAAACCGCCTTTTAAAAATACGTGTTGCCCTTTTGGCCCAGCAATAAATGTTTGAAATCCTTTAGCTAAAGAAAATTCAGAAGCAGTTTTGTACACATAAATTTTTCTTATAAAGGGATATTGGTTTAGTAAAAAACTACTTTGATTTGGTAAAAATGCTGTGTCGTTATTAATTTTTTTAATGGCAATAAATTTTACTTTAGAATTGTAAAATTTATTTAAAGTGTCATCAACATCGCTAAACGAAGCATAATCAATAAAAGCAATAGATGATTTATTTTTAGAAACATAATCTATTGCTTCAATAGCGTTAGTTAAAGTGTTACAATGTTTTGCGAATTTTTTTGTTTTTAAAATGGAATCTTTTAAGTAATGTAATACCGACGAATTATTTTTATCAAACACAACATTAACAGTTATGTTATTGCCAGTAGAATCAGTTAAAACATTTTCTTCGCTTAATAGTTTATAAATTTGATTTGTACTTAAACTTTTAATAGGAAAAGAGTAATTTACTAATATTCCTAAACCATTTAAAGCAACAACACTATTATCTGGCATCCATTTTTTTGCTTTAAAATTTTTTTCTTCAATTAAACTTAATGGCCTAGAAACTATAATTGCTTTACAACTATCGTTTAATAATGCTTGTATTGCTTCATCATCGTTACAAGCTTTAAGTTGTATTTTAGCATTTGTATAATTAGCTTCAAATAAAGTTGTTAATTCTTTAACATGAGAGGTTAAGCCTTCATCGTAATACACTTTTAGTTTGCCAGATGTGGGCGAATTATCATCATAATCATTTTTAAAATATTGATTACAACTTGTAAATACAAAAGCAAATATTAGATATATAAAATTATGCTTCATTTTTATTAGATTTAATTTGAGCATACAATCTATATCCTCTATAAACAGCATACGCAAACATTAAACAAATAAAAACTGTTCTTTTGGTTCCATACATTTTATCTGACATTACATCTGAAAGCATAAAAGCAAAGCCTATACCAATAGTTACTATTACCATAACTACTGCAAACCAAAACGATATAATTTGTTGAATAGATTTCATGTTTTTTGTTTTTTAATAAAAAAGCCACAGCATGTATGTTGTGGCTTTTAAAATGAGTATTAAGTTTATTTATTGTATTTTAAAGCTTATTGGTAAGTTAAAGTAACATTTAACTGCTTTACCCGTCATTTTTGCTGCTTTCCAAGCTGGCATTGATTTTACTACTCTAATTGCTTCTTTATCACAATCGCTGCAACCTGGCACACCTTTTAAAACCTGAACATCGCTAATGTTACCCGATTCGTTAACAACAAATTTTAAAAAGCATTTACCGCTTATTCCTGCTTCGCGAGCCATAGCTGGATATTGTAAGTTTTTTTGTATAAACTTAGCCATTTCTGCTATTCCACCAGGAAATTCAGCATTTTCTTCAACAATTGTAAAAATTTCTGGAGCTGCGGGTTCTGTGGCTACTGCAACAGTTTCTGTTGGTGGAGCAACAATATTATCACCTTCTTGGTCTTTAGTACCAACTTGTGTGTCTTTTACATCTTCTTGTAATTTTTGAGGTTCTTCTTCAACCGCATCATCTTTAATTACAGGAGGTGTAAATTTTACCATTTCAACCATTGGTGGTGGCGGTGGTGGCGGTGGTGGCGGTGGTTGTTCTTCAACAGGTGGAGGAGGAGTTAAATCAATTTGCTCAACTTTAATTTGTTCAACATGTTCATCAACTGCATCTGGCCTATCAAATATTAGTTTTACGCCATACAACATAAATGCAAAACCAATTACGCCAATTATAATATACATTACACGTTTATTGTAATTTTTGCGAATTTCGTATGCGCCATAACTTTGGTTTCGACCTTCGAAAACAACATCGTTACGACTTAAATAAGTTTCGCCGTTCCAACCTGTTCCTAAATCAAGCATTAGCATAATACCTTGTATTATAGCAAATGTTAATAATATAATTCCTAAAACTATCATATTAATTTTTTTATTGTCCTACTTTAGCAATTAACATATCAAACTCCGGTTTAATTAAATCAACCATTACATATTTACCAACTGCGTTGTAGTTTAACTCGTCAATAACATCAATAACATTTTTATAGGTTGCTTTATCGTCAGTTTTAATTAAATAGGTAAAAGATTCTTTATCTGCTTTAACTTCACGCACTTTTCTTTTGTAAGTAGTGTCTGGCATTTGATCAGCCTCAAATTGTTTTTTAAGCGCTAATATTTTAGTATGCATTTCTTCGCTATTTTTTAAAACATAAGCTCGTAAACTGTTTTTTGCATCTCGAGAAAAACTAAGTTCTTGTAAAACGGTCATTTTACCTTTATCGTCATCTTTATCTCTAAACTCCCCTTCATAATATAAAATTTTATCGTCTTTTGTTAATAAAAAAGTAACCCCTTTTTTAATTTTAGTTTGTTCTTCGGGTATAATGTTAGGGTCTGGAAAAGTTAATTCCATTGATTTTGGTTTGCTAAACGTTGCAGTTAAAACGAAAAACGTTAATAACAAAAACGCTAAGTCAACCATTGGCGTCATATCTATTCGCGTGCTTTGTTTTTTTGCGCGTTTTTTACCGCCCTTGTGGCCTCCGCCACCACTATCTGCTATTTCTGCCATTTTTTTATATTTTCTTTATTAATGATTAATTTTTCATTAATTATGGTAAAACAATTATTTTGTTGGTTCAATTACAGTTCCACCGCCCTCGAGCGATGTAATTAAATTAAACTGGAATATTTTTAAATCTGTAAAGGTTTTAACTACATTTTTAACAAAAATGTATTTTGTTTTAGAGTCGCATTTAATTGCATAGCGCGGTTTTTCAGCTTTAAAATCTTGTCCCGAGGCTGTAGCTTCTGCTTTTGCTTCGTTGTAAACTCTTACTGCTTCGCGCCCTCCAATAGCAATCCAATCTTTTAATTGATTGTTAGGTGTAATGGTATCCATTGGTACACCAGATTGGCCATTTTTATTAATTCCTTTAAAGTTTTTACGTTCCTCATCTTTCGCATCAATGTATGCAGGTAAATCTTTTATATCAACTCCAAAACTTGGAATTCCGCCAAATTTTGCAGACTGTTTTTCGTTAAAATCAACTTTATATTTTGCTGACATTTCTTTTAAAGCATTAACTTTTGCTGTTGTGTTTGAAATACCAAAATATATGCGTCCATTTGGGTCGATTGTAACCAATATATGATTATCAGGTAAAGCCACATTTCCAATAGAAGATGGAGGGTCTACCGTTACTGGTTCTGCCATGCGAAAAGAAGCTGTCAACATAAAAAATGTTACCAATAAGAAAGCCAAGTCAACCATTGGCGTCATATCCAATGCGGGGGCTCCTCCTTTTGATGGTTTTTTTGACATAATTTCTTTTTTTATTTAGATGTATAATTATTTAAATTTCCATAACTCTAATAAAATATTTTTTTAGAGTTAAAGGTTTATTACTTACCGTGAGATTGGAATTCTTGAATTATAGAGAATCCAGCTTCATCCATTGCGTAAGTAATTTGATCGATACGATTGCTAAAATAATTGTAGAAAATAATTGCAAAAGCAGAAGTTAAGATACCAACTAAGGTATTAACAAGGGCTTCGGAAATACCAGTTGCTAAAGCAGCGGTATCAGGCGCGCCAGCGTTAGCTAAAGCGGCAAACGCACGAATCATACCTACAACTGTACCAATTAAACCAGCTAAAGTACCAATAGAAGCCATTGTAGAAATAACCACCATGTTTTTAGATAACATAGGTAATTCTAAAGCTGTAGCTTCTTCTAAAGCTTTTTGGATAGATGCAACTTTTGCGTCTTTATCCATTGAAGAATCGTTTTGTACGAATTGATATTTTGCAATACCCTCGTGTATTACGTTTGCTAAAGAGCCTTTTTGTTTATCACAAGCAGCAATAGCACCTTCAAAATCTTGAGCACTCACTAATTGTTTTACGTTTGCAATAAATTTATCTGTATTACCAACACCTGCAGCTTTGTATATTGTGAAAAAACGTTCAATTGCGAAAGTAATTACAGTTAATAAAAATCCAATTAAAATAGGCACAATAAAACCACCCATGTACATTGTACCTAAAATGTTTATAGGTTTGTGCGAGTCTATGTTACCTCCCTCAAAGTTAGCAGGCGCACCTAAAATGCCTTTGTAAATACCCCAACCAATTGCTAAGCAAATTACAATGGCTAAAAACGAAACGATTAATGGGAAACCTCCCGATGTTTTCTTTGAACTCATACTTCTTTATTTTTTTGTGTTTATGTTTAATATAAATTTTGTCAAACTTAATAAATTGTTTTTGAACTTAAAACCAATTTTTACATTAATTTAATGTTAAGTAATTTTATGAGCAAAATTGCTTATTAAAACTTATTTTTTTAAATATTATTGTATAAATGGTATGTTTTTTTGCATATTTGGTTTATGGATGTTGAATTTATTAGAGATTATTGTTTAAAATTAAAAGGAGTAGAGGAGAGTTTTCCGTTTGATGAAAACACTTTAGTTTTTAAAGTGGGTGGCAAAATGTTTTTATTATTAGCGTTGGATAGCAACCCTATAAGTATTAATGTTAAATGTGAACCTAATTATGCTGTTGAACTAAGAGAAAAATACCATTTTGTAGAACCTGGATACCATATGAACAAAAAACATTGGAACACTATTGTTTGCGAAAAAGGCACAAATTCAAAACTGGTATTAAATTGGATTTTAGATTCTTACAATTTAGTTTTTAGTGGTTTAACAAAACAAAAAAAATTAACTTTAAAATAACATTTCAATTAAATTATTTACTATTTTAGACAAAATTTTAAAAACACAAAACATGATTAAAAAATTACTTACAATTTCTGCTATTGCATTATCAACTGCTGCAGTAGCACAAACAGGAAAAATTGTTACTTCAACAACTCAATATGGTTTTATTGATGTAACTGCTGCAGCAAAAGCTAACAGCACACCAACAACAGTATTAGTAAGCCCATTTTCAGGCACTAGCACTTCTATTGGTTTAAACACAGCAGGTTCTGATACTGCAACACCAGGATGTTCTCCAAAGGCTGGTTATGTTGTAGGATCAAATTGTTACGATGATAAAGAAAAAGCGCAATATTTCCCTGCTTCTTCTTATTCTAACGCTGTATCAAATGCGTCAATTACAGGTGCAGTAGTATATTTATATAGAAATGCTGCTCTTAACTATGGCGTATCTTCATCAACTAACAACCCTATGACTGCATTAAATATTTATGCAGGAACTAGCAACACTGCTGCACCAGGTGCATTAATGGGTTCAAAATCTGAATCAGTTAGTACAATTGTAGCTGCAGCTGGCACTAGTACCGCAGCATTTACATATACATTTATGTTCACAACTCCAATATCAGTTACTGCAGGTTTTTATGCTTCTGTTGTTACCCCTACAACTGCTGGCGACACTATGGTTGTTTATGCTCAATCAGGAACACTTGCTGCAGTTAATAATGCATGGGAAAAATGGTCGGATGATTCATGGAATGGAATGAACCCAGCTTGGGGCTCTACATTTAAAGCTAATTTAGCAATTTTCCCAATTATTAGCGGAAGTGTTAGTACAGTAGGTATGACAAAAGCTACAGGTTTAAATAAAAATGTATCTGTATTACCTAACCCAACTAATGGAGATGTGTTTGTTAACTTAGCATTAACTGAGGCTGCAAATGTTTCAATAAATGTTACAAATACTTTAGGCCAAGTAATTGAAGCAAGAGAAATTAAAAATGCTCAATTTGAAAACGTTTCTATTGATTTAAGCAAATTTGATAACGGTATTTATTTTGTTACAGTAAGTAACGGTAAAGATAAAATGGTTAAAAGAATTGTTTTAAATAAATAATTAATTTAAAAAAATAAAAAGCCCTTCAAGATTCTTGAAGGGCTTTTTTATTTATGTTTGTTATCAAATTAAAAACTAAATTTTTAGCAATATTTTGAAAGGAATTTACATATTACTTTTTTTTATAACACTATTATTTGCATGTAATACTAAAAATAATAATAATGAAATTGTTGTTAGAAAGATTAAAGAGCCACAAAATGTTGATGCTGAAGCCCTGTTAATTTTAAATGAATTGCACAATAATGTTAAAGGAGATACTCTTTTGATTATAGATTCTGACACTTTATTTGCTTACCCATTTTATAAAAATGTAATAAAACTTAATCAATTAAATTATACAAAATCAGGAAAGTTTAACGTTTTATGTGATACTCTTTTTAAAATAGTTAAAGAAGCCAGGCAATATGGCTTGTATGCAAACGAATATCATTTTAAAAAATTAGATTCGTTAAAAAATAATTTTTATAATAAAACAGATAGTACCTATAATGTTACCAATATTGCCAAATTTGAAGTTTTACTTACTAATGCTTACCTTATGTTTGGCGCACATTTAAATAAAGGTCGTTTTGCATACGATACACTTTTGCGCGAATGGAATCCTTTAAAATTAGATACTAATTGGTTAGGTATTTTGAAATTTGGAATAGACTCAAACAAAGTTAGAACTGCATTAGATTCTTTAGAGCCAAAACATGAAGGGTATCAATTTTTAAAACAAGCTTTGCGTAATTATATTTTTCAAAATGATAAATTATTTTGGGATAGCATTTCATTTACAAATGTTTTGGATACTCCCGCTCTAAAAAATAAATTAAAACAAAGGTTTATAGAAACAGGATATTATAACGACACATTAAAAATTAATGATAGTTTAAAACTTGCAAAAGCAATTAAAAAATTTCAAGCAACATTTAATTTAGAAACAGATGGTAAGCTAGGTAAATACACAAAACAAGCACTTGGTTTAGATAAAGAAAAAACAATTAGACAAATTGAAATGGCGCTTGAAAGGTGGCGATGGGAACCTGCTAAATACCCTAAACAATATACAATTGTTAACATTCCCTCTGCTATGATGTATGTTTGGGAATGGGATAAAAAACACAAAATAGATACTTTAGTTTTAAAAAGTAGAGTAGTAGTTGGTAAGCCCGAAAATCAAACTCCAACATTAAAAAGCAAAATAAATTACATGATGATTTATCCTTATTGGAACGTGCCTTATAAAATTGCTTGGGAAGAGATTTTACCAGCTGTACAAAGAGACACTAATTACCTGCATAAAAAGAATTTTGAAGTTATTGATGGTAATGGTAAAGTTGTAACAAATTTAGGTAAGTTAAATTGGAAACGATTTAATAAAAATTATTTACCAGTAAAATTTAGACAGAGAATAGGAAACGAAAACAGTTTAGGAATTTGTAAGTTTAATTTTAATAATAAACATGGTGTTTATTTACACGACACAAATAGTAAACGTTATTTTAAAACCTTTTATCGTTTTCAAAGTCATGGCTGTATGAGACTTGAGCAGTTTGACGCATTTGCAAGGTTTTTAATTAGAGAGGATACTTTAAAAATACCTTATGATACATTAACTGCTTATTTTGGTAAGCAAGAACAAAGGCAAATAAATATTAAAAAACCATTACAGCTTTATGTGCGTTATTATACCGCAACAACAGACAGTGTGGGTAACCTACAAAAGTTTATAGATATTTATAGAAAAGATGAAGAAATGATGAAAATGGTTTATAAATAATTTTTTAAACTTTTTTACCTTGACTATATGCAACTAAATTACAAATTCTATAAATTAATCTTGCTGCTACGTTTGCATCCCAATCATTATCTATTGCTGGACTAACTTCATTTAAATCAAAAGCAATAATTTTTCTGCCTGTACTTACAATTTTTTCTAAAAGAAACAAAACTTGTTCTGTTTCAAATCCGCCTGCTACAGGCGTCCCAGTGTTTGGACATAATTTTGGGTCTAGGCCATCTATATCAAAACTTAAATAAATATTTTGAGGTAATTCATTAATTATACGGTTAACAATTCTATCCCAACTATCCCCATTAAATTGTGCATACTTAATATCTCTGTCAAAAAAAGTTTTTATTCTACCATTGCTGCTGTTTATAATATTTAGTTCTTCTTCGCAATAATCTCGAATGCCAACTTGTACTAACTTTTGCACTTGTTTAGTTTTTAAAGCATTATACATAATACTTGCGTGGCTGTAGGTAAAACCTTCGTAAGCAACTCTTAAATCGGCATGTGCATCAATTTGTAAAATTGCAAATTCTGAATATTTTTCAGATAGGGCATGTATCATCCCCAATGGTGTGCTGTGATCTCCACCAACTAAACCAACTGTTTTATTTTGGTTTAAATGGAATAAACATTTTTGTTTAACCCAATTGTTTAACCACTCGCATTCGTTTAAAATTAAGTTTGCAATATTTAGCAATTCAGGATTAGATTGATTAGCGCCATTAGCTAATTCATTAATGTAATTTTCTGCCGCCTCTCTGTTATTATTGCTTTTTGTTTTTACTTCCTCGCTAATTTCTTCCATTGCAATACCTAAATGCCAAGCATTTTTTACATAAGGGTCGTATAAATCAACTTGATAGCTTGCATCTAAAATTGCCTGAGGTCCATTTGCAGTGCCTCCTCCATAACTAACGGTTACCTCCCAAGGTACAGGAATTAATATGGTTTCGCATTCATCTTTAGTAAAGGGTAAACCAAACATACCATCGTTTAATTGTCCTATACCATTTGCATCAAAATTTTTAATCTTCTCTTGTTTTGTCATTGTTTTTTATGAAATATTTTATGGCGCAATTCTATAAATTTCCCATTTATTGTTTTTTAATTCGTAACAAATTCTATCGTGTAGCCTGCTTCTACGGCCTTGCCAAAACTCGTAATAATTTGCATTTATAATATAGCCCCCCCAAAAATCAGGACGTTGAATAACTTGATTGCTAAATTTAGAAGTGTTAGAGTCTAAAATATTTTCTAGTTCGTTGCGTGTATTTATTATTTTACTTTGAGGAGAGCTCCATGCTCCAATTTGACTTTCGCGTGGGCGAGAGTTAAAATAACTGTCACATTTTTCTTTTTCGGCAAATGTAATTGTGCCTTCAATTCTTATTTGTCTTTCTAGTTCTGGATAAAAAAAACATGCACTTACATTATTGTTATGGGCTATATCAATTCCTTTTTTTGATTGATAATTAGTATAAAAATAAAACTTATTATTGCCAAACTCTCGTAAATAAACAATTCTATTACTCGGTTTGTTTTCAGCACTAACCGTACATAAATTAAATGCTTGAACTTCGGTAATTTTAGCATCAATACCTTGTTGCATCCATTTATTAAATTGTAAATCAGGTAAACTTTCTACTTCGTTTTCAGATAAACTGCCTTTAATAAATTCTTCTCTAATTTGCGAAATTGTATTACTTGTGTTTTCCATAGTTATTATTTTTTAAAAACTTGATTTAAACGTTTTAATAAAAACAACATTATTAAAAATGCCAACATTAATAAGCCAAAGTTTAGCCAAAAGTAATCGGCCTTATTGTCATATTTATCCCAAAATTTAGCAATTTCGCTACTGGTTTTGTTTCCAATAGAGGTTGCTAAACTCCATGCGCCCATCATTAAAGCAGTTAAACGAGGAGGCGATAATTTTGAAACCATTGATAATCCCATTGGGCTTAAACACAACTCGCCAACCGTTATAACGCCATAACAACCTATTAGCCACCATGCGCTTGCTTTATGCATACCATTATTTGTAAAATGAATTGCTGCAACCATTACTAATGTTGATAAAGCACTAATTAATAAACCATACATTATTTTACTTGCCGTGGTTGGTTCTTTGCCTCGTTTTCTTAAAAAACCAAAAAATGCCACCAATAATGGGGTTAAAACAACAACAAAAAACGGATTGATAGATTGAAAAATACTTGTGTTTACTAAATTAATTTCTTCGCCTTCTTTTGGCATTTGATTAGGGTCGATATTTTTAAAATATGGAGGGTAATCTTTACACTTAACAACATTTCCTTCTTTATCTTTTATTTTTCTAAATTGTTCATCTAGTTGATCAACTTCTTTGTTTTCAGCTTTAATTTTTTCGGCAAAACCCAAACTGTTTAATGTAGAAACGTATTTTTCAGGAACACTTCTATCTGTATAGTTTTTAGCATATGTAGTAAGTGCTGTACCATTTTGTTTAAAAATTGTCCAAAATAAAATTACTATTAAAAATATGGTAAACATGGTGCCGAGAGGTTTTTTTTCTTCGCTGCTTGCTTTTAAATAAATAGAAGTAAAGAAAAAGATTACAGGTAAACAAAATATAAAAAAGGCATCAGAGCTTTCGCTGCTAAGTATAGTACCTTTTGTAAACCAACTAATTAATGCTAAAAAAGTTCCAACTAATAAAACTCCAATAAATTGAATTAAAAAAGGTTTATCTTCTTTACTTGGTTCTTTTCTAACATCAACATTTGCAAAATTTTTAAGTCCAACACTAAAAGTAATTACACCAATAAACATACCTACACCAGCCGCAATAAATGCCCCATTCCAACCAATTTTATTTAAAAATATTGCACCAATAAAATTGCAAATAAATGCACCAAGGTTAATGCCCATGTAAAAAATGTTATAACCACTGTCTTTTTTATCTTTAAACTCGGGCGAGTTATATAAATTACCAAGTAAGGTAGAAATGTTTGGTTTAAAGAAACCATTTCCAATTACCATAATAAATAAAGAAGTATAGAAAGCCCATTCTTGATGAATTGCAAGCATACAATAACCAATTCCCATTAATGCACCACCTAAAATAATTGAAAACCGATAACCTAATTTTAAATCGGCTAACAAACCGCCCATAAAAGGGGTTAAATATGCGGCTGCAATAAATGTTCCAAAAATATCGTAGGCTTTTTCGTTATCCCAACCAAACCCACCTTCTTTGGCATCGGCAGTCATGTATAAAGTAAATATACCTATCATTAAATAGTAACCAAAGCGTTCCCAAAATTCGGTAAAAACTAAAAAGAATAAGCCTTTAGGATATTTTTGTTTCATAGTTAATTAGTGTTTTGAGTAAGTGATTTTTTAAGATTGTGATAATAGGCTAAAACAAATAAGCCATCAATTAATATCCAAAAAATTATACCACCTATTGATGTTTGTTGACCTTGAGGCATTCCTAAATCTATAAATAATGAAATAAAATTTGCAAAAATTTCGGCAATTGCATAAATAATTAATCCTTTAAATTGAAGTTTCCACATCATAATTACCCCCATTAATGAAAACAAATTTGCAATTAATGTTAATGCGCCCATAATACCAACACCGTGCATTAATGTTGATGGATTAAAGTTTTCGAGCATAGGGTTGGCTTGAACTGCTTGATCCCAAACGTCGTTTAATTTATTTACATCAATTGCTAAACAAAGCATCATAAAAAAAGAAAATATTAGCATTAAACCTATTGCTACAAAAGATAAAATACATAAAACATTTAAAAAGTCATTTCTTCGAGGTGATTGCAAAGCGTTAAAATTTGTAGTCATAACTAACGGTTTATAAGTGCGTGTTATTTATTAAATAAAATTTGTTTTTTTAAAGTAATCTAAAATAGAATCAATAATTAATTTGTTTTGCTGTTTTGCTTCTAGGTGCGGAATGTTTTCTTTAAGTTCCCAGTGTGGCCAACCGTCATCATCTATACCTTTATATTCGTAAAAACCATAGGGCTCAAGTAAAGTGCAAATGGCAATGTGCATTACATCTATTTTTTCGTCTTTTTTATATTTTTTAAAAGGTTTGTTTAATTCTTGTAATCCTATTGTAAATAAAATTGTATCAAAATCCATTGGTGTACCAAATCTTTCTTCAAGCTTTTGTAATAGTATTTCCCAATCACTCTTTTTCATTTATATTACTATTATGGTAGTTTATAAATTCAAGCAAATCATCTTTACCAGTATGTTTTTCACTACTTGTTGTAAACGTATTTGGCAATTCTTCCCAGTGTTTTAATAAACTTGTTTCAATAGATTTTATATTTTTATGCAATTCGCTTTTACTATTTTTATCTGCTTTTGTATAAACAATACTAAATGGAATGTTTTTTTCTGAACACCACTGCATAAATTCTAAATCTATACCTTGCAAAGGTAATCGGCTATCTATTAAAACAAATAAACAAACTAAATTTTCTCTTTTAGTGCAATAATCTATTATTAATGTACTAAAACTATCGCGTAAGGCTTTACTTTTTTTAGCGTAACCGTAACCAGGTAAATCTACTAAACTCCAATTCTCATTAATTAAAAAAAAATTTATAAGTTGTGTTTTACCAGGTGTAGCAGATGTTTTTGCTAGTTTATTATTATTGCAAAGCATATTTATTAAAGATGATTTGCCCACATTACTACGGCCTATAAAAGCATATTCGGGCAAATTACTTTTTTTACAATCTTTAAATTGCCCAGCACTTTTTATAAATATGGCTTTAGAAATTTTCAATTATCTTGCTGCTTTTTCGGAAAGGTAAGACTGTATGTGCCTTTCTTTTTTAGATTCGTAAATATCAGAAATTGTTACAAGTATTCCTGTTTCTTCAACTCCGCCAAATGTTGGATTAATTGCAGTGCCAAAGCTTTTCATTGTTGGACTTAAATTCATGTATGCATTAACAAGCGGAGGAATATTTTCGCCAAGTGCCCTTACACTTTTATTTAAATGTGCATGGCCAGCTTTGTAATCAAGGTTTTTTAATTCGTTCACAAATGTACTTACATCTGTTTTATTAGTTAATCCATGAATTGGCGTTACTAATTTTTCAGGATCAGGGAAGTAATGTTGCATAAAGGTTAAAATATAATCTCTTGCGGTTACATTAAAATCTGTGTACATGGTTACTTTACCATAATAGTATTTTTGTGAAGGATTATCAACAACAATTGCTCCAAGCCCGTCCCATAGGTTATCTAAACTAAATAAACCTTTTCTGTATTGTTCGCTTGGCTGGTATGCCGGTTGAATAAAAGAACGGCCAAGTTCTATAGTGTAATTTACATATTCGTTATAAAACTTTTCGTTAAAATTAAATAGTTTAGTAGTTGCTAAATTTATTTTTCCATTTATAAATTCTGCATCTTTACATAAAATAAACCTATAAGCTCCAACAATTTCTTTATCTTCTGGGTTCCAAACCAATAATTGTTGGTAGGGGTGTGATGAAGTGTCAAATTCATCAATGTCTATCTCTAAACCCGTTCCGCCACCTGCATGTCTAAAAGTAACTTCTCGTAATCTACCAATTTCGCGCATTACATTTGGAGAATTGTGATGTGTAATAATGTATATTTCATTATTGCCATTATTTGTTTTGCGAACAAATGTTGATTTGTTTAGCTCGCTTAACAAATCTTCTTTTTTAACAGGCGAAATTATATTTTGCATAAAAGTTAGCTGTAAATATACGTTTAATATACCTTTTTTATGATGTTTTTTTGTTATTTTTATTTTTTAAAAATGAAAAGAATTATTCTTTTGTTGTTAATGCAAACATCGGTTTTTGCTCAGAATAATTATTTAATTAATCTATCTAAAATAGATTATATATGTACCACAGGCAGTGCAGGCATACAAATTGATAGCTTAAAAACAACAGATACATTAAGTATTAACTGGAGTAATGGTTTTACCAATGTTTTTTCTATAACTGAATTAAATGTAGGAAACTATAATGTAAATGTTATAATAAAAGGCAAAAAAGACACAACCATTAATTTTACTATTGATAAAGTAGCCTGCCCAATTTATCCTTCAAATCATTTTACACCAAATGGAGATAATTATAATGATACTTGGCAAATTACAAACATTAACACATTAAATAAATTTGACATTATTGTATTTAATAAATGGGGCCAAAAAGTACACGAACAAAGTAATAAATATATACCGTGGGATGGTAATTGGAATGGAGTAAAAGCTGTAGATGCAACTTATTATTACATTATTACATACGAAGATGGTACAGATAAAAAAACTATAAAAGGTGATGTAACCATATTACGTTGAAAAAACTATTTACATATTTTTTTATTGTTGTTGGCGTTTGTAAAGCTCAACAATTCCCTCAATACACACAGTTTTTATTTAATAAAATTGGTTATAACCCCGCGGCAAGTGGAACAGTTGCGCGTGTGCCGTTTGAACTTGTTTTTGGTGGAAGAACACAATGGCTTGGTATTTCCAATAATCCTAAAAGTGCATTTATTTCGGCAAATTATAATTTTGTACCAAAAAGGAGTTACAAGCGGTGGCATAATGTTGGTGTTTATTTAGCACAAGATCAAAATGGAGTTTATAAACAAAATGATTATTGGTTAAGCTATACCATTCATATGCTTGCAAGCGCAAGATGGTTATTAAGTGCTGGAGTTTTTGTAGGCGCAAAACAATACAGTTTAGAAAAAAGTAGATTTGATTTAAATGACCCAGCTGTTAGTTCAAGCGCAGGAAGTGTTTGGGCAATACCTGATGTTGTGCCCGGAATTAGATTAACAAACAGAAAATTTTTTTGGGATATGGCAATACAACATGCTAGTGTTTGGAGTAGGCGAGGCATAGGAGGTACAATTGGCACACCCAGTAGAATAGCTTTAAATTATAATTCTAGCATTGGCACAAAACTTAAAATTAATGATTTTGATAATTTAGTATTTTCGGTTAATGCAAAAGGTGCATTTACAAGTATTCCAAATTTGGAACTTAATGTAATGAACTATTACAATAAACGCCTTGCTTTAGGCATGAGCCTACGAATGAATAATTTTATTTGTGGTATAGTACAGTTTAGATTATTGCATAATTGGAATGTAGGTTTTGCCTACGATTTAAGTATAAATAAATTATTAAAAACAAATCCAAATACGGTTGAAGTAATGGTAAGTTTTAGCCCCGTTTTTGGTGGAGAGGTTATACAAAAAGCAACTAAATACTCCGTTAGCGAGTGTGCTTTTTGATGTTATTAACAAAAAGCAAACAGTTTTTTGTAAAAAGCAATGCTATTAACAAATAATTAAATTATTAACACTGTATTGTAAGGTGTAAGTTTTTTACAATATTTGTTTACACAATAAAACAATTATGTCTGAAGACTTTGAAAGAAATGAGCGCAGTGATATGTTCTCAAAACCTGTAAGGGCAGGAAAACGCACGTATTTTTTTGATGTAAAAAGTACAAAGGGAAATGATTATTACCTTACGATTACCGAAAGCAAAAAGAGATTTGGTGATGATGGTAAATTTTTTTATGAAAAACATAAAATCTTTTTATATAAAGAAGATTTTGAAAAATTTGTAGAAGGGTTAAATGAAACTATTCAACACATTAATCAAAATTCACCTAGTATTGCTTCAAACAATAATGGCAGCGATGTAAATTTTGAAGATTTAGGAAACTAATTTTTTAAAAAAGTATTTTAAAGCGAAATCAATTAATTGGTTTCGCTTTTTTTATGGAATTTATTATGTTATTTAGTGTTACCGAAGTTAAATTCTCTTTCTCAATCCAATTAATTATTACCCCTTCTTTTTCCATCTTTTTAAACCATGTTAATTGCCTTTTGCTATATTTAATAATTGCAGTTTGTAATTGAATAATTAAACTTTGATAATCAATCTTACTTTGCAAATACATAGCAATAAATTTATACTCTAAGCCTAATTGCAATAATCTATCAAAAGAAATATTATTTTTTAAAAGAGTTTCTACCTCTTCAATTAAACCATTGTTAAGCCTACTTATTAATCGAGTTTTTATTAAGTTTTCAGATTCATTTGCATTTACTTTAATGCCAAAATAAATAGGTTTATAAGGCAGTATAGATTTTGTTATAGTATTAGATTTTAAATATTCTGCTACTTCAATGCCTCTAATTAAACGCTTAATGGAGTTTTTATCTACATGCAACGTGTTTTCAAAATTATAATTGGCTAATAATTTAATTAAGTCATCTTTACTTTTATTTTTTAATTCACTTCTAATAATATAATTTTCTGGTATTTGAGTTAACTCAAAGTTTTTAACTAATGCATCAAGGTATAAGCCTGTTCCTCCACAAATTATTGGTAATTTATTATCGTTAGTTATTTTATTAAAGGATAATAAAAGTAAATCGCAAAAATTATGTAAATAAAATTGTTTGTCTGCATCGCAAACATCAATACCATAATAATTTATTTTATTCCCATTTATATTATATTCATTTAAATCTTTACCAGTGCCAATAGTTAATTGTTTATAAACTTGCCTGCTATCCGCACTAATAATTGACCCATTAAGTTCATGTGCAAGTTTACAAGCAAAATTAGTTTTCCCACTTGCGGTTACACCCAAAACAACAATGCAATTAAAATTATTTAAGTGTTGGGTAAAAAGCATTTTTTAAATGGTTTAAAATTGGTTGTTTGTTTTCATTAATTACAATTGAAATAACATCAAACATGCAATCTAAATTAATATTGTTTTTTACAACGTATTCGTTAATTGCTTGTGTTAAATATTTTTGTTGGGCAATGCTCACAAAATCTTCGGGTTGCCCAAAATTAGCACTTTTTCGAGTTTTAACTTCAATTACAATTATAGCATCATTTGTTTTAGCAATTATATCTATTTCATATTTTTTAAATCTCCAATTTCTTTCAATAATTTCGTAACCATTTTCTATTAAGTAGTTGCAAGCTATTGTTTCGCCAATTATTCCTAATTTTTTCGATGAACTATTCATTTATAAAGCTAAAATACATATATTAGCACTTAAAATTTAAATATGAAAAAAATAATTTTTATACTTAGTACAATTGCATTTACAATAAATGGCATAGCACAAAATTTTAATGGCAATATAGAGTTTAAATATTACAATTCTAAAGACACATCAACTAACATTTATATTGTAAAAGATAATTTAATAAAATTAGATCAGTACAAAAAAAGTTTAACAACAATTGAAGGAAGCTTTATTTTTGATTTAACGGCAAATACAGTTAAATTTTTAAACCCAAAACGAAAAGTATGGGGCTTTAATAAAAGTGAAACTCCCGCAATTGTTAGAGGACAATGTGTAGTTACTAAAGGAGGCACAAAAAAAATACAAGGCGTAAATTGTACGGAATACACAGTAAAAAACACAGAGGAAAACACACAAATAACTTATTGGATTGCACTTGATAAATATAATTTTTTTCAACCAATTTTAAAGTTATGGAATAGGAAAGATAAACAAAGCGTATATTTTGCTAAAATTGATGGATTACCAGAAGGAAGTATGCCTTTTTTAAGTGAAGAAAAATCAATATCTGAAGGAAAACTAATTTCAAAACTAGAAGTTTTTAAATTAACTAAACGTACACCTGACGATAAAGAATTAGAAGTGCCTGCAGGTTATAATAAATATGACCAATAGTATATAACCCGCAAATGCGGGTTTTTTTATGCTTTTTAATTAAACTTTAAAACAAAATTTTAAGTAAATTTGTAGCTCATGCAAAGGTATTTTCTTTCTCTGTCATACAACGGTTCAACTTATAATGGATGGCAAATACAAAACAATACAGTTAACACCATACAACAAGTTTTAGAGGAAAAAATGAGCATGATTATGAAAGAAAAAATTGAATTGGTTGGTTGTGGTAGAACAGATACAGGAGTTAATGCTAAAAATTATATTGCGCATTTTGATAGTAATTATTTAGACTTAGCTCAAAATAAAAAACACTGGATATATAAAATAAATACAGTATTACCTACAAGCATTTCTATAAACGATATAGTGTTGGTTAAAGAAAATGCACACGCTCGTTTTGATGCAATTGAAAGAACCTATTATTATTTTATACATCAACATAAAAACCCATTTATTGAAAATTTTAGCACATATGTTTATGGAGATGTTGATTTTGAACTAATGAATAAAGCTGCTAAAATACTGTATGATTATAATGATTTTACAAGCTTTAGTAAATTACACACACAAACTAAAACTAACAATTGTAAAATAACAAAAGCAGTTTGGCAAAAAACAAATGTTAACGAGTGGCGCTTTGTAATTACAGCTGATAGGTTTTTGAGAGGAATGGTACGCGCAATTGTTGGTACTTTATTATTAGTTGGTAAAAACAAAATAACATTACAAGAATTTAAAAATATTATAGAATGTAAAGACAGATCAAAAGCTGGAAATAATGCACCTGCCGAAGCTTTATTTTTAACCGGGATCAAATACCCCAAACATATTTATTGAATTTAAATTTAAATACCAAATTAATTTTTAGAATTTTATCTTACACTAAACAATATAAAAAATTGTTTTTTGCATCTGTATTATTAACTATAATTATTGCTTCTTTTGCAATTATTAGGCCTTTACTTATTAAAAATGTACTTAACGATGCAGTTGGTTCTAATAAAAACATAAATCATTTAAATTTTTATTGCTTACTCATATTAATCTCTTTATTGTTAGATGCTGCATTTCAAATATTAAACATTCGAATAACTAGTTTAATAGGACAAAACATAATAAATAATTTACGAAACCAAGTTTATAAACATATTCTTAAACTTAAAAATGCCTATTTTGACAATACACCAATAGGAATGCTAGTTACCAGATGCATAAGCGATATTGAAAGTTTAAGTGATGTGTTTGCACAAGGTTTTATAGTTATTGCAGGAGATATTTTAATGCTGATTATTTTTTGTTCTGTTATGCTAAATCAAAATTGGGCTTTAGCTTTATTAGCTTTTAGTACCATCCCTTTTTTATTTATTGCAACTGCATTATTTAAGCGAGGTGTAAAAAAAACATTTACAATGGTAAGAAATGCAGTTAGTAATTTGAACACTTTTACACAAGAACATATTACTGGAATGAGTCTGGTTCAAATTTTTAATAGACAAAAGGCCGAATATGAAAAGTTTAAACAAATTAATAATGAACATCGCGTTGCAAACATTAAATCAATATTTTATTATTCTGTTTTTTTTCCTGTTGTTGATATATTAGCAGGCTGCTCTATAGCATTGGTTATTTGGTATGCAGGATTTAACGCAAACAAACATAACATTAATTTAGGCGACTTAACTTTTTTTATAATGATGGTAAATTTAATGTTTAGACCTATAAGAATGTTAGCCGATAGATTAAATACTTTACAAATGGGTTTTGTAAGTGCCGAACGCGTTTTTAAAATTTTAGATACTAACGAAATAATTGAAGATACTGGTAAAATAAAATTTACTAAAATGAAAGATAAAATTAGTTTTAAAAATGTTTCGTTTTCTTATACTAAAAATGTTGAGGTTTTAAAAAATATTAATTTCGAAATTAAAAAAGGAGAATCTGTTGCGTTTGTTGGAGCAACAGGCTCTGGCAAAAGTACAATTATTAATTTATTAAGTAGGTTTTACGACATTAATAATGGAATTATTGAAATTGATAACATTAACATTAACAAATATACACTAACAAGTTTAAGGCAAAATACAGGTGTTGTGTTACAAGATGTTCAATTATTTAACGATACGGTTTTTAATAACATAACTTTAAATAATCCAAATATTAGTTATAATAAAGTTGTTGAAGCTACAAAAGAAATAGGTTTATATAATTACATTTTATCTTTGCCAAATGGGTTTGATTATGTTGTTAGTGAGCGTGGAATCAGTTTATCAGCCGGTCAAAAACAACTAATTGCTTTTATAAGAGCTTACGTTTATAACCCTGAACTATTTATTTTAGATGAAGCAACAGCAACCATAGATTCAAATACCGAAGAATTAATTAAAATAGCTACTGCTAAAATAGCCCATAATCGAACCTCAATTATTATCGCCCATAGGTTATCTACAATTAAAAATGTAGATAAAATTGTTGTTTTAGATAAAGGGCAAATAATTGAAACAGATACGCCATTTAATTTGTTAAACAATAAAAACAGTAAATTTTACTCAATGTATCATTTATCCAATACTATAGAAGTTTAACGAAATTATTTTGAAACACTTTTTAACAAGTTTAATTATATAATTGCACAATTTTAATTTAAATTTGTTAGTATAAGGATGAATAGCTCAAACCATAAAGAATTAATTAATAAGCTAGATGAGTTTATTCGCAAATATTATAAAAACCAATTAATAAAAGGAGTTTTATATTCAAGCGCAGTTTTATTAGCCGCATTTTTAACAGTAACTTTAATAGAATATTTTGGCGAGTTTAATTCTTATGTTAGAAGCGCTTTGTTTTTTGGTTACCTTACCTTACTTTTATTTTTATTAGGAAAATTTATCGCCATTCCTATTCTTAAACTAAATAAAATTGGAGATGTTCTTTCTTATGAACAGGCGGCTTCAATAATAGGCACACATTTTTCAAAAGTTCAAGATAAATTATTAAATGTGCTGCAGCTCCATAATAATCAAATAATTGGAGGATCAAACGATTTATTATTTGCAAGCATCAACCAAAAAATTAATGATTTAAAAGCAGTGCCTTTTTCAGCAGCAATAGATTTTAAAGAAAATAAAAAGTATTTAAAATACACTTTACCATTTTTATTTTTAACGGTTGCCGTAATAATAATTTGGCCTCAAATTATTACAAATTCAACTAAAAGAATTATTAATTACTCAGAGCATTTTGAAAAAGAAATGCCTTTTAAACTAGAACTTTTAAATAAAGAATTAGTTGTAGGTCAAACTCAAGATTTTTTATTAAAGGTTAATGCAACAGGTAACGAATTACCAAATGAGGTTTTTATTAAAATTGATAATACAGAGTTTAAGTTAGATAAAGAAAATAAAATAAAATTTTCATATTTATTTAAAAACATTCAACAAAACATTCAATTTCAATTATCTGCCGCAGGGTTTACAACCAAAACTTACGAATTAAAAGTTTTACCAAAACCAACATTAAAACAATTTAATTTACAATTAATTTATCCTGCTTACATAAAAAAAGTAAACGAATCGATAGAAAATACTGGAGATATACAAATCCCTCAAGGTACAAAAGTAATTTGGACATTTAATACTTTAAACACTTCGCTATTACAATTAAAATTTTCTGATACATTAATTACTCCTGAACAAAAATCCGAAAATCAATTTGCTTTTTCGCGAAAATTTTTATCAAACAACCAATACACCATTAAGGCTTTAAATAATCTCACTAATGTTTTATCTGATTCAGTTTCTTATGGAATTAGTGTAATTGCCGATCAATACCCAGTTATAGAAGTAAATGAAAAAGTTGATTCATTAGATTTAAGAAACGTTTATTTTAGCGGGCAAGTTAAAGATGATTATGGATTTAATAAATTAAATTTTAATTACACAATTTATTCTTCCGATTCTACTGGTAAAACAACCGAAAATAAAGGTAATCAACCAATTGAAATTAAAAAGGAAAACATAACCCAACCATTTTTCTTTTATTTAAATGGAAAAAACTACAACCTTAAATTAGGAGATAGAATAGAATATTATTTTGAAATTTTTGATAACGATGGTGTAAATGGAAGTAAAAGTTCAAAAACTCAAACAATGCAACTTAAAGCACCTACAAAAGATGAACTAGCCGAAAAAACTCAAAAAAATAACACTGAAATTAAAAAAGATATTGAAGAAAGTATCACTAAAACAAAACAATTACAAAAAGATTTAAATGAATTATCTAAAAAAATAAATGATAAAAAACAATTGGGTTATGAAGAGAAAAAGAAAATTGAAGATTTACTTAAAAAACAAAACGAATTAAAAAATAAAATAGAAGAAATTAAACAAGAAAACCAGGCAAATAACCAGCAACAAAATCAACTTAACGAAACAGACGAATCTTTATTAGAAAAACAAAAACAGTTAGAACAACTTTTTGAAAATGTAATGACACCAGAAATGAAAAAACTTTTTGATGAATTACAAAAAATGATGGAAAAGCTTGATAAAAATCAAGTTCAAGAAAAACTCGAAGAAAT
This sequence comes from Bacteroidota bacterium, assembly GCA_020162035.1. Taxonomy (GTDB): domain Bacteria; phylum Bacteroidota; class Bacteroidia; order B-17B0; family Aurantibacillaceae; genus Aurantibacillus. The sequence goes on along the minus strand of JAIUNM010000008.1, from coordinate 105,724 downwards.
TAAACTTACTAATAAAGATATAGAAAAAGAATTAGATAGAAATTTAGAAGCATTTAAGCAATTAGAATTAGAGCAAAAAATGCAAAACGCAATAGATAAGTTAGATGAACTTAAAACTAAACAAGATGAATTAAATAAAGAAACTCAAAAAGCAGCTGATGAAAAAAACAATGATCAAAAAAATTCGGATTTAAATAAAAAACAAGACGAATTAAACAAAGACTTTAATAAATTAAAAGAAGATTTAAAAGAAATTGAAAAAAAGAACGAACAATTAGAGGAACCTAATAAATTAGCCAAAACGGAAGAGTTGCAAAAAGAAATTTCGAAAGAAATGGATAATGCAAAAGAACAATTATCTAAAAACAGTAAAAATTCAAAAAGTAACGCTTCACAAAATCAAAAAAATGCATCAGAAAAAATGCAAGAAATGAAAGAGGCCATGGAAGAAGCTATGCAAGAAGAGGAGCAACAACAAGAAGAAGAAAACATGGCAACCTTAAGACAAATTTTAGAAAACTTACTTAATTTATCATTTTCGCAAGAAGAATTATTAAAAACTTTACCTAAAACCCGAATTGATAATCCGTTATACGTGAATATTCCTAAGCAACAAAGCAAATTAAAAGATGATAGTAAAATTATTGAAGACAGTTTATTAGCTTTAAGTAAAAGAGCACCTCAAATTAGTGCCTTAGTAAATCGTGAAATTAGCGCAATAAATAGCAACATGGATAAAACTATTAAAGTTTTAGCAGAAAGAAACACAGGTGAAGCAAACATGCGTATGCAAAGCGCCATGACTTCAATAAACAATTTAGCTTTATTATTAAACGAAAGTTTAGAAAACATGCAAAAGCAAATGAAGCAAATGAAAAATTCTAAACCTGGAAGTGGAAAATGTAAAAAACCTGGCAAAGGCACAAACCCTAGTCAAGGTCAACCAAAACCCAGCATGCAATCAATGAAACAGTTGCAGGAGCAATTAAATAAACAAATGCAACAATTAAAAGACGCATTAGAAAAAGGACAAAAACCCGGAGAAAAACCAGGGCAAAAACCTGGAGAAAAACCCGGCAGTGGTCAAACCCCAGGAAATGGTAAAAATGGTACAATGGGCATGATGCCAGGAACAAGTGAACAATTTGCAAAAATGGCAGCACAGCAAGAGGCTTTAAGAAGACAAATGCAACAAATGATGGAAAAACTTAAAAATAAAGGATCAAACCCCGGTGGAAATTTAGCAGATTTAATGGAACAAACCGAGAAAGATTTGGTTAACAAGCAGTTAACTAACGAAACCATGAAACGACAACAAGATATTTTAACAAAATTGCTTGAAAGCGAAAAAGCCGAACGAGAAAGAGAACAAGATGAAAAAAGAAAAAGTAATGAAGCAAAAAATGAAGAATTTAGCAACCCAAAACAATTTTTAGAGTATAAAAGGATGAAAGAAAAAGAAATGGAGATGTTAAATACTGTTCCACCAAATTTAACCCCATATTATAAAGAAAAAGTAAATTTATATTTAAATAATAATACCGGAAGTATTAAGCCATGATTCCCGCTAAAGGAGAGCATATTAAAATAAGTAGTAACAACGAAAACCTAAGGTTAGTAGAAAAATTAATTGATGATGTTTGTCAGATTTATAATGTAAACGAAGACAGTTATGGCAACATATTAATTGCAGTTACCGAAGCCGTAAACAACGCTATTCAACATGGTAATAAAAATAATCCAGATAAATACGTTAAAATAGGCTTTGATAAAGGCACGCAAATGTTAACCTTTAATGTAAGTGATGAAGGGAGTGGTTTTAATTATAATTCATTGCCAGATCCTACAGACCCTGCCAATATTGATAAGCCTCATGGAAGAGGAATATTTTTAATGAGAAATTTAGCAGATACAGTTGAGTTTTTAAATAATGGTAAAACCGTAATGTTGAGTTTTAAAAATTAGTTTGTATAAAACAAATATCACATTTTTTTAAATTGCTATTCCTAAATTTTATTGTCTATTCATAAACAAAAATTTAATCATATATTTTTTGACAATACTTTCGTAAAAAAAATATATGAAAACAATAAGTAAAATTTTATGTGTGGGCTTGTTAAGCACGTCAATTCTAAGCGCACAAGAAGATCAAACAGCAAAAGCTACAAAAATGGGTGAAGGTAAATTTTTGTGCTATAAAGTTTTTGATAATAGTGGAACATTAAGTTATGATGGAATAGATGACAAACCTTGGAGTTTAACATTTAAACCATTTCAAGAAAATTTAAAAGAAGTTGTAGTACAAAAAGAAGAAAGTAATGATATTTACAGGTATTATCCAGATGAAGAAGGTTACCCTTGCACTTATATTTTAGGGTATAAAGATAATGCAAAGTATATGGTAGGGTATGATTACATCGATTATCGTTCGCACACACGTTTAGTTTTTTTAGATGAGTGGGTTTATATTTTAACTAAATGGGAAAACAAAGACAGATATGAAATATCTAAATGTTTTAAAAAAGGTGAGGCAAAAGGATTAAAACTAATGAAATTAGCAATGTCATCATCAAAAACAATGGAAGAAGCTAAACATAAAGAAGCACTTAAAAAATATTTTGATGAAGCATTTAAAAAACAAGAAGAAGTTTTACCAGGTTGGAAAGAAAAAAACAAAGCGCTTGTTGATAAGAAACAAGCAGGAAAAGATAGATATAAATTTTGTGTAGATTCTATTAATGGAAGATATTGGGGATCTGCAGAAGGTCAAAAAAAGAAAGCACAATGGGCACAATCTCCAGTTTATATTTATAATGATACCAATGTTGAGTTTTTAATGTGCCACGGACAAGGTGTATCAACATTTTTAAAGCCAGGAGAAAAGAAAGAATTTTCATGTTCGGGAGGTGGTAAAGTATATAAAGGCACTAAAAGACCAAACAATAACACACAGCTTGATAAAACAGATCAATTGTTATTGGATTTAAATGGTCAAAATTGCGGTAAAACATACAACGCATCAAGTTTTAAATAGAATAATAAATTATTTAAAAACAAAAAACCACATCTTAAAATGTGGTTTTTTGTTTTTATAAATAAAAAAAATAACATTAACTTAAAATAAAACTCTCAAACTCTGTTTTTTTGTATTTAGATAATTTAGCAGTAATGTTTCCTTTAAGCAAAACATTTAATTCGGTTTTAGAATAATGAACTAAATAATTTTTATTAATTAACCACGATTTGTGTATTCTAATAAATTGGCTATTGTTTTCTAATAAAGTTTCAAAATGTTTTAAGTTTTTACTCGCTAAATATTTTTTTTCGGTTGTGTACAAAGTACAATAAGACTCTGAAGCTTCAATAGCTATTATGTTATCAATTGAAATAATATTTTGTTGTCCTTTGTTACTTACAACTATGTTTTTTAATTTTTTTGTTTCTAATGAATTGCTTAATAAATTAAGCTGTTCAACTTGTAAAAGGTTATTTTGTTTTGTTCTAACTCTTTCAATTGCTTTTTTTAACCTCTCAATATCAATTGGTTTTAGCAAATAATCTATAGCAGCAACTTCAAAAGCTCTTATTGCATATTGATCGTAAGCAGTTATAAAAACTATGTCAAAATTTATTTCTTTAAAAAAATTCACTATTTCATATCCTGCATAATTTGGCATTTCAATATCAGAAAAAACTATATCAGGTTTATCTGTATTAATTGCTTCTACGGCTTGTAAAACGCTATGGTATTTACCCATAACTTTTACATTTTCGCAAAAACGCAACAATAAATTTTCAAGCACATCACATGCGCTTTCTTCATCATCAACAATTATTACTTTTAACAAATTCAATAGAGTAAAATTACAACAATTTACACATTCAATTTTTTTTAATTTATAAACTGCTTAAATTAATTTATTAATAGTTAAAATTTATGTTTTATAGGTATAGATAAAGTTACACGTGTTCCAACAACAACGCCATCCTCTTTAATATCTTCATAACTATAGCCAAAGCTTCCGTTTAAAGTTTCACTTAAAATATCAAATCTTTTTTTAATTGCTTTTACCGAAAAAGATTCATGGTTGTTTCGTTGCCTAATTTTTATGGCTTTAGCTTTTTCTCTTCCAATGCCATTGTCTTCAATTTTACAAGTTAAAATTTCGTTTAATTCAAATAGTATAGATAATTTTTTTTCGCCTTCTTTATGTAATAAACCGTGAATTAATGCATTTTCTATAAATGGTTGTATAAGCATAGGAGGTATTTGAATATCTACAATTTGATTTGTTTGAAGATTAAAATTAAAATCTTTTTTAAAGCGTAATTTTTCTAATGATAAGTATAATTCTAATAATTTAATTTCTTGTTCAAAATCAATAAAGTCTTTATCCGAATAACTTAATGTTCTTCTAACTAAATTAGAAAAAGTGGTTATGTAGGAGTAAGATTTTTCAACATCACCTTTTAAAATTAAATCTTGTATAGAATTTAATGAGTTAAAAATAAAATGTGGATTCATTTGCGATTGAATTGCTGTAAGTTTTGAGGCATTAAGTTCGTTTATTTGTTTTGCCTTTTTTTGTTGAATACTTAATTTCCAATTATATATTTTGTATACAATCATTAAAAAAATTAAAATAAGAAATAAAATAAACCACCACTTTGTATAAAACGGCGCATTAATAACAAACGAATACGAAATGGTATTACTTACAATACCTTGTCGTTCGGCAAACACATTAAAAGTGTAATTTCCTGGAGCTAATGCATTATAAATTATTTCGTTGGCATAATAAGTATTAATTGACCAAGTTTCGTCGTTGCCTTGCAGTTTATAATGGTAAAAAGTATTGTTAGAATTTAATATTGAAGGTGAAATTAAGGTGAATTGAAACTTTTTTTTGTTACTGCTGAAATTATTTGTTTTATTAATTTTTAAACTATCGTTAATTTTAATTTCAGTTATAAATATTTTAGGCTTAATAGTGTCTTGAAATATTTTATTTAATACAATTTCTTGAATTCCATTTGCATTACATACCCATAAAGTATCATTATTAAAACAATAATCAAAAATTCTTAAGTCTTTATTGCCTTTAGAATTAGTTAATGTTTTAATATAATCTCCGTTTAAATTAAATTGACATAATTCATTAGCATTTTTAGCAATTATAGTATTGTTGTATATGTTTAATTTAGAAAAACTATACGTTTTGTTTTGTTGTTTAAGTTGTATTGTTGAAATTATTTTTTCATTTTCAATAATATGAATATATCCTTTTTTATCTGTAGCAAATATTTTACTGTTTTTATAAAATAATGTATTAATATACATGTCTTTATTATTAATGTATACTTTATGGCAATTACCTAATTTATTTATTGTATATAAACCATTTGATGTTGCCGCATAAATTAACTGGTAAAATGGATTGTAAGCAATTGCATATATCCTATAATTAATGTTTGGAATAAATTCTGTTTTATACCCTTCAGTTTTATTCCAATTACATTTATAAATTCCTCTGTTTGTACCTATATAAAATTCAAAAGGTGCAACAAACACAACATCTTTAAGTGAAGCATCGCATAATGTATTAAATTGATTGTTAGTTGTATTGTATGCTGTAATTTCACCATTATCGAAAATTATTAAAGGCGAACCATTTAATTGAAATAAGTGTTCTATTGCCTTTTTACCATTATTATTTAAAATTGATAAATTGTTGTTTTTAAAGGAATAAAGTTTACCGTTAGAAGCTCCTAATATTAATTTTTCTTTAGAATTATATAAAATAGAAGTAAAAAACCCATTTTGATTTTTACAAACTACATCAGGACTGTTAACGTCTGGCACCACAATAATCCCTTTATCAAATGTGCTTAACAAAATATTTCCTTCTAAGTCTTTATATACATTCGAAATAAAAAAATCTTTAAATATTAATTTTAGCGAATCATTTTTAAGACTACTAATTTTGTAAACTCCAGGTAAACCTCCTGCTATCCAGGCTTCATTATCAGTTGAATATAGTCTTAATGCTGATTTTGTATTTAATTGTGAGTCATTATTAGATAAAAACAATTCGTTTTTATTAGGATCAAAATTATAAATTGTATTTGTTTGTAAACTTATTGCAAAATAATTTGATTTGATTTTGAAAAAATGTAATACGTCATTGTTTACTAATTTAAAATTAACACAATGTAAATGTGCATAAGATGCACTTTTATTAGATATTATTAAAATGGAATCGCTTGAATTTAAATGGTAAATTGTTTTTTCATTAAATAGTTTAAATGCTGGACCTAAGTAATGATTTTTGTACGAAAAATTCTTTTTTATTGTGCCATCTTCAGATATTAGTATTATTTTTTTAGCCCCTATTAATAATAAACTATCTGAAATAACAGAAAGATTTATATCAGTTTTTATTTCGTCGGTTTTTAATTCATAAAATAAGTTTAAAGTTTTATTTTCAATTTTAAAAATTTGATTATTTAAATTAAAACAAAAAATAGTTCCTTTTTTTGTTATTACAAAATTAAATACTGCACTACTCTTGGCGTTTTCACATTCAATTTTCACATACTTATAATGATTAAAATAATATAAACCTTCGTTTGTTGCAATCCAATAATTCAGCTCCTTGTCTTGAATTATATCGTAAATATGCAAGCCCTTAAATTGATTTTCTCCTAATATAAAATATGCAGGTTGTTGCGCATAAATTAGTTTTGTAAAAAACAATAAAAAAAGTATAAAAAATAATTTACGCACTTAACAAATATAAAATAAATCAAACAAAATTGTTGTCCATTAGTGAAGTGAGTTAGTAATTAATAAATTTATTATTAATTACCCCAAGCCATTATAAAATCTTCCATTAAATAACCATTCCCTATATCAAAATCTTTTACCTCGTTAATTTTAAATCCATTTTTAAAATAAAAATTAATGGATTTATAATTTTTTCTATTAACAGTTAAGGTAATTTTTTTTGGCGTAAGTAACTTTAAAATTTCATTAAAACAGTGTGTCCCAACCCCTTTTGCAGCAATAGTTTGTAAAATATAAAACTTATTTATGTGCCAATTATTTGGTTCTGTTTCATTTACAGAAATAAAACCAATTTTTTCATTTTCAAACATTATAAAATAAAATTTGTGGTTTAATACATTTATTTGCTCTTCTAAGCTTTGCTTACAATACATTTTATTAAGCATATAATTAATTTGCTCAATACTTATTATGCTTGGGTAATGTTGATGCCATATAGTTTTAGCTAATTCCGCTATGCTTAAAACATCATTATTATTTGCTTTAATTAGTTTTACAATTTGCATTTTGTTAATTTTGTACAATGCCTAAATTAAGTAATAGAATTAATATTGAAAACCGACGAGCTAAATTTGATTACGAATTTATTGAACGGCTTACCGCAGGCATTGTGTTAAAAGGTACCGAAATAAAATCAATAAGAGAAGGAAAAGCTGGTTTAGCAGATAGTTATTGTTATATCGTAAATAATGAGTTGTTTATAAAAAACATGCATATTACCGAGTACTCAGAAGCTTCATTTTATAACCACACACCTTTAAGAGAACGCAAATTATTACTTACTAAATTAGAAATTAATAAACTTCAAAAAAAAGTAAAAGACAGTGGGTTAACTATAATTCCTGTAAAATTATATATAAGTGATAAAGGGTTTGCTAAACTTGATATAGCTTTAGCTAAAGGCAAAAAACAATTTGATAAACGCGAAGCAATAAAAAAACGAGATACTGAAAGAGAAACTAATCGCAAGTTTTAAACTTCTATATAGTTTTTATTTTCGCCAATACGCCAACCCGTTAACTTTTCTATAAAATATAAAAATTTATATTTAAAATTTGTTTTCACAAATTTAGAGTTGTAAATAAATTCCCAATCTGCATTTTTTATGCGTGATTTAAATACCAATGGGTGAGTGCCTTTATAAATCTCAAGTAAATCAATATTACTGTAATCAAATTCTTCGTTTTTTTTCACATTTTCGTTAACCCAATTATCATCGTGCCACATTTTATGAAAATTTTGTTGTTTAGCTTGTTGCGCTTTAGGTGGTTTAACCCATCCATAATGGTAAATAAATGCGTTTGTGTTTTTTACTTTTAATTTAGTGTTGTTTGTAAACCTAAAACCTTGCGCATCTTTATATGATCGAATTGATTTATCATTTCTAATTATTCTAATTTCGTTTGCATACCAACGTCTGCCAACTCCAATATAATTATATTGCCCATAAAAGTGTTTGTATTTAAATAATAAACCATTTATGTTTTTATTTAATAAATTATTTTGCATTGCAGTTTTTATAGTATTCAAATCATCTTCATGCACACACTCATCGCTCTGTATATAAAAACACCAATTAAATTCTTTTGGTATTGCGTCAAAAACTTTATTTGTTTCGTTAGCTAAAACATGGCCGCCCACTCTTAAGTTATCATCCCAAATGGTATCAATAATTTTTATTTTATCAGAATTTATATTTTCAATTAATTTTTTGGTTTCATCTTCGCTATTGCCAACACCAACATAAAAAGCATCACAAATTGGTAATATTGAATTTATTGCTTCTACCACTGGGTAATCATACTTTACTGCGTTTCTTATTATTGTAAATCCTGCAACTTTCATGTAATATTAAAATGGATAACCAATGCCAAAATTAGCAACAATATTTTTATACGGTTTTTTATCATAAGTAAATCTATCGCCTTCGGCATATTTTGGGTCTTTAATGGGTGTTGCTAAATCTAACCTTAACACAAAAAACGATAAATCCCATCTAATACCAAAACCTGCGCCAATTGCAATTTGTTTCCAAAATTCCTCAACTCTAAATTCGCCATTTGGTTTGTCCGATGATTTTTCTAAACGCCAAATATTACCTGCATCAGCAAAAAAGGCACCGTTAAACGATTTTATAATATGAAAACGGTATTCCATATTTCCTTCCAATAAAACATCGCCAATTTTATCAAACCTTGCTGAGCTGTTACTTGGGTCGTATCCTCCAGGGCCTAATGTTCTTGCGCGCCAAGCCCTTATACTATTTGGCCCACCAGCAAAAAAACTTTGTTCGTAAGGCAATACATTTAAATTTTTTAAAGGTTTTCCAATACCCCCAGCAACCCTATAAACTATTTGACTTTTTTTACGGATAGGAATATAAAATCTGTAATCGGCATCAACTTTTACAAATTGAGCAAATGGTATTCCAAACATTAAATATCTATCTAACGAATCTTTAGCCCTTCCATTTTGATTAAAAAATGTTCTTAAAATATTACCCGCACTTGTAATTCCAATTTTAAAATATATTGATGGTTTTTTATAATTATTAGGATCTGTTTTTGATGTAAAATCAATTATATATTTTGTTGAGGTTGTAATATGATCTTGAAAAGAGTTAACTAAAAATGCATCATTTAAATTACTTAAATTTATTCTAAAAGAATCCGAAAGGCTTGCTCTAACTAACAACACCTCAAGCGGAATAATGTTGTGCCTTAATTGATTTTTGTTTGATTTAAAATTAAAACCATAATCTATTGTATTAATTACCCTTGCAAACTCGCTGCGCGCTTGATAATTTAATGATGCTTTTATAAATGTACGTGGCGACATTTCTTTTTTAAATGGCAATAACGAGAATGGGAAAAATGCTCGAGGTACCGAAAAACTAAACTCAGGCCCAAACTGTACAGTATTAAACGCACCTTGTATTTTTCGTAAATCAGAAACATCTTCTATAGAATTTACAACAGGCTTGGAGTTGTTGCTTAATTGACTTTGTGCCGATATTGCTCCATTTAATTTTAACTCTAATAATTCGCCCCCTCTAAATGTGTTTTTATTTTGAAACAATATACCACCATTTATGCCTAAGTTACCAGATGTGTTTGTTCCTTCGGCTTGAGTGGTAATTGATTGTTTAACTAAAGGATTACAAATTATATAACAATCTAACCTATTCGAATATTTTTTACTTTTAAAAAATTGAATAGATACATTTTTAAAGATACTTAAACCTATTAATTGACGATAGGTCATTTCTGCTGTATCTTTTCTAAATAATTGATTGCGATATAAATCAACATAATTAGAAATTAAAACTTTGCGATAAGGTAAATTAGAGTTAGTTAAATAAACTAAACTTTTGTTTTTAACGGCTAAAGTGTCTTTAAACTCCACATCTCTTACTTTACCAATTACTTGCTCTGTAATTACGTAAATATTATCAATTTTATATTGTGTATGATTTACTAAAACTAATGAATCGTTTGTGTTGCTAAAAGGCCTAGAAAATTTTTCCAACTCTATATTTATATTTATTTGATGCGAAGCTAAATTAGAATCAACATTAAATTTTAAATAAGCATTATCAAAAAAATAGTAACCATTATTTAAACAAAAATTTGTTATTCGTTGCCTTTCATTTGCAATTACATCTGCATCATAATTAGCACCGCGTTTTAGCAGCGATTTTAATGTGTCGTTAAGTATAAGCTGACCTAGTTTTTCATCGTTTAAGGTGTAGTTTATGTTTTTTATTGTATAAGGTAATTTAGTTTGTAAAATATATTTTACTGTAACTCGTTTATTGTCTTTATGAAATTTAATTGTATCTGTTACAACATTATTAAAAAAACCTTTGCCAAATAAAAACATTTGTAATTGAGCGCGAGTTTGTTCTGTTAAAGTTGAATCTAATAAAACTGCAGGTTCGCCAATATCTCTAATGTTTTCAATGGTTAACTGACTTTCCTTATCTTTTAATTTTGGTTTTTTTGGTTTTTTGCCTTTTTCAACACGTTTAATGTTTTCTTCATCTGTTTTACGACTTCTTTCAATATTAATTTTATCGTATTTTGCGTTACGCTCTTCTTTTTTTAGTTTTATTTTTTCATTGTCAAATAAATTATACCACCAAACAAAAAAATGAACTTTTCTAAACAACTTACGGTTTGGTTTTTGCCTTATAAAAGCCTCTAATTCTTCGGGTGGAAGTTTGGTTTGTTTTACATTTACTATTTCAACTTTTTCTACTAAATATTCGCCTTGTTTTAATTTTTTAGTAGGACTACAACCAAATGTTATAACCAGAATTAAAACACTTAACTTATATATATTATTTATTAATAATTTTGGCACTTAATAATTTACTAAATTAGTCTTTAAAATGATTAGTAAAAATCAAATAAGTTTTATACAAAGTTTGCATCTAAAAAAGTATAGAGATAAACATCAATTATTTATAGCCGAAGGTATAAAAACTGTTATGGAACTTGTAAACGCTATGCCTCAAGTTATTAACGAATTGTATGCTGAAAATGATTTTATAAGCAGCAATCATATTTTGTTAAAAAATAATAATATAAAAACAATTGAAATAAACGAAACTGAACTTAAAAAAATTAGCCTACAAAGTACGCCAAATAAGGTTTTAGCAATATGTAATTTTTTTAATAACAAGCCAGTAAATTTTAATTTTGATGCAAATTTTACATTTTATTTAGATGATGTAAGAGACCCAGGAAATTTTGGAACTATTATTAGACTTGCTAATTGGTACGGAATTAATACAATTTTTTGCTCTCCAAACTCATGCGATTTTTATAATCCTAAAGTTATACAAGCCTCTATGGGTGCGTTTTTAAGGGTAAATTGCAATTACATAAATTTAAGTGAATTGCTACAAACGCAAAATGTAAAAAATGTTTATGGTTGCCTACTAAATGGAAACAATTTATACAAACAGCAATTAAAACCTGGCTTAATAATTATTGGTAACGAGGCTAATGGCATACATCAAAACAATTTAAATAAAATTACTTGCCCATTAACTATACCAGCAGCAGTTAACAACGGAACAGAATCTTTAAACGCAGCCATTGCCGCATCAATTGTAATATCTGAATTTTATAGGCAAATTACGAATTAGATTCTGTAATTGATTTACATTTAAATCAATTAACCTATTTTAATTTTAATATTGTTTTTTAAAAATCAACCTTAACATAAAACAAAGGCAAAAACCCTAATTGATAATTTTTTATTAAAGGGTTGGCATTAATGTTTGCAGGGTCTGGCGCATAACTTAAAGCCAGCACATTTTTTGTATTTAAAATATTTACTAAATCTAAAGCAATTTCAGTTGCAATTTTTTTACCATTAATTTTATACGAAACTCTAAAATCAATTCGATTATAAGGGTTAAATCTTAATGTGTTTACTTTATCGTCTTGCGCAACAACATCCATAACCGCGTTACTTGCGGCTATATTTACAGGCGAGTATCTTTTGCCTCCTCCGTAGGTTGCTTTAGCCCCAAAACTAATGCTGTTCTTCTTTTGTTTGCCAATTGTATATTCTAAACCTCCTAAAGCATTAAAAATGTAATTACCATTAAAATCTGTATTAGCGGTTACGCCATTGCTTCCTGTGTATTTACTTTCAAAAACACTTCCACTAAACATATAAAAAAAATGATTGTGGTATAGTTTTTCAAGTGTTAATTCTAAACCATAATTGTAGCCCGTACCATTATTATTCATGCTATAAATAGGAAAAAAGCGATTAAATGTAGCTCCTCTGTTAAGCATACTTACACTAGATTTTACATCATACACAGGCACATTCCATAAGTATTGATAATATACTTCAGTTTTTAATTTTAAATGTTGTGTAATAAAATAATCATATCCCAAAACAAAATGATTGCTTTTTGTAAAATCTAAATTTTTATTTACTTCTTCACGATTTGTATTAGGTATTAATGTGTTGTTTTTAACAATACTATCGGGTATTGCAAAGTATAAGTAAGTTTGTTGCATTTGGCTATGTAAGCCATAAGCTATACTCAACACTTGGTTGTTTTTAATTTGATATTTAAATGATGCCCTAGGCTCAATACTAAATTTATTATTTAATGTAAGATATTGCGAAAACACACCACCATTAAAACTTAATTTGTTATTAAATTTATGTACATAGCTAATGTAAGGTTGTAATAAATAAAAATGCGTTATAACATTTAGTCTGTTTTTAAAGGGTTTATTATTAATTACTTGTGCTACTGTGTCATACAACGAATTTATTTTTACATTATCGGTAAAATTTACATCAATTCTATTTGCTAAAAACCCAACTTTGTAGCTGTTTTTAGCATTAACTTTATTTTTTAAATACCAACTAAGTGTACTTTTTCCTTCATAAAAATCGTAATTTAAAATTTTTGGCAGTGTATCATTAGGTACAAAATTATCGTTACGCAAAACCAAATAATGATTTACATCTAAAGTTTGAACTCCATAAGCTAAACTAGTTTTCATAACGGTGCGCGGATTAAATGCATAAGTATGGTTTAAAATTCCAACTCCCATATTTGATGAAAAATATTGATCTTTATTTAAATCACCATAAAGTTCGGTTGGGCGTTTAGTTTGTTTACTTAAAATAATTTTAATATCACTTAAACCGCCAATACTACTAAAACTAAACACCCCAGCTTTTTTGGTTGGAAAATTTAATCTTAAACCCATATCTTGATAACCAGGCACAGCACTTGTGCCTATGTTAAAGTTTACACTCGAAAATAATTTTAAAGTAGAATAACGGTATGTCATTAAGTAACTAGCCCCAGTTTTTTTACTAATTGGTCCTTCCAAAGCAATTTCGGTTCCTAAAACCCCTAATTGAAAAGTACGTTCATGTTTTTCATTATTTCCATTTCTTAATTTTAAATCAAACACACCACCAACTGCATTACCGTAATTTGCCGGAAATGCACCAGTATAAAATTCAGAATTAGCTAAATATTTATTATTGATAATACTTTGCGGGCCGCCAGCCGAACCTGCTACAGCAAAGTGGTTAGGGTTAGGAATGTCAATTTCTTCCATTCGCCATAATAAACCCGAAGGGCTGTTCCCTCTTATTACAATATCGTTTCTACTATCGTTTGTGCCTTGAATACCAGCAAAATTACTAGCCATTCGGGCAGGGTCTTGCCTAGCACCTGGGTATCGTTCGGTTTCTTCAATACTAAACAATTTCATACTCGCCATTTTCATAGTATTAACTATATCTGTATCTTTAGAGGCTTTAACCTCTACTTCATCCATTGCAATTAAACTTTCTTCTAAATCAACGTTTAACATTACTTCTTTGCCAGAGGTAACAATAATGTCATTTATTGGTGTAGTTTGATAACCTGTATATTTAAAAATAAACGATTGCCTCCCAAGTGGCACATTATTTAATTTATAATTTCCATTTGCATCGCTAACACAATTAATATTTTGTAAAGTTGATTTTAATTGTATAATTGCGTTAGGTAAGCCAATGCCAGTAACCTTATCACTTACTTTACCTTTAACTACTTGAGTGTTTTGGCTAAGAATTATTAAAGGAAAAAAACATAATAAATAAAAATAATTTCTCATTAAAATAATTGCAATAAAAAACAATTATAATCAATTATTCCCGATATTTTGAAATACTAATTAAAGTTTTTAAATACTATAAAAAAATAATGACTAAATTAAAAACTAATAAAATTAGATAAAACTTAAAAAATTAAAGACCAACTTTAGTTAAAATTAAATTCTTATTTAGAATTAATATAAATTAAGAAAAGTGTGAAAAATATTTAAAATTTTGAGTGTCTATTTTCCATATTCTGTTAATTTTGCCACCGTTTAATGTCATTAATTTGTCATTATAAACAATTAAAAAGCGTTATTTTCTACATTTTTATGAAAAAATACATATCTCGTAATTCTGTAAAAACCTTGGTAGTAGCTATTTTTACGGTTTTTGCATTTACAAACTCACTTAATGCACAAGATGCAGCTAATGGAGCTAAATTGTACAAACAAAATTGTGCTGTTTGTCACGCTTCACACACCGATCAAAAATTAACTGGACCAGGTTTAAAAGGAATTTTTGACCGTGTTCCAAAGCCAGCCGAAGCTTGGTTGTCAAAATGGATTATTAATAATGAAAAATTAATTAAAAGCGGAGATTCATACGCTAGTAAAATTTTTAATGACAATGGAAAAGCAGCAATGACTGTTTTTGAAGGTCAAATTGATGAAAAAGGAGTTAACGACATTTTAGCATTTTTAAAAGGGCCAGATCCTGCAGCTGCTGCAACTAAAGGTCCTGCAACAAATGCTGGAGCTGGTGAAGAAGTTGTTGAAAAAACAAGTGGAATTGAACCACTTTATCTTACTTTAGGAATCATTGTTATTTTAGCAATTTTAATTGTTGCTTTCCGTTCGGTTAGAGTATCTTTACAAAATACTGCAAATCGCGCAGCAGGCGAGCCTGAAGCTGAAGAAACAACATTTAGAGAAGAAGCTCGCCAATGGGCATCTAAAAATAGCAGATTTGTTGGAGTAATGGTTATTATACTATTAGGTGCCGGAGTAAAATCATGCTGGAATGCTTGTTATAATATTGGTGTTTACTACGATTGGAAAACTCAAAAAGGTTATAAACCTGAACAACCAATTAAATTTTCGCATAAGTTACATGCTGGTGATAACGAAATTGCTTGTCAATATTGCCATAACTCAGTAGAAAAATCTCGTCATGCTGGTATTCCTACAGTTAATATTTGTATGAATTGCCACAAATCAATTCAAAAAGGTCCGCAATATGGCGAAACCGAAATTGCAAAAATTTATGCTGCAAGTGGTTTTAACCCAACAACTGGTGTTTACGAAAACAGAGAAACTAATCCAATTAAATGGATTAAAGTTTATAATTTACCAGATCACGTTTATTTTAACCACTCGCAACACGTTGTTGTAGGTAAAGTAGAATGTGCAACTTGTCATGGAAATTTAAAAGAAATGACAACTGCTGAACAAAAAAATCCATTAACAATGAAATGGTGTATTGAATGTCATCGTAAAACTGAAGTTTCAATGGCTGGTAATGCTTATTATGATAGATTACATAAAGCATTAAAAGAAAAATACAAAGGTCAGTACGATGTTAAATTTACTGTTGATAAAATTGGTGGTTTAGAATGTGCTAAATGTCACTATTAATAAATTAGATACAAGAATTTAGAATTAAGAAATAATGTCTATGTCAAAAAAATACTGGAAAGGATTACCTGAACTTCATAACAGTTCAGAGTTTCAAGAGCGCGCAAAAAACGAGTTCGCAGAACAACTTCCAATGGATGAACTACTTAATAAAGATGAAGCAGAAAAGGCTAACACTTCTCGTCGCGATTTCTTAAAAGTTATGGGTTTTAGTACTGCAGCAGTTGCGTTAGCAGCCTGCGAAACACCTGTAAATCGTTCTATCCCATATTTAGTTAAGCCAGAAGAGGTAACACCAGGTGTTGCAAATTTTTATGCATCTACTTTTTATGATGGACATGATTACTCTTCAATATTAGTAAAAACTCGCGAAGGTCGCCCAATTAAAATTGAAGGGAACGAACTTTCTAAAATTACATTAGGTGGAACTACTGCTCGTGTTCAAGCTTCAGTATTAGGATTATATGATGGTGCTCGCTTACGCGGCCCTAAATTAAAAGGACAAGATGAAAGTTGGAAAAATGTAGACTCTGCTGCTGCAAAAGCATTATCAAATGGAGATGTAAGATTATTAACATCAACAATTATTTCTCCTTCAACTAAAGCTGTTATTGCAGAATTTAAAACTAAATATCCTAATGTAAAACATGTTACTTATGATGCAATTTCATACAATGCTCTTACATTAGCAAATAATAATGTTTGGGGTAAAGCTGTTGTATCTTCTTACGATTTTAGTAAAGCTAAAGTTGTAGTTGGTATTGCTTGCGATTTCTTAGGGAATTGGTTAAATCCTGCTGGGTTTGCCAAACAATACGCAAAAGGGCGTAGAGTTACTAAAGAAAATCCAGAAATGAGTAAACATTTTCATTTCGAATCTAATCTTTCATTAACCGGAGCAAATGCTGATGAGCGTTATATGGTTAAAGGATCTGAATTAGGTTCAGTTGTTGTTGCATTATTTAATGAAGTTGCCAACCAAACTGGTAATTCAAAAGCAGGTTCAGAAGGTAAAATTTCTAATCCAGATGCTACAAAAGCAATCAAAAAAGCTGCTGATGAGTTAGTTAAACAAAAAGGTAAATCATTAGTTGTTTCTGGAGTTAATGATGAAGGTGTACAAACCTTAATTAATGGAATTAATAAAATGTTAGATAATTATGGCAACACAATTGATGTTGATAATTATTTTAACTTAAAACAAGGTGATGATAAAGCATTTGCTGATTTAGTAGCTGATATGGCTTCTGGTAAAGTTAATACATTATTAACTTACGCTTGTAATCCTGTTTATACAGCACCAGCATCATTAAAATTTGCAGAAGCTTATAAAAAAGTTGGCACAAAAATTTCATTTGCAACTGTTTTAGATGAAACTGCACAAATGGCTGACATTGTTTGCCCTGATAGCCATTGGTTAGAATCATGGAACGATGCTAATCCAAAAAGAGGAAGCTACTCGTTACAACAACCAACAATTAACCCTATTTTTGCTGCCCCTCGTCACGAAGGCACACGCCAATTTCAAGATACTTTATTAAAATGGAGTGGGTTAAAAACAAGTTATTTAAATTATATCCAAGGTGTATGGAATCATAATGTGTTCCCAATGCAAGGAAAATACGGTGATTTTGCAACATTTTGGGCTAATACATTGCACAATGGTGTTATCGAATTAAAAACTCGTAGCAATAACGATAATGGTACAATTGTTCCTTTAAAATTAGATTCTTTAGGTAATCCAGTTTTAGATGCTTCTGCTTTACCAATAGTTGAAGGGCCTGAAGTAAACATTGGAACAGACAGCGCAGCAACAACTTTTTCATTATCTGCAGCTGTAATTAAAGCACAAGATATTAAAGTAACTCTTGATAAAAATCAACCAAAAGAAGTAAACACAGTTTTACCTACCCCTGATTATAGCAAAGCTGCAACAATGGCTACAGCAATAAAAGGTGGAGCTTTTGATTTAATAGTTTACGAAAAAATAGGTTTAGGTAACGGTAATCAATCTAATAACCCATGGTTAATGGAATTACCAGATCCTATATCTAAAGTAACTTGGGATAATTATTTTACAATGAGCCCTATTGATGTAAAAGCATTAGGGTTAAATGAAATGTTACGCCAAGATATTGATGGTTCAATTGTTGATGTAACAGTTAATGGAATTAAAATTACTGCACCTGTGTTCCCTCAGCCAGGTCAAGCACCAGGCACTATTGGTTTAGCTTTAGGTTATGGTAGAAGTGGCGAAACTTTAAAAGTTGCAAATGGTTTAGGAGCAAATGCATTTCCTTTATTAAATATAGTTAACAATACAATTCAAAATGTAGTTGGTAATGTTACAATTACTAAAGCAGATGGAGAACATGTGTTTGCAGCTACACAAATTCAACACACCATAATGGGTCGTGAAGAATATCTTCTACGTGAGGTTTCTTTACCAGAATTTAAAGAACAAGATAAAGAAGCTTGGAACCCAGCAGCAATGTTGCCAGTACACGGTGGTGGTAAAAAACATGTAAGCGAAATAGATTTATATAACTCTTTTGATAGATTAGGCCACAAATGGGGTTTAACTATTGATATGAGTACATGTATAGGTTGTTCAGCTTGTGTTGTTGCTTGTACATCTGAAAACAACGTGCATGTTGTTGGCAAAGAAGAAGTTCGTAAAACTCGTGATATGTTCTGGTTACGCATCGATCGCTATTATTCATCTGATATGAATAAAGAAAAGGCATCTCACGAAAATATTGGTACTAAAGAAATGTATATTGAAATGGAAAACCCTTCAGCTAATCCTAAGGTAACTTTCCAACCAATGATGTGCCAACACTGTAACCATGCTCCTTGCGAAAATGTTTGCCCTGTATTAGCAACTTCTCATAGCTCAGAGGGTTTAAATATGATGACTTATAACCGTTGTATTGGTACACGTTATTGTGCAAACAACTGTCCGTTTAAAGTTCGTCGTTTTAACTGGTTTAACTATATTACAAACGAAACATTTGGAGACTTTAACCCTGCACAACAAGAATTAGGACGTATGGTATTAAACCCAGATGTAGTGGTTCGTAGCCGTGGTGTAATGGAAAAATGCTCAATGTGTCAACAACGTTTACAAGCAGGTAAATTAGAAGCTAAGAAAAATGGAACACCATTAGTAGATGGTTCTATTAAAACTGCATGTCAACAAGCTTGCCCTACAGATGCAATAATGTTTGGAGATTTAAACGATGACAAATCTGAAATTGTAAAATGGAGAAATGACGATCGTAATTATTTATTACTTGAAGAAGTTGGTGTAAAACCTACAGTTTCTTATCTATTAAAAGTTCGTAATCAAGATGAGAAAATGTTACACGAAGAGCATCATTCTGCTCCAGCAGCTCATGATAACAAAGAAGAAAAACATAAAGAAGAAAAACATTCATAAAAATTAATAAAGAATAACATAATTTAGAAACTATGCACGCAGAATCAGAAATAAGGTTACCGTTGATATTAGGCAATAAAAGTTATCGCCAAATTACCGACGACATTATTGCACCAATTGAAGGTAAAGCAGCACGTGGTTGGTACTTGTTACTTACCCTTTGTGGTTTAAGCTTTTTATGGGGAATAGGATGTTTAGCATATACAATTGGTGTAGGTATTGGAGCTTGGGGAAGTAATAATGGAGTTGATTGGGCTTGGGATATTACCAATTTCGTATGGTGGATTGGTATTGGACACGCCGGTACGTTAATTTCTGCAGTATTATTATTATTCCGTCAAAAATGGCGTATGGCAATTAACCGTTCTGCCGAAGCAATGACAATTTTTGCTGTACTTTGTGCGGCTATTTTCGTGTTGCTTCATACTGGTCGCCCTTGGTTAGATTATATGTTATTCCCTTTACCAAATCAATTTGGTAGTTTATGGCCTAACTTTAATTCGCCTTTATTATGGGACGTATTTGCAGTTTCAACTTACGCATCAGTATCGGTTGTGTTTTGGTACATTGGTTTAGTACCAGATTTTGGTATGATACGCGATAGAGTAATTAAACCTTGGCAAAAGAAATTTTACGGAATGCTATCAATGGGTTGGGGCGGAGGTGCTCGCCATTGGAGCCGTTTTGAAGAAGTTTCTTTAGTATTAGCCGGTTTATCAACTCCTTTAGTATTCTCGGTACACTCAATTGTATCGTTCGACTTTGCTACATCAATTGTACCAGGTTGGCATACAACCATTTTCCCACCTTATTTCGTATCTGGTGCTGTATTTTCAGGGTTTGCAATGGTGTTAACTTTAATGTTAGTTGTTCGTAAAATTTATAAGCTAGAAGCTTACTTAACAATTAAACATATTGAGTACATGAACATTGTAATTATTGTAACAGGTTCAATTGTGGGGGTTGCTTATTTAACAGAGTTATTTATTGCTTGGTATAGTGGTGTAGAATGGGAACAATACGCATTTTTAAATCGTGCTACAGGTCCTTTAGCTTGGAGTTACTGGACAATGATGACTTGTAACGTATTTTCTCCTCAATTATTTTGGGTTAAAAAATGGAGAACAAGTATTACATTTACTTTTATTATATCAATTGTAATCAATATTGGTATGTGGTTTGAGCGTTTTGTAATTATCGTTCCAACTTTATGTAGAACGTATTTACCTTCAACTTGGACAACTTATACACCTTCATTTATTGATATTGGTATTTTTGTTGGAACTATAGGGATGTTTGGTACACTCTTTTTATTGTTCTCAAGATATTTCCCTGTTATTGCTCAAGCAGAATTAAAAACAATATTAAAATCAAGTGGCGAACAACAAAAGAAAGATGCAGCACATCATGCTCACCACTAAATAAAAATAAGAATTAGAAATAAATTAATATACAATTAAATGGGATCAGCAGTAGCAAAAACAAAATACATAATTCACGGTGTATTTAATGATGAAGTGCCATTATTGGAAGCTTGTAAAAAACTTAGAGCATCTGGTATTAGAATTAAAGATGTTTTTTCACCAATGCCTATTCATGGAATTGATGGAATTATAGGATTACCAAGAACTAGAATTGCAATTTGTTCTTTTATTTATGGTATTACAGGAACTTGTTTAGCCACATTAATGATGTGGTATATGATGGTACACGATTGGCCAAATGATGTAGGTGGTAAACCAAATTGGAATTATTATATGGCTGTTCCAGCATTTATACCAATTACTTTTGAAGCAACAGTATTTTGCGCAGCGCATGGCATGGCATTAACTTATTTTTTACGTTGTTGGTTAGTTCCTGGTGCAAAAGCCAAAAACCCTGATCCTAGAACTACAGATGATAAATTTTTAATTTTATTAGAATTAGTTGACGAACAAGCGAAAAAAGCCGAAGAGATTTTAAAAGCTAACGGTGCTGAAGAAGTAAACCACAAAGGTTCATACGTTGTTCCCCCTGCTTACACTTTAGAAGAATCTCATTAATATTGAAAGTTAAAATGAAAAAACATTATAAAACAATAAAATTCACTTTTGCAACTGCTTTAACAGGATTATTGTTAGCAGGTTTAACAGCATGTGGAAAAAAAGATTCAAATAGCCCTGGTGTTGAATTTATGCCAGATATGTACCGCTCTCCTTCATTAGAGTACTATTCTACACATACAATTGATGGTGATACTGCAGATAATGCAATGTTACCAGTAAAAGGGACTGTAGCAAGAGGATTTATTCCTTATGCATATGAAAATACGCCTCAAGGCTACGAAGCAGCAGGTTTAAATTTAAAAAACCCATTAACTTCAAAATCTAGAGAAGAATACGAAAAAGAAGGCGAAGTAATTTATGGTAAATTTTGTATTCATTGCCATGGCGCTACTGGTGCTGGAGATGGAAAAGTAGGCGGTAAATTACCTGGTCCTCCTCCTGCATATAATGGTGCATTAAAAAATTTACCTGAAGGAAAAATTTTCCATTCTATTACTTATGGTAAAGGTTCTATGGGTTCACATGCAAGCCAATTAACGCAAGAAGAAAGATGGAAATTAGTTTATTTTGTTCAAAAATTACAAGGACCAAAAGAAACTGCAACAGACAGTACAGCTACTAAATAAAAAGAAACAGAATTAAGAAATTAAGAAAACTATGAATACTGAAAAATTAAACTTCACAGTTCCTTCAAAAACAAAAAAACTATCATTTATATTAATGGCAGTAGGATTATTATCAATAATTTTAATGTTTGTTTTTGATAAAAGTAACGAAGAATTACATTACCATGCACACACAAGAGCATGGAGTAATATTTTTGCTGGTGCGTTTTATTTTATGGCTTTATCACTAGCTGCAGCTTTCTTTTTAGGAATGCAGTACGCTGCCGAAGCAGGTTGGGCAACTACAATTAAACGTGTTTTAGAGGCCGTAACAGCTTATTTACCATGGGGCTTAGCGTTTATGTTACTATTATTTATTTTAGGTCAATTACAAGTTCATCACATTTATCATTGGATGTTAAGTGGTGTAGCAGATCCAAATAGCCCTAATTACGATTCTGTTATTGCTGCTAAAATTGGATACTTTGGCATATTTTGGTGGGTACGCACAATTTTATATATGATTGGTTGGTGGTGGTTTACTAATAAGTTAGTAAAAAACTCTCGCGAAGCAGATGCTTTAGATGTTGACGTAAATAATAGCTACCATTGGAAAAACGTAAAATTATCGGCTTGGTTTATGGTTTTATTTGCAGTTACTTCATCAACTTCATCATGGGATTGGGTTATGAGTATTGATACGCATTGGTTCTCTACTTTATTTGGTTGGTATATATTTTCGGGGATGTGGGTTAGTGCAATTATTGCAACTATTGTTTTAATTATTTGGTTAAAAAAATTAGGTCATTTAGAATTTGTTACTGAAAGTACAATTCATGATATGGGTAAATGGATGTTTGCAATTTCGTTTTTATGGACATACTTATACTTCTCTCAATTCATGTTAATTTGGTACTCTGATATTCCTGAAGAAGTAATTTATTTCCAAACTCGTTGGGAATCTTATAAAACTTTAATGTGGACAGTTTTCTTTGTAAACTTTGCTTTCCCAATGGTTATTTTAATGAGTAGAGATAGTAAACGTAATTTTGCATTTTTAATGTTTATTGCAACTATTATTTTTATTGGTCATTACTTAGACGTGATAATGATTGTTATGCCTGGTACTGTTGGACACGCTTGGACAGGATTAAGCTGGATGGAACTTGGATGTTTTGCTTTTTTCTTAGGGTTATTTATTTTTGTTGTAACAAGAGCACTTGCAAAAGCTCCATTAATGGTTAAAAATCATCCATATTTAGATGAAAGTTTACATCATTCAATATAAAAAATGTAAGTTAGTTTAACAAAGAAAGAATATTAAAAATTAAAAATTAAATAAAATGAATCTATTAGTACTGTTAGCCATTGTTCTATTAATAATTGCAGGTCATCAATTATTAAAGGTAATAGAATTAAGTCGCGGTTTAAAAAAGTCTAAAGAATGGACAGTAAACGATAACGATAATGATATGATGGGTAAAGCCATGATTGTTTTTATGGTGTTATTTTTTGCTTTTTTCTTTTGGCAAATTGAAAGATGGATAGATAGAACTTTGCCACCAGCATCATCTGTACATGGTGAAAAAATTGATGCGCTTTGGGATGCAAATATGTATCTAATCTCATTTGTGTTTTTATTAACTAACGCTCTATTATTTTATTTTGCTTATAAATATCGCGGTAAAAAAGGCCGCCAAGTTGCTTATTTAGCACACAACAATAAATTAGAAATGATTTGGACAGTAGTGCCAGCAGTAGTTTTAGCATTTGTAATTATTTTTGGGTTAAAGTATTGGAATGAAATTACTGATGAAGCTGATCCAAAAAATAAAGTAACAATAGAATTATATGCTAAACAGTTTGATTGGACTGCTCGTTTTGCTGGCAAAGATGGTAAATTAGGAGAAACAGATTACCGTCAAATTAGCGGAAGTAACTCAGTTGGTATGGATACTTTAGATGCTAACGGTTACGATGATATTATTGTAAAGAATGAAATTCATATTCCAATTGGAAAAGAAATTGAATTTAAAATGAGAAGCCGTGACGTAATACACAGTGCTTACATGCCGCATTTTAGAATGCAAATGAATTGTGTACCGGGTATGGTTACTTCTTTTAAATTTACACCTACAAAAACTACAAAAGAAATGCGTAAAGACCCTTATGTTATTCAATTAATGGAAGGGATTAATGCAAAACGTGCCGAAGAAAATAAAGAACCAGTTGAATTTGATTACTTTTTATTATGTAATAAAATTTGTGGCGTATCACATTACAATATGCAAATGAACGTAATTGTTGAAACTCCTGCTGATTATAAAGTTTGGTTGGCAAAACAAAAATCATTTAAATCAGTTGCAAGTAAATAATATATTAATTTAAATTATAAAAAAGATGGCTAGCGTAACTCACTCAGAACTAGAAAAAGATCACTTAGCACACCATAGTCATGTGCATGATCATGACGATCACGAAGAAAGCTTCGTGAGCAAATATATTTTCTCAATGGATCACAAAATGATCTCTCGTCAGTTTTTAATTACTGCTGTTGTTATGGCGGTAGTTGCTATGACTATGAGTGTTATTTTTCGTATGCAATTAGCATGGCCTGGCGAAAAATTTGCATTTATAAATGCGTTATTAGGGGATAAATGGGCAAAAGATGGTATTTTAAGCCCAGATATGTACCTAGCTTTAGTTACGATACATGGTACAATAATGGTATTTTTTGTTTTAACTGGCGGATTAAGCGGAACGTTTTCAAATCTTTTAATTCCATATCAAATTGGAGCTAGAGATATGGCTTCTGGCTTTTTAAACATGCTTTCATACTGGTTTTTCTTTATTTCTAGTGTTATCATGTTAGCTTCTTGTTTTATAGATGATGGTCCAGCAAATGCAGGTTGGACAATTTATCCTCCTTTATCAGCAGTACCTGAAGCAATTAATGGTTCAAAATTAGGTATGACAATGTGGTTAATCTCTATGACTTTATTTGTTGTGTCATCTTTATTAGGTAGTTTAAATTATATCGTTACAATTATTAATTTACGTACAAAAGGAATGAGTATGACCAGATTACCTTTAACGGTTTGGGCATTTTTAATTACCGCAATTATTGGTGTATTATCATTCCCTGTTTTAGTTTCGTGTGTTGTGTTATTAATAATGGATAGAAGCTTTGGAACTTCGTTTTATTTATCAGACATTTATATTGGAGGCCGCCCTTTAGATAATGTAGGTGGTAGCCCAATATTATTTGAGCATTTATTTTGGTTCTTAGGTCACCCGGAGGTTTACATTGTAATTATTCCTGCATTTGGTATAACTTCAGAAATTATATCAACAAACTCGCGTAAACCTATTTTTGGATACCGCGCAATGATTGGTTCAATGTTAGCAATTGCATTTTTATCATTCATCGTTTGGGCACACCATATGTTTGTTACAGGTATGAGTCCGTTTTTAGGATCTGTGTTTGTATTTACAACGTTATTAATTGCAATTCCATCTGCCGTAAAAGCTTTTAACTACATTACAACTTTATGGAAAGGTAACATACAATACACTACTGCAATGTTATTTAGTATTGGATTAGTAAGTTCATTTATTACAGGCGGTGTAACTGGTATTATATTAGCAGATGCAACTTTAGATATTAATGTACACGATACTTACTTTGTAATTGCACATTTCCATATTGTAATGGGACTAAGTGCAATATTTGGAATGTTTGCAGGTGTGTACCATTGGTTCCCTAAATTATTTTTAAGAATGATGAATAAAAAATTAGGGTATTTGCATTTTTGGTTAACCTTTATTTGTGCTTATGGGGTGTTCTTCCCTATGCACTTTTTAGGATTAGCAGGTGTGCCACGTAGGTATTACACTAACAGTAATTTCCCTATGTTTGATAATTTAGTTGATATTAATGTTATAGTTTCTGTTTGTGCAATTATTGGTGCATTAGCGCAAGGCGTATTCTTATTTAACTTTTTCTATAGTATGTTCCGTGGCGAAAAAGCTCCACAAAATCCTTGGAATTCAAATACTTTAGAGTGGACTACACCAATGGCTAACATTCACGGTAACTGGCCAGGAGAGTTACCAACTGTTGAACGTTGGGCTTATGATTATAGCAAACCAGGTGCCGAAAACGATTTTATACCTCAAACTGTACCATTAAAAGATGGTGAACAGGATGGCGGAGGTCATTAACAATTAAACAAAAAACCCTTGCATTGCAAGGGTTTTTTGTTTAATAGCAATAGAGATTATTATGCCCCTGAGAATTTTATTTTTATTAAAAAACATCAAAGTTTGAAGTTTTAAACTTTATCTATTTTTCACACGCTATCTTTTATAAAAATGTAATACCTTTTAATCGCAAGATAATTTAATATTATATCGAGCAAAAATTAGTCATAATTATAGTAAGTTCTCTCCTAAGTTTAACTGTGCTTTGATCTATATAATAATTGCAAATGGTATAAAATTATTTTAATCTTATGCTATCATTTAATGGCTGTGAGGTGCAGCCATTAGGCTGATTAATTTCGAGTAGTTCGCAAATTGTTGGTGCTATTTGTGTAATGTTAATGTATTCAAAACTTTCGCCTGTTTTAATTCCTTTACCATAAAATAAAATAGGAATATGGGTGTCGTAATTATAAGCAGAGCCATGCGTTGTGCCTTTTTCTGCAAAGTCCATCCAGGCTGGATTTAATAAAAAAGCAATATTACCACTCATGTTATGTTTGTAGCCATTATGTAACAAACTTTTATAGTCTTCTGAATTAAAACTTTGATATTTAATTACATCAGATGGATAAGCTTCTGATATTCCTGGCTGCGTAATTAAAAATTCACAAATATTTTTTTCTAAATCAGTCTTATTTATTTTTAATAATTTAATTTTTTCTTCATTTAAAAAAACCTGTTCGTTACTAACGCTTTGCAATAGTGTACTATCATTAAAATTTTGTTGTAAATATTTTTTTAAAATTGAAACAAGCTGTTTATCTTTAATATAACCAGCAGGAATTTTATTATCTAATAAATGATTTGGAACATCTGCGCCTCCATGGTCTGCAGTTAAAAACAATGTGTAATTGTCTTTTCCAATTTCTTTATCTAAATAATTTAAAATTTCTTCAATGTCTTTGTCTAATCTTAAATAAACATCTTCAACCTCTATAGATCTAGGGCCATAGGCATGCGCTAAAATATCTGTACTCGAAAAACTTATCGAAATTAAATCGCAAAACTCATCTATACCTAAAGCTTCATTTTTAATACACTCTATTGCAACATCTTTTGTAATTGAGTTTCCATAAGGCGTTGCTTTTATTATACCATATTTTTCTTTTTTTAAATAGGTATTATAATTATAAGGGAAAATTGGTTCTTTTTGTTTATTAGGAATACTTTCATACTTATTATTATCTTCAATAGAATTGGTATATGTTTCAATAGGGTATAAGGTATTCCAATCTTTACTTAAATAATACTTTGGCTTTTTTAGATCGTTAAATTGCTTTAACCAATTTGGCAATTCGTTTATATACCACGAACTACTTACAAAATTCCCATTGCTTTCATCAAACCAAAAAGCTGCGTTTGCCGCATGTCCAGAAGGAAGTATAGAGCTCCTATCTTTTAATGCAACGCCATACACTTTACTTTTTTTATTGTTCGACATAAGCAGTTCATCTCCAATTGTACTACTGAATTGATTTTTAGGAGACATTTTTCCGTTTTTGTGTTGTGTGCCTATTGGTTTAACTAAACTATCATAAACACAATAAATTTCGGTTTTAGTTTTTTTATCAAACCATTCGTTTGCAATAATGCCATGCGTTTTTGGTGTTGTGCCTGTGTAAATACTACAATGCCCGGGTGCAGTATAAGTTGGTATATAATTATAATGCGCATTTTTAAAATAATATCCATTTTTAACTATTCGTTTAAATCCACCTTCTGAATATCTATTCCAATATCTGTAAATAAAATCGTTTCGCATCTGATCAACAACTATACCTACAATTAATTTTGGCTTTAGATTATTGTTTTGAGAAACACATGGTAGCCAACAAATACAAGCTGTAACAATTAATTTAAATAAAATATTTTTCATATTATGTTAATAGTTGATAGGTTATATAAGACGCAACATAAGCCAGTAAAGTAAATATAACAAATTGAAAAATAGAAAACCACCAACTTTTGCTTTCTCGTTTTACTATTGCTACTGTACTCATACATTGTAATGCTATTGCGTAAAATATTAATAACGACCAACAGGTTGCTGGCGAGTATGATTTTGTTCCATCAGCATTAATTTCTTTATTTAATTTTTCTTTAATACTTTGCATTTCGCCATCATCATTGTTTGATTGGTATATGGTTGACATTGTACCAACAAAAACTTCGCGCGCTGCAAACGAACTTAATATTGCTATGCCAATTTTCCAATTAAATCCTAAAGGTTTAATTACAGGTTCAATACTTTTACCAATTATTCCTAAATAACTACTTTCTAATTTTTGGTGTTCTATGTTTTTAATTAATGAATCAACGTTTTGTTGAGAGTTTTCTAGCAAAATTTTATTTTGTTGTTCGTTTAATTTTGTAATTGCAATACCCGGACTGTGTGCAGTTAAAAACCAAAGTATGATTGACAAACTAAAAATAATTTTACCAGCATCAACAACAAACACTTTAACTTTAGTAAAAACTTGAATTAGTAAAGTTGAAAATTTAGGTTTTCTATATATAGGCAATTCCATTAAATAAAAAGAGGTTTCTTTATTTTTAATAATTTTTGAAGCAATAAATCCAACAATTACAGTTAATACAAAGCCTAACAAATAAAACGCAAATAATACTAAACCTTGCGCATTTATAAAACCTAGTAACTTATCGTTTGGATATAACATTGCAATAAACAATGTGTAAATTGGGAGCCTTGCAGAGCAACTTATTAATGGTAAAACAAAAATTGTTATTAATCTTTCTTTTGTATTAGATATACTTCTGGTAGCCATTATTGATGGTACGGCACAAGCAGTACCACTAATTAAAGGAATAACAGATTTGCCACTTAACCCAAACTTGCGCATAAGTTTATCCATTATAAAACTAGCGCGAGCCATGTAACCACTATCTTCTAAAATAAAAATAAAACAAAATAAAATAGCAATTTGGGGTATAAACATAAATACACCGCTAATTCCAGGAATTACACCATTAATAAGTAAATCGGTTATTTTATTGTTAGGTAATGCTTGTGAGCAAAAATTTTGAAGCAATAAAAAACTATTTTCTATCCAATTCATTGGCAATTCGGCCATATAAAAAATAAATTGAAATACAATAAAAAGTATAAGTAGTAAAATTAAATACCCAAAAAAAGGATGAGTAATAATTTTATCTATTTTTTTTGTTTTTGTTTTTAATAATAAATCATTTGGTTGTGTAATGTGTTTTTTAACTAAATAATTTATTGTTTTTAATCTATGTAATTTATCTGAATTTTCTAATATCGAATTTTTATTTTTAAGAATCTCTTTATATTCAATAGTTTTAAAACCTTCGCTATTTATATCATAAAAATGTGCTTTCGAAATTTGAGCATTTATAATTTGATTTTTCAAATCTTCAATCCCGTTTTTTGATCTTGAATCTGTACAAATTATTTTTGTATCAAAAGCTTTTTCAAGCTCCGGAACATTAATAGTTATATTTTGTTTAGTTACCTCATCATAAAAATTAAATACAAAAATTACTTTAATTTTTAAATCAATTACTTGTGTTGCAATTAGTAAATTGCGCTCTAAATTAGAACTATCAAGTACTACAACTACAACATCTATTGAATTGTTTAATAAATAATTTGTTGTAACCTCTTCTTCAATTGATTTTGGATATAAACTATAAGTGCCAGGTAAATCAATAACATTAATTTTATATGTTGTTGAATTATAATTATGATTAAAAACGCCTTCTAATTTATCAACTGTAACACCTGCGTAATTACCTGTTTTTTGATTTAAACCTGTTAACGAATTAAATAGTGTAGATTTTCCGGTATTTGGATTTCCTACAAGAGCAATTGTTATATTTGATTTAATATTAGACAAATTTTAATTTATTAATTCTACTTCAATTTTTTCAGCATCGGCAATTCGTAAACTAATTATCGAGTCTAATATTTTTATTGCAATTGGACAACCCAATGGTGCTTTATATGATATTTCTATAGTTTGCCCAATATAACAACCAAAATCTAGTAATTGTAAACTTAACTGTTCATCTATTATTTTTGTAATTATAGCTTTATTACCTGGTTTAATATAAGATAGAAGAGACATTTTACAAAATTATAACACAAATTTAAGAGGTGCAAGGTTAATGTTTTTTTTAAAGAAAAACATACCTTAAAAAAGCTATTTATTTAGTAAATTTGAACTTATATGATAAAATTAAAAAATTACATAAATGGCCAGCTTATAGAACCAATAAGCAATTTATATTTTGATAATTATCAACCAAGTACTGGCAAGGTATATTCGCAAATACCTGATAGTGACGAAAAAGATGTTGAATTAGCGTATGTTGCAGCAAAGAATGCTTTTCACAGTTGGAGTGTTTTACCTAAGGAACAACGCAGTAAAATTTTACTTAAAATTTCATCATTAATAGAAAAAAACCTTGATAAATTAGCGTTAGCTGAAAGCATAGATAATGGTAAACCTTTAAAACTAGCTAAAACTGTTGATATACCCCGAGCTGCAGCAAATTTTAATTTTTATGGTACAGGCATTTTACATTATGCGGCAAATTCGCATAGTATGGAGGAAACAGCAGTTAACTACACATTGCGCCAACCTGTTGGTGTTGCAGGCTGCATAAGCCCATGGAATTTACCTTTATATCTTTTTAGTTGGAAAATAGCACCAGCTTTGGCTGCGGGTTGTACTGTAGTTGCTAAACCAAGCGAAATTACTCCAATGACAGCCTTTTTACTTTCAGAAATTTGCATAGAAGCAGGTTTGCCAAATGGTGTTTTAAATATTGTTCATGGGTTAGGCTCTAAAGTTGGTAATGCAATTGTGTCTCATCCAAATATCCCATTAATATCATTTACCGGTGGTACAGTTACTGGTAAACATATTGCATCTATTGCAGCACCAATGTTTAAAAAACTTTCTTTAGAGTTGGGTGGAAAAAACCCTAATATAATTTTTGCCGATTGTGATTATGATAAAATGTTAAGCACAACAATGCATTCGTCTTTTGCTAATCAAGGACAAATATGTTTGTGTGGTTCAAGAATTTTTATTGAAAGAAAAATATACGAAAAATTTAAAGTTGATTTTGTAAATAAAACAAAACAACTTACCATTGGTAATCCTTTAGATGAAAAAACTAAAATTGGAGCCGTTGTATCAAAACAACATCAAGAAAAAATTTTAAGTTACATCGAACTTGCTAAAAAAGAAGGCGGAACAATACTTTGTGGTGGAAATAAAATAATTTTAGAAAATGAATTAAGCCAAGGTTATTACATTGCACCAACAATTATTGAAGGTTTGGATTACAATTGCAGAACAAACCAAGAAGAAATTTTTGGACCAGTAGTTACAATTACACCTTTTGATACCGAAGATGAAGTTTTAAAAATGGCAAACAGTACAATTTATGGCTTAGCAAGTGTAGTTTGGACAGAAAACATAACAAAAGCACAAAAAATGGCTAACCAATTACATGCAGGCATTGTTTGGATTAATTGTTGGTTGTTAAGAGATTTACGTACTCCTTTTGGTGGTGTAAAAGCTAGTGGAGTAGGGCGAGAAGGTGGTTTTGAAGCATTAGATTTTTTTACAGAACCTAAAAATGTTTGTATAAAATTGTAATTGATAAATTATTATCAAATACTTGGAGTTCCAAATTTTGCAACTATTGCAGATATAAAAGTTGCATTTAGAAAACTAGCAAAACAATATCATCCAGATAAAAATCCAAATGGTAAAGAACAATTTGCAACAATATTAAAGGCGTACGAAGTATTAACCAACAATTATTTAAAAACTCAGTTTGATTATAATTTAAATGTATCATTAAATCAAACTCATGTCCATCATAAACATAACACTTACAAAAAAAAGCACCATTCATTTGATGAAAAAGAAGCTCAACGCCGAAAATATTATGATGAGCACATTAAAAAATATGCAAAAACGTATGCAAGTGTTAACGCAACCGAAATTAAAAAAAGTACTTACAACGAGTTTAAATATATTTTATTAGCATCGCCACTTGCTGTTATTTTATTTGTATTTATTGCTTTTACAGTTAATAAAAATTCAGAATTACCTAAAGATAAACTTAAAAAAGAAATTGTAAATAAGCCAATTCGTGGGATAGAAATGGGAGATGTGCCTTTTTCTAATTATTTTGGAAGATTACATTTTGACACAACTAATAAGCATTCCCTAATAGTTAAAAATACTTCAAATTACGATTTTGTAATATGTTTTTTTTCGCAAAATAAATTTGTTAGAAGTGCGGTTTTACTAGATCAAACACAAGCAGAAATTTTAGAATTACCACAAGATAGTTTAATAATTAAAATTTGTTTTGGGAATAATTGGGATTATGATAAAACTGTTTTACCTAATGAGTTGTATGGTAATTTCTCCGTTAACAAAGGGTATGCTCAATTAAACAATAAAATAAAAATAACAAAAAACGAAACTTTAAATTTTAATAACACACACACAAACTTATTTAATATAACAGAACAACAATTTTTAAATAAAAATTATGATTAAAAAAATTGAACATATAGGCATAGCTGTAAAAAGTTTACAAAACAGTAACGAATTATTTAAAAAACTTTTTGGCGGAAGCCACTATAAAATTGAAGCCGTAGAAAGTGAAGGCGTAAGCACAAGTTTTTTTATGTTAGGCGGTACTAAAATTGAATTACTTGAAGCTACAACTAGTGATAGTGCAATCTCGAAATTTATTGATAAAAAAGGAGAAGGTATTCATCATATTGCATTTGAAGTTGATGATATTAATAAAGAAATGGATAGATTACAAACCGAAGGCTTTGAGTTAATTAATAAACAACCAAAAAATGGTGCAGATAACAAACAAATTTGCTTTTTACACCCTAAAACCACTAATGGTGTGTTAATAGAATTATGCCAAGAAAAAAGCCCCGCATAAATTTGCGAGGCTTTTAACTTTTTATTAATTACTTATTATTGTTGGTAAGTAACTTTAAACTCTACACGTCGGTTTTTTGCTTTACCTTTTGCAGTTTTATTATCAGCAATTGGTCTTTCCATACCAAATCCTCTTGCAGATAATTTATTTACAACACCTTTATCTTGTAAATATTTCATTACTGCATTTGCACGTTTTTGAGATAATTCTTTGTTAGCTTCAGCATTACCTACATTGTCTGTATGCCCTTCAACTTCAGTATCCCATGTTGGGTTAGATTTTAAAACTGAAACAACATTATCTAAAATACCGTACGATGTTTTCTTAATTACATCTTTTCCTGTTTCAAATTGAATGCCAGACATAGCTTGTTGGAAAATTTGTTTTGCTTTATTGTCTAATGCTACTTCAGGGCAACCATTATTTGAAATTGGACCTGCAATGTTAGGGCAACGATCATCATTATCTGCAATTCCATCACCATCAGTATCAGGGCAGCCTTTAGCTTCTTTTTTACCTGCAACTTGTGGGCAAGCATCTTCACTATCTTGTACGCCATCTCCATCACTATCAGGGCAACCGTTAAATTGTGCAATACCTTTTACAGTAGGGCATTTATCTTCACTATCTTGTATACCATCACCATCAGTATCAGGGCAACCATTAAATTGAGCTACACCAAATACATCAGGACATTTATCTTGGTTATCAGGAATGCCGTCTTTATCTTTATCCATTTCAAACTCTTTTAAGCTAATATTACCTAAGTAATAGTAAGCTTTTGTTGTAGCAAAACTTTTACTGTATTTATACTCTGCAACTGGTTGTTGTTTAAAGTTTTTAGCAAAAACTCCTATTGTTAAAAATTTCTCGCCACCTTTTGCAGTATAAACTCCTTTTAATTCTGTCCAATCTTTTATGTTTGTTACCATTCCTTCTACATTAACACTTGGCTCAATGCTTAAGCGGTTTTCATTTGGTTCATTTGTTGCATTTTCGCTAAATAATAAACCCCAGCCACTTGTTGCAAAACCCGAGTAATCAGCTAAACTCACAAAGAAGCTAACTTCGTAAGAACGGCCAGCTTGGCAAGGTTCAGGTAATTGTATTTGTAAATATTCAGCGTAGTTTTCTTTAGCTTCACAAACTTTTTTAAAGCCTTTCATCTCGCAAACATTGGCAGAATTATAGGTAATTAACCCAAAGTAATTACTGTTACCAATAGAATCTTGCAAACCAACATAATTTTTCGGAATTCCTAAAGCTAATGCTCCTTTTATGCGAGAACTAAATAGATCTACAGTTCCTTTATTAGCGTTAGAAAAATTTTTATCTAATCCAATTTGGTGAAATCCTTTTGGGTAAATAGAATCAGGATAAGTAATTTTAATGGTTTTTTGAGCAGTTGCAACTGTTGTAATTAAAATACCAGCTACAAATAGTTTTTTTATAAATTGCATGTTTTTAAATTTTTTGCAAATATATTATTATAAATAGAATCAGAATTTAACAAATAGTTAATTTAGATTAAATCTAATTTACTTGTGCAAAATTTCAAATTACTATGCAATTTACAAAGTAAAACCTACCATTCGTAAAAAAGATTAACAAAAACCATTAAATTTCCCCAATCATAAACAAAATTTTGTTGAAAGGTTAATTAAACTATTTGGTCGATTAAATAATTTTGTTTATCTTTGCGCTAAATTTTAACAAAAACTAGTATGAATAAAAATTTCCTTATTGCAGCAAGTTTGGTAGCAAGTTTTTTTGCAACAGCTCAGGAAGCTACTACCGATGATGACAAGGTAGTTAAAAACAAAAAAGGTCATGAAATATTGCCTAAAGCAGGTGATATTGGTTTAGGTTTTAACGCAATCCCAGTAATGGACGTTTTAGTTAATGCTGTTAGATTAAACCAAGCAGTTGGTGCACAAAACTCAAATGCTAACGGATACGTTAACAACACTAACAACCAAATTGTAGGTAAATATTTTTTATCTAACACAACAGCAATTCGTGCAAGAGTTTCTGTAAACACAACTTCTGGTAACTTTGTTTACCAAGTTCAAGATGCTCAAGCTCGTTACGATGCTTCTTTTGGAACTGTTAACGACCAACAAGCTGCTCAATTATTAAGAGTAGATGATAAAGCAACTTATAGCAAAAGTAATATTAACTTAGCTGTAGGTTACGAAATGCGTCGTGGATACAGAAGATTACAAGGTTTTTATGGTGGTGAATTTATGATTGGTGGCACAAGCGCTCGTCAATTTAACACTTATGGCAACAACTTTAGTGGAGATATTACTACAGGTGTTGATTTTGTTAACAACTTTAATTCAGGTGCAATTACTACTCAAAACCCTGCTAACCAAAGGGTAACTCGTAACTTATCAGTGCGTGAGCGTGGTAATTTCCGTTTAGGTTTACGTGGTTTTATTGGTGTTGAGTATTTCTTCGCTCCTAAAATTTCAGTTGGTGCTGAATTT
Source organism: Bacteroidota bacterium (assembly GCA_020162035.1). Classification (GTDB taxonomy): domain Bacteria; phylum Bacteroidota; class Bacteroidia; order B-17B0; family Aurantibacillaceae; genus Aurantibacillus. Next base: position 69,774 of record JAIUNM010000008.1, on the reverse strand, counting down.
GGTTGGGGTTATGCTTTAAACTGGAGACGTGGACAAACTTTAGTACGTGAAGTTTATCAAAATGCACAAGATGGACCTAAAGTATTTAATGAAACAGTTGATATTGATTCTCGCGAAGCTCAAAAAGGTTTCTCGGTTGATAACAATAGCAACAATGGTTTCTCAATGAATAACTTATTGGGTAACACTAACTTAAATGGTGGTTCAGGTGCAATTACTTTAATGTTCCATTTCTAAAATTAACAAATTAATAAAAATTAAAACTAAATAAAATGAAAAAAATAGCAATAGCTTTATCAATCGCAACTTTATTTGTTGCTTGTAAAAAAGAAAAAGAAAATACTTTAGAAGTTACTGACACAACAGGTTCAATGACTTTAAGTGGTGTTGTATCTAAAAACATTATTACTCACAATGCATCTGGTAACTGGACAACAGGACAAGTAGTTGCTGCTGGTGTACCTGTTTCTTTCCGTGTTGCAAAATCAGCTTTATATCCAGGTTCTCAAGCTATGGGTTATAACGTTTACAATGCAACTACTGATGCAAATGGTAGATATTCATTAACTATTAAAACTCCAGGTTTAAATAGTGCTTCTGGTTTCTTAACTATCGAAAGCTGGAATGGAACTTTAGATACATTAATTAATGGTGTTACTAAAGTTGGTTACCCTGGTACGTTTATTGGTTATATGAATACTTACAATGTGTCTTCAGGTTCAAACCAAACTCAAAATTACACAGCTGGTTTCTCTGCTGTAAGTTCAAATCCAAATTCAACTCAAATTGGAACTGCACAAGCTAGTGGTCAAATTTTTATTGACTTAGCATTAAAATCACGCGCTACTCCAACTACAGCTCCTGCTTTCTCATCAACTAACATCCCTGTTGGTTCTGGAGTAACTGTATTATGCGAATTTGATAAAGATCCAACTTCATTAATGAAAAAAATCTATACAACTACAACTGATGCTGCTGGTCGTTATAGCTTTACTGGTTTAGCTACTGTTGCTGCTGGTACAAGTGGATTTAACCAAAATGCTAAAATTTGGGTTGATGATTTAGTTAAAACTCGTGATACACTTGTTAACATTGGTACAACTTTAGTTGTTACATCTACTGTTACAGGTAAAACTGGTGTTTACAATAACGCTGCTACATTCCCTAATGGTTTATTTAGCAACGAAAACCGTAATGCTCAAAATATTACTTTAAGTGTATTTACTCAAAACTAATTTTTGATAAATTAAATTTAAAAGCCGCTCAATAGAGCGGCTTTTTTGTTTTTATATCAATGTGTTTGAATTATATACATTTATGTGTTTTCTCTAAAGGAAATTCATCTTTAAGGTTTATAATAAAGCTATATACAGCTTGTTGTTCTACGAGGAGATACTATACATCTTTTTAAGATATCTCGTTCTAAATTTATAAAGTTCATTTTTTATTTTAAAATCTTTTCCCTCTAATTACTTATAATAAAATACTTGGCGTTAACTGCTCATTACCTCAAGGCTTGTTCTTTTAAGAGTTTTCTAATAATGTCTAATTTAAAAGCTACTTTCATGTACAGTTTTTAGTTTGCTTAATTCTATAGCATATAATTAAAATCCAAACTTTAATGACGGGTTTTTCTTTTCTTTTTATAAATCAAGCGCAATCTTAACTTTTGGAACTATTAAAAGATTAAAATCTAAAAATGCAAAAAGAATTTACTTAGCTTTTTCTTTTTGCATAGGGTTGCTACCAGTGCTTTGACCACGTGGTTTTGCTGCGTTAGTTTTTTCTTTAAACATTCTAAATTTACTAGGTTGTTCTTTAACATTCCACAAATTATTATTTTCGTTAATATCAGCAGTTTCTTTGTACGGGTCTAATTGTATGCTTTGTACTTTTTTGTTTTTTACAAAAGTTTTAGTTACTTCATTTTCATTTTTGCGCCAAACATATGCGTGCACTCTTTCAATATCAGAGCTTCCATCTTCATAATTAAATTGAATTATAATAGGCATAACTAAGCCTCCTTTATTTAAAAATTTTATTTCGTATAAAAATTTATTTTGGTAATTACTAAAATCGTCATCATTCATTACCTCAATATTATCATTATGCGTACGAACTTCTTCTATCATTTTTTCTTCGGGCACATAGGTGTAATAAAAATCGCGTAATGTTGTATCTATATCAATTAATGATTTAACACCAGCTTTTTTATTATTAATTTGAGTTATACTTTCAAAATTATTTTTTTTCCTTGGCATATATCTAACAGTGTCTGTCTTAACTACAATAGCTTTACCTTGAACAATTTGAAACGCTTTAACTGTGTCTATTGAAATATCTACAGGGTCGGTATCATAAAACCAACCTCTCCAAAACCAATCTAAATCAACTGCACTTGCATCTTCCATACTTCTAAAAAAGTCTGCTGGTTCGGGATGTTTGTATGCCCATTTGTTACAATATTGTTTAAATGCATAATCAAACAATTCTCGTCCCATTACTGTTTCACGTAAAATATTTAATGCTGTTGCTGGTTTGCCGTATGCGTTAGAGCCAAAATCTATTATATTTTCGCTGTTTACCATTATTGGCTCTAAATATTTTTTTGGTAAGCGCATATAATCTGTAATTTTATATGCAGGCCCTCGCCCCGATGGATAATTTACATCAAATTCTTTTTCGGTTAAATATTGTATAAAAGTATTTAAACCTTCATCCATCCAACTCCACTGGCGCTCATCGCTATTAATTATCATTGGGAAAAAGTTATGCCCAACTTCATGAATAATAACGAGTATCATTCCGTTTTTTATACCTTCAGCATAAGTACCATCTTTTTCAGTTCTTCCAAAATTAAAACAAATCATTGGGTACTCCATTCCGTTAGCAGCTTCAATACTTTGCGCAACGGGGTAACGATAGTTTACCGAATATTTACTGTATGTTTTTATTGTATGCGCAACAACTTTAGTTGAATATTTTCTATAAAGTCCATAAGCCTCTTTAGGGTAAAAACTCATACACATTACTTTTTTTCCGTAATTATTAATTGCCATTGCATCCCAAATAAATTTACGCGAACTTCCCCAAGCAAAATCTCTAACGCTATCTGCTTTAAAAATCCAAGTTTTAGTTGCAGTACTTTTATTTGTTTCTGCTTTTTTTGCTTCATCTAATAGAACAATTTCAACAGGTTCTGTTGCTGTTTGTGCTTTTTGCCAACGTGTTAATTGAGCTGGACTTAAAACTTGTGCGTAATTTTGACATTCGCCGGTTGAGCAAACAATATGATCGGCTGGTACAGTCATTTTTACTTTATAGTTACCAAAAGCTAAGGCAAATTCGCCCCTACCAGTAAATTGTTTGTTTTGCCAACCATGAAAATCGCTGTAAACACACATTCTAGGGAACCATTGAGTCATAGTAAATAAACAGTTACCATCTTCGGCAAAAGGTTCGTAACCTCCACGTCCGCCATAACGTGTGCGCTCAATCATTTTATAATGCCACTTAACTATAAACTTAAATTTACCTTTATTTAGTAAAGGTTTTGGTAAGTCAATTCGCATCATAGTTTGGTTAATGGTGTATTTAAGTGGTTTTCCAAATTCATCAGTAACTGCATCAATTTTATCGCCTAATTCTTGTAAATGTTTTTTTTCAAGTGCGTCTATTGTATTTGGAGTAATAGGTTCGTTTACTTTGTTTTCGTCCCAAGTATGGTTGTCGCTTGTTGGGTCGTGTTGGTTTTCATCTAACTGTAACCATAAATAAGAAAGACTTTCGGGAGCATTGTTGTGATAGGTAACAGTTTCGGTGCCTATAATTGATAAGTTTTTTTCATCTAACTTAACATCAATATCATAATCTGCTTGTTGTTGCCAATATTTTGCACCAGGCGAGCCACTAGCGGTACGGTATTCGTTTGGTGTAGGTAATATTGTGCCAAGTTGTTCAAATTTGTTTCCATGATTAGATTTAGGATTGTTTTGAATGTTTTGCGCGAAAAACTTTGTACTTATAAATAACAAAATAAAAGCGAAATAATTAATGATTTTAATCATATCATAACAAGTTAAGTGAGGTCATAAATATACTAATTAAGTAAAAAAACGACAATATTTAAGCGTAGTTTAACACAAATAAAAAAGCCAAACGTTAATTTGGCTTCTAAAATTTTATTTATTTTTTAATTATTGGCAAGATACGCTGCCAGATACTGAAACAGTAGGGAAATTAAAGTTTTGTTGAGCGCATTGTACACCAATACATTGTGCATTTATACCAGTAGAGTTTGTTTGTACAATTACCGTACCCGATTTACCATACCAGGTAATACCTGAAGGTTGATTAGGAGCATTATCTACAACAACAGAACATGCAGAGTTACCAATTGGAGTTGATGCTACTTGTAATGTTGTGCTACCCGGAGGTAAAATTGTACCAAAAGTAATTGTAACATTAGATGTACCGTTTGTACCTTTAACAGATAAACTACTGCTAGTAACGCAAGCTGAATTTAACCAACCGCTTCCGCCTGCAATTAATTGTGAGTTAGATGTAGCAGGATTTGTAACAGTGTTTGTGCCTGTTACAGTTTGGTTACCAACATTAGGGTTGCCTGCTGTACCGCCTGCAGCCTCTTTATACGTAGGTGTTATAGCACCATTATCTTTCTTTTTTGTACAAGCAATTATAATAACTGAAAGTAAAACAACAGTTAAAAACGATATATATAAATTTTTTTTCATAAACCTTAAACTTTTAGCAATGGAATATTACTACCAAAGATAACTTATTGTTTTTAAAATTACAAATAAAAACAGCATAAAATGATTGAAGTAAGTAATTTATTGATTAAAGCTATTAACTTACAAATTAAATAACTGTTTTTTTACCACCTTTCATTATTAATGCACAAATAAACGCGCCCGACATACCAAGTATTAGCATAGAAAACAATTTACCTGTTGTAGCTTTAATTGCAGATAAACTAGCAATTTGCTCGTCAATAATTGTTGGAATTTGTTCTACTTTAAATTTTGAAGCGTTTTTGGCTTGTAGTTCAAGCATTGTTTTATAATGCGTTTCGCTTTTATAATATTCTATTTGCTGTGGTAAAGAAACTTTAAACTCGGCATAATTATATATGGCTGTTAAAATTAATGCAACAGCAAATGTAGTTAAAGCCATTCTGGCTGCGTCTTTTCCACTTATTGTTCCGTTGTAATCTTTAGATTTTATCCAATAAATACTAATAACAAAAAAAGGAATAAGCGCTAAAACAGAAATAATATGTGCAAAATTAAACCAAAATTTTTCGAAAGTTAAATGATTTAAAAATAAAATTAATTTATAAATTATGTAACAAACACTGTATAGTAAACCTACTATTAACGCTTTTTTATTCATTGTAATTACTTTAAGAAAAATTATCCATTCATACTAACTAAAAACTCTTCGTTACTTTTTGTTTTTTTTAATCTGTCTAATAAAAACTCCATAGCTTCTTGAGGATTCATATCTCCTAAATGTTTTCTCAATACCCAAAGTCTGCTTAAGGTTTCTTTATCAACTAATAAATCATCTCTTCGTGTTGAAGATGCTAATAAATCAATTGCTGGATAAATACGTTTGTTTGCTAACTTTCTATCTAACTGCAATTCCATATTACCAGTACCTTTAAATTCTTCAAAAATTACTTCATCCATTTTACTGCCTGTTTCTGTTAATGCTGTAGCTAAAATGGTTAAAGAACCTCCTCCTTCTATTTTACGCGCTGCACCAAAAAAACGTTTTGGTTTATGCAAAGCATTTGCATCTACTCCTCCTGTTAAAACCTTTCCACTTGCAGGCGATACTGTGTTGTAAGCTCGAGCTAAACGTGTAATACTATCTAATAAAATAACAACATCATGCCCGCACTCAACTAAACGTTTACTTTTTTCCAAAACTATGTTTGCAATTTTAACGTGTTTTTCAGCTGGTTCATCAAAAGTACTACTCACAACTTCTGCTTTTACACTTCGTGCCATGTCTGTAACCTCTTCTGGGCGCTCATCAACTAATAAAATAATTAAATAAACCTCTGGGTGGTTGGCAGCAATTGCGTTGGCAACATCTTTTAATAATACTGTTTTACCTGTTTTTGGTTGCGCAACTATTAAACCCCTTTGCCCTTTACCAATTGGAGCAAACATATCCATAACTCGAGTGCTTAAGTTTTCTTGCCCATGGCCGGTTAACTTTAATTTTTCGTAAGGAAATAATGGTGTTAAATAATCAAACATTACTCTATCACGCACATAACTTGGGTCTCTGCCATTAATTTTATCTACTTTAATTAACGGAAAATATTTTTCGCCTTCACGTGGTGGGCGCACACCGCCTGTTACAACATCTCCAGGCCTTAACCCTAAAGATTTTATTTGAGATTGAGATACATAAACATCATCAGGTGAGTTTAAATAATTATAATCTGAACTTCTTAAAAAGCCATATCCGTCAGGCATAACTTCTAAAACGCCAGTTGTAAATACTATGTTATCAAAATTGTAATATACCTTTTCTGGTTTTTTAATTTGCTCTACCTCTTGTTGGTCTTTTGTTACATCTAAAGTTACCTCATCTCCACTTTGTACCTCGATGCTTTCGTTATTTGTTTCAGAAATTACTTCATCAATTTTACTAGTCTCTTGTTGTGGAATTTCTTCTGTATCTGAGTTAACAATGGTTTCTGAAATAATTTCATCTGGTATTGGATCGAGTTTTACTTTACGTGGACGTTTTTCTTTGGCAACTTTATCTTCTTTAATTGGTTTAGTTGTAATGTTTTCTGCTTTTTCATTTTTTACAAATTTAGTAGCCAAATTAGCAGCTAAAGTTGGGTTAGCAATTTGAGCATCAACAATTTTTAATACCAAATCTGCTTTAGATAAGCCTTTTGAATCAATTGCAAAGCCTTTTGCAATTTCTTTTAATTCAGGTAAAGCGCGTGCGCTTAAGTCCATTACTTCGAACATAATTTAATAGATAATATTTTTATAGATAAAAGATAATATTGTTTTTAGATTTTATAGTTGTAAAGAAATTACAACAATTAACGAAATCGGTGGCAAGTTTACTAAAAATAATTTGAATGCAAAAATATTTTTAAAATAATTTTATACCTTTACAAAGTGAGGATAAATGTATTAATTATAGTATTGTTGTTTGTTGGTTTGTTTTTTAGTTGTAAAAATAAATTACAAGTAAACGCACCGTATAAAGATATTCCAAATGTTTATGCGGTGTTGTGCCCTCAATTACCCGAACAAACTATTCGTATAAATAAAACATTTTTAGGCGAAGGCAATGCTTTAGATATGGCTAAAGTAGCCGATTCTGTAAATTACCCTGCAGGCGAACTTACAGTAACTTTAAATAGATTTGTAAATGGTGCGCAAGTTAACGCTAGTTACCAAAACCAAACTGTAGTTTTTGGAGAAAAAGTTTTAGAAACATCAGCAGGTGTTTTCAGTTCAAAGCAACGTGTTTATTTTACAAACGATAAATTATTTACCGATGGTGAGTACAGGCTAACAATTAAAAATAACAAAACAAACGAAACATTTACCGCAAAAGCTAACGCATTAGATAGCGTAAGAATTGCAGGCTTACCATCACCATTTGATGCTAAACATTACCCATACCCTAATACTATTTCAAATGATTCTATTGCAATAACTATAGATTACTCTGTGCCAAATAAAAAATACACTATAATATACAAAGCTACAGAGCCTGGCTTAAAAGCAAAAGTTTATCAACTTTCAATGCGTTTCCATTATTACGATTCAATAAATGGAGCACCAAGCAATTACAATTATGTTGAGTATGCCTTTTTAAATAAATTTAACCCTAACGACTTACAAAAAGTTCCTGCACTAGGCGATTGTTTTACTGCCGAGTTTTATGGTAACGATTTAATAAATAGTTTAAGTTATTCATTCTCTAAAGTAAACACTCCTGCAGGTTTTATTAGAAGAAGAATTTACATGATACAATATATTATTACAAGCAGTAGTAACGAATACTCTGACTATATGCAATATGCCAACCCATCTTTAAATGTTGCACAAGAAAAACCGTTATACACAAATTTTGATGATAAAAAAGCTTACGGTATTTTTACATTTAAAACGCGATGTAGCATAAATAAAAAAATTAGAAACGATTATGTAAACTATTTAGGTATAACTAAACCAACTTGTAATTACGGCTTTTTTATGTTTGCAATTGGCACATCTTCAAACGATCCGGGTGGATATAAGGCTTTAAATTGCCAGTAAATTTTCTATTTGGCACTTTTTTATATTAAATTCAGTCTATATTTCAGCTAAAATAACATATTTGTGACATAGTGGCACTTTTTAAACAAATATGGCCTGTGGCATATAAATTGATTCCCTATTTGCATAAATAATAAAATTATGGGAAAAATAATAGGAATAGATTTAGGAACAACCAACAGTTGCGTTGCAGTAATGGAAGGTAATGAAGCTGTTGTAATTGAAAACAGCGAAGGCAAAAGAACAACACCTTCGGTAGTTGCTTTTGTTGAAGGTGGAGAGCGTAAAATTGGAGACCCTGCTAAACGTCAAGCAGTAACTAATCCTAAAAAAACAGTTTATTCGATTAAACGTTTTATGGGAAATTCTTTTGACGAAAGCTCTAAAGAAACTGGTCGTGTACCATATTCTGTTGTTAAAGGAGATAATAACACACCACGTGTACAAATTGACGACAGAAAATATACACCTCAAGAAATTTCGGCAATCATTTTACAAAAAATGAAAAAAACAGCCGAAGATTTTTTAGGAACTGAAGTAACCGAAGCTGTAATTACAGTGCCAGCATATTTTAACGATGCACAACGTCAAGCCACCAAAGAGGCAGGCGAAATAGCAGGTTTAACCGTTAAACGTATTATTAACGAACCAACTGCTGCTGCATTAGCTTATGGTATGGATAAAAAAGGTAAAGACATGAAAATTGTTGTGTTTGATTGTGGTGGTGGTACACACGACGTTTCGGTTTTAGAATTAGGAGATGGTGTGTTTGAGGTTAAAAGTACAGATGGAGATACGCATTTAGGAGGTGATGATTTTGACCAAGTTATTATAGATTGGTTAGCTGATGAGTTTAAAAAAGAAGAAGGGGTAGATTTACGCCAGGATCCTATGGCTTTACAACGCTTAAAAGAAGCTGCTGAAAAAGCTAAAATAGAATTAAGTAATACTACAAGTTCAGAAATTAATTTACCTTACATTATGCCTGTTAATGGTATTCCAAAACACTTGGTAAAATCGTTAACTCGTGCAAAATTTGAACAATTAGCTGATAGTTTAGTGCAACGTACTATTGAGCCTTGTAAATCAGCATTAAAAAACGCAGGCTTATCAACTACCGAAATTGATGAAATAATTTTAGTTGGTGGTTCAACTCGTATACCTGCAATACAAAGCGCGGTTGAAAAGTTTTTTGGTAAAGCGCCAAGTAAAGGTGTAAACCCAGATGAAGTTGTTGCTTTAGGTGCAGCAATACAAGGTGGTGTATTAAGTGGCGATGTTAAAGATGTATTATTGTTAGATGTAACGCCATTAAGTTTAGGTATTGAAACTATGGGTGGTGTATTTACTAAATTAATAGAAAGTAATACAACAATTCCTACTAAAAAATCGCAAGATTTTAGTACTGCGGCTGATAACCAACCAAGTGTTCAAATTGTGGTTTACCAAGGTGAGCGCCCAATGGCTAAAGACAATAGAAAATTAGGCGAATTTAATTTAGATGGTTTACCTCCTGCTCCTCGTGGTGTACCGCAAATTGAAGTTACATTTGATATTGATGCCAATGGTATTTTAAATGTTAGCGCAAAAGATAAAGCTACTGGTAAATCGCATAACATACGCATTGAAGCAAAAAGCGGTTTAAGTCAGGAAGAAATTGACAAAATGAAACGCGAAGCTGAAGCAAATGCTGATGCTGATAAAAAAGCCAAAGAAGAGATTGACAAATTAAATGAGGCTGATGGTATGGTGTTTCAAACTGAAAAACAATTAAAAGAATACGGTGATAAAATACCTGCTGAGAAAAAAGGTGCAATTGAATCCGCAGTTAAAGAATTAAAAATGGCACATGCCGCTAAAGATTTCGCAAAAATTGAAGTTAATTTAAAAACTTTAAATGATGCGTGGGCTGCAGCAAGTGAAGATATGTACAAAGCACAACAACAAGGTGGCGCAAATGCAAATCAGCAACAAGATAATAGTCAAGCAAACGCCAACAATCAACAAACAAGTGAAAATGTAACTGACGTTGATTTTGAAGAAGTAAAATAAATTTAATTTAATTCTTAAAAGCCTCTGTAAATTATACAGAGGCTTTTTTATTGAATTACAATTTACTAAATTTACTTAGTATGAAAAATTTTTGTTTTTATCTATTTTTATTTTTTTTACCGCAACTTTTTATTTCACAATTAAAATTTCCTGAATTTTTGCAGGGCACATGGCAAGTTGAAAATAAAGAACAATTTGAACATTGGGATATTTTAAATCAAACCCATTTAAAGGGGTACTCGTATCATAATACAAATTCAGAAATTATAGTTGAAGAATATATTGAAATTAAAAAAATAAACACAAAAATTATTTATACAGCACATGTAATAAATCAAAATAGTGGTAAAGGAGTAAATTTTACTCTAATAAAGGCAGATAGTAGCTTTGTGTTTGAAAACAAACAACATTACTTCCCTAAAAAATTAATTTATAAAAAAATTAATGCAAATAAAATACAAGTTACCGTTGGCGATAATAAAAACAATCGTGTTACTTATTTTATGAACAAAACAAATAATACAAACACAGTAAATGATACAAGTATTAAAAATAAAAATTACAACGCACAATTAGCCAATACGCTTGGAGCAGATAATTACGGAATGAAAAACTACATTTTAGTTCTTTTAAAAACCGGCGAAAACATTAATCCTAATGAAGACTTTAAAAATAAAAGTTACGAGGGGCATTTTAAAAACATAGATAAACTTTTAAACGATAAAAAATTAATTATTGTAGGCCCAATTAATAAAAACGAAAATAATTACCGTGGGCTTTTTATTTTAGATGTAGATAATTTTACAATTGCAGAACAACTATTAAATGATGATTCTGCTATAAAAAATGGTTACTTGAGTTATGAATTATACAATTGGTATGGCTCTGCTGCGTTACCCGGAAATTTAGAAATATCAGATAAAATTTGGAAAATTAAACCTTAAAAAATGCGATTTATATATTTAGTAATTTTATTTTTATCTATCACACTTAAAGCTCAAATAACTGGCTGTACAGATCCTTTAGCAACAAATTATAATTTTACAGCATCACAAAACGATGGGAGTTGTGTTTACAATTCATCTACAATTAGTCCTGTTGTTTCGCACACTATTAATTCAATTTTAAACGAAACATCTGGGCTTATTAAATTTGGTAATTCACTTTATACACAAAATGATGATACAGATAAAAACATTTATGCTTTAGATACACTAAATGGGAGCATTATTAACACTTATTCATTAAGTAACTTAATAAATATAGATTGGGAAGAAATTTCGCAAGATAATAACTATGTGTACATTGGCGATTTTGGTAATAATGCCAATGGTAATAGAACAAATTTACGAATCTATAAAATCAGTAAAACTTCTTTACTTGCTAATGCTCCAATTATTGATACCATTAAATTTTCTTACTCAAATCAAACAAACTATACTGCAACGGGAAATAACAATACCAATTTTGATTGCGAAGCCTTTATAGTAAAAAACGATAGTATTTTTTTATTTACAAAGCAATGGGTAAATAACGCAACAAGTATATATAGTTTGCCAAAAACAGCCGGCACTTATACTGCACAATTAAAAACAACAATTAATGTACAAGGTTTAATTACTGGTGCAACTTTATTAGAAACTAAAAATTTAATTGTGCTTTGTGGTTACAGTAATTTATTGCAGCCTTTTTTTTATTTAATTTACGATTACTTAGGTAATGATTTTACTAATTGTAATAAACGAAAAATTGATATTCAATTACCTTTTCATCAAATAGAAAGTATAGCAACTACTAATGGAATTAAATATTTTTTAACTAATGAATACTTTAGTAATCTACCATGGGCTAACACAGCACAACAATTGCATATTTTTAATTTAAGTACATTTTTAAATCCGTATTTAAATCCAACGCCAAATTTTATACACGAAACAAATTCAAACAGTAATCTAATAAAAATATATCCAAACCCTAATTATGGAGAATTAACCATTAATGTAGCCCATAATTTAATAGGCGAAGATTTTAAAATATATAACATATTAGGTGAAACACTACAAAGTGAAAAAATTACAAACACTACTCAATTTGTAAATATTTACACTTTGCCTAAAGGAATTTATTTTTTTAAAATAAAAAATGGCGAAATAAAAAAATTAATTAAAGAGTAGGGAGTGTTTTTGCTTTTTATTAATTAAAATTTAATTCAATTGTAATCCCTTTATTAAATGCTCGTCAATTAAAAGCTTTGCTGAAAATGTTAGATGCAGGGAGTGAAGGTTTTGTTGGCGGAATGAATGCAACAAAGTATATGAGTATTACAAAAACATCTAAAGCTACTGCTACCAGAGATTTACAAGACCTGCTCTCAATAAAAGCATTGATTTCAGAGGGTGGAGGTAGAAGTACCAGATACAATTTACATTTACCTTAAAAATAAAAAACCCTTTTCAACAAACATTGAAAAGGGTTTCTCACAATTGAATTATTTTATTATTCGGCTAGCACAATAACTTTGTTTTTGTTTACCTCAACTACACCACCATTAACACTAAACTCTAGTTTATTATTATTTTCTTCAATTAACTCAACTTTACCTTTCATTAAAGTTGCAATCATAGCTGCGTGGTTATCTAACACACCAAAACTACCTTCGCTACCAGGAAAAATAGCTGACTTAACTGTGCCTTCAAATAATTTTTTATCTGGCGTTATAATTTCTAATTTCATATTAAATCTAAGATTTAATTTTTAACTTCTTATTTTGCTTCGGCTAAAATCTTTTTGCCTTTTTCAATTGCTTCTTCAATTGTACCAACTAAGTTAAATGCAGCTTCTGGGTACTCATCTACTTTACCGTCTAAAATCATGTTAAAGCCTTTTATTGTATCTTCAATGCTTACAAACACACCTTTTAAACCAGTAAATTGTTCAGCCACATGGAATGGTTGTGATAAGAAACGTTGTACACGACGAGCACGGTGAACTACCAATTTATCTTCTTCACTTAATTCATCCATACCTAAAATGGCAATAATATCTTGTAACTCTTTGTAACGTTGTAAAATTCCTTTTACGGCTTGAGCACAATTGTAATGCGCATCGCCTAAAACTGCAGGCGTTAAAATACGCGAGGTAGAATCTAATGGATCTACCGCAGGATAAATACCTAGCTCAGCAATTTTACGACTTAATACCGTTGTAGCATCTAAGTGAGCAAATGTTGTTGCAGGAGCCGGATCGGTTAAATCATCTGCTGGTACATAAACTGCTTGAACTGATGTAATAGATCCTTTTTTAGTTGAAGTAATACGTTCTTGCATTTGCCCCATTTCTGTTGCTAATGTTGGTTGGTAACCTACCGCACTAGGCATACGACCTAATAAAGCTGATACCTCAGAACCCGCTTGAGTAAAACGGAAAATATTATCAATAAAAAATAAAATGTCTTTTCCTTGTCCGCTTCCTTCACCATCACGGAAATATTCTGCCATAGTTAATCCACTTAAAGCAACGCGCGCACGTGCTCCTGGAGGCTCGTTCATTTGACCAAATACAAATGATGCTTGCGATTTTTGTAATTCGTTTTTATCTACTTTACTTAAATCCCAGCCACCTTCTTCCATGCTGTGTTTAAAAGCATCACCGTATTTTACAATTCCGCTTTCAATCATCTCGCGCAATAAATCGTTTCCTTCGCGGCTACGCTCACCTACTCCAGCAAAAACCGAGTAACCCGAGTGTCCTTTTGCAATGTTATTAATTAACTCTTGAATTAACACAGTTTTACCAACGCCGGCACCTCCAAATAACCCAATTTTACCACCTTTTGCGTATGGTTCAATTAAATCAATTACTTTAATACCTGTAAATAAAACTTCTGTACTTGTACTTAAATCTTCAAACTTAGGCGGTTGGCGGTGTATAGCATAACCACCATCGTTATTAATAGTATCAATACCGTCAATAGCTTCGCCTACAACGTTAAACAAACGACCTTTAATTTTTTCGCCAGTTGGCATTGTAATAGCTTTACCTGTAGCAACTACTTCCATTCCCCTAAAAACGCCATCAGTACTATCCATAGCAATGGTACGAACTGTATCTTCACCAATATGTTGTTGAACTTCTAAAACTACTTTTTGACCACCTTTTACTATTTCTAAGGCATCTAATATGTTTGGTAATTTTCCGCCTGCAATATCAAAGCGAACATCGATAACCGGACCGATAACTTGTGCAATTTTGCCAATTTGTTTAGACATTATTGATTGATTTTAAAATTTGGGTGCAAAAGTAGTGCTTTTTTAAGGATAATAAAAGAGATTTGTTAACAATTTTAAGGAGTTATTTGCAAATCAGGTTAAATTTTGTTGAATAAATGAAATTAATTGCTTTAGATTTAATGAAATTAGCATCGTTTAGCAGTTTTAATATACATTTGCGTTTTGCTTACAATTTCAAATACAACCAATTTTAGAATAGAAAAGCCTTGTGTAGCCACAATTGGTACGTTTGATGGCGTTCATTTAGGGCATCAAAAACTGCTGCAACAACTTAATAAAGCAAAACAAACTTTAGGTTTACAAACCGTTGTGCTTACTTTTGACCCCCATCCGCGTAAAGTTTTGTTTCCTGAACAAACTGATTTAAAATTATTAAGTTTAACTAATGAAAAATTAGATTTATTAAAAAATTATGGGGTTGATGTTAGCGTTGTTTACCCATTTAACAAGGCTTTTGCTGGTTTAGAAGCTGAACAATATGTGTCTGATATTTTAATTAAAATGTTAAATGTTAAGCATTTAATTATTGGTTACGACCATAAATTTGGCAAAAACAGAGAAGGGAATTTTAATTTATTAAAACAATTAAGTTTAAAATATAATTTTACTGTTGAAGAAATAAGTGCTAAAGATATTGATAACATAACCATTAGCAGTAGTAAAATAAGAAAAGCTATAGAATTTGGCGATGTAGAATTGGCAAAAAATTATTTAGGGCATTATTATTTCACAAAAGCTTTAGTTATTAAAGGTAAACAATTAGGTAGTAAAATAGGTTTTCCTACGGCTAATTTAAAAGTAATGGATACTGATAAACTAATACCTAATATTGGAGTTTATTTTGTTTCAGTTGAAATTGAAACTAAAATATATTATGGAATGATGAATATTGGCACTAACCCAACTGTTGAAAGCACATTAGATATAAAGCAAGAAGTTAATATTTTTGATTTTGAGGGTGATTTATATAACCAAACCATTAAAATAAATTTTATTAAACGTTTACGTAACGAAATTAAATTTGATAATTTAGAACAACTTATTTTACAAATAAAAAACGATAAACAAATGTGTTTAAATTTAATGAAATGAGATTTTTATTTATTATAGTTTTAACTTTATTTTTTTATAACATTAAGGCGCAATTGCTTGATAGTGTTAGCTTAGCTAATTTGCCTCAAGAAATTTCATTAGATTCTGCTAAAAAAAATCCTGATGCTGTTGTAAAATTAGTTTTAAGAAAACAAAAATTAAAAGAATTTCCGGTTGAGATATTTAAATTTAAAAACCTACAGTATTTAGATTTAAGTAAAAATAATTTTAAATATTTGCCTGATTCTTTTAATTTATTACCTCAATTACAGGTTTTAATTTTAAGTAAGTGTGGTTTACAAAAAATACCAGCACACATAGGCGATTTGAAAAATTTAAAGCATATAAATATTAACCAAAATAGTATAGAGCGAATACCGTATAGTTTTGGTTTGCTCGAAAATTTAGAATATGCAGATATTTGGAGTAATGAACTAGAAGCGTGGCCCGAAAGTATGAAAGAGCTTAAAAAGCTTAAATGGATGGATTTAAGAAATATTTTAATTCCATTAGATAAACAAAACGAGTTAAAAAACTATTTGCCGCATACACAAATAGAATTTAGTCCGCCTTGTAAGTGTAGCTGGTAAAGTTTTATCTTAAATGTTTATTAAACATTAACACAATTTTTATATTAAAAGACGATAATATGTTCTTGAAAATTAGTATGAACTCATATTCTTTTTTATTGATTTAGTTAAGCAAAATAATTTTATGTATAGTTTTAAATATAAATGGTATAAGTTAAATCTTAATATTGCTTGCGCAAGATGCGGTAATAATGTTCCTATGCAGGATACCAAAGGCTCGCCCGAGTGCGATGATTGTGGAGAAAGAAGCAAATACACTTGGGTTGATGCAATGAATTTTTGTGATGTAAAATCCCTTATAAAAGGTGAAACTGGTAATAAAAAAATATTGGGGACAATGGACGCTAATTTAAACACCGAAGCAGTTACATCTATTAACTGTTATGAGTGTAAACAAATTGTTGAGCCAAACGAAGATCTTACGCTTACAAATAAATATACCTGTTTACATTGCGAAAAAGAATTGCATTTTGAGTTTTTTAAAGAAATAAATAATATTGTTTTTTACACTTACGTTAATAAAAAAATAAGCGACGCAAACAAAGCAGCGCTTATAGCTGTTAGGTGTGCGGCTTGCGGTGCCCCACTAAAAACAGACCCATCTAAAACAAATTACCATTGCAAGTTTTGTGGAGTTGAAAATATTTTACCACCAGTTTTAAGACAAAGACGTGTTTTAGACAATATTTTTGCTGGTGTTCAAAATAAGACTCCTTTAGTAAAAAACATTAATGAACTTAATAATACTAACTCTGTAATAGAATGTTTAAAGGACAATAAACTTGATTCATTTGAAGCAGGTGCATTAGATAAACTTATACAAAAATATCCTGATAACTTATTAATTTATCATATAATAAAAAACGACCTTAATTATGATTTTAAAACAGAAACCTATGAGAAATTATGGGAGCTTACAAAAAGTGAACCGTTTATAAACATAATTGCAAAAAAATTAAATAAGAGCGAAAGTGAAAAATATTTAAAATTGAAAAAACAAAATAATATCCCTAATAAGCAAAATGAAAAAGGCTCTAAAAGCGAGGTTGGTTTTTTTGATAAATTAAAAAAGCTGTTCGGATAAAAAACAAAAAAACCCAAGCTATTAAACTTGGGTTAAACTTTAGTTTATATTAATTTTTTATCCTTGAGGTGCGGCTGAATCAGATTCTTTTTTTCCTTTAGCTTCGGCAACTACAATGTTTCTTTCAAAATGCATTGTTCCATTTAGTGCATTAATTGCGTTTTGTGCTTCGCTATCATTTTCCATTTCAACAAAGCCGTATCCTTTACTTCTACGGGTTTCTTTGTCTTTAATAATTCTAACATTAGTAACTTGGCCGTACTGGCTAAATAGTTCACTAAGTGCTTGTTCTCTTACTTTAAAGCTAATATTGCTTACAAAAATATTCATGTTTGGTTAATTTGTTATAGTAAAGATATATAAATTTTCTATATAACAAAAAAAACTACTATAAATTATTAAATAAAACTGGTCGAAATGGCATTAATTTAAAACTTAAACCTCTCGTTAAGATTTACCGGAAACCCTTTTCTAATTAAAAATTTACCAACCTTAATTTTCCCTGTTAAATTAATATTTCCTTTAAGGCCGCCACTAACTATTTGCATAACTTCGGTTAATTGCATGCCTTCAAAACTACCTTTTAAATGAAAAGTGTAGTTTTTTTCTTCATTTGGCTTAATAAAAACGCGTTTAGTACTTTTTGCTTTTCCAATAGTTTTGCCGCCAAGGCTTACGTTAAACGAGCTTTTATAAACACTAAATCCAAATGAATTTGGGTTTTTAACTCCCAATTCTATATTTGCATCAATTCCTTTCAAATCAATTTTATTTACTTTAAACCCCTTAATGCCAGTATATTCGGGTTCTTTTATGCTTTTACAAGAAAAAAACATTAAAGCAATTAATAAGTAAATAAAATGTGTTTTCATTTTTTTAATAATGGAATTAAACTAGCAATTACCCAAACACTTTCTAAAATTACAAAAGGCCAAAAACCAATCATATAACTGCTTATTCCAGCAAGTCCTGCACCTATAACATTTAATAATAAATACCATTTATTGGTTGCACTTATTTTTTTAGTAACATTTAAAGCAAATGCTACCAATAATAAAGTAACGCCAAGTGTTGCAATCCAATCGCTTAAGCCCATTATTTACTTAAATCTGTAAAATGTTTGTAAAATAAAGGTATGGTTTCAATTCCTTTATAATAATTAAACAAACCATAATGTTCGTTAGGCGAGTGTAAAGCATCGCTATCTAAGCCAAAGCCTAGTAAAATACTATCTAAACCTAATTCTTTTTTAAATAATGCCACAATTGGAATACTTCCGCCTCCACGAGTAATAACTGGTTTAATTCCAAAAGAATCATTCATAGCCATACTTGCAGCTTTATAACCAGCGCTATTTGTGCTTATAACTACAGGTTCGCCTCCATGGTGAGGTTTTACCTCAACTTTAATACCTTTAGGGGCAACGCTTTCAAAATATTTTTGAAAAATTTCACTTATTTCGTCGCTGTTTTGGTTAGGCACTAAACGCATACTAATTTTAGCAAAGGCTTTGCTTGGCAATACAGTTTTTGCTCCTTCTCCGGTATATCCACCCCAAATTCCATTTACATCAAGGGTTGGTCTTATGCCTGTTCTTTCAAAGGTTGTATATCCTTTTTCACCATAAACATCTTCAATTGCTAAATCTTTTTTATACTCTTCTAAATTAAAGGGTGCAGCATTTAATTCTTTTTTATACTCATCGGTTTCTATTAATACTTTATCATAAAACGCAGGAATTGTAATGTGATTATTTTCATCGTGGCAACTAGCAATTATTTTACACAAAATGTTTATTGGGTTTGCAACACCGCCACCGTAAACACCACTGTGTAAATCTCTGTTAGGCCCCGTAACTTCAACTTCCATATAAGCTAAACCACGTAATCCTGTATCAATACTTGGTGTTGTGTTTCCAATAATGCTTGTATCAGAAATTAAAATAACATCTCCTTTTAGTTTTTCTTTGTTTTTTATTATCCAAGGACCTAAACTTGGCGAACCCACTTCTTCCTCACCTTCAATCATAAATTTTACATTACAAGGCAAAGTATTTGTTTTCATCATTAATTCAAAAGCCTTAACATGCATATACATTTGGCCTTTATCATCGCAAGAGCCTCTTGCAAATATTGCGCCATCAGGGTGAATGTTGGTTTTTTTAATTACAGGTTCAAAAGGAGGGCTATCCCATAATTCAATTGGATCGGCAGGTTGCACATCATAGTGCCCATAAACTACAACCGTAGGTTTTTTAGGGTCAATAATTTTTTCACCATACACAACAGGGTATCCATCTGTTTTACAAATTTCAACTTTATCAGCTCCTGCCTCAATTAACCTTTGTTTTATTGCTTCTGCAGTTTTTTCTACATCATTTTTGTATTTACTATCAGCACTAACCGATGGTATTCTTAATAATTCTAATAACTCACTTAAAAATCTATCTTTGTTTGAGTTAATGTAATTGTTTATTACTTGTTTTTCCATGTTCAAAAAAGAAACGCTAAAGTACTAATTTATTAGCATAATTAATTTTTAAATTTGCATTTCATGAAAAAAATAGTTCCATTTTTAATTTTTATTTCGCAAATAATTTACGCTCAAATTCCCAATATTTTAATTAGTAATCAATTTGAGCCAGAAGAAGTATGTATTGCAATAAATCCTAAAAACACAAAACAAATTATTGCGGGCTCTAATTTAAATAGTGCTTATTATAGTTTTGATGAAGGTTTTACTTGGGAACGAACTCAGGTTAAATGCTCGCCTTACGGTGTTTACGGCGACCCAGTAGTTTTTTGGGATACTACACAAGCTGCTTGTTTTATGAATTTAAGTATGCCTAATAAAAAAATTATAATTGATGGAAGTTGGATTGATAGAATTGTAATTAATAAAAGTAAAAACTTTGGTAAAACTTACGATACATGCTATGCTTTTGGTAAAAATGGTTCTAAAGTGCAAGATAAACACTGGGTTGCCGTTGATCCAAAAACTAATTTTATACATGTAAGTTGGACACAATTTGATAAATATGAAAGCAAATTAAATACAGACTCTACAATTATTAGGTACAGTAATAGTAAAGATGGTGGAATTTCTTGGTCTGAACCAATTAGACTAAGTAAATTTGGAGGAGATTGTTTAGATGGCGATAGTACTGTTGAAGGCGCAGTTCCATGCATAGGGCCAAAAGGACAAGTATATATTGCCTGGGCTGGCCCAAAAGGATTATGTTTTACAAAAAGTACAGATGGTGGAAATACTTTTTTAAAACAAGAAAAAATTATTAATCCAATAAAAAACGGATGGGACCAAAAAGTTGATGGTTTATTTAGAGCAAATGGTTTACCTTTTACAGCCTGCGATAACAGTAATGGGCCAAACAAAGGTAGAATTTATATTTGCTGGAGTGATGAAAAAAATGGCATTAAAAATAAAGATGTTTTTTTGACATTTTCTGATGATGAGGGTGAAAATTGGTGTGAACCTATTTTGGTAACCTATCACCCAAATCATAAAGAACAATTTATGCCTTTTTTAACTATAGATCAAACAACAGGATATGTTTACATTTTATATTATAGCAGGCAAAATTATGTAAGTGGCGATTTAACTGATGTGTATATGGCAATTAGCAAAAATGGTGGATTAAAATTTGAATACTATAAAATAAATGAAGAATCATTTCACCCAAATAAATTAATATTTTTTGGCGATTATATTGGATTAAGCGCCGTTAACAGTGTTGTAAGGCCAATTTGGATGCAATTACATAATTTAAAACTAAGCATCCACACTGCAATATTTAACGATAGTATAGCTGCTATATATAATTCAAATCAATTAAAAAAAAATATAGAAATAATAAATTCAAATTTAAAATTTCAAAATAAAATAACTCTAAAAATTAATAGTAAAATTAAAACCAAAATTGATGTAGCAATTTACGACGCACTAAAACCAGAAAGCGAATTAATAGTTTATAAAAACAAAAAAATAAAAATAGGTAACACTAACTTGTTAATTGATACTGATAAATTACAACTTAAAAAAGGCACCTATGTTGTATTTTTATATTATAACAATACACAAAATTATTATTGGATTACAGAAGAATAAATAAATTTTTTTTTGCGACACTTTTTAATTGTATAATTTATTTTGCTAATGCTAATAGAATTATAAATTTTAATTTATACAATGTAAATGGTAGTATTGATGTTCGTTTTACTATTTCACAAGGAACACCTTGTAATGGCTATAAAATATGGCATAGTGTAGATTCGTTAAACTTTGTACAGGTATTTGAAGACCCAGGAATTTGTGGTTCAAACACAGAAGATGTAACAAAAAGTTTTTTACATTCTGGTCCATCACCAAACTTAACGCATTATTATAAAGTAGAATTAATTGGAACAGAAATATCTCCAATAAAACGTATTTATTTAGAAAATGCTCTTTTACCAAAACTATTAATCTATCCAAACCCAATTACAAATTTTAGTACACCATTAACAATTCAAATTTTAAATTTTAATACTAGTACACAAAAAAATAAATTAATTGGTTTTATCTATAACCATAATGGTGTGCCTGTTCAATCAATCGAATTAATAATAAATAACGGCTATGGTAATATTTTACTAAACGATTTAAAAGAAGGTTTATATGTTATTTGGTTAACTGACGCAAATCAAATTTACAAATCGAAATTTTTAATACAGCGCAATTAATTTTAATTTGGAAACTCGTGCAGATACATATTTATGGGCAATTAGAATGTATAAAAGCAGAACATTAGCTGGCGATGCAATTAAAGGCGGTAAAGTAAAATTAAATGGAAGTAATTTTAAACCTAGCCATGCAGTTAAAATTGGCGAAATTTATACAATGAGTATAGGTGATACAAAAAAAATTATTGAGGTTGTAAGTTTAATTGACAAAAGAGGGAGTTACGAAATAGCAAAACAACATTACATTGATAAAACAGAACCTAAAATAAAATCAGAAAAATTACCAAGTGCTTTTTTTAAGGTAAATATTAAACGCGATAAAGGCGAAGGTAGACCAACAAAAAAAGACAGAAGAGACTTGTCAGATTTTGGTTGGGGTGAATAATTTTAAACTTAATCTATTATCTTAAAACAGTAACATGACCGGTTTTAGATATTTGTTTCCCATTATATAATTTAGATGTTATACGATAATTATATACACCTTGCTCAACGGATTTCCCTTTAAAAAACGCATCCCAACTTTCGTCAAAATTTTTTATTGTTTTTAGTTCTGTCCCCCATCTATCAAAAATTATACATTCAAATTTTTCCACACAAAATCCTCCATAAATTTTAAACTCATCGTTTACGCCATCACCATTTGGTGTAAATGCATTTGGAATAAACAAATCAGGATTAGCGCATCCGCACTCTAAAGGGTAATACAAGGTATCAATACACCCATTTTCATCTTTTGCAATTAATGTTACTAAATACTTACCTGGAGTTTCAAACGAACTTGAAATAACATTTGAATTACTATTTGTTTGCCCATTTCCAAAATCCCAAAAAATTGAGTTGTATCCTATTGAAGTGTTTGTAAAAGTAAGGCTTCCTGGATATTCAACATAATTACTTTCTGCATTTAAAGACGCAAGTAAATTACTTACATTAATATTTACAGTAGTAAAAGACGAGCATGCTCCTTGGTAGCCCTTTAGTGTTAAAGTTGTATTTTTTGTAGGAATAAATGTTAATGGATTTCCTAAATAATAATTTCCGTTATAAGTCCATTCTATTGTATTGGCACCATTTGCATAAACGCTTAATGGAATATTTGGACAAGCATTATTAATTGGATTTATACTTAAAGTAGGCGTATGATCAACAATTACAGGTACACTTGCAGAAGAAACGCAGCCGTTATTAATTGAAGAATTAACAAAAAATGTAGTACTAACGGTTGGCGATATTACAATTGAATTACCCATAACGTTATTTGGTTGCCAAGTATAATTAGCAGAGCCAAATGCTTGCAAGTTAATAGTTCCTCCAGCACAAATATTTAATGCACTTGCACTTATTGTTAATGTTGGAGCAGGATTAACAAAAACAGTATTTGTAGCACTAACCGTACAACCTGAACCAGATATTACCTGAAGTGTAAATACCGCATTTGTATTAGGACTAACAGTAATGCTTGGTGTAGTTGCACCATTACTCCATAAATAACTAGTGCCTATATAATTTGTACCAATTGTAACTTGTTGCCCTTCACAAATTACAGGCGAGTTTAAAGTTAACGTACCTCCATTTGTAACCGAAACATTTGAAACTGCTTGTGCTGTACAACTACCATTTGCACCAATAACAGTATAACTAGTATTTGTTAAAGGTGATACTGAAATTGTATTTGTATTTGTATTATTGCTTAATCCTACCCATGTATAAGTTGTTGCGCCTGTTGCGGTTAAAATTACATTTCCTCCATTACATATACTTGGACTATTTACATTTACATTTGGCGGAGAGCTAACAACAATTGGAACAGTAGATGATTGCGAACAATTTGTGCCTGTAGTTGCAAAAACGGTATAAATAGTATTAGCTATTGGATTAACAACAATTGACGATGCATTAGAACCTGTACTCCAAGTATAACTTGTACCTCCAATAACTGAAATTGTACTTGTTTGTCCTGGGCAAATTGTACTTGAGCTAACAGTTACCGAAGGAGCATTAACAACAACTACTTGGGCTGTTGTATTACCAACACATCCACCATAATTGCCAGTTACAGAATATATTGTTGTAGTAGTTGGAGTAACATTAATAAAATTTGTAGTAGCTCCTGTATTCCATACAAAATTAGTTGCTGTTGAAATTGCTGTGAGATTAGAATTTCCACCTGGGCAAATTGTATCGGAGTTAACCGAAATGGATAGCACTGTTCCTACACTTACCGCAACAGTTGCATTAGATGCACAACCATTTAATGTTCCTTGAACGCTATAAACAGAATTGGCAATAGGAGAATCTGTAAAAGTATTACTAATAAAACCACCATTCCAAGTATAAGTTGTAGCACCATTTGCTGTAAATGTTGCTACTTGTCCGGTACAAACACTTGTTGTTCCAACAACATTTATAGTAGGATTTGGATTTACAGTTACAGTTGAACTACCCACTGAACTACATCCACCTGCGCTTCCTGTAAAGCTAAAAACCCCTGTTGTAGATGGACTAACGGTTAGGGAGGATGCAGTAGAACCATCTCCCCATAAATAAGTTGTAGCACCACTTGCGTTAATAACTACAGATTGTGTGTTGCAAATTGTTGGATTATTAACTGTTAAAGTTGGACTATTATTTACTGTAACAACAGCAGTATTACTAGCAATACATCCTGCAACTGAGGCGTTAACAATGTAACTTGTAGTAGTTACAGGTGAAACCGTTATACTTTGAGTATTTGCTCCTGTGTTCCATGTATAACTAATTGCAGATGCGGCCGAAACAGTAGCCGTTTGACCAGCACAAATTGTTGCACCAAAAACATTAATATTTGCTGCTGAGTTTACAGTTACACTTGCAGTAGTTGTGCTTGTGCAACCAGAATTTTCTCCTGTTACTGTATAAACTGTGTTTACTGGTGGGTTAACAGTAATTGATGAAGATGTAGCTCCCGTACTCCAAGTGTAATTAGTTGCACCACCTGCGGTTAATGTGGCTGTTTGTCCATTACATATTGTACTGCTAGAAGCAGTTAAAGTAGGCCCATTTGTAACAGTTATTAATACAGGAATTCTATAAAAACCCGGGCATGTTTCAGCAAAAACAGTATAAGTGCCAATTGCTGTAAATACAGATGTTGTAAAAACTGCACCAGTTCCAATTTGTGTTGTGCCAACAATATTATTATACCATAAAAAACTTGCAGTTGGGTTATTTGAGGTAGCATTTAAAGTAGCAGAATTATTTACACAAACAGTAACAGGATTTACACTTAAAGTATATAAGGTAATTGCTTGCCCACTTAAACCAGGCGCACCATTTGTTGCACCATTAGGTGGGAAATTAATCATTGAATTTGAATTTGTTGTACCAGAAATTGCACCTAAAACACTTTGAGCTGGCGCACCAGCAGATAAAGCGATATAACCGCCTCCACCTCCGCCACCCGGACCTTCTGCTTCATTAACTGGGCCTGCAAATACAGATTTTACTAATACTTGATTTCCTCCAAGCCCGCCATTAGCTAATATATTAACACCACTTACTGCGCCAGTAGTATTTAAAATTATTGTTCCTCCGCCTCCGCCACCTCCAGCCGCATCATTTCCATTATACCCTGAAAACGGTGCTGGTCCAGTTGCTGTAGTTCCGTTGTTGCCATTTGCAATTATTTGTCCGGAACCGCTTATGTTACCAAAAGTAACAAGATATATCATTCCTCCACCATTTCCTCCATGTCCTCCAGTGTTAGAGCCCGACATATTATTTACTTCACCTGCACCGCCGCCGCCACCAAGAAAAATTCTCCCCGTTGAATAATCTAAAGGCCTTCCTCCAAAACCACCTGTAGGTCTTCTAAAATCGCCGCTCCAAGTTGTTAAAAAAGGACCATTAACTAAAGGATTTATATTTGCATTAGACAATGAATAGCCTCCCTTTCCTCCTCCAGATGAAACAATTGCGGCTCTACCTGGAAATTCTAAATTATAAGCAGTTGCATAAGCTGGATTTGTAATACCATAACCTCTCCAAGTAGCAGGATTTCCAGCATTTGCTCCTCCGCCTCCACCAGCGTTGTGACAATTACCTCCACCACCACCATTAGCGGGTGCTCCGCGTGAATGTTTTCCATTGTAAAAAGCAACATAATCTGCTTGAGAACCAGCAATCCCTTCACCTTTTTCGCCACCTTCGGCATAACCTGCCCCTAAATCAACAAAACGCATACCGCCAAAATTACCTTGGTTAACAGCAAAACCTCTTCTAAACCCTATGCCTGTAGCAACTACAGAACCATTTACAACACTAGTCCCATTAACTTCAGCTGTAACAATTCCTCCAATAGTTCCATTCCATGGGTCGCCAGTTAAACTTGAGCCAGCATTAACAGTTAAAGAACTGTACCTAGGTACACGAATAACTTGTGTTTTTGCTGGAGAAGCAGAATAATTGTTCATTAAATTACAATCCAGTTGAATTGAAGTACCATTAGGAATTGCAAAAACCTGTGCAAATTCATAATTACCACAATTTTGATAACTTAAAATTTCGCCATAAGTAGAATCTTGACCAGGACCAACAGCAAAGGTTTTCATTGAAATGCCTTGTACTTGAATTATCATTACTAAATCGCCAACTTGTAAATTTGATGCAAATCTTGAGTTTGCATTAAGATTACTATTAGCAACGTTTATAACATTAGAGCCTGCAGTAGCATTTGAAGTTAAAGAAGTATATTCGTTTACAATAACATTTAAAGCGGAAACATTTAAGGAACCATGTTTGCCACGTTGAGCAATTAGAGGGTTTAAAAGCCCTAAAATTAAAATAAAATATAAACTTATTTTTTTCAATATAACCTAACAAAAATACGAAATTTAAAAAGGTTAAATGCTACCTTTACTCATTAGAATAAACCGTTTAAAAATTAAAATTTAGATTTTAATCATCTATAAAATTTAATGTATGAAATTTAACATTCATAATTTTGAGGAAAGTTTTACAGAATCTAAATTAAAAAAGGGTTTAGTCCTTCTAAAAAATGGTTTTATTGAACAAAACTTATTAGAAAAAACTTTTAAAATTGAACATAAAAACAATTATTACACTGTTAATTTTTATCAAAAAGGAAACATAGTTAATTTGAACTGTAATTGTGGCGAAAACAAATGCATTCACATTATCTCTTGCTTATTTTACTTTAATAAAAAAAATTTAAGCATTGAAATTAAACCAAAAATAAAAAAAGCACCTAAACAAAATTTAATTTCAAATAATAAAACTAGTATAAGTGAATTATTGCAAAATGAAAACAAAACGACTTTAATAAAATTAATTTCAGATTTTGCTAAAAAAAATGATATTATAAATACAAAGTTAATTGCAACTTTTGGTTCAACTGCTCAGTTTAAAAATAATGAACTACTGTTTTTTAAAATTTCAAATACATTTAATGAAGTTAAAAATGATGAAATAGATTTTGAAAATTTAAGCCAATCTATTTTTAAATTACATCAGAGTTTTTATACTCAATCTAAAATCGAATTTATTATAAATTCAATTTTAAATCTTCAAAATTATTTTATAAAAAACAATACATCAAAATACTGGCAAAAAGATTTTATTGATTTTTATGGAAATAAATTTTTGCAAACTATAAGTTATAAAGAATTTGAAAAAACTAAGTTGCCAATAAATTTAATTATAAAACAATATTTTAAAATTAATAAAAACGAGCCTAATAAGCTTTTACCACAATACATTATTAAATTATTATGGGCTTTAAATAAAAACGATTTAATTGAGATTGTAAAAATTATTGAAAACAATAGTTTAAATCAAAATCAAAATCAAAGTTTAGCTGTAGAATCTATTAATTCAAATATTTCTAAAATTATTCAGAAAGTAAAAAATGAAAAAAACAAAAAAATAACTGTTAATGAAAATATTAATAACGTTTTTTATTGCATAACACTTTTTGAATATGACATAAAACTAGCAGAAGAACTATTGTTAAAAACATTAAATTCAAATCCAAATCTAATCTTTAGTCATTATCAATTTTCAAATTCTATATTCATTTCCCTTAATCAATATAAATTAAATAACACTTTAAACATTTTTATAAAACAAAAATTTATTAGCACATGTTCTTTTGAAAACAACTATTTAATTAAATTTAAAGAATTAAATAAAGCCAATTTATCAACTGAAATTACAACTATTTTTAACTATTGTGTTTTAAAAGTAAAGGGTCAACAAATTACCGAGTTGTTTAATTTTGTTTTATATTTTAATCAATACCCACTTTGTTTTAAACTAATTCAAACACATCAAATTTCATTTAATTTAATAACTCAATTTTTAAACAACACTAAATTTATTTATTTTGAAGACATTAAACTAACTTATATTTCTTCAATAAATAGTCGTATAAATGAATTAAACACAATACGTAGTCAAGAACTAATTTTTAACGAAATTTACAATTCATTAAACTTAATACCTCAACATAAAAGAAATGAATTTTTTGAAATGCTATATAAATCAAGAGCTTCAACAAAATATTTTCATAAATTAATAGAAAAAGAAATTACTGAGATAACTCATTAAAACTCATACTATTTTAAGTAAATTTGCAGAA
Organism: Bacteroidota bacterium; assembly: GCA_020162035.1. Lineage (GTDB taxonomy): Bacteria > Bacteroidota > Bacteroidia > B-17B0 > Aurantibacillaceae > Aurantibacillus. Next base: position 40,955 of record JAIUNM010000008.1, on the reverse strand, counting down.
TGAATATTACAGTTGAAAAAGTTATAGATGCATTAAAATATGTTGATGATCCGGACTTGAAAAAAGATTTGGTTACTTTAAATATGATTAAAGATGTAAAAGTTAATGGTAACGAAGTTTCTTTTACAGTAGTTTTAACCACTCCAGCATGTCCAATGAAAGACATGATTCATAAAGCATGCGTAAATGCGATTTTGCATTTTGTAAGTAAAGATGCAAAAGTTAATGTTAATATGACTGCACAGGTAACAAGTAAAAAAGAAAAAGACGAAACAACTTTACGCGATGTTAAAAATATAATTGCAGTTGCTAGTGGTAAAGGCGGTGTTGGTAAAAGTACAATTGCTGCAAATTTAGCGCTTGGTTTAAGTAAACAAGGTGCAAAAGTTGGAATTGTTGATGCAGATATTTATGGCCCATCGCAGCATATTATGTTTGGTGTAGAACGTGATACTCCTGGCCCTGCTGAGTTTAATGGCGCAAAAAAAATGTCTCCAGTTATTAGTTATGGCGTTAAAATAAATTCTATAGGATTTATGGCTGCACCAAACCAAGCCATTGCTTTAAGAGGGCCCATGGCTACAAAAGCATTAAATCAATTATTTTACGATACAGTTTGGGGCGAATTAGATTATTTAATTGTTGATTTGCCTCCAGGCACTGGAGATATTCAAATAACATTATGCAGTTCAATACCCGTTACTGGAGCAGTTGTGGTTTGTACGCCTCAACCCGTTGCAATTAGCGATGCAAGAAAAGGAATTTCATTATTTCAATTAGAACAACTAAATGTACCCGTTTTAGGATTAATTGAAAACATGGCTTGGTTTACACCAGCTGAATTACCACAAAATAAATATTATATTTTTGGAAAAGACGGCATAAAAAATTTAAGCGAAGAGTTAAACATTCCTCTATTAGCACAATTACCTTTAGTGCAAAGTGTAAGAGAGGCCTCTGATGCAGGAAGACCAGCTGTTTTACAAGACACAACAGAACAAGCTTTAGCTTTTACAGAATTAGCTCAAAATGTTGCTCAACAAATTGCAATTAATAATACAAAACCAAGAACTAAATAAATGCTTTATTTAAAACAATTTACATTTAATCCTTTTCAAGAAAACACCTATTTACTTTATAACGATTTAAATGAAGCTATAATTATAGACCCAGGTAATTTCAATAATACAGAAAATACAATTTTAAAAAATTTTATTTCTGAAAAAAATTTAAACTTAACAAGATTACTTTTAACTCATGCTCATATTGACCATGTATTAGGAAATAAATTTATTTTTGATCAATATGGATTATTACCAGAAATGAACAAAAAAGATTTATTCTTTATTCAAAACATGGAAAAATCTGCAACCTTATATGGAATTCCTTTTGAACAATCTCCACTACCAAAAAGATTTATAATCGATGGTGAAACTATTTATTTAGGAAAATATCAATTAAAATGTATTGAAACTCCAGGACATTCTCCCGGTAGTATTTGCTTTTACATTCCTTCAAATAATATTTTAATTGGTGGAGATGTGCTATTTTTAAATAGCATTGGTAGAACTGATTTGCCTTTAGGTAATCATCAAGACCTTATAAATTCTATAAATACTAAGTTATTTGAATTATCAGATGACACAAAAGTATACTCTGGTCATGGCCCTAGCACAACTATAGGTCACGAAAAAAACACTAATCCTTTTTTAAATTAATCTATAACAAATAGAGATTCAATTCTGAATTTAACTTCGTAAAAAGTAATAAACTCGTTATATTTACATATTGAAAATAATTGTTTATATATTTCTGTTTATCTACTCTCTTCAAATTTTTTCTCAAAAAGATTCCACTTACTTTAGAAAAGAAGAGATTATTTATGATGGTAAATTATACCGTAAACACAATAATTATTTAACTTTTGGACCTGGATATTCAAGTTCTACAATTAGAACTGATTTACAAAAAGATTTAGGAATAGATTTTAATTTTCATATTCGTAAAATTTATTTTCAAACGGGGGTAAATATGAGCGGAAATCAGTTTTTAAGTAACAATAATATAAATATTGTTTTTGGTGTTGGATTAAGAAAAGAAAATCATAAAAATAATTTTGCGATTTATGCAGGCCCTACCTATTACACAGGTGTTATAGGAATTGAAGACTCTTTAGGTATAAGGCCACAATTTTATTCGGGTGCGGGGGCTTACATTTCAGCGCAAGCAATTATTAAATTAACTTACGATATTGGTTTTGGAATTCAGCCATACGCAACCATAAACACTAAACAAATTCAAGCAGGGATAAAAGCTGTTTTATTTTTTTCGGGTTCATACAGAGGACCAAAAAGAAACTACAATCCAAATGTTAGACAATACAAATAATCAAAAAGATTTTTTAATTGTTGGCAGTGGATTAGCTGCTTGTACAGTTGCGCATATTCTACATCAAAATAATTTAAGTTTTAAAATTATTTCAAACCCTAACTTAAGTAATAGTTCATTAATAGCTCCAGGAATGTGGAATCCTGTTGTTTTTAAAAGAATGCTAAAAAGTTGGAAAGCAAATGATTTAATTAATTTTTTAATTCCCTTTTATCAAAATATTGAAATAAAAACAAATTCATCTATTTTATCTCAACGTTTATTAATAAAAAATTTTTTCGAACAACAGGAAATTGATTTATGGAATAAAAAGGCAAATGAAAATTTAACTGAGTTTTTGCAAACTCCAATTACGTTTTCTAAAGAGTTAAATTTAAGCGAATGTAAATTAACTGAGAAAGTAGGCATTGTAAATAAAGCAGGGAACATAAATACTTTACAATACATTAAAGCCACTTTAAACTACTTTAAAAGTTTTTACGAAGAACAATTGTTTAACCATTCTGCTTTAAAAATTTCAAATAATACCATAAATTATAATAATGAAAATTATAAAAATGTAATTTTTTGCGAAGGATATCTGGTTAAAGAAAATCCATATTTTAATTTCATTAAACTAAAACCTGCTAAAGGGGAAATACTAAACATTAAAGCAGAAAACTTAAATATAAACAACTCAATAATTAATAAAGATGGATTTATTTTTAAAAAAAATAACTCAGAATTTATTGTAGGTTCAACATACAGTTGGGATAACTTAAACGAAAAAACAACAGAAACTGCAAAAACAGAATTAATAAATAAATTAAGCCAATTAATTTCTTGTAATTATCAAATTACTTCTCAACTTGCTGGAATTCGCCCTTCTAGTTCAGATAGAAGACCAATTATTGGACCTCACCCTAAATTTAAAAATTTATTTATATTTAATGGATTAGGAGCAAAAGGTGTAATGTTGGCTCCATTTCTTGCAAATAATTTTGTAAATTTCTATTTAAAAAAAGAAGATTTAATTGAAGATGTAAACGTAAATCGATTTTACTCAACATATAATGAATAATTTAAAAAGCCCATATAAAAGATTAATAGGAAGAAGAGAATATGTAGATTTTCCGGAGTTAGATTTTTTTCATATAGAAGCAAAAATTGATACTGGCGCTTACTCTAACTCCCTTAATTGCGAAAATATTTCATTAGAAAATAAAAAAGGAGTTAACGTTTTAATTTTTACCATTTGTTTAATTGAAAATGGAATAGAAAAAAGAAAAACAATCGAAACCAATACTTTTTACAAAAAGAAAATAAAAAACTCTTTTGGCGAATTAGAGGAACGTTTTGTTATTAAAACACTTATTAAAATTGGTAAAAAAAGAATTAGAACTTCTATTTCTTTAAGTAACAGAAAAAATATGCGTTACGCAGTACTTATTGGACGTAAATCTTTAAAAGGAAAATTTTTAATAGATGTGCATCAAACTCATATAGGTGGTAAAAAAATTGTACTTTAACATTAAATTTAAATAGCTTATTTACAAATGAAAATAGCAGTTTTATCTAGAAATAAAAATTTATACTCTACTAAAAGGCTTATTGAAGCCGGTGAGTTACGCGGACATGAAATGGTTTTACTTGATCACATGAAATGTGTTTTAGTAATTGAACAAGGAAGGCCACATATATATTATAATGGTAAAGAGGTAGTAGATATTAATGCCGTTATTCCTCGAATTGGCGCAAGCGCTACATTTTACGGAAGCGCAGTTGTAAGGCAATTTGAAATGATGAAAATTTTCACAGCTGTTGAATCTCAAGCTCTTGTAAGATCAAGAGATAAATTAAGAAGTTTACAAATACTTGCAAGAGCAGGCTTAGGAATACCTAAAACAGCTTTTGCTTCATCGCCTAAAGATAAAGACATTGATAGTGTTATAGAAAACATAGGTGGCGCACCTTGTGTAGTTAAACTATTAGAGGGCACACAAGGAATTGGCGTTATTTTAACTGAAACACAAAAAGCTGCAAAAAGTGTAATAGAATCTTTTTTAAAATTAGAAGCTAATATGCTTGTGCAAGAATTTATTAAAGAAGCAAAAGGGGCAGATTTAAGAGTTTTTATAGTTGATGGACAAATTGTTGGTGCAATGAAACGTCAAGCTAAAGAAGGTGAATTTAGAAGTAATTTACATAGAGGAGGAACCGCAAGCGTTATTCAACTTACACCTGAAGAAAGAGCAACTGCACTTAAAAGTGCTAAAAAACTAGGCTTAGCAATTGCAGGGGTAGATTTACTTCAGAGCGCACGCGGACCGTTAGTAATGGAAGTAAATAGTAGTCCTGGCTTAGAAGGCATTGAAGGTGCAACTGGAGTTGATATTGCAGGAAAAATTATTGAATACGTTGAAAGAAATGAGTTTAATAAACCGGGCGAATAATTATGCAAGATTTTTTAGAAATAAACAATCAAAAAATAAATCGTGGCGAAATAAAACAAATCATACTAAATGATTATGAACTACATTCTAAAACAAAAATAGAAATTCCTGTACATGTAATACGTTCTAAAAACACAGGCCCAACAATGCTATTATGCGCTGGTATGCATGGCGAAGAAACAAATGGAATTGAAATTGTAAGAAAATTAATATCACGAGAAGAAATTCAAAATTTAAAATGCGGCAATTTAATTGCTATACCTGTTATAAATGTTGTTTCGTTTTTATATGGCACAAGAGATTTGCCTGATGGAAGAGATTTAAACAGATGTTTTCCTGGGAGCAAAAGTGGTAGTTTAGGGAGCAGAATTGCTAATGATATTATGAAACATATTTTACCAATAATTGATTTTGGTGTTGATTTTCATACCGGAGGCGCAAAAATAAGTAACTTTCCACAATTAAGATGCGTTTATAATTTTGCTGATAATTTACAATTAGCTGAAAAGTTTTCTGCTTCGTTTATTATTGATAGTAATTACCGCGAAGGCACATTTAGACACGAAGCGGCAAAAAAAAACAAACCCATTTTAGTTTATGAAGGAGGCGAAAGTATGCGTTTTGATTATCACGCCATAAACGAAGGGATTAATGGCTGTTTAAGATTAATGAAATCATTTAACATGATTGATTTAGATTTACCAAATAACCCTTACATAAAAATAAAAAAAGACCTTTGGATAAGAGCTAATTCAAGTGGATTGTTTCACATGAATGTAAATAATGGCGCACACGTTCAAAAGGGAGATTTGGTTGGTTTTATCTGCAATCCTTTTGGAGATATTGTAAACAAAATTATAAGTACAACTGATGGTTACATTTTAGGCGTAAACAATAGGCCTGTAGTTAACGAAGGCGATGCGCTAATACACATTGGTATAGAACTTGATTAATACAATAAAAATTTATTGTATACTGATTCTCAAAACAACTATTTTATTCAAACAAAGTCTTAAACTTATTAAAAATCGATTTTTAATAAGTTCATAATGTGACAGTTAAATAACGTGTCTTAAATTAGTTATTTAGAGTAAATAATTTTAAGATGAAGTTAATCCGTTTAAATAAAGTTGTATTCTTCTTTTTACTGCAAATTATAAGTGTTTTTTCCTTAACAGCTCAATCTAAAGATGAGTTAGAACAGCAAGCCTATGATTTATTAAATGAAGAAGAATATCAAGCAGCATATAGTGCTTTTGATGCATTAGTAGTCAAATATCCTAAAGAATTAGATTATAAACAAAAATTAGGAATTTGTTGTTTAAAATATACCGACAAAAAAGACAGAGCTATTGAAGTTTTTTCTTCTCTTAAAGAAAGCACAAAAGATATATTATACGATTATTATTTAGGAATTTCTTATCAATCTAATTACAAATTTACTGAGGCAATTAAATATTTAGAAAATTATCAATCTGTCGTAAAAAAACAATCAAAAAACGATGAAAATAATTTTTACGATGCCGCCACACTTGCTATACAAAACTGTAAAAACGGAATTGATTTAGTTGAAAAAAAAGTAATTGCAGATATTACAAACATTGGAGCACCAATTAACACAGACGAATCTGAATACGTACCATGTATAACTACAGATGAAAGCGTAATGTTTTATACATACAGAGGCAAAAAAAGTTTAGGTGGTAAACAAAATGCAAAATTAGAATCAGACGAAAAAGAAGGAAAATATTTAGAAGATGTTTATGTAAGTTATCACCAAAAAGATGGCACTTGGTCAGAACCTAAAAGTGTAATGTCTATAAACACTAACGGCAACGATGCTGCAATTTCTATTTCTGCTGATGGTAAAACAATTTTCTCATTTAAATCTACCGACAAAAATGCGGGTGATATTTATGTTTCAGAATTAAACGGACAAGAGTTTTCTAAACCTATTGCTCTAAATTCTAATATTAATTCTCCAAACTATTGGGAGGGCTCATGCTCTATTTCAGCTGATGGAACCTTATTGTATTTTGCAAGCGAAAGACCCGGAGGTTTAGGAGGAAGAGATATTTGGGTAAGTAAAAAAATAAATGGAGAATGGGGACCTGCAACAAATTTAGGAGCTGGTATTAACACGCCTTTAGATGATGATGCGCCATACATTCATCCTGATGGAATAACTTTATTTTTTAGTAGTAAAGGGCATCAAAGTATTGGCGGTTACGATATTATGTTTACTGTAAAAAAAGAAAATAATTGGTTGCCTCCAAAAAGTATGGGATTGCCTCTTAATACTACAGAAGATGATAGATATTATGTAATAAACTCTGATGGAAGTACAGGATATTTTAGTAGTAATAGAGCTGGTGGCATTGGTAAACAAGATATTTATAAAGTAACGCCAGGTATATTGGGCGATAAACCAATTATAGCTTTATTAAAGGGAGTTGTATATGGTAACGATAAACCAATATCTGCCAAAATTGAAGTTTTAAAAATTGTGCAAAAAGAAAACATAGGGCCTTTTATTTCAAACGCAGAAACAGGTAAATATTTAATGCCTTTAAGTCCTGGCGCAATATATAGAATAAAAGTAAGCGCACAAGATTTTGAAGCCATTGAAGAAGATATGGATTTTGAAAACTTAAATGCTTATGTTGAACAAAATAAAGATTTTTATTTATACAACAGTAATAAAACACCTAGCGACACTATTAAAACAGTAAATACAAATACAACAACTCCAACAACAAATACAACTGTTGCTGTAAATACAAATACAAGTAACTCAAATGATTCGTCTCCTTGTGGAGGGAACTCGAGTTTGCCTGATTTTACACCACTAAAAGGAAAATCGTTAAATGATATTAATGTATATCAACAACTCTTATCTATTGCCGGAAATTATTGCAGTACTGGATTGGTGTTTAAAGTACAAGTTGCAGCTTATCGCCAACCAAAAAATTATAATTATTCGCACATTATAGATTTAGGAAAAGTTGAAAGTAACATTTACCCTGATGGAATTACACGCTTTACGCAATTAGAATTTACTACAATAAAAGATGCAGAAGTACACAGACAAAAAGCTATAAACAAAGGGCAAAAAGATGCATGGATTGTAGGTTTCGTAAACGGTAAGCGTTATTCTTTAGAAGAATTAATAATGCTTGATTTTTTAGGGAAAAGTATTAATTAATATTTAGCTCCACCAATTCCAATATTTTCTATTGGATGCCATGTAGTTTTTATTTCTTGAGTATCAAAAATTAAATAAGGATTTTGATTTTCTGTTTTTGTCCAATCTTTATTCCAAACAAAAGCACGTTTAACATTTAACGATGCATTCTCGAATATAATTTTTTCTTCTGTTTTATTTTTTCTACAATATATTATAGCATTTACATCCATATGATTACTAAAATGCGCGTGTAACTCATTGCTTGTACCCGTTAATATATTAACAACGCCTCCAGGCAAATCGCTTGTAGCAAGAACTTCAGAAAAAGTAATTGAACATAAAGGCAACTTTTCTGATGCAAGCACAATACATGTATTTCCTCCTGCAATAATTGGAGCTATAACACTTATTAAACCAAGCAATGCCGTTTCTTCATCTGCAATTACGCTTACAACACCTGTAGGTTCGGGTACTGAAAAATTAAAATGCGAACTTGCAACTGGATTTACTGAACTAAATATTTGACTGTATTTGTCGCACCATCCTGCATAATAGATTAATCTTTCTATACTTAAAGTAATTTCGTTTTGTGCTTTTACATTTGTATAGCCCATTTGCAGCATTTCATCAATAAACTGAGCTTTTCTGCCTTCCAACATTTCGGCAATACGGTATAAAATTTGACTACGGTTAAATGCAGATTTACTACTCCAACTTGCAAACGCGCTTCTTGCAACTACAACGGCATTTCTAAAATCTTTTCTACTTGCTAAACAGATGTTAGCAATAACTTCTTGTTTTTTATTTTTTAATTCATAAAATCTTCCACTTTCAGTTCTTGGAAATTGACCGCCTATATATAATTTGTAAGTTTTTAAAACTGGTATTCTATTATTCATAGTTTAAAATTAAACAAAAAATGTGAGCTATTAATTAACTCACATTTTCTTTAAAAATATTTTTATGTTTTATTTTTCTATAACCCCATCACCAACATATTGGCCATTTCTGTAAATTGTTATGCGTTTTAAAATTCCATTCTCGTCATAAACATAAGCTTTACCTGTCATAAATAAATTATTTTTAAACTCGCCATCTTTAGTAATTTGCCTGTTTTTATTGTATAATGTATGTTGGCCATTTAAAACTGTAGGAACTGCAGATGCTGTAATTGGTTTTTCATCTTTAGTAACTTGTACTTTTGGAGCATCTTTTATTTTTTCTTTAACTTCAACAAATTCTTTAGTTGGGTCGTATGTTTTAATAGAGTTTACATCTACATTTCCATCATTGTAATTTTTTGTTGCTTTTAAATCTCCATTTTCGTGATATTCTTTAATAGTTCCTGTTTCTTTACCGTTAACAAAAGTACCATTAATAGCTACTTTTCCGTTTTCGTGGTAATAAGTTTGTTCGCCTTCGCGTTTACCTGCAGCATTAAATTTAAATTGATGTTGAACATTTCCATTATCGTAATATTGTGTTAAACCACCAACCCATTTATTATTTTTCCATTGTCCTTCTTCTTGTACTTTACCATTTTCATAATACATTATTGCGTAGCCATCTGGTCTTCCATTTACAAAAGTTACTTTTGTTTTTAAATTACCATTGCAAAAGTACTCCATCCATAAGCCAATTTTTCTGTTTTCTTTGTAGCTACCTTCTTCAACTTTTTGTGAAGCTGCATAACAATTATTTTGTTTGTGTTTGCCATAAAGAATCCATTTACCTTGTTTTCTACCAGATACATCTACATAATTAATTGTATCTTTTGTATTAGGTACAAAATCCCAAGTTTGCGCCTGTGAATGACTTTGAGAAATAGAGAAAAAAGCAATAATAATTAATATGTTAGTTAGATTTTTCATTTTAATGCTAAAATTCTTAACTCTAAGTTAATTTATTTTTATTAAAAAGTCAATTCTGATAGCGTAAAATAAAGGAAAAGTTATTAAAATTAGACAAAGCCTAATTATTTTCCGATAAATTTTTGCTATTTATAGTTACTTTAAATAAAAATGCCCGCCTTTGTTGGGCGGGCATTAACAATTTAACAAAAAATTAATTTGTTTTTTTAGTAGGTGTAGTGCCACCTTTTGGCGGTTTAACACCTCCAGTATTGCTGTTATTAGCACCTGTAGGAACATTTGCAGGTGGCATGCTGTCTAGTTTTTTCTTTACTTGTGCAAAAATATCATCAGATGGTTCAGAAAAAAGAACTGCAGAAGCACCAGGAGTTGTATCTAATACGTATTTAAATCCTCCTTCTTTTGCTACTGCTTCAATTGCTTTTTTAGCTTTATCGTAAATAGGAGCGCTTAACTCAGCAGATTTTCTTTGATAATCTTGTTGCGCTTGCATTCTAAAATCTTCTATTCTACGTTGAATACTCATTAGTTCTTCTTCTTTTGTTTTACGAACTAAATCACTCATTTTTTCAGCCTCTGTTTGGTAAGCTTGTAATTTACTTTCGTACTCGCTACTCATAGCTGCAACGCTTTTTTCAAGGTCTTTTAAATAATTTTGAGCGGCTTCTTTAGCGTTTTTAGTTTCAGGCATTGTGTTTATTAATGAATCTAAATTTACGTGTGCAATTTTTTGTGCATTTAGATTAGCGAAGCTCATTAAGCTAATAGCAACAATTGCTATTTTTTTGATTGTGTTTTTCATTCTATTTTTTGTAACTGTTATTATTTAATTTATTTTTTATACCCTAAGTAAACAAGCACATCATCGCTTTTATCGTACTTGCTATTTGCATACAATAAAGATACTTGCCCGCTTTTATCCATTACAAAACCTAAGCCAGATTTTTCGGCAACTGCTTTAATTGCATTATAAACTTTATCTTGTATTGGTTTAACTAACTCTTGGCGTTTTTTAAATAACTCACCATCAACTCCAAAGCGTTGTTTTTGCAAATCTTTAACTTCTTTTTCTTTATTAATAATTTCGTTTTCACGTTTCTTTTTCATGTCATCAGTTAATAAAACAGCATCTGCTTGGTAGGCTTTATATAATTTATCAACCTCTGCATATTTTGTTTCAATTTCTTTTTGCCATTGAACACTTGTTTTATCTAACTCTGTTTGTGCGGCTTTATACTCGGGAATTTGCCCCATTATATAATCAGTATCTACATAGCCAAATTTTGCTGCAGAATTTTGTGCATTAACATAACCTAAACATGTAACAAAAAATATAAAGACTAACTTTTTCATTTTCTAATTTTGCTTTAAATTACTTCATAAAACGTGCCAATTTACAAAATATCATTGAATTAACGTTTTTTAATGAAAAAAGAGTGTTGTGAATTTTAATTAAAAATTAATGTTATTTTGCGAATTTGCGTTTTCTTAAATAAAACTGACAAACACCAACAATAGTTAATAATAGCAAAGGAACTAATACATTTAATCGTTGCCAGTAACCTCTTTGTTCATCAACTTTCTTTTTGTCGAGTAACCGCAATTTAACTTCGCGTGTTCGCAATTGAAGCATTCCTTCATCATCTAACAAATAATTAACGCAGTTTACTAAAAAAGTTTTATTTGCAAATGTTTGGCGGTTAAATTTATCATAGCCTAAAGGAAAAAGTTGTCCTGTGCTTTTGCTTACATCATTACGGGCAATATCTCCATTTGCAACAATAATTTGTTTGGTTGGTTTACCTTTATCTATATATTTAAAATTAGAATCGGCAAGTAATGTTGTAGGTAACCTATACTCAACAAAGCTATTAAAGCTACCCTCAAGTAAAACAGCAACGGGTAAATAAGGCGTATTGTATTGCTTTGGTTTTGGTTTATATTGCACACTTGCTAAAAACAATCGTGCTGGCGTAGGTTGAGTTTTGCTGTATCTTGATGTTTTTAGAAGTATAGTTTTCTTTATTCCGTTTGCTTTAATGGTATCGATTGTGCTGCTATAATCCATTCTAATTAAATCTAAATTTTTTACAATTGGATGTGCGTTATCTGGCAATATTAAAGGATTGTAAACCCAAGGAAAAGGTTTGAAATTAGGTTGACCATTTTTAAAGCCTACATTAATAGGAATAGTTGCGCATTGTAAATCTTGAACTAAAACATTATTAAGACGAACGCCATATTTAAACATCATGTCGTCAATTCTTAAGTTTTTATTTAAACCAATGCTGTAACCTTTTAAGTTTAAAGTATCTCTATCTACATTTACAGGATCTATTAACCATAATGCTTTACCACCATTCATTATATATTGGTCAATAATAAATTTATCTTTATCTGTAAAGGCACTATCGGGTTGGGCAATAATAATACAATTACTTTCATTTAATGCTGCAAGTTTTCCTAAAATTGGGGTGCGATTTACTTCGTAATACTCTGCTAAAGCTCTTGCCAAATCATAATTTTGTAAAGTATCTAATTCTCCATGTCCTTCAATAAAAGTAACTTGTTTATCTTTTGTGCGTTGTAGTTTTCTAATGGCATTGCTTAAACTATATTCAAGTTCTTGTACGCTATTATTAATACACTCTTCGGGAGCAATACCTACTTGTCTTTTAAAAATTTGCCAAACCGTTTCGTGGCCTTTATAAGTAACAATTGCGCCTGGCCAAATCAAGGTTTCTAGTTTTTTGTCGTTTTTATTTTCAACAACTTGTTCGGGTGTTAATCCTTTTTCATAAAGTTGTTTTTCTAAATTTCCTTTTTCAGTTTCGTTTAAGCCTTCGCCTGGTACAATAAATTCATATTGAATTTGATTGTTAGAATAAGCTCTAAATTCATCTAATAACTCTTTAGCTTCATTTTTTAAACGAGTAAAACTTGGATTGAAATTTCCTTGCAAATAAACTTTTAAATAAACCTCATCATTTATTTCTTTTAATAAATCTTTTGTGGTTGATGCTAAAGTATAGCGTTTCTCTGTTGTTAAATCAAAACGTTTAAACAATAATGAACCTACATAATTAATAACAATTACAATAAGTAACATTATAATTAAGCTTATAATGTTTTTTTGTTTGTTAGTAGAATTATGTTGCTTTGTATTTACCATTTTCTACTTTCTAAAACAAGTTTGGTTAATAAGTTAAAAATGGCAATAACAGATATAAAGTAAATAACATCTCGTGTATCTAAAACACCTCTGCTCATACTCACATAATGCTCGTTAATGCCAAGGGCTTTCACAAAAGCATCATACTTCCCAAAAAAACCACTTTGTGCAACAAAATCAAAACCAATATAACTTAAAAAACAGAGTAAAAGTGCAATAATAAAAGCAATAACTTGGTTTTCGGCAATTGCACTTGCAAATGTACCAATAGCAACAAAACCTGCACCTAAAAACAATAACCCAATATATGAGCCCCACATTCCGCCCACATCAATGCCTGCAACATCTTTATTTACGCTTAATTTTTGTACACTATAATAATAAATTAATGTAGGAATTAACGAAATTATAACCAATGAAAAGCCGGCTAAATACTTTGCTAAAACTATTTGCAAATCGGTTAACGGGCGAGTTAAAAGCAATTCTATTGTTCCGGTTTTTTTTTCTTCTGAAAAAGTACGCATTGTAATGGCAGGTATTAAAAACAAATAAACCCAAGGACCAATTGTAAATAAAGGATCTATGTTTGCAAATCCGTTATCAAGTATATTAGAACCTCCTCCATCGCTTGGTATAATCCACATAAACACACCAATTAAAGAAACAAATACTCCAATGGCTATATATCCAATTAACGAACTTAAAAAACTCCTAATTTCTTTTATGTAAAGGGTAAACATTTAAATACAAATTTAATTGTTATAACTTAATATATAAAAGTAGTTTTAAAGATTGTACTTTTGATAAATTATTTTAAAATAAATGCCATATAGTAATATAAAACACCTGTTTTTTGACTTAGACGATACCCTTTGGGATTTTGAAAGTAATAGTAAGTTGGTTATTGTAGATTTATTTAAAAAATACAATCTTAATTCTTTATTAAACACAACTTTTGAATCTTTTTTTATTACTTATAAAAAAATAAACGCGCAGCTTTGGCAACAATACTCTTTAAAATTAATTACTAAACAGTATTTGCGAGATTATAGGTTTGAACTAAGCTTTAACGCGTTTAATTATTCAAACATAAATTTAAGCATAGCTTTTAGCGAAGATTATATTTCACAATCGCCATATGGTAAAAAACTAATTCCTAAAGCAATTCAAGTTTTAGATTATTTAAAACCTAAGTATAATTTGCATATTATAACTAATGGGTTTAAAGAAGTGCAATACATAAAACTTAATAATTGTAATTTATTACCATACTTTGATCAAATAATTATTAGCGAAGAACATGACACCAATAAACCCGATAAAAAAATTTTTGAAATTGCTCAACAACTCGCTAAAGCAAATTTAAATGAATGTTTAATGATTGGCGATAATTTTGACAATGACATTGCAGGTGCTAAAAATGCGGGATGGCAAGCAGTTTGGTTTAATAATAATGTTAATAACAATCCTAATTCTATAAACGATTTAAAAGATTTAACTAAATATTTATAAGGTTATAATGCTAAAAAAATAGTAAATTAGGGGCTTAATTTTATTATGGAAAATTTTTTAAAAGCATTAGGTATTAAAGAAACCAACGAAGGTTGTAGCACTGGTAATAATTGGTTTTCAGGAGGAGAGATTATTGAATCGTACAGCCCTGTTGATGGCAAATTAATAGGAAAGATAAAATCGGCTACTAAGTCAGATTATAGTAAAGTAATTACAGCTTCGCGCGAAGCTTTTATATACTGGCGCACTATTCCTGCCCCTAAACGAGGCGAATATGTGAGACAATTTGGTGATAAACTAAGAGCTAAAAAAGCCGATTTAGGCAAATTAGTATCTTACGAAATGGGTAAATCATACCAAGAAGGTTTAGGTGAAGTTCAAGAAATGATAGATATTTGCGATTTTGCAGTAGGCTTATCGCGTCAATTATACGGTTTAACTATTCAAAGCGAAAGAGCTAACCATAGGATGATGGAGCAATGGCATCCGCTTGGTGTTGTTGGTATTATTTCTGCTTTTAATTTTCCGGTTGCTGTATGGAGTTGGAATACAGCTTTAGCTTGGATATGCGGTAACACTTGTATTTGGAAACCTTCAGAAAAAACTCCTTTATGTTCTGTTGCATGCCAAAACATTTGGAATGAAGTAGCAAAAGAAAATAATTTACCCGAAGGAATTAGTTGTTTAATAAATGGAAATTTTGAAGTTGGTGAGTGGTTAACTTCTGACACTCACGTTCCATTAATTTCTGCAACAGGCTCAACTCGAATGGGAAAAATTGTAGGTACAAAGGTAGCTGAACGATTTGGCAAAAGTATTTTAGAACTGGGCGGAAATAATGCCATAATTATTACACCAAGTGCCGATTTAGATAACACCTTAATAGGTGCTGTATTTGGTGCTGTTGGTACTGCAGGGCAACGTTGTACAACTACTCGTCGTTTAATAATACACGAAAGTGTTTATGATAAAGTAAAAGAAAAATTAGTAAAAGCTTATTCACAATTAAAAATTGGTAATCCTTTAGATGAAAGTAACCATGTTGGTCCATTAATTGATACGCTTGCTGTTAAGGCCTACCAAAATGCTTTAGAGCGTGTGATAAGTGAAGGGGGTAAAATAATTGTAGCAGGTGGGGTTTTAGAAGGCAAAGGTTACGAAAGTGGTTGTTATGTAAAACCTGCAATTGCCGAAGCTAAAAACGATATGCAAATTGTACAACACGAAACATTTGCACCAATTTTATACATAATGAAATACAAAACTCTTGATGAAGCTATTGCATTACAAAATGATGTGCCTCAAGGTTTATCAAGTGCAATAATGACATTAAATATTCGCGAAGCAGAACTATTTTTAAGTGCTTGTGGTAGTGACTGTGGCATTGCAAATGTAAATATTGGCACAAGTGGTGCCGAAATTGGTGGTGCGTTTGGTGGAGAAAAAGAAACCGGTGGAGGTAGAGAAAGTGGAAGCGATGCTTGGAAAGCTTATATGCGCCGACAAACCAATACTGTAAATTATGGTAACACCTTGCCATTAGCACAAGGCATTAAATTTGATTTATAATAAATAAATTATTTATTAGTATATTAGTATTTCTGAATTGAAACCCATTTACCATATAGGCAGGTATTTTATGCTTTTAAAACGTGTGTTTTCTAAGCCCGAAAATTTTAGAGTTTACTTTAATCAGTTTTTATACGAAATAAATTCTTTAGGTATTGGTTCATTAGGTTTAATAGCCATAATCTCAATTTTTATGGGAGGCGTAATTACTATACAGTCTGCTTATAATTTTACGAGCCCGTTTATTCCGCGTTATGCCATAGGTTTAGGAACTAGAGAAAGTATTGTATTAGAATTTTCGCCCACCATTGTGTCGTTAATTTTAGCGGGTAAAGTTGGTTCTAATATAGCCTCTGAAATAGGAACAATGAGGATTTCGGAGCAAATAGATGCACTAGAAATTATGGGCATAAACTCTGCTGGTTATTTAATTCGCCCAAAAATTTTAGCTGCAATGTTTATAAATCCTTTTTTAATTACAATAAGTATGTTTTTAGGTGTATTTGGAGGCTTTTTGTTTGGGGTATTTTCTGGTGCTTGTGATGCTGAAAAATATATTTTTGGGATACAAAGTTTTTTTATCCCTTATAATATTGTTTATGCATTAACTAAAACGGTAGTTTTTGCTTTTGTAATTACTTCAGTTTCTGCTTACCACGGTTATTATACAAGTGGTGGGGCATTAGAGGTTGGTAAAGCAAGTACAAAATCAGTTGTTTACAATAGTATTTTAATTTTAATTATCAATTTAATAATTACCAAATTAATGTTGGTTTAGTATGATTGAAATTAAAAACATTAATAAAACCTTTGGCGATAGGCATGTTGTAAAAGACGTGTCTTTTACATTTGAGGCTGGTAAAACAAATTTAATAATTGGCGAAAGCGGATGTGGAAAAACTACTGTTTTAAAACTAATGGTAGGCTTACATGCAATTGATAGTGGCGAAATTTTGTATAGTGGCGAAAATTTTGCTGCTATGAAACAAAAAGAACAACAAGTTGTAAGAAAAGAAATTGGAATGCTATTTCAAGGGGGGGCATTGTTTGATTCTCAAACTTTAGAAGAAAATGTTCGTTTTCCGTTAGATATGTTTACGACATTAAGTAAAGAAGAAAAAACTGACAGAGTAAATTTTTGTTTAGAACGCGTTCAACTAACAGGTAGAAATAAATTATACCCAGCAGAGTTAAGTGGGGGTATGAAAAAGAGAGCAGCTCTTGCACGTGCAATTGCAAACAACCCAAAATATTTATTTTGTGATGAACCAAACTCTGGGTTAGACCCTAAAACAAGTATAATAATAGATGAATTAATTAGCGATATTACTAAAGAATATAATATCACCACTATTATTGTTACACATGACATGAATAGTGTAATACAGATTGGTGAAAATATTATGTTTGTTTACAAAGGACAAAATTGGTGGAAAGGTGATAAAACAAAAATCCTAAACTCAGATAATAAAGAACTATTTGATTTTGTATTTGCCAGCGATTTTATGAAACAGTTTTTTGGAAAATGAATTTTGTTTAATTTCTCAAAAATCAAATTAAAATTAATATAAAACAGAAAAGCCCTTAAGCATTACACTTAAGGGCTAATCAGCTAACTAAACACAAATATTATTTTGCTTCAACTGTAGTAGTTGTAGCAGCAGCAGCTGAATCAGTAGTAGCAGCTTCAGTTACTTCAGTAACAGCAGCGTTCATAGATTCAGTTAATGCAGTAGCAATAGAATCAGCGATACGTTTTGCATCAGCTTCAGCTTTAGCTTTTTCTTCAGCAGATGGACCACAAGCAACAAATGATGTAGCTAATAAAGCTACAGCGATAATTGAGAATACTTTTTTCATTTTTTTCAGTTTTTAATTGTTTGTTAATTTTACATTTATACTTACTTTTAAAAATGGTAACCCAAAAAAATAAAAATAAAATAAAAATATTTATAACATTTTGATTATCAATCTAATAAATTTATTTTGATCGAATGCAAAAATCCCTTTTAAATACTTTTTCTTTAAAAAATCAAATACATGGGTTACCTTTAAAACCTTAACGTATTAATTAAAACAAAGCACATGTCGAAAAGCAATTTGCAATTTACCGACAGCCAATTTATTGCTGGTTTAAAAGCCAATAATAATGAGGTTTTAAATGCTTTGTATAAAAAGTACTATAACCTCGTTCTTAAACTTGTTGTAAATAATAATGGAAACAGCGAGCAAGCACAAGACTTGTATCAAGAAACCATTATTGCCGTATTTGAAAATGTTCAAAAAGAGCAGTTTGAATTAAATTGTCAGTTGCAAACTTACATATATTCAATTGCTAAAAGGTTGTGGTTAAAACAACTAAAAAAAAATGGAAATACGTTTCTTTTTAAAGAAAATGAAGACAATGATTTGGTAGATGTTACCGAAGACCTTCAATACCATAACGAAAAAGAAACAAACATTTTAAAAATGAACAGTAGTTTGGGGTTATTAGGAGAACCTTGTAAAACTTTAATTCAGGATTTTTACATTCATAAAAAAAGTATGGATGAAATAGCTGAAAAATTTGGTTACACTAATGCTGATAATGCAAAAACCCAAAAATACAAATGTTTACAACGCTTAAAAAAGTATTTTTTTGATAAAGAAATTGAAATAAACGAAGAATAAAGAAAGATGAGAACTGTAGAATTATTTGATCTTTACCTTAACAACCAACTATCAACCGAAAATAAAAAATCGTTTGAAGAAAGATTGTTAAACGATAGTACATTTGAACAAGCATTTAAACAACATAAAATACTTATTGAAGTTTTAAATGCAAATGAAAAACAAAATGAACTTAAAAGTAAACTAAAAACCATTCATCAAGCTGCATTTGGCAACGATGCTAAAATAATTTCTTTAACTAATAAACCTAGTTTTATAAAACATTATGGTAAAACTATAACGGTAGCAGCTTGTACAGCATTATTAGTTATGCTAATTTCTTTTTCATGGATTAACCAACAAAAAGCTACAAATGGCGAACTAACAGAATTAAGAAGAGATGTAGAAGTTTTAAAACAAACAAATGGAGTAATTGTTGAAGAAATTGTAAAAACTAACACTAAATTAAATTATGCGCCTGCTAATTATGAAGGAAGCGCCTTTGCATTAAATAACAATGGTTATGTAATTACAAGTTACCACATGATTAAAGATGCGGATAGTGTCTTAATTGAAAATGGGCAATTATCTCGCGTGCTTGCAAATGTAGTTTACACCGATTCAAAGTTAGATTTAGCCGTTTTAAGAATTTCAGATATAGTTAAGGTAAAAGACTGGCAAGTTCCTTTTGTAATTAGTAATAAAAAAGTAGATATTGGCGAAAAAGTGTTTACACTTGGTTATCCAAGAAAAGACATGGTATATGGCGAAGGTTCATTAAGCTCTTTAAGCGGATATACAAATGACACAACTATGTATCAAATTAGTATTCCAATTAACCCAGGCAATAGCGGTGGGCCTTTATTAGATGAGCAAGCAAATATTATTGGTGTAATTAGAGGTAAAAATAAAATAGCCGAAGGAACAGGTTTTGCAGTTAAGGCTTCGCAAATTATATATTCAATTAATGAATATGCAAAAAACAATAATGTTGAAGATTTACAAATTGCTGTAAACAAAAAATCATCAATTAAAAATTTAAAACGTACTGAACAAATTAAAAAAGCAAACCCATATGTGTTTAATGTGTTGGTTTATGCTAATTCAAAATAAAAATTAGTTACTTTTAATTTAAAGTCTCTTAAACAATTCTTTTATATAATCAATAGTTGCAATTTCTTTGTAATTATCGCCAAAAGCATGATGCCACATAAATGGTAAATTGTAACTTACAAGTGCCATTTTAGAAATTGTTTCATCATCCCATTGTTTACTTAAATTTTTAGGTAACTCAATTTTATGTTTGTTTATCATTTGCATAAACTCTGCATGACCTATAGGGTAAATATCTTGTAAATGTTGAAATATTATGCAATTTGCCAAACAATGCCTTGTGCCTAAAATTTTACTTAAACCATAACTTAACGCATGGCAAACACCAACTTCGCTGTACGTTAAACTTAAACCTCCCATTAACGAAGCTACCATTAATTTATCATCATTATCAGTAGTTTGACCTGAATTTTCATTTAAATATACTTCGCGGCAAAGTTGTAAAGCTTGGTTTCCATAAGCCAAACTAAATGCGTTATTTTTAATTCCGTAATGCGATTCAATGCAGTGTATGTAGGTATCCATACCAGTATAAAACCACCAATCTGTAGGCACAGAGGCAATTAATTCTGGATCTAAAATAACTTGATTAAATACCGTCCAATCACATTTTAAACCTAATTTTTTTTCTGGGCCGGTTAAAACAGCAGTCATACTAACTTCGGCTCCTGTACCACTAATAGTTGGAACACCTAAATGATAAACGCCAGGTTTTTTAATTAAATTAAGTCCTTGGTAAAGTGTTGATGAACCTTCATTAGTTAACATTAACGATAATGCTTTTGCAATATCCATAATGCTACCGCCACCAATACCAATAACGCCGCTTGGTAAGCCTTGTAATTTTAAAATTTCATCGCGTAAAGTGTCAATTTGTTCTGTGGTAGGTTCATGTGGGTCAACATCAATAAAATAAACTAAATCTTTTGATTTGTTTTGTAAATTATTTTCGAGTGTTTTTCCTTTAAAATAATTATCAACTATATAAACAAAATAACCTTTGTTTAAACTTCTTATTGGCTCAACTGTTTGGGCTAACTGAGAAAAACTACCTCTCCCATAAGTTACCTTATCTATATTTTTAAAATTCTTATGTGTCATTATTTTATAAAATTAATTATTCTTTTTAAAAAAACTTAATTTAATTATTGGTAAAGCGGTAAGTATTATTAGCACAATAAAAACATAACCTAAATAATTTGTTATTGATGGGAACAAAATTACAGAGACATAACCAATAGCAGTTAAGCTTACTATCCATAATATTGCACCAATAATATTAAAAAGCATAAATTTTTTAAAATTAACTTTAATTGCACCTGCTAAAATTGGAGCAAAAGTTCTAATTACAGGTAAAAACCTTGCAATAATTAAAACCATATTTCCACCATATTTATCATAAGCATTTTGTGTAGTTACTAAATGTTTTTTTTTGAAAATTAAACCATCTTCTTTTTTAAAAAGCATATCGCCACTTTTGTATCCAAACCAAAATCCAAATAAATTTCCTAAAACTGCGGCTGTTATAAGAAGTACAACCATTGTAATATAATTTACACCTAATAAGTGTGGTTTAGATTTGCATAAAATACCGGCCAATAAAATTAAGTTATCGCCAGGTAAAAAAAATCCAATTAATAAACCAGTTTCAGAAAAAACAACTAAAAGTAATAGCCATAAACCGCCATATTGTATTATACTATTTGGGTCTGTTAATTGTTTTAAAAATTCCCACATTACAAAAATTTGCCTAATCTAATTACTAAATCAACACATCTGTTGCTGTAGCCCCATTCATTATCGTACCAACCAATAACTTTAACCAAATTACCTACAATACTTGTAAACTCAGCATCAAATAAAACACTATTACTGTTGCCAATTACATCAACTCCAACTATTGGTTCATCAGTAAATTGCAAAATGCCTTTTAAATTTGTGTTTGCTGCATTTTTGTATGCTAAGTTAAGTTGTTCAACGGTTACTGCTTTATTTAATACGCAAGTTATATCCGTTAGCGAACCGTTAGGAACAGGAACTCGCATACCACAACCACCAATTTTACCTTCTAAATCAGGAAATATTTTAGTAATTGCTTTTGCTGCACCTGTAGAAGTAGGGATGATACTCATTGCGGCTGCACGTGCTCTTCTTAAATCTTTATGAGGAGCATCGTGTATGCGTTGATCGTTTGTGTATGAATGAACCGTTGTTATGTATGCTTCTTCAATATCAAATTCTTTTAAAACTTTTAGCATTGGGGCTGCGCAATTAGTTGTACAACTAGCATTAGAAATAATTGTTACATCTTTAGTGATGACATCATCGTTTACCCCTAAAACTACTGAAACAACATCGTCATCTTTTGCTGGAGCAGATAAAATAACTTTTTTAGCACCTGCACTAATGTGCTTTTGCAAATCTGTTTTAGATAAAAACAATCCGGTACTTTCTATAACTATATCAATTTCATATTGCTTCCATGGCAATTCTTCAGGGTTTTTAATTGCAGTAACCGCAATATTTTTGTTATTTATAATTATAGATTTTTCAGAAAAACTTATTTCGCCATTAAATTGTTTATGAACTGAATCGTATTTAAATAAATGGGCTAATGTTTTTGTGTTAGTTAAATCATTAATGCAAACAACCTCTATTTGCTCTTGATTTAAAGCATTTCGTAAAAATGTTCTTCCTATTCTGCCAAATCCATTAATTGCAACTTTAATTTTTTTCATTGTTTATAAGTGTTTTTTTCTTTTGTTTTTAAATTAAATTTAAACCATTTTTCGTTTTCAGCTATTAAAACATGTGTGCTATCGAATGATTTTATAGCCTCTGCGCTTAATTGAATTTCTTTTTTATTAAGGTTATTATGTACAATAAAATACTCGTGTGGTTGATATATTTTATATACCGAAAAATATTTATCAATAAATTCAATATGCCTATTAAACGAATTTAATTTTACTCCTTTTAAGCTATATAAATCATCTGCACTAGAGCCAATTAAACCTGCCACACAAGCAATAACCGTACTATCATATAAATTAATTTTAATGTTGGCGTATGAAGGTTCTATTATATAATTTTCATTTTTATCTATTAATCCAAATACAGAAGTTCCGGTTACTCGTTTTTCTATTATATAATAATCTTTTAACTCTGTAAAAGCAATTCCATCATATTCATTAAATGTTACTTGATTAAATTCATTATCTACTAAATATTTTTTTTTGTTATAATACACTTTAAACAAACTTGAATTATTTAATAAATCTTCTTTAGCAGATTTACTTAAGGCAAAAATACTTGTAGTATCTTTACCGTTATATTTAATAATTAATTTTTGACCGGCTGTATTAAAATAATTGCAAACAAAAGTTGGTATTAAAGTTCTTATAAATTTGTTTGCCGATGGCATAGGTTTTTTGAGACAAGCCATACAAATTTTAGAATTATATGCTATTACTGTATCATAAATGCTTTGTGTAAACGCTTTGTTGTTGTGACTTACGCTGTATTTTTTATTTTCTTTACTAAATGTAAATTGACTTTTATAAAAAGGTAAAATAACTATTATAAAAACAAGAAATAATATGTTTTTGCTTTTTACCATTTATAAATCACTTAAAATTACTTAAAATTAAATTAAGAAAGTTGTAATTTACTTTTTTTATATTTTATTGTAATTCTCTTAAAACTGATAAACTTTTTAAATACCCAAAATTAGGGATATGAAAAGCGTAATAAGCCAAAAGCCCATCAATTAAATTTTGTTTTAAACTATTATTTAATTTAATGTTATAATTATTTTGACTTAACAAATTAGATAAAGCTTTTGATTGTTCATAATCAAAGCCTAAAGGTAAAACTAAAGCATAAGGCGTAAATTCTCCTGCTCTACAATCAAAAAACTTGTTATCATTATTAAAATTATTTTGAGGTTCTATTCCTAAATACTTAGTTAATTCAATTAAAAAAAAACAAACAAAATTTAATAAATTTTCTTCTTTTTCATTATTAATATTTAAAATGCATTCATTTAAAAAATTAAACATGTGCGAGTTCCCGTGTTGTTCTTTAGCTGTTTTTGAAATAATTTCGGATATAATTTGAATTAAACTTAATTTTGTAAGCGAATAGCTAATGTTATCAAAAACAAAGGACAAATGAGTTTCGTTTAATTGGTGTAACTCTTTATTTTGTTTAATAACAAGTTCAACATTAATAATTGATAATGGTAAAAGAGAGCTTATTTTTACTTTTGATTTAGGTGAATTACTTGCAAAGCACAAACAATCTAGCATTCCGTGGTTTAATGAAATTAACTTTACAATACATTTTTTATTTGCAAGATTAATTTTATTAATAACAATTGCTTTGTCTTTAACTAACATTAATTAATTACAAGAATTTTAGTAACTGCTTTTTGATCGCCTGTGGTACTTAAAGAATAAACAATATATACACCACTATTTACATGACTTCCTGAAAGCGTATTAAGCATCCATTCTACTTGACCTCCTTTTGATTTGGTTTCCCAAACAATATTACCAGCTTCGTCGCAAATTTTAATTATGCAATTATCAATTAATCCTTTTATTAAAACAGAGCCTTGGTAACCTGGCCTTACAGGGTTTGGAAAAGCAACAACTTGATTTAAAAAATCTTCGCCCTGAAGCACAGTGCTGCGGTATGATTGCAAACCATACAATGTTCCAAAATAAACATCGCCTGTTTTTTCATCGTAATTTATATCAATAATTTCGTTAGAGTATAAAGGGCTATTTTCTGCTGTAAAGTGATGAATTTGTTGTAAGCCATCAGCAGAAAAACAATATACTCCACTACGCTCAGTTGCAATCCATTTATTATTTGCGCCATCTATACAAATTTCATTTACTACATCTTTATCTAAAAGTAATTCCACATTCCCATCTTGTATAATTTTAATAGGTTGGCCATCTCTACCATTTTGAGAAAAAATATTTGCGGTATTGTAAAACACTCTAACGCCAGCTTCTGTGCCCACCCAAATTTTATTGTCTTTATCTTCAATTAAGCAATGTACTTCGTTAGCACCAAGGTTTCCTGTACCTTCATCTTTATTTAATAAAATAAAATTATTGTTTAAAATTGGCGGATTAATGTTATCGCCAGGGTTATAAACAGTTATCCCACCACCATCTTCGTGTGCAATCCAAATAAATCCGTTTTTATCTATAATAAATCGTCTTGCATATTTATTTGAAAAAAAATCAAAGGCTTGGTATATCCCATTTGTGGTATAAACTCCCAAATAAGAACTTACGTTATTGTTTACTTGCCACATGTTTCCTTTTTTATCAAATTTTACTTCGCTACAGTGCGAAGCGGTTGCAAATGCTTCAGGAAAATTTGGAAATGTATTTTTATTAAAAATTTTTGTATTTAAATTGTTTGTGTACTCTAAAACACCATTAAACCAACTACCTGCATAAAATTTTGTTTTATCTTTTCTGTCAAAATAAATATTTGTAAAATCAATAATTCTTTTTCCATCTTTATCTCTTGGCATAATATGCGTCCATTTTTCACTATCATAAATATCAATTGGGATATCTAACGTTGGACTTTGCCCGCCTTTTGAAGGATTGCTTGGAGAAATGCCTATTTTCCCGTCAAAAATATCAATGTTACTAATGTATCTGCTTGAACAACCTTCAACATTTATTAAATACTGTTTATAAAAAGGGCTAGGACCATTGGTGTAGAACAGGCCGTTTAATCTATCTGCAACAAAATACTCTTGCGAGTTTTCCGAGTTAATATTAAAATAAATATCTTCAACGGAAATTAGCGAATCATTAAAACCTGTTAAGTAATCTCTTGAAGTTGAATTTGCGCCTCTCAAAATCTTTACACCATATTGATCAATAAAGGAAAAGTGTTTTCCATCGTTATACGGCGCACTAAAAATAGTTGTAGGGTAAATTAATGGTGTTTTTGCCCAACCAATTGATTGATCAAACTCATACATTGTATCTTTAAGCATAACGTTTTCGTTTGCTCTCCATGGGTTATAAGTTGCAAAAACTTTATCAGCACAAATAACAACAGAACCGCAAGGCTTACTATCGCTATTGTTTGGGAAATTTATTTTTTGCCAATTATTAAAATTAATTGGGTTTTTTAACTTAAAATTAATTTTATATAAACCATTAATTGTTGCAGCATAAATTAGCGAATCGCTTAATGCTGTTTGAAATGTTTCTGTTCCGAAATTATTTGCAGAAAGATAATAAGTGTCTTTAACTTCAACTTTATCTAAATCAAAAACTACTATACCAAACCCACAAGAAAAATAAGCAAGATTATCTTTAAAAAAAACGTTGTTTATTGTTTTTTTTCCATTTATAATTTTTAATTTAATATATGGGTAGTTTGTTACATGATTAGCAATATCAATAATATCAATATTGCAGTTTTCGTATATAACAACAAGTTTAGTTTTATTAGCATTTGCTCGCAAAATTTTAATTCCCACATCGCTTAATCCATTAATTTTATTGAGCTTTTCTGATGTTACTTCTTTATTATTGATTATATTTTCGAACACAATATCAGAAATAATTATTCCTGTATAGTTAGATGTATAAAGCTTGTTGTTGAAAAAAGTAATAGAGTTACTGTTTCTATTCCCTAAATGGTCTTGCCAGGTTCTTGGCCCTGATTGAGAATGTGCATTTAGTGCAAAAAATAAAACTATTAAAAATAAATTGCTTTTCATTTAATTTAAGTAACTCAACTAAGTAACGCTAAGGTATTAAATTTATTACAAAAAAACAGAATAAATGTGTTTTGTAAACTTTATATTTGTACTCTTGGCCTTGTAGTTCAACTGGATAGAATGCCAGATTCCGGTTCTGGTGGTTGGGGGTTCGAATCCCTTCAAGGTCACTTTTAATCTTTCAATAATCTAATTTAGTCTAAAAATTTTGTATTAAGTTTAAAATCATGTTAAAGCATTGGCTGTACTTCAAATTACTTTATAATTTTGCCGAGTAATTTTAAAAAAATATGAAAAAATTCTTCTTAGTTACTCTTATTTCTTGTACCTCTTTTTTTAATTTATGTAGGGCAGATGAAGGTATGTATTTACCATATATTTTAGGCACTAAAGTGTACAACAACATGGTTAAAAATGGTTTAAAATTAACCAAAGAACAATTATACAGCATAAATAAAAGTAGTATTAAAGATGCTATTGTTTTATTTGGTAGAGGTTGCACAGCAGAAATAGTAAGCAAAGAAGGTTTATTGTTTACTAACCACCATTGCGGATATAATAATATTGCCGAAGCAAGCAGTGTTGCTCATAATTATTTACAAGATGGCTTTTGGGCTAAAACTAAGCAAGAAGAAATTGCTTGCCCTGGTTTAAGTGTGTTATTTTTAGAAAAAGCCGAAGATGTTACAAGTATTGTGAATGCTAAACTTAAAGATCTAAATCCAAGCGAAATTGCATCAAAATTACCAGCTATTTTAATGGAATTAAGCAACGAAGCAAGTAAACAAAGTGGCAAAGAAGTAAAAATTAATTCTTTTTATAAAGGCAATCAATTTATACAATTTACTTATGTAAAATATACCGATGTAAGATTGGTTGGGGCTCCGCCAGAAAGTATTGGAAAATTTGGAGGTGATACTGATAATTGGGAATGGCCTAGACATACAGGCGACTTTTCAATTTTTAGAGTTTATATGAGCAAAGATGGTAAACCAGCTGATTATTCTGCGGAAAATGTACCTTTTAAACCTAAACATTTTTTACCTGTTTCTATTAAAGGTGTAAAAAATGGCGATTACGCAATGATTTTTGGATACCCTGGTGGAACTAATAGATACGAAACTTCTTATGGTTTAAACTTAAAAGTAGATATTGAAAATCCTAATTTAGTTGAGTTACGCGATGCTCGCTTAAAATTTATGCATACTGAAATGGTTAAAGACCCTGCTGTTAAATTAAAATTAGCAAGTAACTATGCATACGTTGCCAATTATTGGAAATTTTTTGATGGCGAAAGCAAACAAATAATTAAAAACAATGTAATTGAAAGAAAACAAAAAGATGAAGCTGCTTTTGAACTTTGGGCAAAAGGCAAAAAAGAATATGAAAATATTTTTACCAACATAAAAGCAACTTACGATAATTGGAAACCTTATACAAAGCACAGAGTTTATATTAATGAAGGCATTTTAGGTTCTCCAATATTGGCAATGGCAAGTTCTCTAAACGCATTACAAAATGCATTAATTAAAAATAATTCAAACCAAATTAAAGAACAAACTGAAAAGGTAAAAGTTTTATTTAAAGCCTATTTTGATGCGCACGATATTCCTTCAGATAAAAATATTGTAGCAGCTATGATTCAAATGTTTTATAAAAATATAGACCCTTCGCAAAGACCAGAAAATTTTTATACAAACCTTAAAACATACGGCAATATTGATTCTGATGAAACATACACAAAATTTGCTAATGCATTATTTAACAATACAATTTTAGTAGATGAAACTAAATTTAATTCATTTATTGCTGAACCAGATTCTACAACATTAAAAAATGATTTAGCTTTTCAAACAGCTACTGCGTTTGTAAATAATTATGCTACTAATTATGCGAAATATTTTGTTGAGTTTAACAATAAATTAAATACATATAGCCAATTGTATTTAAAGGGTATTTTAGAAATGAATGCTAATAACGATGCATTATACCCAGATGCCAACCAAACCATGCGTGTGAGTTACGGAAATGTAAAATCGTATAGCCCTAAAGATGGTGCAGTTTGTAAAGAGGTTTGTACAGCAACCGGTATATTAGAAAAATATAAACCAGGCGATTATGAATTTGATGCGCCAAAAAAACTTATTGAATTAATTAAAGCTAAAGATTTTGGACAATATGCCGATAAACAAACTAAAGATTTAGTGGTAGGTTTTATTAGCAATAATGATATTACCGGCGGTAATTCTGGTTCGCCAGTTTTAAATGCAAAAGGCGAACTTATTGGATTGGCTTTTGATGGTAATTACGAAGCATTAAGCCATAAAATAGCAGTAGATAAAGATTTAAACCGAACAATAAGTTTAGATGTTAGATATATGCTTTTTGTAATTGAAAAACTTGGTGGAGCAACTAACATCATTAACGAATTACAATTAGTTAAACAATAACATAACTTAGTCTGCTCTTATTTTACCATTTTTTATAATGTAATCAAACCCATTAATGTTAAATCTTTTATTAATAGTTTGATTTTGTAAATTATCTATATCTTGCTCTATTGTATGTATGCTTCCTTTGGTTTTGTAGGCAATGTTTAAATAATCAACATTAACTTCCATACCTTCGTAAACACCACAAAGTATTACTCTAACAGGTATTTTAACTCTTGTAATTAAATTTATATCTCTAACTTTTGCCCAGTTATCGGCAATTAAAATAATTTGATTGGGTTTTCTTAATTTTTTAATTCCAGTTAAAATTGCTTCTACAACATTTTCAGGACTATCTCCGCCTTCTCCCTTTTTAATTACATGTTTCATAGTTACAATTAAATCTTCAGAAGCTTTAGCTTTACAAGTATAAATGCCTCCTGTTACACCAATTTTTTTTTCAGCATCAGATTTTTTGTCTCCGTCATTAAAAAAAACAAAATATTGTTGCGCTGTATCTTTTACAAAAAACAAATGTAACCAAGTGTTTAACTGTTTTGCATAAGGGTACATGCTACTTGTTAAATCTGTTACTATTAAATTTTTTTTCCATTTTTTATTTCGTTGTATAACTTTATATATAGAGTTGTTTGTAGTGTCATCAGGGTCTGGGGTAAAATCTGGTTGTTCAATATTAGTTCTACTTTCAAAATCAAATTTTCCGTACCTATTATAAATTTTGTAAACGCCATCTAAGTTTCCTTTTTTAAAATTACCTTCAGCTTTAATGTGTCCGTTATTATAATAACTAATTTCTAAACCTTCTTTAATACCATTTTTATAATTTTCAATTAATTCTTTTTTACATTGTTTGTTATAATAGGTTATAGGGCCATCAATAATTCCATTATTATAAAATGTTTCTTGTTTTACACAACCCGTTTGGTACCAACTAATTTCTAAACCTTGTTTTTTACCATTTTTATAAACCGTTTCTTTTTTAAGTTTTTGGTTGTTATAAAACTCGCGCCAAACTCCAATTTTAATACTATCTTTAGTGATAATGTTTATAGTATCATCATCATGTATTATAAAAGAATGTATTTGAGCATTACACTTTAAAAATATAATTAACAAAATACAGAGATTAACTACTCGCATACTACTAAACCTCCATAAATTTCATTAATTTTGTTTATTATATCAAATTTATGAAGGATAAAATTTCAAAATTGTTACTTGAAGTTGAACAAATTAAAATTAACAACGAAATACAATTAGAAGAATTAAGAATTAAATGGTTAAGTAAAAGGGGTGAAATTAGTTCGCTTTTTGATGATTTTAAAAATGTACCTAACGAGCTAAAAAAGGAAGTTGGGCAACAACTAAATGTGCTTAAAACAAAAGCTAACGATAAAATTAACGCTTTAAAAGAAACGTTTGAACAAAATAAAGATGCTCAAAAAACAAACAATATAGATTTAACATTGCCTGGCATACCCTTAAATCAAATTGGTGCGGCTCACCCATTAAGTATTGTAAAAAATCAAATCATCGAAATTTTTTCTAAAATTGGCTTTACTGTGAGTGAAGGGAGGGAAATAGAAGATGATTGGCATAACTTTAGCGCACTTAATACACCACAAAATCATCCTGCACGCGATATGCAAGATACATTTTACATTAATTTAAACCCAGAAATGGTTTTAAGAACTCAAACAAGTAGTGTTCAAGTTCACATAATGGAAAATCAAAAACCTCCAATAAGAACAATTAGCCCAGGTAGAGTTTATAGAAATGAAGCAATTAGTGCACGTGCACATTGTCAATTCCA
The DNA here is from genome assembly GCA_020162035.1 of Bacteroidota bacterium. GTDB lineage: Bacteria > Bacteroidota > Bacteroidia > B-17B0 > Aurantibacillaceae > Aurantibacillus. The sequence continues at coordinate 10,024 of JAIUNM010000008.1, read as the reverse complement.
TCAAGTTGAAGGATTATATATAGACGAAAAAGTTTCTTTTGCTGATTTAAAACAAACGCTACTTTACTTTGCTAAAGAAATGTTTGGCGAAGAAACAAAAATTAGATTAAGACCAAGCTACTTTCCATTTACAGAACCTAGTGCTGAAATGGATATAAGTTGTACAATTTGCAAAGGTAGTGGTTGTAATATTTGTAAAGGAAGCGGTTGGGTAGAAATTTTAGGTTGCGGTATGGTTGACCCCCAAGTGCTAACAAACTGTGGCATAAATCCTGATAACTTTAAAGGCTTTGCTTTTGGTATGGGTATTGAAAGAATTACTATGCTTAAATACCAAATTAAAGATTTAAGATTGTTTTTTGAAAATGATGTTAGATTTTTAAAACAATTTACTTCGGCATAAATGAATAAAACTTTAAGGCTTGAAAATATTTTAAACATGTTAAAAACAGAACCTAACGATTTGTTTTTAAATTACAGTTTAGGGATTGAGTATATAGCAATTAATAAATACAGTGAAGCAATTATTCAATTTAATAAAAGTTTAACTATTAACCCTAATTATTTTACTGCTTATTACCAACTTGGAAAAGTATATGAAATTTTAAATGATTTTAATATGGCAATTACTCAATATCAACAAGGATTAAAAATAGCAACATTACAAAAAAACAACAAAGCCATAAACGAATTTAACGAAGCAATTTTTTTAATTGAAGATTAATTGAGTAGTTTAATTTTGAATTATTATCAAGTACAGTATTCCTAATTATTTTTTTACAAATTTGCTATTCCAAATTTTACTATTTTCTTCAACTAAAATAAGATAAATACCAGTTTGTAGTTTTTCGCAATTAATTGTGTATGTTTCAGTTGAAACTCTATTTTCATTATAACATAGTTTTCCAGTTAGATCGTAAACTTTAATAGTCGAATTATTAAAGCCACCTTCTTTTGTAATTATTAAATTATTACTGGTTGGGTTTGGGTAACAAAATAAGTTGTTAATACTTTTTGTATTTGTTAATTGCTTAATACCAGATGGGGTTTGCGAAAATTGATTAGAACTTAAATACATACCACTACTTGCTGCTCCGCTGCCACAAATATTACCCGATATTAAACCAATATAACTAGTTTTATCGAAAAATGATAGTTGGTACACTTTGTTTCCTAAAGCTGTAGTTGGTTTCGAAAAATTTACTTGGTTTAATGTCCAATTTAAACCTGAATTAGTAGATATATGATAATAGGTTGTTTGGTTATTTGTTGGATTTCCTGAACCACTAATTATTACTGTATCTGAACCAAATAATTTAATTCTACCGTACAGTCCGTCGTAACTTCTTATGCTGGTTGTTGGGCTAGGAATTGATGTAATTGATGTTGTTGTAACCCAACCATCTGTTGTTTTATAAACTATGGTTTCATTATTTGCTGAATTTCGAGTTAAAAAGTAACCAACATTATCATCTCGCATTTCAATATCTATAATTACTTCGGTTGGTAATGCAGTTACCGAGCCTATTGCTACTCCAACCGATGGAGAGTTAAATGCATAAAATTGCCAAGCGCTTAAGCTAAATGTAGGCGGACTAAAAACTCCACCAACATCAATTACTGTTCCCGAAGTTGGTTTTAGTGTTTGACAATGATTACCGCCACCTTGTACATTTAATGTACTAAATGTACTAGTTCCGTTAACAGACATGTAATGCCCTCCTAAACATGTTAATACAACTGTATTGCTATTTTGAGATAAAGTAAATTTCCTAGGCACATTGTTACTAACTGAATTTGTTTTTTGATTCCAAGTAACTCCTTTATCTGTACTTGTATAAATTTGCCCTTTTCTATCAGCAACTAAAAATAAATTTTGATTTACGGCTTTTGCTGCCATTGCATCAAAACCATTAGGTATTTTGTTTGGTAAAAAAATAAAATTATGCCCTTTGTTTAAGCTATACCCAAAATAACCTTGAGCGTATGAGGCTAAAACAATGTTGTTTGTAATGGTTACATCGTATGGTTTAGGAGCAGGTGATGGTGCTAAAAAATCAGTCCAAGTAGCGCCATTAAGCGATTTGTAACCAGGGTATAAATAAAACGATTCGCTTCCTACAATTAATTTTTCACTCGAAAAAAATGTTGGTAAAGTGGTATAAGTTGTCCAACTTAATCCGCTGTTGTTCGAATAATAGGCAGTTTTAACAGGGGCAACTTGATCAATAATCATTATTTCTTTCCCATTTTTACAAGCCATTTGCGAAACGTTAGCTGTTGGATAAGGTAGGGCTGTCCAAGTAGCGCCTGCATCAAAACTTCGCATTAATTGAGTTGATTGAACATACAAAGTATCATCGTTTGGTGTATGCATTTGTCCACCTAATGCAACTGTTGGATTTACCGTAGTAAAAGAAGAACCTCCATTTGAAGATACTTTTAATTGTGAGTTGAAAATAGTGTAAACCTTAGTGTTTGTTTTTGAAAAGTATGGGAACATTGTGCTAGTGTGTACGCTATTCCAAGTGGTTCCATTATTAGAATAAAAAGTGGTGTATGTACCTGAATTATTAGCATAACCAAAATAGCCTAAACTTGATGCGCCACTAACAGTTACAGTTGAGGTTTGTGAAGTTGAAAATTGCCAATTATTATTTGTTAAGTGTTGGGCATATCCACCAATAACACAAGCGCCTTCGTTTGCATTTTTCATTACAATTTTTGGTGCAACAGCTAAACTAAAGCTAAAAGGACTTGGGCTTGTAATGTAATTCCATTGTTCAGTTTTTAAGTTTATTACACCAATTGCGTTGTAAGTACTCGAATTAGCAATTTTTAAAGGAACATAAAGTGAATCTTTATTATATTGATAAAAACTCCCTTCAGCATCTTTGTGTAATTGAATGTGTAAACCACCATCTTGTGAAAATGAAATCGAACTTTTTAAAAACAAAAGAATTATAAGGTTTAACTTAAAATTAAAGAGAGGTTTTTTTTTCATAAAATAAAATTTTAGAAAGCAAAAATATAATATAAAAGATATTATTTAAAAATATAATTGTTTCAAATTAGAAATCAGAAACCTCGTAAGCTTATGATTTTTAATCAATTAGTAAGTTGGGACAATATCGCTTGGGTTTTTACCAGTAATTTTTTTAAATGATCGGTAAAAAGTTGCTCTACTATTAAAACCAGCGTCGTATGCAATGTTTTCTATTTTGTCTTTTTTGGGATCAAATAGTTTTAATTTATTTTCCGCTTCTTTAATTCGTAATTCATTAATTAAATCAAAAAACGATTTGTTAAAATGTTTATTTAATATTTGTGAAGTAATATAGGCTTGCTCTTGAATTTGTTCCGACAAGTTCGATAATTTAATTTCTTTATTTAAGTATAACTTATCTTCGAAAAGAGCTTTTTCTAGTTTTAATGCAATTTCTTTATGTTTTATTTCTTTTTCGTTTTTTAAAGATTCATTTTCAGTTACATTATAAATAACTTCTACAGCTATTTCTTCATTTATTAATTGTAAACTTTTATAAGATTGTACATTAAAAATAGCATTGTTTTTAACGGCGAAATAAACTATGAAAATGTAAATTAAAGAAATAATAAAAGGTAATACACCATAATCTACAATTGGCACAGGGAGTATTAAATAAAAAATTACAAGTACAATATTTAAAGTACCTAATAAAAAAAATAATTGCTTGCAAAATGCAAGTTTTGTCGATTCTATGTTAGATAAATTATTTTTAACGTGTTTTTGATAGTTTACTAATTCGATAATTAAATATGTTAAGTAAACAAGTTGCCAGGCATAAAAAACAACATTATAAATTGTCATTTCTATAGGGTAGTTATCTGAATTTAATCCTGTTATAAACGCAGCTTTTTCGTTACCATTTTTTAAACAAAAAATTAGTGGCAAAGTAATACTCATTAAAGTTAAAATACCTGAGCCAGATAATAGTAAAGGATGGTATTTTTTAGTGTCGTTTAAAAGTAAATGTTTGTAATAATAAACAGCAATTGGAAATACATTGGCAATTATTTGAACAAAAAAATAAATCCAAATCCAATTTTTAATATTTCCTGTAATTACAAATAAATTAGATACTAAGTAAAGCCCTGGCGTTAACATTATTAAGCTTAATACATAATTTGGTAAACTGTTCTTTTTACGAAAACATAAAAAACATATTATTATTACAATATTAATTATTGCTACGCTGTTTAAAATAATAAATAAGTTCTTTTGTGACATTTAGTACATTTAATTATAATTTTTTTTAAAAATGAAAACTTTTATTTTAAACCGCAATTTAAAAAAATAAGTAACTTCACACAATAAATATAAATATGGATTTAACTACTTTTAAGGCGCATATTTTACAAGGTATTCCTTCAGAATTACCTCAAACAAAACCATACGAAACTGCAATTAATCACGCCCCAAAGCGTAAAGCAATATTAAACACCGAAGAAAAAAAATTAGCTATAGAAAATGCTTTACGTTATTTCGATAAAAAACATCACCCCGTTTTAGCTAAAGAATTTGCTGATGAATTAAAAACTTATGGGCGAGTTTATATGTACCGATTTCGTCCCGATTATAAAATATATGCGCGTCCTATTTTAGATTATCCACATCAATCCACACAAGCTGCAGCCATTATGCACATGTTGAGTAATAATTTAGATTATGCGGTGGCTCAACATCCACATGAACTTATAACTTACGGTGGTAATGGTGCTGTGTTTCAAAATTGGGCACAGTATTTATTAACAATGCAGTATTTAGCTACTATGACTGATGAGCAAACTTTGGTGTTATACAGCGGACATCCAATGGGTTTATTTCCATCGCATAAAGATGCGCCAAGAGTAGTGGTAACGAATGGTATGATGATACCTAATTACAGTAAACCTGATGATTGGGAAAAGTTTAACGCCTTAGGCGTAACACAATACGGACAAATGACTGCCGGTAGTTTTATGTACATAGGACCACAAGGCATTGTACACGGCACAACTATTACAGTAATGAACGCTGCACGTAAAGTTTCAAAATCGGAAGAAGATAGAAAAGGAAAATTGTTTGTTACCTGTGGCTTAGGAGGCATGAGTGGTGCACAACCCAAAGCTGCAAAAATTGCAGGTTTAGTTTCTATTACTGCCGAAATAAATCCTAAAGCGGTTCACACACGCCATTCGCAAAACTGGGTAGATGAAGTGTTTGATGATTTAGATGTATTGATTCCACGTGTTAAAGAAGCGCAAGCAAAAAAAGAAGCGGTATCAATTGCCTATCAAGGTAATGTAGTTGATTTGTGGGAACGTATTGTAAAAGAAGAAATGAAAGTTGATGTTGGTTCCGATCAAACATCTCTTCATAACCCATGGGCAGGAGGCTATTATCCAGTTGGTTTAACTTTAGAGGAAAGTAATAATTTAATGGCTAATGAGCCAGAAAAATTTAAAGAAGAAGTGCAGAAAACTTTAGTGCGTCATGCAAATGCTATTAACACTTTAACTGCAAATGGTATGTATTTTTTTGATTATGGTAATGCTTTTTTATTGGAAGCAGGAAGAGCAGGCGCAGATATTTATAAAACAGAAAAACCACTTAAAGGTGGGCATACAGGAGCTACATTTCGCTACAACTCTTATGTGCAGGATATTTTAGGGCCTATGTGCTTTGATTATGGTTTTGGTCCATTCCGTTGGGTATGTACAAGTGCTAGTGAAAACGATTTGCGCAAAACAGATGAAATTGCTTTAAGTGTTTTAGAAGAAATATATAAAACTGCTCCTCAAGAAATTAAACCTCAATTGCAAGATAATATTGTTTGGATACGTGATGCGATGAAAAATAATTTAGTAGTTGGTTCACAAGCCCGAATTTTATATGCCGATAGCGAAGGACGAGTTAAAATTGCGGAAGCTATTAATAAAGCTATTGCCAATAAAGAAATTTCAGCACCTGTAGTTTTAGGTAGAGATCATCACGATGTAAGTGGAACAGATTCTCCTTACCGTGAAACATCAAATATTTACGATGGCTCTAAATATACAGCCGATATGGCAGTGCATAATTTTGTAGGCGATGGCTTTAGAGGAGCAACATGGATAAGCCTTCACAATGGTGGTGGCGTAGGTTGGGGCGAAGTTATAAACGGAGGTTTTGGAATGGTTTTAGATGGCAGTGCAGATAGTGATAGAAGATTAAAATCGATGTTATTTTGGGATGTAAATAATGGAATTGCTCGCCGTGCTTGGGCTCGCAACAAAGAAGCAAACTTTGCATTAAAACGTGAAATGGAAAGAACACCAAATTTAAAAGTAACAATAGCAAATTTAGTTAACGAAAAAATATTAAATGATTTGTTTTAAAAACAAAGTAAAAATTAAATTTAATTGATTTTTATTTCTTTTGAAGTATTTGATTTAATTGACTTTATAATTAATTTTTTTTCTAAACTTTTATTAAAGTTATAGCTAAAACGTTCATTTGGTTTAAGTGTAATTTCAAATAATTTATTATTTGATTTCCTTTTTGAAAAAAACACATATGTATCTGTTTCTGTTCCTTCATTACATATTTTAATTTCATTAGTTGTTTTGTAAACATAAAAGTTAAATGGATAAAGAGAAGAACTAAAGGCAATTTTATATTGTGGAAATTTTAAAACCTTATTTGGGTTTGTTATTTTTTCAAATAACATAGCATCCCAAACTGGTATTTTATCTTTTGTAACTTCTAGCAATCTTCCATTTTCGCCTGTACAAATTAAATAATTTCCATTCTCTAATAATTCAACACTTCCTAATCTATCAGATTTTCCATTTGTAATACTGTCAAAGTTTAATTTAAATTCCCAAATGATTTTAAATTCATCTGTTTTATTTTGAGGTAATTTTAAATGCAAAACACTGCTAACGTAATTACTATCTTTACTAAAATTATTAAACATTGTAATTTCGTTATTAGGTAGTATTCTTACATCATGCTGCTTGTTAAATAGGTTTGTTTGAAAAACTAAAGTATCTATTTCGCTCAGTTTTTGACCATACTGAGAAACAATTTTTTTTGTGCGTTTGTTTATTTTTATTATTCTATTTAAATCTCTAAAATTTAAATAAATATTATTTCCACTTTCATCAAAACTAAAAGAGTTTGCATGTAAACTAATTTTTCTTTTATTAGATGTAGTTGCAATTTGCTTTAGTAAATTATTATCAAAATGCTCTGATGTGTGCCAACTCCAAACTTCTTTTCCGCTTTCATCATATTCTACTAAAAAATCATCATCATAACTTATAGTTAATGAGGTGTCTTTTTTGTTTTTTATTTGATAAGGGCGTGCTTGTAATACCATAAAATGGTTGTTGTCTAGTTTTCTTAAACAGTGATGGAAGTTTGCGTAATGTTTTATTAATTTACCTTTATCATGTAAAGTTTTCCAAGTAATTTCTAAATCTTTATTAATACAAAACACATTAGTATCAGTTATAAAAGTTAAATCTCCTGAAGGATACATTCTTAAATCTCTAAGCGCTCTCCCTTTCTCAATTCCTTTATTTATTATTGGAAATTGCCAAACAACATTCCCTTTCCTGTCAATTGCACAATGATACAAATCGCACCAAATTAAACCATTTTTATATAATGTTGAATCATTGTAGCTTTGAGTGAAAATATATTTTTTAGTATCACAATACTCACATGGCATAATTGAAAATGTATTTATGCTAGATTCGTAAGCTAACTTGTCTGTTGAATCATATCCGTTTACCTTCCATTTGTAAGCAGCGCCAAATCTTAAATTTTCAACAATTGTACTATGTGTTGAGTCAATGTGTTTAAAGGCTGTTTTATTTTTAAAGTTTAATTTGTCTTCAAAGTAATAATCCTCAGAAACATTAAACTCATAATACTTAATTTTTTCTACTGGTTTAATTTGAAACAAAACTTGATTATAATTTAAAATGCTATTTTGAATTGGTAAAATTTGAGCATTAAAATTGTAATTAATAAAAAGTAAAAAAAATATGTAAAACCTTTTAGTCAAAATAACTTTAAATTTCAAATATCTAAAAAAATTTAGGATATAGTTTAACCTCATATAATGCAAAAGTACTAGTTTATTTATTGAATTCTGTGTTTCGTTGAGTAAAATCGAAACCAAAAATGTCTTTTAATGTTAAATTTGATTCAACAAATACCTTTATCTTATGAAATCAAATAAAGTAATTTTAGCACTTTGTGTTATGTTGTTTTTATTTAATAATTTTCTTTCATCTCAAAATAAAAAAACTTTCGGTCAATTTAACATCCCCCAAAAACAAGTTATGATTGACTCTTTACAAGGGTTTGACGCTGATTATGCAATATCAAATGCCTTAAAAAATGGGTTATTAGTTACAGAAGTTGACAAATTTTTAAATCATCAAAAACGTGAGTTTATTGATAAAAGATTTAATTTAATTCCCAGCTCTGGCGGTTTTCCTATATATGCTAACAAACCAATAGGAAATGGCAATCAACCTTTAATTATGACTCCTGCTTGCAGTAACGAAGATTTTGAATTAGGTAACATATCAGGATGGACAGGTAGCCAAGGAAGCAATTCTAACTCTTCTACAATGGCCGGTTGTTGCCCAGTTGCAGGGGTTACTTCATCTATGTGTCCTAATACTGCTTTTGATCCCTTAACTGGTTTATCTTTAGCTTCGCCTCTTGGAGGTAATTGGGTTGTAAGGCTTGGAGATTTATGTACAGCTGGTCAGGTTAATAGATTAACTAAAACATTTGCGGTTACTTCTGCCAACGCACTTTTTCAAATTGCTTATTTTGCAGTTTTTGAAGATGCTGCAAGTCATCCATGTAGTGCAACTCCATATTTAAATGTTAGCATGCTTAATTGCAGTAATGTTCCCTTAGCTTGCCCTTCTGTATCTGTTACAGCTCCTAGCTCTGGTGGTAGTGGTGGTTGCGCAACTAGTAGTCCAGGCTGGAGCACGGGTAATTTTGCAGCTTTCCCTACTTTTACTTATGTTAATTCTTATTTTAGCTCTGTTAATACATACTCAGCTTTTACAACTTATACTGTTCCCGGTTATACTTCATATTATGGATATTACTACCCTTCATATACATATACAGTTGGAGTTGGTACACCAACTGTAGTTACTACAACTAATACATACGTAGCAAGTTGTTACTCATGGTCTTCAGGTTCTTGGTCTGGCTGGAAAGTAGCTTCGTTAGATTTAACGCCTTATATTGGTTCTTGTGTTACAATTCAATTAACTGCAGCGGGCTGTGCTTATGGTGGACATAGAGGGTATGCATATTTTGATACTCAATGTACACCTATGAATTTAACAGTAAATAATTCCCTCTTTCCTGCTGGTACTTCAGCTACTACGGTCTCCGCTTGCGGCGCAGCTTCTGGAACTATGGTGGCTCCGCCTGGCTTAGGCCCTTACACTTGGAACGGACCGGGAGGATCTGGTATTTCTGGAAATACAAGCCAAACAATTACCACGAGTACAAGTGGGAATTATACATTAACTATGAATCCTCCTGGATCATGCTCTCCTATTACAAAAACAGTAACCTTACTATTTACAACAAATCCTACATCAACTTTTAATAGTGGAAACAGTTGTAATAATTATTCTTTTACAAATACTGGTACTGCAGCGCCTGCCATTCAAACTTATTCTTTTGTAGGCCCTAGCGCTCCTCCTTCTTTTACTACAACCTCCGTCACAACTTCAGTTGTTACTTTTCCTTCTCCTGGTAATTACACTGTAGTTCATGTTGTAACTAATACTGCTGGTTGTACTTCAACTACGCAAGCCGTCATAAACGTTCCTACACCACCCAATGCAGCATTTACGGTACCAACACCCACCCAATGTTTAATTGGCAACAGTTATAATTTTAATGCTACAGTTGCAACAGGGGTTCATAGTTATAGTTTTAATCCATCAGTAGGTGCCCCTGCTG
>JAIUNM010000007.1 GCA_020162035.1 Bacteroidota bacterium | reverse complement strand
TTTGCACAGGCAAAACTCCTTTTGGCTTCGCTTATTTCACTAACAAAATATTTCAAGGTCGCACTTATGTAGCCGCCTAGTGTAATTGGTAAATATATACTCGTACTTATAATCGTTCAATTACTATTTTTTTGTTTAAGGTTCCATATTCTGTTTTAATTTGCAGTGTATAAACTCCGTTTGGTAATTCCTTTGTAGTAGAATTCCAAACTGTAATGGCTGTTTACTTCTTTCATCTTGTAAAGTTAGCGCAGATATTCTTAACTTTTGTGTCCACCTAAAGGTAGTAACTCCATTTTAATGTTGCAACTTTTTTGTAACGATTAGAATAGTTACTTTCTGATATCCAGGAGTATATAAAAAAAGTCCTTGAATTTTCAAAGACTTTTAGGGTAAGTAATGGGATTCGAACCCACGACCCTCAGAACCACAATCTGATGCTCTAACCAACTGAGCTATACCTACCATTTGGGAGTGCAAAAATAACAAAATAATTTATTTCTACCAAAATTTAATGTTTAAAATGGCGAGTACCAGTAAATACCATACTCATACCATTGGCATTACAATAATCTATGCTGTCTTTATCTTTTATGCTTCCTCCAGGTTGTATTACCGCAGTAATTCCAGCATTATTGGCTAGTTCAACACAATCCGCAAATGGGAAAAAAGCATCACTTGCCATAACAGCACCTTTTAAATCAAAACCAAAACTTTGAGCTTTTGTAATGGCTTGTTTTAACGCATCAACTCTACTGGTTTGGCCTGTTCCACTTGCTAATAATTGTCCGTTTTTAGCAAAAACAATTGTGTTAGATTTTGTATGTTTAACCAATTTGTTTGCAAATAATAAGTCTTTTGTTTCCGAAGGAGTAGGCGAGGTGTTTGTTACAGTTTTTAAATCACTTTCTTGTTCTGTTTTTAAATCTTTATCTTGTTCAATTACTCCATTAAGTAATGTTCTAAATGTAGTGTTACTAAAATTAATTTTATTTTGAATTAAAATAATTCTATTAGGTTTTGATTTTAAAAGTTCTAAAGCATCAGCATCATAACTTGGTGCAATTACAACTTCGCAAAAAAGTTTATTTATTTCTGTTGCTGTTTTTAAATCTATATTTTTATTTCCAATTAAAATTCCACCAAATGCACTTACAGGATCAGCTGCTAATGCGTCAATATAAGCTTGGTAAATGTTATCTCTGCTTGCAACACCACATGCATTGTTGTGTTTTAAAATAGCAAAAGTTGGTTCAGTAAAATCAGCAATTAAATTAACGGCAGCATCAACATCTAATAAATTATTGTACGATAATTCTTTTCCATTTAATTTTGTAAATAAAGCATCTAAATTGCCATAAAAAATTCCTTTTTGATGCGGGTTTTCACCATATCTTAGTACTTGTGCTGAGGTTATACTTTGTTTAAATTGTAAAAGTTGTTCTGTTCTATTAAAATAATTAAAAATGGCTGTGTCGTAATGGCTAGATGTAGCAAAGGCTTTAGCGGCAAATAACTTTCTATCGTTTATGCTAGAGCTTCCATTTTTTGTTTCTAATAAATTATTTAGCATTCCATATTCATTTCTACTCGAAACAATTACAACATCTTTAAAATTTTTTGCAGCCGCACGAATTAAAGATATTCCTCCAATATCTATTTTTTCAATTATATCGGTTTCATTATTTGTAGAGGCTACAGTTTCTTCAAATGGATATAAATCAACAATTACTAAATCAATATCCTCTATTTTATGTTGTGCTTTTTCTTTAACATCCTGTTCGTTATCTCTTCTGTTTAATATTCCGCCAAAAATTGCGGGATGTAAAGTTTTTACTCTTCCACCAAAAATTTCAGGATAATTAGTAACGCTATCAACTGCAGTAACAGGTATGCCTAATTTTTCAATAAAAGTTAATGTTCCACCTGTACTATAAATTTTAACGCCAAGTTTGTTTAAGTTTTTAATAATTGGTTCTAAATTATCTTTATAGTAAACAGATATTAAAGCGCTTTTTATTGTTTTTAGCTGATTCATTTTGTAAAAAATTAAGGGGCAAATATAAGGCCAACATTTTAATATTTTTTAAATTGTTTATAACTGATTGAAATTTAACAGTATAATTGAATTGTGAATTTAATTTATGAATATTTATCTTTAAACGATTTTAAGTTTTTTTATGGCAAATATTTTCGAATTTAATGGATATAAACCTGTAATTGATTCTAGTTCTTTTATTCATCCAAATGCAACTGTTACAGGCAATGTTGTTATTGGTGCTAATGTGTATATTGGCCCAGGCGCTGCAATTAGAGGAGATTGGGGGAAAATAATTATAGAAGATGGTTGTAATGTTCAAGAAAATTGTACTATACACATGTTTCCTGGTACTACTGTTATATTAAAAAGTGGGGCTCATGTTGGGCATGGGGCTGTAATACATGGAGCAATTTTAGGTAAAAATTGTTTAATTGGTATGAATAGTGTGGTTATGGATAATGTTGAAATTGGAGATGAGTGTATAGTTGGCGCATTAAGTTTTGTGCCTGCCGAAACTAAATTTGATAATCGAAAAATTATTGTTGGTAATCCTGCAAAAGCAGTAAAAGAAGTTTCAGATGAAATGATAGCATGGAAAACAAAAGGGACCCAGCTTTACCAACAATTACCAAAAGAATGTTTTGATACTTTAAAAGCATGTGAGCCTTTACGAAGACCCGCACCTTTTAACAACGAACAACAAAATGAATATAAAGTATGGGCTAAAACTAAAAAATAGTTTTAGGTTAATTAGTCGTCCTTCAAAAAGTATATTTTAAAAATATCTTTGTTCTTTTGTCTTGATACAAAAGAACCAAAAAATCAAGACTTCTGAAAAATAACTTGAAAACAAAATTTTTATTTTCCCGCGCACACGAGTCGCGCTTGCGCACAAATCTACACTGGCTTTTGCGTGTGCTTATTAAGCCAACCGCTAAAAGAAAAAATTTGTTTTACTACGTTATTTTTCAAAGGTCATTTAATTACTGCCTCAATTATTATAAAGATTTAAAAATTATGTGTAATTAAAAAATGCCAATAATTTAAAAGAAACATTACTTTTTAGGCATTTTTAAATTGCCTTAAAATATAAAAAGTATTCTTGCGTAAGTACTTCCAGTCTTTTTGAGACACGACTATTTAGGCTTTGGTGTTAGTGTTGAAGAGCTATTAGAATTAACAGTTCCAGTTTTAGGACTTACTGTTGAAGTTGAATTTGTTTTTACTGTTGAAGTTTTAACCGATGTTGTTGTGCCAGTTTTAGTGGCATCAACAGGTAAAATAATTTTAGTTGGTTTAAATGGTTTATCACTAACCATCATTTCGCAACTTGTACAAATTTCTTTCCAACGCACGTCCATTCTACAATCGGTTGGCTTAATGTAAATTTTTTTAATTGTACTATCAGGCATTGTAAAATCCATACTTGTTTCCATTGTTTGAGGGCCTTCAAACGTAAAAGGTTCTTTAAAATAATCTTCTAAATGAATATCTTTAATGTGAACTTTTTTATTAAAAACCATTGTATATAATTCAAAAATAGCACGCGTAATTTTTATATTTATTAAATTTTTTATGTGGTCATAACTTATCTTTACATCTCCAATTACTTGTGTTTTATAATCAAAAGGACCACATTTAACAAGCGCATCGCAATAAAAATTACTACTATCGGGTCTAATTGAAATTTTAGAATTTCTAATTGTCCAATGGTATTTACCTTTAATTAACATCACTTCGTAATCGTTAGTACCACTAATATCACCCAATGCTAATAAAATTTTATTTACTGTTTCTTCATGAAGGGTAACAACAAAATCGTTAATAACTGTAGTATTTGTTTTTTGAGCTTTTAAAATAAAAACTGAATTAAGGGATATAAATACGATTAATATTTTTTTTAGATACATGTATTAATAATTAAAATTCAAATTTAAAATTACACCTTGATTACTTTGAAATATATTTTTATTGTTTACTCTTCGATTTAAATGAACCAATTGATTTAAATAACCTAATTCAAATTTAATATGTTTATTTATTCTATAGCCAATTAAAGCTCCTATTCTATTTTGATCAAAAACACTTTCTACTACATTTTTACCAAAACCGACAAAAAGTTCGTTATAAGTAGCAATATAAAATTGTTTTTGATTTAAGCTATCTGTCTTATTTAAAGGAATTTGCAGTCTAATTTGATATCTAACCCTATTTGAATATGAAAAATAATCTTCATGTTTTGCCGCTGAATCTTTAAATTGACCAAGCCATCTTTGTTCTAACATATATCTGTGGCTTATTTCAAGTTTATTTATATTATGATTAGTAGTAACAACAACAAATGATCGGTTTTCGGTAAATGTTTTACCAAATTTATTTATAGGAATTTTACCATACGAAAAAGTTTCAATGTTACCATAACCAATTCGTATTTGAGTAGATTGATGAATTTGATAATTTAAGCCAACTCTTAATAAACCTTGTTGCCAATTAGTAATAAAATTTGTTCTTCTAAATTGATATTCTGTATGTAAAGATATTTTATTGTGTAATTTAAAAGTTCCAAAATAATTATACCAACCAATTTGGTTATAATTGTATAGTCTATTATTTTGTGCTTTTATTAAAGTGAAAAAACAAAATAAAAATTTTATATAAAATATTTTAGCTTTCATTAAAAACCAGTAACTAATAATTTTTTTGCAGAGTTTAAACTGCATGATTTTTGATATTTACTATATGCTTTTGCAGCCTCTTCTCTTATTTCAATATTTGTTTTTTTGGCTAACCAAGCATTTATTGAAGCTTCTAGGGTATAAGCTTCTGGGCTCATTAAATGCGTGCTCCATACTAATGGCATTGCCCCAATACTTTGGATGTGAGAACTAAAGTAAGATTTTGAATAACAAGCTAGAATAATACAATTCCGTTTTTTGGCATCTACACTTTTATAAGTTGATGTGCAATTATAATCCATTAATCCATTATGTCCTGTGTAGCATAAGAGCTGAGCATTACCTCCAAAATAAATTAGCTTATTATCAAGTGCAAGACTATCTTTGTTTTTGCCACATAGGGCTTCTAAAAAATTTTCAGTACAATTTTTAATAAATTGCCCATCATAAGCATCAGCAATTAAATATGTATTTGTAAGATTGTGTTTAAAAATACAGCGTTCTAAAACATTTATATTGGGGTTTAAAACACTTTTTAAAAATTTCCATTGGTTAGATTTGTTTTTAAAAAACATTTTTACACCATATCCACAGCCCCAATATAAATTGTTTTTTAAATCTTGCCCATTACCAATTTTAGAAGGAACAGGTACAATACCTTGATGTTTATTATCGCATAAAGGAACAAAAACATGAATAAAATTTTGACCATGAACTGTTTTTGTATTACAATAAAACGTAATAATAAAAAGTAAAGCACTTAGTTTTTTTAAATAGTTATGCTTCAACTTCTGTAACAATGCTTGGGAATATGCGAACATTATTATTTTCTTCTCTTCTAAATTGATAGGTGAATTTATAATGACTTTCTAAACCAGATTTATTAGGTAATCCATTAATCATCATAATGTTTCGGTTTTTAGCAAATTTTAATAATTCGCGTAAATAATGTGCACTAATTTGCCCTACTTCATCAATAATACAATGAACTTTAAAATCTTTACTACTTCTATGGCTACTTTCTTTTATAAATACATGTAATAATGTAATGTAAATAATGGCTTTAACTAAAATATCAGTTCCTGTACTTCCTATACTATCAATTTTGTGTGTCCATCCGGTTTCGTTCATGCCTTCTTTAATGTTGAATTTCAATTCAAATAAATCTTGTAAACGAATTTCTTCTTGTTCTTGTTCTTTAATTGCTGTTCTTAATTGGTCTAACAATTTAACTGCACGCGTACTAATTTCGCGTTTTGTTCCAGTTGCAAAATCGGTATTAAATAAGCCTTCGTTATAAACTAAACCATGTTCTTCTCTAAACTCTTCAATACGTTTTAAAAGTTTATATACTTTATTGTCACTCTCTTCAATTTTAATTTTAATAAATTCAATTAATTTGCTTTCTTCAAACTCTGCTTTTTTAAAATCTTCGGCAATTAAAGTAATTATGTGTTGTATTTTATCTTTTTGCCCACTAAGTTCTTTTACTTTAGTAGCTATACTATCTGTTACTAAACCAATTTGAGTTGCTGTTTCGGCAATAGATAATTCGATTTTATTTTCATTAATAAAGCTTCGTAAATTTTGAGCAAATCTTTCGTATTCGCCCTGTGTGGCATCGGTTCTTATTATAAAATTAAAGTGGTTATCTAATCTAAATTTACCTGCAAATTCGTTTATGTAACGTTGAAACGCTCCATACTCTTCGTTAAAATGCGAATCGTTTTTTAGCATTTGTGTACATAAATCTGCTATTTTAAAGTTGGTGCGTTTAGGTTCTGCGCGCTCAATAATATCAGCGTATTTATTATGTACAGGCGATTCTCTAAATGTTTCGGTATAAAAACGAATACCGTTATTAAACTCAATTAATTCTTCATCAAAGGCACGTTTAGCTTTATTTAACTCCATACGTTTTAAATTAAACTTACGGGTATTCTCTTCTAATTGTGCACTTAAATCATTATTTGTTTTTACAAATTCTTCTTTCTTTTGAATTAAATCTGGTAGTTTATCAAATTTTTCGCGTTTATCTTTTAGATAATCATTTACAATTTGAGCGTATTGTTCAATTTCTTTTAAAGCATCTTGTAATTCTTTTAATCTCCCTTCAACTGATTTTAATTGTTTAGCATCAACACCTTTATTTTTAAAATTACTTTCTTTTTCTTTACTTAATTCATCTTCTTTATTTTCGAATTCTTTTACTTGATTTTTTTTCTCTACCTCAAGTTCGCTAATTTCAGTTTCTTGTCGTTCTTTAAGTTCAGTTAAACGTTCAAGATTGTATGCATTTAGTTTATCAAACTGATTATTAAAATCGTTTAAAACATTATTTTTCTTTTTATTTAAAATAGATAATTCCTCTTCAATAATATTTAAACGTTGGCGGTTACCACTTAAAGAATCTTCAACTTCTGTACCCGCCTTTATTTTCCAATCTTCTAGTTCTATTTGTAATTTTTGTTCGCGTTTATCTGCTAATTCTAAAGAGTAGGTTAATACTTTTAAATCTTCTTTTAATTCGCCCAATTGTTTACCAAATCTATCAGCAGCCAACATTTTTTCTTCGTTGTTTGCAGTTTGAAATTGGTTTAATCCTTCTTCTAAATCTCTAATATTTGCAAGTCTTTCGTTTTTTTCAAATTGATACTCTTCAATTGATTTAGAAATAATTTCAACATTTTCTAAATTTAAGCTTATGCCATAAAGTGTACTAGCTGTTTGTTCTTTAACTTCTGGTGCTAAATCTGTTCTAAACAATAGTTTTTCGTTTACTACTTTACCAATATTTTCTTGCCAGTTTTTTACATTTTTTTCTAAATAGCCATAAAATGCATCGTGTTGCACATTAAGTTTATTTTCTATTTCTTTTATTTCTGTTTTAAGTTTTACAACCTCGGAATTAGTTTGGTTTATTTTGTTATTTAAGGCTGTTTTAATTTTTAATTCTAAAGCTTCCCATTCGCGTTGTATGGTTTGTACCATGTTTTGTTTAATGGCTTTTTCGCTTTTGTTTTTATAATTAATTGCTCTTAATTCTGCTAATTCAGTTTCAAGCGCTTTAATTTCTTGCTCATAAAAACGTGTGTTTCTTATAACTTTTTCTTCGCTTTTTAATTCATTAAATTCAATTTGTTTTGCTGTAACTTCTGCACCAACATCAGAAATGGCTTCGTCTCGTTTTTGTTTTAATTCTGCATCGCGCTTATTAAATTCGTTTTTTTGCAATAATTGCAATTCATTATAATGATTAAATATTTCGCTTGTTTTAGAATTTATTTTATTTATGTAAGCCGCTTTATCATTTCTTAATTGCTCTATTAACGATGAATATTTAAGTTCTATACTAGATACATTGCTTGTTAAACTCTCATATTCTCTACGTGCTATATTTAATTCAACTTGTAATTTCTCTCGTTCTGCATGTTTTTCAACAGCTTCTTCAATATTATTTTCTTTATATTCTTTTAGTTTTTTATTGGCTTCTCTAATTGTTCTATCGTAAAAACCTATTTCTTCTCTAATATCATTTTGTTTTTCTTGAATGGCTTCACTTTGTTGCTCGTGTTCGTTTGTAAGCGTTTCAAGTTCTTCTTCTTTCTTTTTAGCTGATTCTCTTATGGCTTCGTTTTGAGTTTCAGCAAATCTTATACTGCTTCCAAGTTTATCGGCTAACTCCATTTGCGCGCCCTTAAGCATTTGTACTTGGTCGTATTTTTTATCTATTAACTCAATTAACTGATTAGTTTCTTTTTTAATATAAGTTTCTATATCGGTATATTTTTCGTTAAATTGACGTAATTGACGTTCAACTTGTTCTAATTTAATTGAAGAGTTTTGATCGGTTAAAGAGTTAGCAATAAAATCTTTTATAAACCTTGAATCGATACTACTTTTAGAAGATAAAAATACATTGGTAATTGATTTAGGAATATTACCATATTTTTCGTTTCCTTTTAATAAATGAAATTTAGAAAGTTGTTTATCTGTTTCTGTACCATAAATAATATTTCTATATCTTTCAAATGTATCAATTTGATTAGAGATGTAAATGCCTCTTCGCTCAAGATTAGAAATGATTTCTTTTATTTTCATAGCTTCATCTTCGCTATTTAAAAAGAAATCTGGATTATAAGGCGCATCAACAAACCTAAACACTAATTTATTATGGCGGTAAACCATTACAAAAAAGGATTTGTCTTCGGTTGCAATTTCATAGATTAAGTATGAATTCTCGTATCTGAAATAATGTTCTTCAAAACTTTTTTGTGATTGCGCAATTCCTAATCCTCTGCTGTTTGCACTGTAAAAAAATAATATTGCACGTTGTAGTGAAGTTTTGCCAAAATTATTGGTTCCAACAAAACACGTATTTCCACATAATTCAATATCTGCATACTTTACGTTTGCAATGTTAATTTCTACAATTCTATTTAATATTCTTACGTTTTCCATTTTATCTTTCTATTTATTTTGAACCATATAAGGCATTTAAGGACATTTAAGTTTATTTTAATTTATTTTATTTATTTGTAATATTATTCTTCAATTAATTCCCAGTATAATTAATTAACATATGTTTTTTGACCTTCTTTGAAAATGTTTATACAATTAAAATTTATTAATAAGTCCATAGGTACTTTCAATAATTTCATATAAGTTAAGAGTTGCGCTTCATAAACTGGTAAAACTGATTCGACCGCTTTTAACCCCACAACTAAATCATTTTCAATAAATATATCACATTTTATATCTGCATCTAATTCTAAGTTTTTATATACAACGGGTATTTTTAATCCCGATTTAAATGAAATATTCCTATGTTTCAATTCATGAATTAAGCATTTGTGATAGACAGATTCGAGTAAACCCGATCCCAACTCTTTATGAACTTTAATAGCAACACCATTAGCTGCATAAACTAATTCTTTATAATATAGTTTTGTTCTTTTCATTATTTAATTTCAGTTCGGCTTAGTGCAATTATCTGATATGAACTTATATTTCTTATATGGTTTATTAATTCAAAATTATTCCATTACTATTACTTTCATTTCCGCTTGTTTCTTCATAAATACTAATTGCATTTATCATATCTAACAAATAAGTGTAAGCATCTAGTACTTTATAACTTTCAGTTTGCTCGTCTTCTAATTCTAAAAAAGAATCACGCGTCATTAAATTACAAATATCTCGTACTTTGTTTAATAATGTTTCGCTTCGATACATTGGAATTTTTTGTAATTTTTGTTTTAATCTTACGTTTGCATTACACTCTTCGGCAATTTCGCTTGGTCTAAAACGTGCACCTATGGTTATTTTATTATCCATACTTGCAAATAAATCAATAACATCTATGTATCTTTCAAACGTTTCTAATTTTTGCTCTATTAAACTATTGGCTTCGTTTAATCTAGAGAAATAAAAATAATTGTTACCTCTTTCAATATTATATCGTATAACATTAAAGTAAGCTTGTAGTCTGTCAAAGTTTTCTGGGTTATTAATCACATCATACAATTTACTCATGTTGTCTTTTGTGCCATTACTGCTTATAAAATGTCCACGAGCCATAATTGCAAAAATATCGTGTGTTTGTCTTGGTAATCCGTAATCTTCTGCGTTCATAATTTATTAAGATTTTTAATTTGCACTTTGAGTTTCTTTTTTCTTCTTTTTATCCTCAGTTTTTAATGGTAAAATAATTGTATAGCCTAATCGCTTTTTTGTTTGAGCATTATCTAAATAATCGTGATAGCCTAGGCGATATTTAAAATCTAAACTGTTTTGATATTCCATTGCTATTTCAACAAAAATTGAAAGCCTGTCTTCAAAACTAACTGTGCCAACGGCTTTAGGGAATTTATAATCTATCAAATATTCAAATAAATTAAGTTTGTTTTGATTTAAAAATTTATCAACTAATTTTTCTACGTCTAATTTTATTTGTTGGTCAATTAATTGGTCTTTAAAATTGCTTGGTAATTTACCTGCAATACCACGCATCATTAACCGTGATAATTTATATTTTTCGGCAACACGTTTACATAAAACATGACCTTCATCTGAAAATAAAAAATCTATTGCAATTTTAGTACGCGGGCCTTTAACGCCATTGTGTTTTAATGTTTTTACATTTTTCACTTGCTCTAAAAAATCAGTACGGTAATGCAATGTACCATGGTCTTTTATTTCTTTTAAACGTTGTGCTTTTAAATAAACATCTAACTGAAATTGAATTTTATTAATGTAATCCGTTATATCTGTTTGTATTTCAATTAAAAAATCTAAGTTTTCAATTAAAGTGCTTTTTAGGTTTGTTACAATACCAAATAGTTCTGTATCATTTGTGTAAGTAAATAATTGTCTGGTGTCAGAAATTATATCTTCGGTTTTTCTAATAAATTCTATGATAGTATCACGTTTTTCGCGATAATCTTCGAGCTTATGTAATTTAATTCTATAGTTGGCTTCGTTTTTATATGTATCATCTACATTTTTTTGAAGTTTTATTATTTCACGAGGCAAGGCAATGTTTATGCGTTTTAAATATTTCTTAATGCTTCGTAAAAAGCGATGTTCGTGCACTTCTTGATAAAAACGAATATAGCGTTTAAGTTCGTTTATGTAATCGTTAACTAAACCTGGAGTTACTTCGCCAATTTCCATAAAGTCTTCAAACATGGCAATTACTGCATCGTTTAAGCTTACAATATTTTCATATTCAAAAACTAATTCAAGTGCTTTTAACCTTTGGTAACCTTCGGGCGAAATATCATCACGCGATAATAACTCGTTAACCGTTATGTTTTCGCGGTTGGCAAATAAAAACTCAACTACACTTCGGTGTTGGTAAAGTTGATTAAGTATATCGTTTACATTTACTTGTAAAGCCATTTAAAAAGTGCTTATGTTTAACATTGTAAAATACAACACTTGCTTTACTTACAAAAACGCTATTATGAACAAAAAAAGGGAGTAATTAACTATGGTGCTTTTTTAAAGTGTTAATAAACTAAATAAATTGTTAATAGTATATTATAAAGAAAGCTGATTATTTGGAATTTCAAACACAAAGTGGACGATTTATTTTGGAAAAATAAACGTATTTACATTATTTATTAATTAATGTTTACTTAACATTAACATTGCCCATTCATTTTCAAAATTATTGGTATCTAAAACAAGTTGGTGTTGTTTGCACAAATCTATTAACTCCGCAGTATCTGTTGTAAAAAAACCGCTTAAAATTAATTTACCATCGGCGTTTAGTTTTTTGCTATAGGAAGGTATATGTTGTTTTAAAATGTTTTTATTTATGTTAGCTAAAATTATATCAAAATTATTTTCAATTTCTAAATCTTGTATATCTCCTTTTTTAATGTGTATGGTTTTACATTTATTAATGGTAACATTTTCAATACTGTTTTCTACACTCCATTCATCAATATCAATCCCTAAAACATTTTTTGCACCTAAAAATTCTGATAAAATGGCTAAAATTCCTGTACCGCAGCCCATATCTAAAACGCGTTTATCTTTAAAATTTAAATTAAATAATTGTTTAGAAACTAAACGTGTTGTTTGGTGGTGGCCTGTGCCAAAACTCATTTTAGGTGTAATTTCTATATTAAATTTTACATTATTAATGGGTTGATGAAAGTTAGCTCTAATGGCTAACAAATCATCAATAATTACAGGTTCGAAATTTTTTTCCCATTCATTATTCCAATTAGTTTGTTCTATTTTTTGAATTGTAAATGCATAGTTAAAATCATCAAATTTTAAATCTGATAAATTAATATTTTTAGCTTCATCTTCTTTTATAAACGCTTCAAAACCGTTAGGTGTTGTATTAAAGGTATCAAAACCAAAATCGGCAATTATAGCCATTAATATTTCGCTTCCTGGTTCGGGGGGGGTAACAGTAAATTGATAATTTAGGTAGTTCATTTAGTAAATCTATAAAAATTAATTATTAAAAATTGCTTCGGCATTTTGAGTTGTAATGTTTGCAACATCTACAATTGAACATTGTTTAATTTCTGCAATTTTTTTTGCAACTTCTAAAAGGTAAACTGGCTCGTTTCTTTTTCCTCTAAAGGGAACAGGGGCAAGGTAAGGCGCATCAGTTTCTAAAACAATATGCTTTAAATCTATTTCACTAACTACTTTATCTAAGCCACTATTTTTAAATGTAACAACACCACCAATGCCTAATTTAAATGGAGTGTTTTCAATAATTTTTTTTGCTTCAATAGTATCACCACTAAAACAATGAAAAATACCTTTAGGCAATTGATTAAACTGCATTAATATTTCGTAAATTTCATTAAATGCATTTCGGCAATGAATAACAATTGGGTAGTTATACTCTAATGCCCAATTAATTTGCTGAGTAAATGCATTTTTTTGTTGTTCAATAAAAGTTTTATCCCAATACAAATCAATTCCAATTTCGCCTATACCAACAAATTTTCGTTGTTTTAACCAATTGTGTACAATTTTTAATTCTTGTTCAACAGTTTCATTTACGCTACAAGGGTGCAAACCCATTAATGGGAAACAATTTTCAGGATAGTTTGTTTCTAATTGTAACATAGCCTCAATAGAATTTGAATCTACATTAGGCAAATAAAACTTTTTAATATTATTTTTTAAAGCTTTATCAATTAAAGCTTTTCTATCTCCATCAAATTCGCTCGCATATAAATGCGTGTGCGTTTCTACAAAGTACATTAATTTAAAGAGTCTATAGTTACTTTTACAACATTATTTAATTCTTGTTTTGTGGCACCGCTTTGGCTCATAACGCGTAAACCCAAAAGGGTATTATACAAAAATTGCGAGTAATTTTTAGTTGGTTTACTAAGTTTTAAAACTTTACTGTTTTGAGCATCGTTTAACCAATTGGTTAATAAATCCTGTACCTCATCTTTATTATTACAAATTACCTGTTGTGTTTTAAAACATTGCTTGCTCATTTCTGCTGCGGCATTTACTAATAAACAGCCGTTATCATCAGGGTGTGCAATTAAATGGTTTACCACATTTTTAAATAAATAATCTATTTTTTGTAAACCATTAATTGGTTTTTCTTCAATTTTTTCGGAATGTGTTAAACTATTTTTTTGGTAAAATTCTAACGATTCAATGTATAAATTATGTTTATCTCCAAACGTGTCGTATAAACTACTTCTGCTTAAACCTGTTGCTTTTAAAACTTCGTCCATTGATGTTCCGTTGTATCCTTTTTGTTTAAAGAGATTTGCTGCTGCTGATAGCACTTCTGTTTTATCAAATTTTTTTGTTTTTGGCATAATGGTATAAAGATATTATATAGGAATGATTATTCCAAATTAATTTGGAACATTTTGTCCAATTTAACATTATTCTTAATCAATTATAGCAAAAGATTATCTATTAATCTTATTTTCCCGACAAAACAAGCAATTAAAACAATTTGTTGATGATTGTCAGTAAAATCATTTTCTATTTGAAGTGTTTGCGCATTAGCTAACTTTAAATAATCTAAGTTATAACCATTTGCCAAAAATTTAGTTTCAAAATGCAATAAAATTCTATTAAACGAATAACCAGCAGTTATAAGTGATGGAATAGATGACATTAATTGAGGAATTAATGCGGCTAATTTTCTTTCTGAAACATTTAACAAAGCATTTCTAGAACTCATGGCTAAACCGTCTTTTTCTCTCAATATTGGGCAAGCAATTATCTCTATATTAAAATTAAGTTGTTTAACTAACGCTTTAATAATTAAAACTTGTTGGTAATCTTTTAGCCCAAAAAAAGCTTTAGTTGGTTTTACAATGTCAAATAATTTACTTACAATTTGTGCAACACCATTAAAATGTCCAGGTCTTGCTTCTCCATCTAAAACTTTATCTAATGTTCCAAAATCAAAAACTCTTTTATCAGGCTCTGGGTACATTTCTAAAACGCTTGGCAAAAACACTAAATCGCAATTTGCTTCTTTAAGTAACTTAAGATCTTCATCTTCAGTTCTTGGGTAACGTTCTAAATCTTTTTTATCGTTAAACTGAGTTGGGTTAACAAAAATGCTACAAACGGTAAAATTACATTGCATTTTACTTTCGTTAATTAACGACAAATGTCCTTGATGCAAAGCCCCCATAGTAGGTACAAAACCTATAGTTGAACTTATTCTATATTGATTAAGTAAAGTGTTTAATTCTATAATTGTTCGTGCTATTTTCACAGAGCGCAAAAATATTAAATTAAATGGATTGTAAAATTAGGGGCTAATTGTAAAAATATTACGGTAAATTGGTATTTTTTAGCTATTAAAACCAAAATAATACAGATTTTTCTTTGAAATATGGATTTTTTTTTATTACTTTTGTATTTACATTTTAGGAGCTATTTATGAAGAAAGCCAAAGTTCTTTTTGTTTCGCAGGATATAACACCATATTTAGATGAAACATATATTGGAAAAATTTCTCGCCGTTTACCGCAAGGTATTCAAGAGCGCGGTAAAGAAATTAGAACTTTTATGCCAAAGTACGGCAATATTAATGAACGTCGCCATCAATTACACGAAGTTATTCGCCTTTCGGGGATGAATTTAGTTATAAATGATGTAGATCATCCATTAATTATAAAGGTTGCAAGCATACCAAGTGCGCGTATGCAAGTGTATTTTATTGATAATGAAGAGTATTTTAGCCGCAAAAGCACATTAACAGATAAAACTTCGGGTAAACATTTTGACGATAATGATGAACGTTGTATGTTTTTTGTACGAGGGGTTGTAGAAACTGTTAAAAAACTAGGCTGGCAGCCAGATATTATACATTGCCATGGATGGTTTACATCTTTACTACCAATGTACATTAAAAAGTATTATGCCGATGAACCTTTATTTGCTGAATCTAAAATTGCGGTTTCGGTATATAACGATGAATATCCTAAAAACTTAAATAAAAAATTTGTAGATAAATTAGGTTTTGATGGCTTTAATAAAAAAGATTTAAAACATTTAATAGAAGAAACAAACCATGTTAATATGCAAAAACAAGCAATTGAGTATGCTGATGCTGTTATACAAGGCGACGAAACGTTAAATACCGATATTGAAAAATACATTAAAAAAACAGGTAAACCATTTTTAGCATATAAAAACGAAATAGAATACCTAGATGCGTTTAACGAATTTTACGATTCAATTTTACAAGAAGTTGACGTTTTATCTTAATTAAATTTAATTTTACTAAAAGCATTGTCAAATAAAAAGACAATGCTTTTTTGTTTTTATCATTTTTTATACAAAACATACACTTTAAAATCTGTATTTTTACCACTTGTAAATGAAAAAAAAATCCCAAAAAATAATATTACCCTTAATTGCTTTAATTTTACTTTTTACCAATTGTAAAAAAGACAATAGGGTTTTAGATACAAGTGTTACACCCATAGAAGATGGATTAACACCAGAGTTTGCAGATACTTTTAAAATAGATGCATTTACTATAGAGTCTGAAAATATAGCTTCATACAACACACGCTATAAATTTTTGGGCGCAAACCAAGACCCTACATTTGGCAGAACAGACATAAATTTATATTTAAATCCAAACATAAAAGATAATGTTACCAATACAATAATTGGCAGCAATCCTACATTAATTTCGAGCGAAATAATTTTAAAAGCAGATAACATTCAGTTTACAGGAGATACAACTACTAAAATGACATATTCTGTTTTTGAAACTAACACAAGATTAGATAATGCAACCGTATATTATTCAAACAAAGGCGATTCGTTAGTAAATAAAAGTAAATTAATAGGTAAATATACAGGCAAATTATCCTTTTTAAATAATAGTAAAGTATTACGAATACCGATAGATTCAACTTACGCAAGTGCCATTTTAACTAATACCACATTAGTTCAAAGTAACGATAATTTTCAAACTACAATTAAAGGATTTTACATTACTGCATCGGGCTCTAACATTAATCCTGTTAATTTAGAAGGGATAATTTATAAATTTGATTTAGAAGATACAACAAGCGGTTTTTATTTACGTTACGTTAATGGCCCTGCCTCACCAACTAATACGTTAATTAATTCATATAAATTTGTGTATTACGGAACAACTGCAGCTCGATTTAATGTTTCATCTTACAGCGCAGTAAGTGGAGGTAATTCTTTATTAATAAAACAATTGTTTAATAAAGATACAGTAGTTGCTCCTAAAACAAATTTATTTATAAAAGGATTTGCATCAACTAAAATAAAAGTAAAAATACCATCGCTTAAAAATTTAGCAGATTCGCATAAAGTTTCTATAAATCGCGCAGAAATTGCATTTAAAATTGATCCTAGTTTTGCTACAAGTGGCGGCACAAAGCAATATGCTGTTCCTTCTGGACTTTCATTGCTTGCTTTAGATTCAACAGGTAAAACAACTTATTTGGTTGATCAAACAACTAATGGCGATTTAAACAGATATGGCGGGTATTTTGATGCAGCAACAAATAGTTATATTTTTAATATAATGAGGCATGTGCAACAAATAGTAAATGGTACTAAAAAAAATTATGGATTTATGCTTGTTGTTACCGATCCTAACCCTTTAATTTTAAACACTAGAGATAATTTTATTGAACGCGCAGTTTTTGCAGGAATATCTCACCCTACACTTCAACCTAAAATTTCTATCAGTTACATAAAATTTAGAAACAATTAACTATAGTTGAAAGAGTTAAATATAAATAGCCTTTTAAATTTAGAATTAATTAATAAAGCCACAATTTATGTTTATTCAAACCAAAGTTCAATTAGGTTAAACTACACTTGTCAATTTATTTTTAACCATGTTTTAAAATGTAATTATTTAATTTGCACTTCAATTAACGAATTCGAAAATTATTCTGGACCAAAAATTAATTATAGTTTAAATTACAATAATAAATCTATTAATATTCCAGTTCATAATTTTTTAGAGAATGTTTGTCCTATTAACAATAAATTAAAAATTGAAATTGATAATGCAAATGAATTTATTTTATTTAAAAATGAAATCAAAAATTTTGATTTTAATTTTGATTTATTTAGTGCCGTTTTTGCATGTATAAGTAGGTACGAAGAGTGGATTAACACTAAATTTGATAGTCATAATCGTTTTGAAATTGAAAGTAGTTTGTTTTATAAAAACAATTACCATTTACAACCAATAGTAGATGAGTGGATAATACACTTAAAAGAATTAATAGAAAAAATTTTCAAATGTAATTTAAACACTAACTCATTTAAACAAATATGTACTATTGATATTGATAATTTATATGCATTTAAGCATAAAGGTTTTGTAAGAAATATTGGTGGAGCGGTTAAAGATTTATTTCAATTAAAAATTAATTTAATTATACAAAGAATAAGTGTTTGTTTAAATATTACAAAAGATCCATTTGATGTTTACGATGAATTAATTAAACATTTAAGTAATTCTAAAATTGATGTGTTGTTTTTTTACCTGTTACATACAGGCAATAAATTTGATAGAACTTTAAGTCCATTAAACAAAGCTTTTAAAGAAAATATAAAAAAAATTTCAGAATTAGCGTTAACAGGCTTGCACCCATCATATTATAGTTCAACTAATAATGAATTTTTAAACAATGAAGTAAACTTATATAAAACTTTAACTGGAAAAGAAGTTGAAATAAGCAGGCAACATTATTTAAAATTTGATATTAAATCAACTCCCAACTTATTACATAGCAAAGGTATTAAAGCAGATTTTACTATGGGCTTTGCAAGTAAAGCTGGTTTTAGGGCAGGCACTAGTTTTCCTTTTTACTATTTTGATTTTAAAACTAATTTGCCATTAAGTCTTTTAGCAGTACCATTTTGTGCTATGGATGGCGCTTACATAATTTACGAAACAACTAAACAAGAAGAAGCATTAATTCAATTAAAGCACTTAAAAGAAAAAGTTAAAAGTGTTGGTGGTTTGTTTATTACAGTTTTTCATGAACGAACATTTTCTAAAACGCATTATAAAAATGCAAGCGAATTGTTTTACAAAATTTATAATTAAAAACTATTGCTCTTTTTTTAGAGGCAAATCAAACTTTCCTGTTTTTTTGTTATATCCGTAAGGGCAATGTTTACAGCCGCTTTTGCAACAATAGCCTCTTTTTAAATGATATTTTTCGGTAAAAACAATATATCCTTCGGGGCTTTTATAAAAGTCTTCAGGGTCTAATTCTTTTTTAAACACTTTTATTCAACACGTTTAATAGTGCAACCAATTGATTTTGTTTCTTGCATAGTAGGAACTGCTCCTTTACTTAAAGACTCTATTGCGCTTTTTAAATATGGTGTTTTTACTGCAGCAGGGTCTTTAACATTATCATCAATAGCGCCTTTGTAAATTAAGCCTTTATCGTTAAATAAAAAACATTGTGGTGTTCTTGTAGCGCCAAAAGCATTGGCCAACTCACTTTTAGCATCAACAGTATAAAAACATTTTAACCCTTGAGCGTTGTAATATTTCACCATTTCATCAAAACTATCTTCGTCAGCACGTTGTGCTTCGTTGCTATTTACAATAATACACCCAATTTGATTAGTTGCACATAAATTACTTAATTCTTTAATTCTTCCTTCGCTAAGTTTAACATAAGGGCAAGTGTTGCAGCTAAATATTACCAACAAGCCTTTGGTTGTTTTAGCTTCGCTTAAACTAATATCTTTACCTGAAACATCTTTCATTTTATAGGTTGGCATAGGTAACACACTATTTAAGGGTAACTCTTGAAAGGTGTTAGTTTTAATAAACGAAATGGAAATAACAAAAATACTTAATAAAACTGTAATTATTCCTAGCGTACGTTTCATAATTTATAAAATTGATTAACTATAAAAGTACAAAAAAATAAAATAATTTTAAACGAAAATATGTTAAAATATAAACTGCTAAATGTTATAATTAAAAAAACATTGTTAAAATAACGTTTCGTTTTAAGTTTTTAGTGTTTATATATTCATCATATTAGCTTAGTGAATACCGAACCTGAAAAAATAAAAAAATCAATTACAAAAAAAATTTTTAAATTTTTCTCATGGTTTATTATTTCTACATTTTTAATACTATCAACCTTATTATTATTAATTTATTTATATCAAGATGATATAAAAAATGCAATTATAAAAGAGATAAACACGCATTTAAAAACTGAAGTAAAAGTAAAACCCGAAAATATTGATATAACATTTATCAGCACTTTTCCGTATTGCAGCTTACAGTTTAGCGATGTATTGGTTTACGAAGTTAATTCTAAAAATAAACCTGACACATTGTTACATTCCGAAAAAATTAATTTGTTTTTTAACGCAAAAGACATTTGGAATAAAAATTATACTATTAATAAAATATTACTTGAAAATTCGACTTGTAATTTAAAATTGTTTAAAAACGGAAAGAACAATTATGAAATTTGGAAAACAGATACTTTAAAAAGTAACACTAGTGATGTTAAATTTGCATTAAATAATATTTTAATTAAAAATTCTAAATTTAAGTTTAGTAATCAACTTAATAATTTAAAATCATCATTTAACTTAAATCAAATAAATTTTAAAGGAGAATTTGAAAATGAAAATTATGTATTAGAATCTGAATTTGATTTAAAAATTTTAAATTTAATTTCAAATAAAAAAAATTACATTAAAAATAAAACATGTAAAGGCGAAATAAAATTTAATGTAAATAAAAATTTATACCAAATTAGCAAAGCTAGTGTAGCTATGAATAAAGTTTTAATGGCAGTAAATGGTTCATTTAATTATAACGACTCAATATATCAAACAAATTTAAATTTCGAAGCACAAAATTTAGATATTGAATCTGTTTTATCACTTTTACCTGAAAATCATAAGAAAAGTATTAATGATTACGAAAGTTCTGGCAAGTTTTATGTAAACGGAAAAATAGATTATAGTAATTCCAAAAAATACTCCTTTAATTGCGATTTTGGAATTAACAATGCAATTGTAACTTATAAACCTAACCAAATTAATTTAAGTAAATTAAATTTAATAGGAAATATAATTTACTCAAACTCAAGCAGTAGTTTAAAGCTAAACAATTTAAATGCACTTTTGGTAAACGATAGTATTTCAGGAAATCTTTTAATAAATAATTTTTCAAACCCTACAATAGAAACGCAATTTAAAGCTAATGTTAATTTAAAAAATGCCATTAAATTTTGGCCAATTGATACTATTACAGATATTGCTGGATTATTAAAAATAAATGGTTTTTTAAAAGGAAATCTTAATCAAATAAAAACAAACATTACAAATAATGATATAGTGTTAAATTTAAATTGCAGTTTAAAAGATGCATTAATTAAATTTAAAAACAATCAAAATCAAACACAAATTGTTTCGTGCGATTTAATGGCAAAAGAAAGAAACATTTTTGTACAAAATTTAAAATTAACTAAAGGAAAGTCAGACTTAACTATTAATGGCGAGCTACCTAATTTTTTTAAATATTTATTTGAAAAAAATATAGATTTAAATATTATTGGAGAGTTAAACTCAAACCAACTTTATCTCGATGATTTTTTTGATAAACAAAGCTCTAGCGCTAGTAAAAACGATGTAAATAAAAGTATAATTCCAAATAACTTAAATTTTAAATTACTGGCAAACATCAATCAGTTTTATTATCAAAAATTTGAAGCAAAAAAAATTTATGGCGAGCTCGAAATTAAACACCAAAAAGCAATTTTAAGTGATTTTAAAATGGAAGCATTCCAAGGTGATGTTAGTGGAGATTTATTTATTGATAATTCTAAAAATAATTTACAAGTAACCACTGTTGGTTTATTTAAATCAGTTAACATTCAAACTTTGTTTACTCAATTTGATAATTTCGGACAAGAAACTTTAATTGATAAAAACATAAAAGGTTATGCAACAGCAACAGTAAGTTTTAAAGCAGATTGGGATAATAATTTAAATGTAAATGAAAAATCAATTACTGCACATACCGATTTATTTATAGAAAGAGGCGAGTTAATTGATTTTAAACCATTAGAAAGCTTATCAAAATATGTTGATATTGCAGAGTTAAAGCGAATTAAATTTTCATCTTTAGAAACAACAGTTGATATAAAGGATCAAATTATTCAATTCCCAAAAACACAAATAAACAACAATGTTTTAAATATTTTAGCAAGTGGCAAACATACTTTTAATAATGAAATTGATTATAGAATTCAATTAAAAATAAGTGAATTGTTAGCTAAAAAACGAAAACAAGATAACGAGTTTGGTCCGGTAGAAAACGATAAAGATAATAAAAGAAGTGCTTTTATAGTTATGACTGGAACTGTTGATAATCCTATAATTAAGTACGATAAACAAGGGTTAAAAGAAAAAATAAAACAAGATTTAAAAGATGAAAAACAAACTTTAAAAAATATTTTTAAAGAAGAGTTTAAATTATTTAAAAAAGATTCGATAAAACCAGATAATAAAAAATCAAAACAAACGTTTGAATTAGAAAAAACAAAAAATAGTAAACAAAAAGAGCAACAGAGTAAAGAAAACGAAGACGATGATTTTTAGTATATTTAATAAATGAATATTTACGCCAAAAAGCAACGCTGGAAAATTGTTCTTACAATAATTGCATTTTTAATTGTAGGGGTTTCGCTTTGGTACACAAACAATTTAGTTAAAAGTATAGGGAGTGAAGAAAGGCAAAAAGCAAAACTTTGGGCCGAAGCCGTTCAAAAAAAAGCTAAGCTTGTAAAATTTACAAACGATTTATTTGAAAAAATTAAAATAGAAGAGCGTAAAAAAGCAGAGTTATATGCAGAAGCAACCCGAGAACTTAATAACGATGTGCAAAACATCAACTTTGTTTTAAAAGTATTGCAAGAAAACACTACGGTACCCGTTATTTTAACAAACGATAAAGATGAAATTTTAATTTCAAGAAATTTAGACTCGTTAAAAGAAAAAGACCCTGTTTATTTAAATGAACAACTTAGTTTAATGAAAAAATTATATGCCCCAGTTGAAGTTGAGGTTTATAAAGGTATGAAACAACGTTTGTATCATAAAGATAGTAAAGTGTTTACTACAATTAAAATGGTGTTTGATAGTTTAATAAATTCATTTATATCTGAAGTAGCTATTAATTCAGCTGGTGTGCCAGTTATTTTTACAAATTACGAACAAAATAAAATTATTGACATTGGAAAAATTGATAGTTCAGAAGTTAACACACAAGATAAACTTAAACTTAAATTACAAGCATTGGCAGCTCAAAATCAGCCTATAACTGTAGATTTAGGCAACAATCAAATAAATTATATTTTTTATGCACAAAGCAATTTACTAACGCAATTAAAATGGTATCCGTATTTTCAATTTGGGGCAATAGGGTTATTTTTAGTAATAGCCTATATTTTATTTAGTACAGCTCGCAAAGCCGAGCAAGACCAAGTTTGGGTAGGCATGAGTAAAGAAACAGCACATCAATTAGGCACACCATTATCTTCCTTATTGGCGTGGAACGAACATTTAAAAAGTACTGGAGTAGATGAAAGTATTACAAACGAAATGCACCAAGATATACAACGATTAATTACAATAACCGAACGATTTAGTAAAATAGGATCTCAACCAACGCTTCAATTAGAAAATGTAAACGAAGTGTTAAGTACAAGTATTAATTATTTAAAACACCGTACATCAAGAAACACACAATACGAATTACAATTGCCACAAGAAAATTTATTTGCACATTTAAGTGTACCTTTATTTGACTGGGTTATAGAAAATTTATGTAAAAATGCTGTTGATGCCATGGATGGTAAAGGTAAATTAACTATAAAATTAATTGATATACCCGAAGCATTGTATATTGATATAACTGATACCGGAAAAGGCATACCAAAATATAAATTTAAAACAGTATTTGAACCTGGTTTTACCACTAAGCAAAGGGGTTGGGGTTTAGGTTTAAGCTTATGTAAACGAATTATTGAAACGTATCACCAAGGAAAAATATATGTTTTAGAAAGTTCACAAAATATTGGTACTACATTTAGAATTGAATTAAAAAGAAATTAAATTTTATAATGCTAAAACATTTATTTTATTTTTTAATATTTGCGTTTCAATTCGTATTTCTCTCTTCTTGTTTTGTTACTTTTGGTGATAATATTCAAAAATCTTATACTCTAATAAAAGTTGATACAACCCAGTTATTTAAGAAACCTGTTTTGTTGTATTTTGATAATGAAGAGATAAATTATCAATACATTAAATTAGGTTATGTTGAAGTAAAAGGAGCCGAAAATTCAAATAATCAAGAGTTATTAGAGCATTTAAAATACGAAGCTTGGCGAAATGGGGCAAATGCAATAATTAATATAAATGATAATTTCTCTTCCAGGCAAAGTGGTACATACTTAAATAAGGAAAGTAAAATAAATTACGACTCGCACATATTTAAAGGAGTTGCAATTAAACTAAACGAAGTAGATTATAATAAAAACATAGATAATTTAAATGATACTTTATTTATAAGCAAAACACTTAATTACCAACACCATATTGAAAAACGAACAGGTAATCAATTTAAAGCATCGTTAATTGCTGTTGCTTTATTAACTGGTTTAATAATTTATTTAGCAGTTAAAAAATAAGATTAGAAAATAATTTTTTTATGCAATAACTGGCGGTGGTTCCATTATTTTACCACATTGTTTACAAGTTCGCAAATGCTCATCTTCATAAAAACGTTTAAACTCCACTTGAAATTGTTTAGTAATATCTGTTAATGTAAAATAAGCTTCGTGCAATTTGTTATTGCAACCTTCGCAAAACCATAACAAACCATCTTTTTCATCGTTCTTACGTTTACGTTCCATTACCAATCCTACAGTATTTTTAAAGCGTTTGGGGTTATGTGGCACTTTAGGAGGAAGTAAAAAAATGTCACCTTCTTTTATTGGAACCTCAACGGCTTTACCGTTTTCTTGAATTTGGACAATTATATCGCCTTCTAATTGATAAAAAAACTCTTCGCTTTCGTTATAATGATAATCTTTTCGCGAATTAGGACCACCAACAACCATAACAATAAATTCAGTATCTTGATAAACAACTTTGTTATTTACCGGTGGTTTTAATAAATGACGATTCTCGTCTATCCATTTTTTAAAATTAAAAGGGCGTGTAATCATAGCTTAAATTTATGAATTTGTTTTTAAATATTAAACTTTATGTGTTTCAAAACAAAATACTAAATTATTTGAAATTTTACACAAAATAAAGCTAAAAAATATGCTATTATCATATAAAAAAATAATATAAAAACAAGAAAAAAAAACGTTATTAAAACCTTTGATTTCTATATATTTAGCTCTTAAATCTTCCAATTTTGGCACATGTAATAATGTGACTGAAGTGGCGGAGCTATGAAAAAATAAGACCATTGTTTTGCCTTGTCTTTTTTGTTACTTTTTTCGACTAAGGAAAAAAGAAAAGGAGTACAAAATGATTACCAATAAAAAAATACTCATAACCGGTGGCGCCGGATTCATCGGTTCAAATTTGTGCGACCATTTTATTGAGAAAAATAATAACATCATTTGTCTTGACAATTTCTCAACAGGAAAAAAAGAAAACATTCAACATCTACTTAGCAATTCAAACTTTACCCTCATTGAAGGCGATATTCGTGATTTGGAAATCTGCAAAAAAGCCTGCAAAGGTGTTGATTATGTTCTTCATCAAGCAGCATTAGGTTCGGTGCCACGCAGCATTCACGACCCAATTACAACTAACAGTGTAAACATTGATGGCTTTTTAAATATGCTTATTGCAGCACGCGACGAAAAAGTAAAACGTTTTGTGTATGCCTCCAGCAGCAGTACTTATGGCGATAGCGAAACATTACCAAAAGTTGAAGAAGTAATTGGCAAACCACTTTCGCCTTACGCTGTTACAAAATATGTAAACGAATTATACGCACATGTATTTGGTTTAAATTACGGATTAGAATGTATTGGCTTACGTTACTTTAATGTTTATGGCCGCCGGCAAGACCCTAACGGTGCTTATGCTGCGGCAATACCAAAGTTTGTGATGCAGTTAATGAAGTATGAAAGTCCGGTTATAAATGGCGATGGCACGCACAGCCGCGATTTTACTTATATAGATAACGTTTTACAAATGAACGAGTTGGCATTAAGTACAACTAACACAAAAGCAATTGGCGAAGTGTTAAATACAGCAGTGGGAGAGAGGGCTGATATAAATAAATTATTAGAATTACTTAAAAAATATTTATCTAAACACGATTCAAAAATTGAAAATGTAAAGTTTAAATATGCTGAAGAACGCAAAGGCGATATTCCACACTCTTTAGCAAGTATTGAAAAAGCTAAAACTTTATTAGGATATCAACCATCACACAACTTAGAGAAAGGTTTAAAAGAAGCTGTGGAATGGTATTGGAGCAATTTAAAATGAAAAATAGTATTGACAAATCGCCCTCTGTCAGTTCGAGTAGTCAATGCCTATCTCTTGCATTGACATATCGAGAACAATCAAGTCATAATCTTGAAAAAGGTTTGTCCGCCGCGACGGAGAAGCTGTGGAATGGTATAAGGGGAATTTGAAATTAATTCATTTAAAGTGATATGATAAAACTTATACTAAAAGTATAAGTTGAAAATTATTAATTAGAAATTAAAAATAAAGTTCAAAGTTGATTAGCAAAACTATAAAAAGTAAAAGTGAAACCTCTTTTATTCTTAAATAAATACCTTAAAAGGGGACACGAAAGAAGTGTTCAAATAAAAAAAAATATTTACTTATCTTTTATTATTAAAGGCTTAAGTATTTTAGTTAATCTTTCTTTAGTTCCTTTAACAATTGACTATGTAAATGCTGTTCAATATGGTATTTGGTTAACTTTAAGTTCTATTGTTTCTTGGTTAAGTTTTTTTGATATTGGTTTCGGAAATGGTTTAAGAAATAAACTTACAGAAGCCCTAACTTTAAGGAAAATAACTCTTGCTAAATCATATGTTAGTACAACATATGCGTTCATAGCCTTAATGTCATTAATTGTTTTCGTAAGTGTTGTTTTAATGAATCAATTTATTAATTGGCAAAAAATATTAAACACTTCAGTTATTGATGAAGCTAGTTTATCCAATATTGCACTATTAATTATTACTTTTTTTTGTTTACAATTTTTATTTCAGTTAATCAATACAATTGTAATTTCTAAACAAGAAACAGCAAAAGCCTCATTATTTAATCTTGTTTCTAATAGTATTACTTTATTAATTATACTTATAATAAGAAAACAAACTGTTGGAAATTTATATAATTTAGTAATTGTTACTGGGAGTTCAATTGTATTCGTTTTAATTATCGCCTCAATTATATTGTTTAAAGGTGCTTATAAAAATATATCACCTTCAATTAAATATGTAAAATTTAAATTTATAAATTCTTTAATTGGAGTTGGTTTAAAGTTTTTTTTAATTCAAATAGGAGCAATTGTTTTATTTCAAACTAACAATATAATTATTTCACAATTATTTAGCCCTATTGAAGTAACTGAATACAATGTAAGTTTTAGGTATTTTAATATTTCTTTAATGATTTTTAGCATTTTAATTGCTCCATACTGGAGCGCTTTTACAGAAGCGTGGACAAAAAAAGAGTTTTATTGGATAAATAGTCACTTAAAAAAATTAATTTATATTGTCGCTTTACTTTCTTTTTTAAACATTATTTTATTAATTTTTAGTGATAAAATATTTTCACTTTGGATTGGAGATGCAGTTAAGGTTAGAAAATCATTATCTATTATAGTTGCTATTTCTGTAATTTTTCAAATGTGGCAATCAATTTATATTAACTTTCTTAATGGAATATCAAAAGTGAAACTCCAATTAATACTTGTAATTATAACTTCTTTATTAAACATACCGTTAGCTTATATTTTAGGAAAAACTATAGGACTATCTGGCGTAATTTTATCAACAGTTATATTATATTTAATAATTGGAATAGTTGTTTATATACAAACAAAAAAAATTATAAATAACTCTGCAACTGGAATTTGGAATGCTTAAATTATTTAAATTTTTTTCAATTAATTATACTTTTTTACAAATTAAAAAATTTATTTATCTATTTAAGTATAGAAAATTAAGTTTAAGTTTAGGACTTGGAAGTGTAATAAAAGAATCTAATTTAGGTATGAATAATTACATTGGAAATAATGTAATGCTATTTAATTCAAAAATTGGAAATTATTCATATATAAATTCAAATTCAATAATACGTGATACAAAAATTGGGAATTTTACTTCTATTGGACCTGGCGTAAAAATTGTATTAGGAAGACATCCAATTCATTTTATATCTACTCATCCAAGTTTTTATTCAAATAATAAACCATTCACAACTTTTACAAGTGAATTACACATAGAAGAATATTTACCAGTAACAATTGGTAACGATGTGTGGATAGGAGAAGATGTTCTAATACCTGGAGGAGTAAAAATTGGAGATGGAGCCGTTTTATTAGCTAGATCTGTTGTTACAAAAGATGTTGAGCCTTATGCAGTTTATGGTGGTACTCCGGCAAAATTAATAAAATATAGATTTGATAAAATTGAAATTGAAAAACTATTAGAAATAAAATGGTGGGACAAAAGTGAAAGTTGGTTAAAGGAAAACGCATCGCTTTTTAGAAATAAAAATTTGTTTTTTACACATTTAAAATAAACGAAATAAATTAATAAGATTAAATCATTATTGTGAAGATTATAAAATTAACTAATAAGTTATTACAACATTTTAAAGCTCAAATTGTCAGATATCCATCTATTGATGTTGCGAGAAGAATTAAAATAATTAATTATTATAAAATCAATACAATAATAGATGTTGGCGCAAATGTTGGAAACTATGCGATAGAGTTATATAGTTTAGGATATAAAAATAAAATAATTTCTTTTGAGCCTTTAATTCAAGAATTTACTGAATTAAAAAATAACACAAAAAAATATAAAAATTGGACATGTTATAACTATGCATTGGGAGATTCAAATGAAAATTCAATTATTAATGTTGCTGGTAATAAAGACAGTAGTTCAATTTTAAAAATGTTAGATACTCATGTAGATAATGCGCCTAATTCTAAATATATTGGAAAGCAAGAAATTCAAATTAAGTCGCTCGATTCAATTAAAGACTCGTTATTTAATGAAACTGATAATGTTTTTTTAAAGATTGATACACAAGGTTTTGAGATGAATGTGTTAAAGGGAGCCATTAAATCGTTAAAATTCATAAAGTGTATTCAAATAGAATTATCAATCGTTCAATTATATGAAGGTTCCTCAGATTATAGATTAATTATTGATTTTCTTTTAAATAAAGGTTTTAGTTTAATTTCTATTGAAAATGGATTTTCAAACCCAACTACAGGCGAACTTTTACAGTTTGATGGAATTTTTTCAAGAAAATAATTAATGAAAAAAAATAATAAAATATTTTTTACGGATTATCTATTAGTGTTCTTATTACTTGCAACCACTGGAATTGAATATTTTTATAGATCGCAAAATTATATTGTAGTTTCAACGCTTATTGCAATTTTTATTTTTTTAAAAAGTAAAAAAAAGCTTAACATAAACTCACTACTAATTATTCTTTTATTTGCGATTGTTGAAACTTTTCAATTTTTATTATTTGGAGGATTTAACTTAAGGACTCCATTAGGAACAATGACTCGATTATTATTAGCATATTTGGTAATTGAATTAACTCGATTTAAATTTTTAACTGTTTATGTTAATTTAATTTATTTTTTAAGTTTAATTTCTTTTATTTTTTATTTCTGTTCTTTTATCCCTGGTTTTTTCAACTTTTTTTACAATACGTCACCAAATATTTTACCTCAATTGTTCTCAGGTGAAGAAGGCTTTTATAAAGAAAGCCCTAATATTATAATATATAATTTTCATCAAGCATCGTTTAACATGGGACGTAATCCTGGGCCTTTTTGGGAACCTGGTGCTTTCGCTGTTTTTATTTCATTAGCGCTTATTTTAAATTCAATAAAACGACAAAAATTATTAAAAGGTAAAAATTTAATTTTTTTAATTGCATTAATAACAACATTTTCAACAACAGGGTATATGTGTTTATTTGTATTTATAATTTATTCAAATATTGATGCTTTAAAAAAAAATGCGTTATACTCTATTCTTTTATTAATTGTAGCTTCTTTTTCAATAATAATGTATGAAAAAATTCCCTTTTTAAAAGA
Source organism: Bacteroidota bacterium (assembly GCA_020162035.1). Taxonomy (GTDB): domain Bacteria; phylum Bacteroidota; class Bacteroidia; order B-17B0; family Aurantibacillaceae; genus Aurantibacillus. The sequence continues at coordinate 115,467 of JAIUNM010000007.1, read as the reverse complement.
AAAAATCGAAAAAGATGTGGAATTAAAAAATGAAACTACATCGTCAAGATTTGGTAGCGCATTAGCAGATATTAAAGATTTTGCAAGAAGTCCTGTTTTTGGACTTGGTAGGGCGGGAGCGAAAAATAATTTCATTGACGTTGATAATTTCGATTCTGAAAATCATAGAAACAATGGTTTTTTTAACTTATTAGCTACATATGGAGTTCTTATTACTTTATTTTATATGTATAAAATTTATGAATCTTTTAAAATTATAGGAAATACATTTCAATTGCCAACTTATTTTAAAGCTGTTTCCTTTATTATATTAATGCTTTTAGGACTTTCTCAAGGAATATATATGCGACCATTTTTTTATAGTTTTATGTTTATTCCAATAGTGTTTTCAGCATTGTTAAAAAACAAGAATGAAATTAGCAATAGTAATAGCAACGTTTAATCGTATAAATTTATTAAGTAAATTATTAAATCAAATTAATGATTTAATTTTACCTGAAAATGTTTTAGTTAAAATTATAGTTGTTAATGATGGATCAACAGATGGTACTATTGAAATGTTAAAAAAAAATTTTTCTAATGTACAAGTAATATTGGGTAATGGCAACTGGTGGTGGACAAAATGCATGAATGAAGGATTTAAAAAAGCTATTGAAATTGGATACGATCATGTACTTGTTTTAAACGACGATGTTGAAATTCAACCAAATTACCTTGAAACACTTTTGAATGATTATGCAACTTTGCCTTTTAACTCAATTTTAGGATCTTCTTCTGTATCAATTAATAAGCCTTATAAAATAGAATTTGCAGGAGCAAATCAATTTATTAAATGGCGTTTAAAATTTGTTCCTTATATTAAAGGATTTAAATTAATGGATGACAATTTTAAAGGTATTCATAAAAGTTGGATTTTGTGTGGAAGAGGAACATTAATACCTGTAATTATATTTAAACAAATAGGTTTTTACGATGAAAAGCTTATTCAATATGGTAGTGACGATGAATTTTGTATTAGAGCTAACTTAAAAAAAATCCCTGTTTATATATCATGGAACGCTCGTATTTATAATAATACATATTTAACTTCTATAGGAAGTGCTTTTTTAAAAAGTAATTTATCAGTTTTTATAAAAAGTTTTTTTGACAAATATTCAGTTAATTCTCTTATTAAAGTTTTGCATATATATTTTAAATACGGTTATAAAATACTTACCCCTTTTTACTTATTGTATTTTATTCTAGGAACTTTTTACGCTCGCTTTATTAAATATAAATAAAAGACACCTAAATGTGCGGTATTTCTTTTTTACTTAGTAAAAACAACGTTAAAAATATTGAATTTTTAAATTTCAAAAAATTTAATGATGCTATTATTCACAGAGGCCCAGATGATGAAGGTTTTTCGTTTATAAATGATAATTTTGAAATTAAGGATGTTTTAAAGAATGAAAATAAATTTAACACAAAATTTAATATTCTTTTTGGGTTTCGACGATTAGCAATTTTGGATTTGTCAATAAAAGGTCATCAACCGATGCAATTTATTAATAGATATTGTATCGTTTTTAATGGCGAGATTTATAATTATGTCGAATTAAAAAAAGAACTTTCACAAAAAGGATATAATTTTAATACAAACACAGATACGGAGGTAATTCTAGCTTCTTATGACTATTGGGGAATAAATTGTTTTAATAAATTTAATGGAATGTGGGCTATTATAATTTATGACAATAAAAAAAATGAAATTATAGTATCAAGAGACCGTTATGGTATAAAGCCCTTGTATTACTACAAAGATGAATCTTTATTACTATTTGGCTCAGAAATTAAACAATTTATTAGCTATGGCGATCTAAACATTATGCCAAACAAAAAAAGAATATTGGAAAATTTCAATTCAGACACAAAGGAATATACACAAACTACCGATTTTATTAATGTTCTCAATTTTCCTGTTTCTTCATACTCAATTATTAAACCTAGTGAAATATTTAATCAAGATATAGAACATTATTTATATTATACCCTTCCAAATATTGACAAAAAAACTGAAGAATTTGATGAAAAAAAAGCAAACAGTTTAGCAGTTGAATATTTTAACCTTTTAAAAGATTCAGTTCGTATTAGATTAAGATCAGATGTCCCTATTGGAACCTGCCTTTCAGGTGGGTTAGATTCATCCTCAATAGCATATCTTATTAATGAAATTTTAAAAGAATCCAAGCAAGAATCCAAACAAAACACATTTTCGTTGGTCTTTAGCGATAAGGATACAAAACATTGCGATGAGAGTATTTATATTGACATTTTACAAAAAAGACTTGATCTTAATTCATTTAAAATTGAACCTTCTGCGAAAGATATAATTGAAAACTATACAAAAATGATTTATCACATGGATAATATTCAACATAGCACACTTATGTCTTATGTATTTACTTATAAGCTTGTGAAAGAAAAAAAAGTAACAGTTACATTAGATGGGCAGGGGGCTGATGAATTGCAAGCAGGTTATTTACCATATTTGATAAATTTTTTCACTAATATTCCAATTAAAAATATTTACAAGGAGTACAAATTATACTCCAAAAACAATGGTAGTTTATCATACATTCGATATGGTATAATATTTAATTTATTAAAATTTATTGGTGCAAAAAAAATCATTTTACATCTTTTAAAATTATTCAAAATTGAAAGGAATCCATATTTAACAATAAATGAAATTCTAAAAAATGATTTTACAAAAAACTTAAGAACACTTCTTTTTTATGGGGACAGAGGTTCAATGATGAATTCAGTTGAAAGTAGATTCCCATTTTTGGATTATAGAATAGTTGAATTTTGGATGAATTTACCTGAATGTTACAAATTACATAATGGCTATACTAAATATATAGCAAGGTTAGCGTTTACTAACAAACTGCCTGATGAAATTGTTTGGAGAAGGGATAAAATGGGATGGGAAATTCCTCAAAATGAATGGATAAAATATGGCTTAATTAAAATTATGAAGGATGAAATAGGTAATTCAAAATTTATAAAAAAACTTGGGTTAAATATCAACTTAAATAATTACAATCTAAATAGCAAAAAAAGCAAATATTGGAGAACTCCAATCAAGACTTTTAATATAGCTCTGTGGCACAAACAGTTTTTCAAATGAATAGAAATAGAATTGCAATTATAACTCCAGTTAAAAATGAGTCTATTTTTATTAAAGATACTATTGATTCTGTAATTAATCAAAATTTATTGCCAATTGAATGGATAATAGTTGATGACAACTCAGAAGATAATACTTTTGAAATAATTAACAATAAAATAAAAAATTATAATTGGATAAAAGCGATAAAGTTTTTTGGAAATGAAAGCACAAGATCGGGAGGCAGCAAAGTTGTTAGAGCTTTTAAATATGGTTATGGTCAACTTAAAAACGAGTATGATTATGTAATGAAACTTGATGGAGATTTAATCTTGCCAAGTAATTATTTAGAAAGAATGATAGAAGAATTTAATAATTTTAGCAATTTAGGTATTTGTGGAGGCCAAATTCTAAATAAATTTTCTGAAACAGACTTTAGACTCGAAAAGGTTAGTGATTTTCATGTGCGCGGTGCATTAAAAATGTTCCGGAAGAATTGCTGGGATCAAATTGGTGGATTTAAAGAGGTGTGGAATTGGGACGGACTTGACGTAATGGAAGCTCAATTTAAAGGCTGGGAAACACGGTCTATAAACGTACCGGTGATCCATTTAAGACCAACTACAAGCGCTTACGATCCAGTTGAACACGCTTATAAATCGGGTTATGAAGCGTATAAAATGGGAAGCAACTTTACACTTACAATAATAAGGTCAATATTTAAAATCAAAAAAAAACCTTATTTAAAATGCGGTTATTTCTATTTAAAAGGTTATATAAATGCATGGAATAAAAAAGAAACATTAATTGTTTCAAAAGAACTTGCAGAATTTATAAATAAAAAACATTCTCAAAGAATTTTTAAATTAAATTAATTAATGGCTTTTAAAGGAAAAATTTGTTCAAAAGGAATATGGGACGAATCTATACCAGGGATAGGATTTGATGAAGATGGTATATCAAATTATGCAAGAATTCAGTATAAATTAATGGAAGACTATCCCATTAATGAAAATGGTGAACAAAAATGGAAAGTACTACTTGAGCAAATACAAAGGAAAGGTAAATCTGGAAAATATGACTGTATTGTAGGTGTAAGCGGAGGAACAGATAGTTCCTATCTTTTACATTTGGCAAAGGAAAATAATTTAAACCCCCTAGCAGTGCATTTAGATAATGGATTTAATTCAGAAATTGCTGTAAACAACATTTATAAATTAACAGAGGCATTGAACATTGATCTTAAAACGCATGTTGTGGTTTACGAAGAGATGAAAGATATATTGAGGTCATATATGTTCGCTGGATTGCCATGGATTGATAATCCTACCGATCAAGCAATATTTAATGTACTATATAAAATTGCTGACAAAGAAAAAATAAAATATATTCTTATAGGCGACGATTTTAGATCTGAAGGGAAACAACCAACTGAATGGACTTACAGCGACCAAAAGCAATTAAACTTTGTACATAAAAAATTTGGAAGAGTTAAACTTAAAACTTATCCAAAATTATCTTTCAGTAGCAAATATTGGCTTAGTTTGGTAAAGAAAATTAAAATGGTTTCACCTTTTTACTATATAAATTATAATAAAATGGAAGCACAACAATTATTAATTAATAAATACAAATGGGAGTATTATGGCGAACATCACCACGAAAATTTATTTACTAAATGGGCAATAAGTTATTGGATGTATGAGAAATTTGGAATGGACAAACGAAAAATAACGTACTCGGCTCAAGTATTAAATAAAAAAATGTCAAGAGAAGATGCTTTAAAGATTATAAACAATAGGCCGTACAATCCATTGAAAATAGAAGAAGAAATTAATTATGTGATGAAAAAATTGGATCTAACGAAAGAAGAATATTTAAAAATTTGGAATTCCCCTAATCGATCTTTTAAAGACTATCCTTCGTATTATGAAACAATTATAAAATACGCAAAATTCATTGAGCCTATAATAAATTTAGTGTTAACAACTAAACCTAAAATGTTTTACGAAATGAAAGAAAGAAAAAACGGCCTGAAAAATTATGAATAATAAAAGATTTTTATTTTATTTAGTACATCCCGCTAAATTTCATTTTCACAAAGTACAGATAAATGCTTTAATAAGTAAAGGTTACACTGTTGATGTAGTTATTAATACTAAAGATATTTTAGAAGAATTGGTTAAAGAAGAGGGTTGGGAGTATACAAACATCTTTCCAAAAAGTAGAAAAATAAAAGGTGTACATGTTTATATTGCAGCATTTTTAAGCATTTTTTTAACAATCTACCGTCTATATAAATTTTGCAGAGGTAAAAAATATGATGTGTTTGTTGGAGATTTTGCCTCAGTAATTGCGAGGCTTAAAGGTGGAGTTTCATTTTACCCCACAGATGATGTGCTAAGTGCAGTTCCGGAACAAGTTGTATGGTTTAAGCCAACACATTATATAATTGCACCCGTAATTACAGATGTAGGTAAATATAAAAATAAAAAAATAGGATATAAGGGGTATAAAGCACTCGCACATTTACACCCAAATCATTTTACACCAAATAAAAATGTGTTACCTAAAGAAATACAAGAAAAAGATTATTTTTTAATTAGATGCACAGGATTTGGCGCAACACATGATATAGGGAAAAGCGGAATTTCAAACGAAGTGTTACTAAAATTAATATCCATTTTAGAACCACAGGGTAAAATTTTAATTACATCTGAAAGAAAATTACCTTGTGAATTAGAAAAATACCAGTTTAATATACGTAAAAATGATATTACGCATTATATTAACTACGCAAAAATATTTATAGGAGACAGTACCACAATGTGTACTGAAGCAGCTGTTTTAGGAACACCAGCAGTAGAATTTGACGAATATTTTTATGAAATAGAACAAATGCTTGAAATTGAAAACAAATATCAATTAATTCATTGTTTCAGAACTAACCAAGCCGAAGATTTTTTAAAAAAAATATCAGAATTAGTAAATACAAAAAGTCTAAAAAGCATATACACAGAACGAAGAAAGCATTTACTAAACGATACAATTGATGTATCCTCATTTCTGATATGGTTATTTGAAAACAATCCAAAAAGCGTTCATGAATACTTTCAAGATCCAAAAACATGTATGGAACGTTTTAAATTTAATTCTTAAAAATATATGTGTGGCATATTTGGCATTATAGCTAAAAACAAAGTAAATAAAACAGATTTAAATCTACTCGTAAAACATTCTCAGCAACGCGGTAAAGATTCAAGCGGATTAATCTACTTTCAAGATAACCGATATCAGATCTATAGAGCTGATTATAACATTGACAAGTTATTAAATCAAATAAATCCATACCAATCTCCTGTTGTTTTTGGACATAGTCGTTTAATTACCAATGGCCTTTCCGACAACCAACCTGTTGTTAGAGAAAACATATTTGTACTCCACAATGGTATAATTGTTAATGATAATGAAATTTGGAAAAGCCTTACGATAGATCGTAAACATCAAATTGATTCAGAAGTTATTATTGGTATTACATTAGAGCATTTTATGAATGATGGCCAACTTAATGAATTGGCAGATGTAATTATAAAAAAATGCAAAGGAATTGTTTCATGCGCTTTATTGATCCAAAATATTGGTAAAATTATATTGATCTCAAATAATGGGAGTTTATACATTGGTAATAAAAACGGTGCCACTTTCTTTGCTTCTGAAAATTATCCTTTAATAAAAATTGGTTGTGAGAGCATTTCTCAAATAAATAAGAGCTACAAAATTTTTGATATTCACATACCTATTGATTTAAATTATAAGTTAATTGATTTTAAGATCCGCACTGAGAATTTAATTCCAGAATTTAAATTTGATAAAACACAAGAAACATTACTTCAATATAAACCTCATAATTTGAAAAGGTGTACAAAGTGCATTCTACCTGAAACAATGCCTTTTATCCGTTTTAACGATCAAGGGGTATGTAATTATTGTTTAAACTATAAACCGCGCAACAATCCTAAACCAAAAGAAGAATTATTCAATCTTATTAAACCTTACAGAAAAAATAGTGGTTTGGAGTGCATTGTACCTTTTTCCGGTGGTAGAGATAGTTGTTACGGATTGCATTTAATTATAAAAGAACTTGAATTAAAACCAGTAACCTACACCTATGATTGGGGAATGGTAACTGATTTAGGAAGAAGAAATATTAGCAGAATGTGCGCAGAATTGGGGGTTGAAAATATTATTGTTGCTGCTGATATTTCATTAAAACGAAAAAATATCAGAATGAATTTAGAAGCGTGGCTTAAATCTCCTAATTTAGGTATGATGGCAATGCTTACAGCAGGCGATAAACATTTTTTTAGACATGTTGAAGATGTAAAAAATCAAACAGGTGTAAATTTAAATTTATGGGGTGTTAATCCTTTAGAAGTAACTCATTTTAAAACCGGTTTTTTAGGTATTAAACCTGACTTTGAGGAAGAGCGTGTGTATAGCCATGGCATAATAAAACAATTGAGATATCACGCCAAACGCTTTCGTGCAATGATGGATAGTCCGGGATATTTTAATTCCTCACTTTGGGACACTTTAGCGGGTGAGTATTACAGAAGTCTAACCAAGAAGCAAGATTATTACCATATTTTTGATTACTGGCGTTGGGATGAGGAGTTAGTTAATCAAACCCTGATAAATGAATATGAATGGGAACTCGCACCTGATACAAAAACTACTTGGCGTATTGGAGATGGAACGGCTGCATTTTACAATTATGTTTACTATACTGTTGCCGGATTTACGGAGCATGACACCTTTAGAAGTAATCAGATAAGAGAAGGACAAATAACTAGAGAAAAAGCACTTGAATTAGTAGAAGATGAAAACCAACCACGTTTCCAAAATATTCGTTGGTATTTAGATACATTAGGCTTAAATTTTGAAAGAGTAGTTAAAATTGTAAATAATATTAAAAAACTTTATAAAGAGTAATCTATAAAAATTTTGAATTTAAAGGACCAATTTTGTTTTTTAATTCTATTACATCAATAAAATAAAAAAATGTTTTTTACAGAGAAAGGTTTTCACAATGAATAAATGCGCATTATTTACAAACGATGTAGAAACTACTTCAATTTGGTTTAATTCTTTAAGAGACGAAACAGGAAGAAAAGTGCTAAATGAGGGTATGCCGTTACTTTTAGAAACTTATGAAAAGTATAATATTAAAAGTACATTTTACTTCACTGGATATATAGCAAAATTATATCCTCAGGTAGTTAAAATGATTTTGAAACATGGGCATGAAGTAGGTTCTCATGGAAAATCTCATATTAGAGAAAATGGATTTGATGTTATGCCTTTTGAAAAGCAAAAAAGACATTTACTTGAATCGAAGCAATTATTGGAAGATATTTCTGGACAGGAAGTAATCTCATTTCGAGCACCTGCACTTAGGGTAAATAATGATACTGCACGCGCATTAATTGAAGCAGAATATAAAATAGATTCCTCAATTGCTTCACAACGTTTTGATTTTTTTATGTCATTTGGAGGATTAAAAAAACTGAAATGGCTTTTTGCACCTAGGCTCCCATACAAAACAAGCCCAAATTCATTATTCAAAAAAGGTAAAGGTCCAATAGTTGAAATCCCTTTAACTGCTTTGTTTTTTCCTCACGTAGGAACTACTATGAGGATTTTTCCTTTATTAACGTCATTTCAACGTTATGGAATAAATATTGAATCTTCATTTAATAATAAACCTTTAGTTTTTGACATTCATCCAAATGAATTTATTGATGAGTCAGATGAACCTAGAATAATAGAAAAAAGAACAAAAAATAAAATCAATTATTTTATGCAAGATTGGCTACGCGCACAATTGAAAACAAAAAATCTTGGACCTAATGCTTCATTTTTATTTGAAAAAGAAATTAATTTTTTTGAAAAAAGAAATTATAATTTCCTTACTGTTAAGGATTATTGTATTAAACAAAATTTAATATGAAAATTTTCATAATATCTATGGAAGATCCTTTATATACGCTTCCATTTATTAAAGATATAATTACTGCAAGAAAAAATGAAATAATAGGAGTAGCTATTTCAAAAGGCGGAAGATTTAAAATTGGGAAAAAAAGATCAAAAGTTGTTTATGCAATTAGTTTAATATTAATAATGGGAATAACTGGCTTTTTTAAAAATGTATTTAAAACCCTTAAATTTAAATTTCAAAAAAAGTTTAGCACAATTTTAAACATTGAAAATCCTGGATTGGAATGTTTTTGTGCAAAAAAAAACATCAATGTTTTTTTAATTGATTCTCCAAATAATAAAAAATTCATAAATGTTTTAAACAACCTGAAACCAGATGTTATTATTAACCAATCTCAATACATTATCAAAAAAGAACTTTTAGAAATTCCTAAAATTGGTGTAATAAACAGACACAATGCTTTGCTCCCCAAAAACAGAGGCAGGTTAACCCCTTTTTGGGTTTTATTTAAAAAAGAAAATGAAACTGGAGTTTCTATTCATTTTGTTGATGAAGGTATGGATTCTGGAGCAATTATTGTTCAAAAAAAATTTCAAGTAGAAAACGATGACACATTTAATAGTTTGGTCGATAAAAACTACAAATTGGCATCTATAGCAATGTTAGAAGCACTTAAAAAATTAGAGACTGGTGTTTATACAACTTTACCAAACCTAAATGAGTTAGCTACTTATAATAACGTCCCTACTTTTAGAGATGCTATTAAATTTAGATTTAATATTTAATACATAAAATTAAACTTCTATTAATGCTTATTTTAAAGCATTTTACTTTAAGGGGCTTAAATATTCAATAAGTAAAAAAGTTGGAATCATCTTTACAAAAAAACATTCAACCTTTAACGGATTCATATACAGTAAAGCAACGATTTATAGAAAATTACAATGTAGATGTTTATTGTTTTATAACTAAATATATAGACATTTGTTCTCAAAAAACGTTAACTCTTGCATCAACAAATGTTTTTAATATTATTAATTACCCTTATGAAATAAATGGTTTTATAAATCTTTCAAAAGTAAACAACATCCGCTACATCAATAAGTTTTTTGAATCTGTAAATAGTAGATTAATTAACGGAAATTATTACATTATTTGTTTTGAAACAATTACCACTCGAAAAGAAAGGCATCGGATAGGAAATATACCGGTTATAAAAAACATTTGGTTTATACTTGAATTTATTTTTTTACGAATGTTTCCAAAAATCTGGGGTTTTAAAAAAATCTACTTTTTAGTTACCCGTGGGCGTAACCGTTTGCTTTCAAAAGCTGAGGTAATGGGGCGTTTGGTAAGTTGTGGCTTTAAAATTGAAGCAAGCGAAGCCTTTAACGGACTAACCTATGTTGTTACAACAAAAGTTAAAGAACCAGAATTTAATTTTAATGCCAGTTATGGACCTTTATTTAAAATGAAACGGATTGGTAAACAGGGTAAAGAAATTGGTGTTTATAAATTCCGCACCATGCACCCTTATGCCGAATATTTACAAGATTATGTGTTAAACTTAAACGGTTATGCTGAAACAGGTAAACCAAAAGACGATTTTAGACTCACCCCATGGGGACGTTTTTTACGTCGCTATTGGTTAGATGAGTTGCCGCAGTTAATTAACGTGATTAAAGGTGAAATGAAATTGGTGGGCGTTCGTCCTATTTCAAAAAGATATATGCAAGACATTCCAAAAGATTTACAAGAATTGCGTTTAAAATTTAAACCCGGTTGTATTCCGCCTTATGTTGCATTAGATAGAAACGGAGATGTAAATTCAGTGCTACAAGCCGAACGTGAATATTTGGAAGAAAAAGTAAAAAAGCCTTATTCAACCGATATACGTTATTTCATTAAATCTGTTTTTAATATTGTATTTAAAAGAAAAAGAAGTGCTTAAGTTTTAAATTAATGTAATAAAATAAAAAATTAACTTTTGTTCAGTCTTATTTATTTAATTATCTTTAACCCTCTATAAAAGTAAAAACATTAAACTAGTTGAAAATTAAATTTATATATTATTTTATCATATTTATTGGATTTGTAAATTGCACATCTCGAAAAAAAATAAATTATTTTCAAGGTGCTTTAAGTGACCGAGAAATAATTAAAAGTTATAATCCAAAATTAAAATGTGGAGATGTTATTTCAATAATGGTAATGAGTTTAGATGATATAGCTATTAAACCCTTTAATTTACCTGTTCAAAATATAAGTCAAACGATTGGCGGCTATACTCAAGGCACACCAAGCCTACCTGGTTATTTAATAGATGAGAAAGGTAATATTGATTTTCCAAATGTTGGAAAAATTAAATTAGAGGGAATAACTAGAACAGCAGCTGTAGATACATTAAAATCAGTACTTAAACCATTTTTAAATAATCCTACAATTTTAATAAGAATTTTGAATTATAAAATTACTGTTTTAGGCGATGTTAGAAACCCTGGGACGTTTTCAATTCCAAATGAAAGAATCACTTTAATTGAAGCGTTAGGAATTGCTGGTGATTTAAATATTACCGGTAAAAGAAATAACATATTAGTAATAAGAGAAAATGAAGGTAAAAGAACAGAAACTCTAATTGATTTAACATCTAAAGATTTTTTTTCTTCGCCCGTTTATTATTTGCAACAAAACGACATAGTTTATGTGGAACCAAACAGAGCCAAACGCAATACAGCTGCAATTAATACAACAAACATTAGTTTGATAGTTTCTGTTGTTTCTTTATTAATTACATTAGGGGTGTTATTAACTAAATAATTTTAATGGAGTTAGAACAATATAGTTTTTCAGTAGATGAAAAAGATGAAAATAACTTAAAAGATCTTTTTTTACGTTATTTATATAATTGGAAATGGTTTTTGTTAAGTTTAATTTTTTCTATAGGTTTGGGATTTGTTTATGTTAGATATCAAACTAAACTGTTTGAAGCTAAAGCAACTATTTTAATTAAAGATGATAAAAAAGGAGGGCTAGGCGTAAGCGATGAATTAGCTGCGTTTGAAGATTTAGGAATTTTAAAATCAAACAAAAACATTGATAATGAAATTGAAATACTTAAATCTAGATTCTTAATGTCAAAAGTTGTAGATGAGTTAAAACTTAACACAACTTATTATTCCTATGGTAGACCAATTGAACATGAAAGATATAGCAACGCACCAATTTTAGCAGAATATATAATAACTGATTCTACAATGATAGCTGAAGGAAATTGGATACTAAATTTTTCCGACAATCAAAAATATGAGTTAAAAAATGGAGAAACAAATGAGTTCATAGGCAATTTTTCATTTGGTGAGTATATTAAAACAAACTTTGGTAAAATTAAATTTACAATAACAAAACATTATAATCAAAGTTATTTGAACTTACCTTTTCGAGTAATTATTCAAACCAATGAAAAAATAATTAATAATTATTTAGAAGAAGTTAAAGTAAGTCCAGTAAATAAAACATCAAATGCTATTACCATAAGTTTACGCGATGCTGTGGCGCAAAAAGCAACCGATGTTATTGACAATTTAATAAAACAACACAATTTAGATGCTGTTGCCGATAAAAATCAGGTAAGCCAAAATACTGCTAATTTTATAAACGAACGTATTAAGTTTATTACTTCCGAACTTTCGGATGTTGAGGGTGAAGCTGAAAGTTATAAAAGCAAATACAAATTAACCGATGTAGAATCTGAAGCTAAACAATTTTTAATAACCAGTAGCGAAAGCGAAATGAGTTTATTAGAAGCAACAACACAAGTGCGTATTGCTGAATTTGTAAACGAATATCTACAAAAACACGATTTACCTTCCGATTTAATTCCTACTAATTTAGGTTTAAACGACCCTGCATTAGCATTACAAATAGGCGAATACAATAAACTAATTTTAGAACGCAGTCGTCTTATAAAAAATTCTGGAGAAAAAAACCCAGTTGTTCAAAACATCGATAATCAATTAGTAGGTACGCGTGCGTCTATAAAAGAAAGCTTAACAAATTTATTACACACCTTACGAATTAAAGCCAAAGAAATAGAAAAAAAGGAAAATGAAATTAATGCAAAAATAGGAAATGTGCCAAAATACGAACGTGAGTATCGAACAATTCAACGTCAGCAACAAATTAAAGAAGCATTGTATTTATATTTACTTCAAAAAAGAGAAGAAACTAATATTGCTTTAGCAGTAACTGTAGCCAATGCAAAAATAATTGATAAAGCTTATAGTAATGGCGAAGCAGTTGCACCTAAAAAACAAATTATCTACTTATCATCTTTTTTAATTGGATTAATAATACCAATAATTGTTTTGTATATTTTAGATTTATTAGATACCAAAGTACATGGTAAAAAAGAGATTGATGCGGTTAAAATCCCTTATTTGGGAGATATTCCTTTAACTAAATCAAAAGAAAAATTAGTTGTAATTGAAAACGATCGCTCAAACATTGCCGAAGCTTTTAGATTATTACGAAGTAATGTAGATTTTATTACCAGCAACCACAAAGGACAAAGCCGTACAGTTTTTGTTACATCTACAATTGGTAAAGAAGGTAAATCGTTTATTGCTTTAAATTTAGCAGCTTCATTTGCCCTTTCTGGTAAAAAAGTTCTATTAATTGGTACAGATTTACGAGCACCTAAAATTTTAAGTTACTTAAATATATCCGAAAGAAAAGGATTAACTAACTACATTGTTGAGCAAGATTTAAATTTAAATGACATTATTTTTAAAGCACCAAATTTTAATACATTAGATATTTTACCATCAGGGCCAATTCCACCAAATCCCGCTGAATTATTATTAAGTCCAAAAGTTAAAGACATATTTGATTTTGCAAAAACAAATTACGATTATGTAATAGTAGATACAGCCCCGGTTGGTTTAGTGGCCGATACTTTATTAATTGCTGAGAATGCCGATGCAACTGTTTTTGTAGCTAGAGCAAACTATTTAGATAAACGTTTGTTAAGAATTGCAGAATCGTTAAACAAAGAAAAACGTTTAACAAATATGGCTTGTTTAATAAATGGTGCCGATTATAAAAATGGCTATGGCTACGGTTATGGTTACGGATATGGTTACGGATATGGTTATGGAGAAGGCAGCACAAAAATTGAACCTTTGTGGAAACGCTTATTAAAAGCCTAAAAAATTGCTCTAAAACTAAAAAGCCTTGTTTATTAAACAAGGCTTTTTAGTTTTAGATAGTCGAGCCTCAAAAAACTTTAAAACTCTGATACTGTATAAAAAAAGCTGTTGTTTAACAACAGCTTTTTTATAGTTTATAGTTTCCTTTTTTTATTTAGCTCCGCCTTGGTTTTTCATTTTATCTTTAAATGTTTTGTAGTTACTTACTTTGAAGCCTACAGTATCAATTACAAATGTTTTATCATCTAATGCGGTTGTTAAAACTTCGCTAGTTTTGTTAGTTACCACCATTGATACGCCCATTTGATTTTGTCTATAAACGGTTTCTAAAGGAAAACCTGTTAACCCCTCTAAGTTTGGCCCCATACCTTTACCATTTTTAGTTTTAGGTTTTTTAATTTTATCGGTAAACCAAACAGTTGCAGTATCCATTTTACCATCTTTTCTTGCATTGTAAACTAAAGCTTTTGTTGCTTCAAAGCCTGCTATCATTTTTTTATCAGATGTAACTTCAATTTTTGGTTTAGATTTAGTTTTATCACCTTTTGCTTCAGCTTCTTTTTCTTCAGCTTCAGACTCAGCTTTTGTCATGTAAAAACCAGATTTTTCGCCCATCACTTCTTGTAACATAAATGTTTTTTCGCCATCGTTTGCTACAGTCATGTTGTACATCATGCTGGTTAATTCCATTTTCATTTTATCGCCTTTTAAATAGGTTGTAGTTTCCATTTCACCAAATGCTGCTTGCTCAGCAGGTAAACCTTCTACGCTTAATGCAGATTTAATTGTGTAACTATCTTGTGCATAGGTTAAAGAACATAATGCCACTGAGGCTAATGTAAGTATTTTTTTCATTTTTGTATTTTAGAATATTAGAGTCAAATATAATGCCAAAATGCTTTTAATGTTGTTAAAATTATTTAAAGATGAGAAGAATTAGAATTTAAAAATTTTAGATTAAAAAAGCCTATTGAATAATTATTGTAAATTATCAAAAAACTTTCTCATTTCAGTAGCAGAAACAATTTTCATGTTTTTAGGTACTTCAAAAGTACTTTCATCAATTGCAATATTGTTTATTTTTTTTGCGCAAAAGTGCATTTCTAAGCCCATTTTTTTAACTCTATAATCTAAAAGCATACCTTTAACTTGCGCATAAGGTGTTAAGGCGTTACAATCTTCATTGCCAAGGTCTTTAGTGTACCACGCATCAAATGTAACATTTGGCTCATTTACTTTTGTAACTTTAATTTTATGGCATTTTAAGCCTGCAATTTTTTTGGTGTCTTTTGTTTCTTCAATTTTTAGTTCGTAGTCTTTATTATCATCTAAAATTTCTTTTTCATTTTCAACACAGGCTTGATTTATGTCCATAAATTTAACCGTTTGAGTTAAGGTTTTTGATTTATTATCGCCAATTATAGCTGTATTAAACATGCCCATTGTACTCATCTCAATAGAAAACTTATCTTCTTTAAATTTAAGGGTTGCGGAGCTTGGAGCTAATCCGTATAAAGGGTGTGTTTCATCAACTCCTTTTGTATCAAAAACAATTTCGCCTTCGTTTTTACTTCCAATTCCACCATTTTTGCAAGAAAAATTTACTAATGCTAAAGCAGTAAATACAATATAAATGAGTTTATTCAAACTTAAAATAAAAGGCTAAAATAATACTTTAATTTTAAATTACAAATCTTAATATTTTATTTAATTTTTTTGTGTTTGAATAAATTATCTTTAAAAATTAGAGTAATTTACTGAATATTTTAAGTTTAAAGAGAATTTATAATTTTATAAAAATCTTCAGTTTTTAAACTTGCCCCTCCAATTAAACCACCATCAATATTTGCACATTCAAATAAACTTTTGGCATTTTGAGCATTGCAACTTCCGCCATAAATTATACTTGTATTTTCGGCAATTTCAATACTTGTTAATTTTGTGATTTCATTTCTTAAAAAGGCATGAACTTCCTCTGCTTGATTTGGACTTGCTGTAAGTCCTGTGCCAATAGCCCAAATTGGTTCGTAAGCAATGCTTATTTTATAGCAATCTGTTTTATTAATGTTATTGTATAAGTAACTTATTTGATTGCTTAAATGTTTTAAGTAAGTTTCGTTTTGACGTTGTATTAAATCTTCGCCAATGCAATAAATAATATTTAAGTTATTTTGTAATGCTAATTTTACTTTTTCAATAAGAATTTCATCAGTTTCATTAAAATAGTGTCGTCTTTCGCTATGCCCAATTAACACATAATTGCAATTTATTGAAGTTAACATTGTAGCACTAACCTCTCCTGTATATGCACCATTATTATATTGGCTAACATTTTGCGAACCAATTAAAAATTGCGAATTTATATTCATTAATTGTTGAATATAAAGTTGAGGTGGAAATAATATTTTTGTTATGTTTTGATTTGGGTATTGGTATTGATTTAACGAATTAACAAGTTCTTTGGCTTCATTATAAGCCAAATTCATTTTCCAATTTCCGGCAACAATTTTTTTTCGCATTTTATTTAAATCTAACTCGTGGGTCTAATACGCCATAAATAATATCAACTATTATATTTATTATTACAAATATAGTTGCAAATATTAATGTTGCACCCATTACAATAGGTAAATCGTTTTTACTTAAAGCTTCAACTACTTCATATCCAATGCCTTTCCAGCTAAAAACACGTTCAACAAATACTGCACCAGCCATTAAACCTGCAAACCAGCCGCTTATTGCTGTAACTACAGGATTTAAAGCGTTTTTTAAAGCATGTTTAATAATTATTACACTTGTGCTTAATCCTTTTGCTTTTGCGGTTCTAATATAATCTTGTGTTAAAACATCTAATAACGAACTACGTGTTAATTGAATAACTATACTTAAAGGTCTTAAGCCAAGCGTAATTGTAGGTAAAATTAAATTTTTAAATGAAATAACTTCTTCACCAGTCCAATCATCTAATTCAAACAAACTGCCCGAAGGGTTTAATCCTGTATAGTCAGATAATACATACCCAAATAACCATGATATAATTAAACCAGTTAAATAACTGGGTGCGCTCATTCCTATTGTTGTTGCAAAAACAAAAACACCTTTATCTAACCACGAATTTTTTTTAATAGCGCATACAATGCCTAAAAATATACCAATAAACGATGCTATTAAAATAGATGTAAAAGCTAAAACTGCAGTTTCGGGCAATGTATCTTTAATTATTTCTGAAACAGGACGTTTTGTAATGTAACTTTGCCGTAAATAAGGTAATTTTAACACAATTACACTGTTTTTACCTATTTTAAAAAGTGGTATCCAACTGTATTTGTTTGGATTTAAGTACCAAAAATCTTTATCAACTGTTTTGTGCCAAGAAATAAAAGATAAATCATTAAGGTAATTAAAATATTGTTCACTAATTGGTCTATCAAGGCCTAAATCTTTATGTACAGCCTCAACTGCCTCTTTGTTAGCTCGTTGTCCTAGCATTACAGTTGCGGGGTCGCCAGGTAAAACATTAAACAAGAAAAAAATAACGGTAATTACTCCAAAAAGAACCAACACACCATACCCTATTTTTTTAAAAATAAATTTAATCACTTGTTATTTACAAAAAACCAAAAGCGAATATAATTAATTAAAACAAATTACAATTAAATTTAGATAAAGATTAAATTTGTAAAGACGATTGAGAGATTTATTACATAAGTTATATTTTTTTATACTACTAATTGGTTTTTTTAACTTGCATTTACATGCTCAAAAAGTTGGTTTAGTATTAAGTGGAGGAGGAGCATCTGGTTTAGTTCACGTGGGTGTTTTAAAAGCTTTAGAAGAAGATAGTGTGCCAATTGATTATATAACTGGCACATCTATTGGAAGCTTAATAGGGGCATATTATGCATGTGGCTACACGCCTCAACAAATTGAGAAAATTGTTAAAGCAGAATTTTTTAAAAGCGTTACAAAGGGCGATTTGCCTGCTAAATACGATTATCTCATTAAAAAAAGAGAAGATTATGCAACATGGCTTACGTTTAAAATTAAACTCAAACAACCCTATTTAAAAAATTTACCTACAAATGTTATAAACTCAGTACCTATTGATTATTATTTAATGGAAAACTTTACAGGATTTTCTAGTTTTAACCATAATAATTTTGATAGTTTATTAATCCCTTTTAGATGTGTTGCAGCTAATGTTGAAGATAAAAAATCGGTTGTATTTAATTCAGGTAGTTTATCTACTGCATTAAGAGCTAGTATGAGCTATCCTTTTTACCTGCGCCCAATTATTGTTAATGATAAATTGCTTTTTGATGGTGGGCTATACGATAATTTTCCTATAGATGTGATGCAAGAAAATTTTAAACCAGATTATATTATTGGGTCAAATGTTGGAGAAAAAAACATATCGCCAGATGATGATGATTTGTATTTACAACTAAGAAATTTAATGATGAATAATAAAAAATACGAACCAATAAAAGAAAATGGTGTATTAATTGAACCATGGTCTGATGTGTTTTTATTAAATTTTGAAGGGGCAAAACGATTAATTGATAGTGGATACTATGCAACCAAAAGAAAAATTTCGGAAATTAAAAATCATGTTAAACGTAAAACAGATAAAGCTCATTTGGCACAAGAGAGAGAAAAATTTATTAATAAATCAAAACAAGAAAATGTAATATTTAATGCAATTGAAATTAATGGATTTTCAGAAAAACAAAAACATTTTATTAAAACAAGTTTATTTTATAATGAAAAGCCTTTTACTTTAACACAATTAAAAAAAAGATATTTTAAATTGTTAAGTGATGATAAATTTAAAACGCTTTATCCTACTGCAAAAATAGACACAAACACTTTCTACCATAAACTAATTTTAACCGGAAGGAAAGAAAAACCACTTTACGTTGATGCAGGAGCCATGTTATCTAACAGACCAATAAGCGAAGCTTTTATGGCCTTGCAATATAATACTTTAGGCCGAATAGGTTTTAGTGCATACATAAATGGTTATTTAGGTAAACTACACACAAGTTCAATGGCTAAACTACGTTTCGATTTTCCTGGAAGGTATCCTTTTTACATTGAGCCATCGGCAACTTTTTCGAGGTGGGATTATTTTAGTAGTAGTGTTTTGTTTTATGATTTTTTAAAACCCGCATATTTAATCCAAGAAGATAGGTTTGCACAAATTAAATTAGGTTTGCCTGTAGGAAACATTTCTAAATTTAGTGTTGCTGGCGGTTATTTTGAAACAGCTAACTCTTACTATCAAACAGAAAATTTCACAAAATTAGATACCGTTGACAAAACTTATTTTGACAGTTGGTATGCACAATTAAATTACAACATTAATACTTTAAACAGAAAAATGTATGCAACAGAAGGGCTAATGTTAAATGCAAGAGCTAGATTTTTACATGGCTTTGAAAGTTATTACCCAGGTAATACAAGCAGCGATACAATAGGGTTTAAAAATGAATATACACCAGAGTGGATACAATTAAAATTAACTTTCGAAAATTACATTCGCACATTTAAGCAAGTTAAAATAGGTTTTTTTGGTGAGGGGGTTTATACAACACAAACTTTTTTTAGTAACTATCAAGCAACTATTCTTTCGGCCCCTGCATTTAACCCAATTCCCGAAAGTCAAACATTTTTTATTGATAGGTACCGTGCCCATAAATACATTGCTTTAGGTGCAAAATTAATTACCACTCCATTTAAAAATTTCGATATAAGATTAGAAGCTTATGGGTTTCAACCTATAAATACAATTTTACAAAATAGCGATGGTAAAGCAAGGTACAGCTCGCCGTTATTGTACCGTTTTGGTGTAGCTTCTGCTAGTATGGTTTATAACACACCAATTGGCCCTATTTGTTTAGGCTTAAATTATTACGATCAATATCAAACACCATTTTCTGTTTTCTTTCATTTTGGATATTTAATTTTTAATAAACGCTCAAGCGATTAAAAATCAATTTTACTTTTTTAAAAAATAAACTTTGAAAAAAATTTTATTAATATCAGATACACACAGTTGGCTTGATGAAAAACTAATAAAACATATTAACGAATGTGATGAAGTTTGGCACGCAGGAGATATTGGAAATGATGATCTTATAAATTTTATAACAAAATTAAAACCTATGGTTGCCGTTTTTGGAAATATTGACGGACAATCTATTAGAATTAAATTTCCAGAAAATAATATATTTTTATGTGAAGAAGTAAAAGTACTTATTACTCACATTGGGGGTTACCCTGGCAAATACCCTACACGGGTAAAAAAACTTTTACAAACTCATAAACCTACTGTTTACATAAATGGGCACTCACATATCCTTAAAGTAATTTATGATAAAGAATATAATTTACTTCATTTAAATCCTGGCGCATGTGGAATACAAGGCTTTCATAATATTAAAACAGCTTTAAAATTTAACATCTGTGGAAAAGAAATTAAAAATTTGGCTATTATTGAGTTAGGAAAAAGAAATGAACAAAGTAAAAATGTACTTTTGTAGTTATGAACGAAATTAAAACGGCATATTTTACAAATGAGGCATTAGCAAAATTTGTTTCGGCGCAAGGCAAACAAGTTTCTAAAATAATATGCCACTTATGGCAAAACAACAATAATCCTGCCGAGCCTTTCGAAATAATTGATAATGTTCAATTACTTTTTTCTGATAATCAAAAATTAACAATTAGTTGTAACGAAGAAGGCAATGGTTTAGATGTAGTTGATTATAATTTTGATGAGTCTAAAAAAGAACTAAATTTAATGTTTGATGGTAAAATTAAATTATTTGCTGTAGATGCTTCAAACACAAAAATGTGGGCTGATGTAATAGGCGAAAAATTAAATTTAATTAAAGTTACCAAACAAGATGAATATTATAAAGCAGATTCAATAGTGTTACAATTTAATAACGAATTGAGAGAAATTTCAATTTCGCCATTAGATGGATTGATAATAGATTTTTATGAAGAATAAAATTTAATTAATTTTAGCCATTATAGTAAAAATAAAAGTAAATTCACATCATAAAAAAGTTGTTATTTCTTTAAATAAAAATAATTATAAGTAAAAAAATATAAAACAGAACTTAAAATGAAAAACATTACAGTAATAGGAAGCGGAACAATGGGTAATGGAATTGCTCACACATTTGCACAATACGGGTTTAAAGTAAATTTAGTTGATATTAACGAAAATGCTTTACAAAAAGCAATAGCAACCATTACAAAAAATTTAGATCGCCAATTACAAAAAGGTGCAATTACTGAAGATGTAAAAAACAACACACTATCTAATATTACTACTTTAACAGATTTAGAAAAAGGTGCAAAAGGAGCCGATTTAGTTGTTGAAGCTGCCAGCGAAAACATTGATGTTAAGCTTAAAATTTTCAAACAATTAGACGAAATTTGCGATTCAAAAACTATTCTTGCATCTAATACTTCTTCCATTTCTATAACTCAAATTGCAGCTGTAACAAAACGTGCCGATAAAGTTATTGGAATGCATTTTATGAATCCAGTTCCTGTAATGAAATTAGTTGAAGTGATAAGAGGATATAATACAAGTAACGATGTTTGTAAAAGTATTATGGAGATGAGCAAAACTTTAAATAAAGTACCGGTTGAGGTTAATGATTATCCAGGTTTTGTGGCAAATAAAATTTTAATGCCTATGATTAACGAGGCCATAATTACTTTATACGAAGGAGTTGCAGGAGTATCGGAAATAGATACTGTTATGAAACTTGGTATGGCACACCCAATGGGCCCTTTACAATTAGCCGATTTTATTGGATTAGATGTATGTTTAAGTATTTTAAGAGTATTGCAAGATGGTTTTGGCAACCCTAAATATGCACCTTGTCCTTTACTAGTAAATATGGTTACAGCTGGGCATTTAGGCGTTAAATCAGGAAAAGGATTCTACGATTATTCAACAGGTTCTAAAGAATTAATTTTAGCTGATCGTTTTAAAAAATAAATTTGGCATCTACCTACAAAAATATTTTACCAATAGAGTATCCTCGAATTCCAACAGCTGGATTGTATTACTTTAATACAAATAGTGGTTTGCGTTACGAAGTAAGATTTGGAAGATTGCAAGACAATATTTTACATGCAAACATTGTTTTTGGTGTTGTTAACGATGAATTTGAAGGCGAAGAATACGTAGAAACCAATAAAGGCGAAGTTTTTCAAGTAATGAATACAATTGTTGAAATTGTTAAAAATTACATGAAAGAACACCCAAAAGTTGGAATTTATGAGTTTAATGCTGTTGGAAGAGAAAATGAAGATGAAGCCAAAGAAAATGCCCGAATGAGCTTGTATAAAAGGTTTTTACCAAAAATTTTTGAAACAGAATGGAAATTTCAAATAAAAGGTAATTTTGCTTTGGTTACAAAACAAATTATAAAATAAATTTTCATTAAATTCGCTCTTCTTTTTAAAAGCAATGAGCAAATATCCTGAATATAAAAAACTTGACCTACCACAAATTTCAAAAGAAATATTAGAGTATTGGAATAAAAACAACACGTTTCAATCTTCAATTAATTCCCGTTCATCTGAAAAACCTTGGGTATTTTACGAAGGTCCGCCAAGCGCAAATGGTATGCCCGGAATACACCATGTAATGGCACGTACCATTAAAGATATTTTTTGCAGATTTAAAACTTTACAAGGCTATCAAGTAAAACGCAAAGCCGGTTGGGATACACATGGATTACCTATAGAACTTGGTGTTGAAAAAACTTTAGGAATTACAAAAGAAGATATTGGCAACAAACAATCCCCTAAATTTATTAGTGTTGAAGATTATAACAAAGCATGCCGTAAAGAGGTAATGAAATATACTGATAAATGGGAAGAACTTACGGCGCAAATGGGTTACTGGGTTGATATGACAGATCCTTACATTACTTACGATAATAAATATATTGAAAGTGTATGGTGGTTACTTAAAAACTTGTCAGATAAAAATTTATTGTATAAAGGGTTTACCATACAACCATACTCGCCAGCAGCTGGTACAGGGTTATCATCGCACGAACTAAATCAACCGGGTTGTTATAAAAACGTTAAAGATAGAACAGCAACCGTTCAGTTCAAAATTTTAAATGATAATTTAAAAATTGGCAACTCAACAATTAACAATCAAAACTCAATATTTTTATTAGCATGGACAACCACACCATGGACCTTGCCTTCAAATACAGCGCTTGCGGTTGGAAAAGATATTGATTATGTGTTTGTAGAAACATTCAATCCTTTTACAAATAATTTACAAACTGTTATCCTAGCAAAGGATTTAGTAAGTAAATATTTTTCTGAAAAAAATTCCGAATTAAAAATTGAAGAATATAAACCTGGCGACCAGGCAGGTAAAAATATACCTTACAAAATAACACATACATGTAAAGGTGCAGATTTAGCAGGCTTAACATACGAACAAATTTTACCTTTTGTAAAGCCCGAAGGCGATGCCTTTAAAGTTATACTTGGAGATTTTGTAACAACAACAGACGGAACAGGGATAGTTCACATTGCACCAAGTTTTGGAGCAGATGATTTTAGAGTTGCTAAACAAAATGGAATTGGAGCTCTTACACTTGTTGATAAACGAGGCCGATTTTTACCTGAAATAAAAGATAATGTTTTTTTGTTTGGCGAGGAGTATGTAAAAGAAGCTTATTACAGTGATAACGAAAAGCAAATAGAATTTGAAAAACAAAAAAGTAGTTTAGAATCAAATGGAAAAATAAAAGAATTAAAAGTTTATTTAAGCGTTGATGAACGAATTGTTTTAAAATTACAAGAAGAAGGAAAATTATTTAAAAAAGAAACCTACGAACATAGCTATCCACATTGTTGGAGAACAGACAAACCGGTTTTATATTATCCTTTAGATAGTTGGTTTATAAAATCAACCGAAGCTAAAGATAAAATGATTGAACTTAATAAAACCATTAATTGGAAACCCGAAGCTACAGGCACTGGCCGTTTTGGTAATTGGTTAGAAAATTTAAATGATTGGAATTTATCTCGTTCAAGATTTTGGGGTATTCCAATTCCGATTTGGACAAGCGAAGACAAAACTCAACAAATTATTATTGGAAGCGCTGAAGAGTTGAAAAAAGAAATAGAAAATTCTATTTCTAAAGGGTTTATGACAGAAAATCCTTTAAAACAATTTGTACCAGGGAATTTCACAAAAGAAAATTACGAAACGTTTGATTTACATAAACCGTATGCTGATATTATTGTTTTAGAAAAAGAAGGTAAAAAACTATTTCGCGAAACAGATTTAATTGATGTTTGGTTTGACTCAGGAGCAATGCCATACGCTCAATTGCATTATCCTTTTGAAAACAAAGATTTAATTGATAAACAAAAATTTTATCCGGCTGATTTTATTGCAGAAGGTGTAGATCAAACACGCGGTTGGTTTTTTACACTTCATGCAATAGGAACAATGTGTTTTAATTCTGTAGCCTATAAAAATGTTGTATCTAACGGTTTAGTGTTAGATAAAAATGGAAACAAAATGAGTAAACGCTTAGGCAACGCAGTAGATCCATTTGAAACATTAAATAAATATGGTGCAGATGCAACACGGTGGTATATGATTGCCAACGCTGCACCTTGGGATAATTTAAAATTTGACATTGAGGGAATTGCCGAAGTACAAAGAAAACTTTTTGGTACACTTTATAATACCTATAATTTTTTCGCAATTTATGCAAACGTAGATGGATTTGTAATAAATTTAAATAATTGTGTACCAGTTAAAAATAGAGAAGAATTAGATCGTTGGATATTATCTAAGTTACACACACTTGTAAAAGAAGTTACAGAATGTTACGAAACTTTTGAACCACATAGAGCAGCAAGATTAATTGAAGATTACGTTGACCAACATTTAAGCAACTGGTATGTTAGGTTAAGCCGAAGAAGATTTTGGAAAGGATCGTTAACCGAAGATAAAAAAGCCGCTTACGAAACACTTTACGAGTGCTTATCTGTAGTTTCGCAATTAATGAGCCCAATTGCACCATTTTTTGGCGAATGGATGTTTATTAATCTAAATACAATTCAAAATAATAACTCAAACAATACAACCTCTATACATTTAACTAACTTAATAAATTTTGACTCTAACTTAATAAATGAAAAATTAGAGTTACAAATGGATGCAGCACAAAAAATTTCTTCAATGATTTTATCAATCAGAAAAAAAGAAAACATAAAAGTAAGGCAACCCTTACAGCGCATACAAATTCCAATATTAAGTAACGAGTTAAAACAAAATATTGAAGCTGTAAAAGAGTTAATTTTAAGCGAGGTAAATGTAAAACAACTAGAGTTTGTTACCGAAGCAGAAGTTCAAATTGTAAAAAACTTAAAACTTAACTTTAAAACACTTGGTAAAAAATGCGGCCAACACATGAAAGCCGTGCAAAGTTTTGCGATAGAAAATGCAAAATCAATTATATCTGAAATTGAAAAAAATAACAGCTTCACCATTAATATAGATGGAAATAAAATCGTTTTAGAGGCAGAAGATGTTGAAATAATTCCGGTTGATATTCCAGGTTGGAAAGTTGCAAATAGTGGAGTTTTAACTGTAGCATTAGATATTTCCATTTCAGAAGAGCTTAAAAACGAAGGTTTGGCTAGAGAAGTTGTAAATCGTATTCAAAATTACCGTAAAGACAATGGCTTTGAAGTAACTGATAAAATATTTGTAAAAATTCAACAAAATGTGCATTTAGACAATGCAATACAAACAAATTTAAGTTATATTTGTAATGAAACCCTTACAGAAGATTTACAATTGGTATCAAATTTAGAATCTTCAAATGCAAGCGTTTTAGAAGTAGATGAAATAATAAAAACCTTAATCACAATTGATAAATTAAATTGATAGAATATGGCGAAGAAAGATAAAAAACCGGTTAAAAAAGCTGCTCCAAAAGCTAAACCTGCTAGTAATAAACCAGCAGCAAAAAAGGTGAGTAAACCCGCACCAAAAAAAGCTGTAAAGCCAGTTAAAAAAACAGTGGCTAAACCTGCAAAAAAAGCAGTGGCTAAACCTGCTGCAAAAAAAGTAGTTTCAAAACCTATAAAAAAGGAAAAAGAAAAACCAGCAATTAAAACTAAACCAGCTAAAGTTGAGGTAAAAAAAGCAGGAAAACCAATTGATGCAATAGCTAAAAAAGGAAAAGACAAAAAATCTGCTAAAGGAAAAAAAGCTAAAAAAGGAAAATCATCATCAGATGATGATGACGAAGATTTTGAAGATATTGAAGAAGAAGAGGAAGATGACGAAGATGTTGATGTTAAAGATGATTATGAAAAAAATGATGAAGATGATGGCGAGGTTGAACTAGAAGGAGGCGAATTAGAAGGTGGGATGATGGACTTAGAAGGAGCTGGCCCTGATTTAGATGAAGATGAAGATGAAGTACCTGAAAAAAGAGGACGAGGAAGAAGAAAGAAAAACGATGGTAAATCATCTGGAGGAAGTATGGAAGCTTACATTAGAAACCGTCCATTACAAATTGATATTAATAAACCTTTAATTAAAAAAAGTAATGTTGTTGCTCCAAAACCTTTTGTAAACACAAAAGATAACAGAACTCGCTATACTGATAAAGAACTACAAGAATTTAAAGAATTAATTTTATCTAAATTAAAAGAAGCGCAAACAGATTACGATTTACTTAAACAAACATTAAGTAACGAAGATGACCATGGCACCGATGATACTTCTCCTACTTTTAAATTATTAGAAGATGGAAGTGATGTAATGAGTAAAGAAGAAACAGCTCAATTGGCTCAACGTCAGGAAAAATATATCATCAATTTAAAAAATGCTTTAGTTCGTATCGAAAATAAATCTTATGGGATTTGTCGCGTTACTGGTAAATTAATCCCTAAAGAACGCTTACGCTCTGTGCCTCATGCAACACTTGGTATTGATGCTAAATTAAATCAAAATAACTAAAAATAAATTCTATTTTATTAAAGTCTATCTTTGCAAAAATAAAAGATAGACTTTTTTATATAATCATGTTTCAAAAAATTAAAATACCATTACTTACAATTTTAGCTGTATTGTTTATCGATCAGTTTATTAAAATTTTCATTAAATTAAATTACCCATTAGGCGAAGTTGGTAGAATAGGGGATTGGTGCGTTTTACATTTTACAGAAAACCCAGGAATGGCATGGGGTTTAGAATTTGGAGGCACTTTTGGTAAACTTTCATTAAGTATATTAAGAGTTTTAGCTTGTTTTGGTGGCATATTTTATATCAGATACATGATTAAAAAAGGCGAACACAAAGGATTTATTTTTTCTGTATCGTTAATATTAGCTGGTGCAATGGGTAATATATTGGATAGTATTTTTTACGGATTAATTTTTGATAAAGGCACAGTTTTCGATCCATACATTCAAGATTATATGCCTTACGAAGGCATTGCAAGTTTTACAAGCAATGGTTACACTTCTACTTTACATGGTTGTGTGGTTGATATGTTTTATTTTCCTATTATAGAGGGGCATTTCCCAAATTGGGTACCTATTTGGGGAGGCGAAGATTTTATTTTCTTTAGGCCAATTTTTAATATAGCAGACGTTGCAATTTCGTTAGGCGTAATTTTAATAATTATTTTTCAGAAAAAATTTGTTTCAAATAACAATGCAAATAATTCAAATGACGAAGTTCATAAATTGAATAATGAACAAGTTAAAAATGAAAATTAAATAAAAAGTAGTTTTAATTTTTATACAACAAATGAGTAAACAAGCTATACTTTTAATAAATGTTGGTACTCCAAATTCACCAACTGCTGGTATGGTTGGAAAATATTTAACTCAGTTTTTAAACGACAAACGCGTTATTGATGTTCACCCAGTTTTACGTTTTATCCTTGTAAACATTATAATTGTTCCTTTTAGAAGCTTTAAATCTGCTAAACTATATCAACGCATATGGACTAAACAAGGTTCGCCATTATTAATTCATAGCAACGCATTTAAAAATAAATTACAAAATATTGTTGGGAATAATTATGTTGTAGAAATTGCAATGCGTTACCAAAATCCAAGTATAAAATTTGCATTACAGCAATTACAAACACATCGCCCAGAAAAAATCCATATACTTCCTATGTACCCACAGTATGCTAGTTCTAGCACTGCTACTACAATTGAAGAAGTCTTTGATCAAATAAAAAAATGGGAAATAATTCCATCTATAAATATAATTTCTAAATTTTACAATCACCCTAAGTTTATCGAAGCCCAAGTTGATGTTGCAAAAAATTATAATTTAAAGGAGTATGATTATTTTTTATTTTCTTATCATGGTTTACCTGAAAGACAAATTTTAAAAGCTAGTAAACATTATGGTGGTAGTACTTGTCAATTAGGAGCTTGTTGTAATTCTATAACTAAAAACAATCAATATTGTTATAGGGCAAATTGTTTCGAAACCACAAGGCAATTAATTAAAGCACTTAACATTTCTGAAGAAAAATGTACAACCTCGTTTCAAAGTAGGTTAGATAATAAATGGCTTAAGCCCTATAGTGATAAGGTTATTCAAGAATTAGCAGAAAAAGGGTATAAAAAAATATTGGTTTTTAGTCCGGCTTTTGTGGCAGATTGTTTAGAAACCATTTATGAAATTGGAACCGAATATAACGAGATATTTAAAAAACATGGAGGCCAACAAATTACTCTAGTTAATAGTTTAAACGATAATGATGTTTGGGTTAATGCAGTTAAAGAAATTGTATTGGACTAAAAATTTTATTACTCAATTAAAGCAATCGTATTTTTCATGTTGTATTTTTTGCCATCAAAACCAGTTGCGGTTAATATAACAAAATAAGTTCCGGCACTACATTTAACACCGCTAGTTGTGTATCCATCCCATTTACCACCAACTCTATTCCAATTGTGTATTAAAGTACCGTAACGATTATAAATTGTTACATCAATATCTTTAATACCTTTTAATATTGGCTTATAAACATCATTGGCACCATCTTCATTTGGTGTAAAAATATTTGGTAAAACTACACTACTAAAATCATCAATTACAAAACTGTACGAGCTGGTATCATTACAGCCAAAATTACCAAGTGCAACTAATGTTGTACTATAAGCACCGCCAACAGTATAGGTTTTAGTTGTATTTAAACTATTGTCTGGTGCAAAATTATTAAACAAC
Organism: Bacteroidota bacterium; assembly: GCA_020162035.1. GTDB lineage: Bacteria > Bacteroidota > Bacteroidia > B-17B0 > Aurantibacillaceae > Aurantibacillus. The sequence continues at coordinate 85,819 of JAIUNM010000007.1, read as the reverse complement.
CACTCTACACTTGTTTGGTTGCTGCTAAAATTAGTTAAGGTTAATTCTGTAGGAAAACCAACGGTTGTTAAACTTGCATTAAAAGATGATTTTGCAGATTTTGTAGCAATTAATGTTTGCGATGTTGCACTAAATGAACTTGAGTTTGCAACTAAAAGTGTAATTATTGCTGTGCCAGGTTTTGTAAATTGTAAACTAACACTTGTATCGCTCACCGAACCAATAAAGTTTACTGCATTAGCAGGAATAACAGACCAAGAGTAAGTTGTAGGCGCATTATTTACCGAGCTTGTAAACGTTATCGTTCTCTCCGTACAAATGGTGTTACTTAACGCACCAATTGTAGCCGTGGGCACTTGTGCCGAAATTGTTGCAACAGCAAATATTAAATATGTAATAAGTTTTAGTTTCAATTTTTTACAAGCCTAAAATACATAAAATTTACTAATTTATAAAGATAATAAAAATTCCATTGTGTTTACGTTATCTGCATAATCTGTTATTTTTGGTTTTTGACTTTGTCCAAATTCAATATATTTATTACCAACAATACATTGTATGTTTTTTTGGTTAGCTTTTAAATACGTTTCAGCATCTTGGATTGAATTATATTTTTTAAAATGAATTGTACCAACAGGGGCAAACATAATATCGTTTTCTTTAACCATTAAAAAATTATTATCTAAAAATTTATGATTTTCTAATAAATAAATAGCTTTATGGTAATCGTAATTATTAGCATATTTTTTATTATTTACAACTTCGTTATAACCAATAATCGATTCAAAAAACAGCTTAAAATCGTAATTGTTTGGAACTAAAAGCTGGGTTACATTTCGGCAACCAAGTCCAAAATAAGTAAAAATATCTTTACCTAAATTTTGTAAATCAATTGAACTTTCATTTCCATTTAAAACAGCAATTGATGTTCTGTTTTTTCTAATAATATTTGGGTGTTTGCCAAAGTATTTTTCAAAATACATAGCGGAGTTGTTACTACCTGTAGCTATAACAGCATCAAAATTTTTAGTTATACCTTCTGCAAAATAAATTTTATTTTCAAATTTAGGTTCGTAATGACAAAGTAGTTTTAATATAAATGGAATTAATACATTGTCATCGCTTGATAATTTAATAATAGGCATGTGGTTACTTACTAAAACACATAAAATATCATGAAACGCAACCATTGGAATATTTCCGGCACACATTATTAAAACTTTTTTACTGTTTAAGTTTTCTTGCGCAATTAAGTGTAATGTATCTTCATTTAAAAATGATGCAATTCCATTTAACGATTGTTTAATATTAACATCTGTAAACCAATTATTTTGTAAATAAGCTGTATTAATTAGCTGACTTAACCCTATGTGTAACTGATTTTCATCAGATTTAGGAGAATTTTGTAAAAATCTGTTAATAAAGTTACCTACTTTAATTAGAGCATTAGTTCTTTCTTTTAAATTCATGAAAATTGCTTGTATATTTGCACAAAATTAATTGAATAGCTTAAAATGGCAATAAAAATTACTGATGAATGTATTAATTGTGGAGCTTGTGAACCCGAATGCCCAAATAATGCAATTTATGAAGGAGGAGCTGAATGGCGTTTTGCAGATGGAACTGGAATAACAGGAACTTATAAAGGTTTAAATACAGGATTAGAGGCTGATGCCAACGACCCACAAGTTCCAAAAAGTATGGATGTGTATTTTATAGTAACAGATAAGTGTACCGAATGTAAAGGTTTTCATGACGAACCTCAATGTGCTGCAGTTTGCCCGGTTGATTGTTGTATAAAAGACGAAGATTTTGTAGAAACTGAAGAAGAATTATTAGCTAAAAAAGCTAGTATGCATATATAACAACACTATTTTAATTTAATAAAACTTACGTTTCTTTTTAAGCCTTTGTATTTAGTACGTTTAATGGGCGAATTTTTAAAAAGTATTTTAAAACTTTCTTCGTTTAAATTTTCCCACTCCTCGTTATTTAAATTTAATTTTGAAGTTAAATCGTTAAATAGCGGTTGTTTATGCTCTTCGCTAAATCTGTTCCATGGGCAAACGTCTTGGCAAATATCGCAGCCAAAAACCCAATTGTCCATTTTATTTTTAAAAGTGTTTGGTATTTCGTTTTTTAATTCTATAGTTAAATAACTAATGCATTTGCTGCCATCAACCACATAAGGTTCAACAATGGCCTCAGTTGGGCAAGCATCAATACATTTTGTGCAGGTTCCGCAAAAGTCTGCAATTGCGTTATCTGTTGCCATTTCTACATCAATTATGAGCTCCGAAATAAAATAAAACGAACCATTTTGTTTTGTAATTAAATTACTATTTTTTCCTATCCAACCTAAACCACTTTTTTTTGCCCATGCTTTTTCTAAAACAGGCGCACTATCAACAAAAGCTCGCCCGTTTATATCACCAATTTGTTGTTTTAATTCTTGTAAAAAATTATTTAAAATTTCTTTAATAATATCGTGGTAATCGTTACCATAAGCATATTTACTAATTTTATAATTGTTGTTTTGCTGCTGTTGGTTTGGGTAATAATTATAAAGTAAAGAAACTACAGATTTTGCTCCTGGTACTAAAATAGATGGATCTAAACGTTTATCAAAATAATTTTCCATGTAGGCCATTTCGCCATTTCTATTTTGCTTTAACCAATTTTCTAAGCGATGAGCTTCATCTTCTAAAAACTCTGCTTTACTAATACCACAAAAACTAAAGCCAAATTTTTTAGCAAGTTCTTTGGTTAATTGTGCATATTTTGTTTTTGATTCTATTGTGCAAAAGTACATAAATAAAAAACCTCGCTTAAATTTAAGCGAGGTTTAGTTTACATTAATTTAAATTATTTATTTAAAACTTTATTTGTTTTAGGAATACCATTTTCTTTTATGGTTACTAAAATTATTTGTTCGCCATCTGGTACTTTGTAGTAATGTTTAGATGTAGATACAGAAAGAATTTGATTTGGTATTAATACTTGCCCTAAAATATTACTTACTTGAAATTCAACATCTTTAAATTCATCGTATTTAAACATTACAAATAAACCTTTTTCGTCTTTGCTAAAAAAGTAGTTATTCTCTGCCTTTTCAACATTAGCAATACCAACAGGGCTACTTGTTTGTTCATATACAATTATATTTTGTGTTGCAAAAGCTGTATCTAAACAAGCACCGTTATAGGCTTTTAAAGTAACTGTATAAAAACCTTCATCATTAAATAAATGAGTTGTGTTGTATGAATTTACAGGATTACTTCCATCATTTACACTCCATTCGTAACCGATAGCATTTGTTGATTGGTTATAAAAAGTAACTGGAACATTATTTCCTGCAATAGCAGTTGTTGTGTTTGCTGTCATCATTGCAACAGGTAAAGGTGTAATAGAATTTAAAACAAAAGATTTTTGTGCATTATCACAAGTACCTGTTTTACTAATATCAACTAAATATTTACCTACTGCAACATTAGTTAACACATCAGTTGAATTTGTTGAGTTAGATGTTGTTTTAATTATATTAAAGTTTTCATCTTTCCATGTGTAGTTCCATGGGCCTGTGCCTTGTGCATTTGCAGTAATGTTACCGTTTGCTAATTTAGTACAAGTTGGGTCAACGTAAGATGAAGTTAAATTTGTTTGATTAACAGTTATTATTAATTCAAATTGTGGGGTTGTAGCATTTGCTGCAATGTTAGCAATGTATGAACCAGTTTTTAAATTGTGATTTACATTGTTTACTATGTCGTGTAAAGTAACACAAGCACCAGCAGGTAAATGATTTAAGTTAACAGGATTAAATGTATATAATCCTGCAAAACCTGTTTCTAAAATTAATGGTATTGTAACACTACCGTTTAAGTTAGGTAAAGTAGTTCTTAATAAATTCATACCACTTGTTTTTGCATAAAAACGTGGTGTTGTAGTTTCTTGACCAGGGAATGAAGGACACTCGCCAATGTCATAACCGTTTGTATAAGAATTACCAAATGCAAAGTAAGCCTGTGTAAAGAAATTTCTAGGCACAATATTACTTGTAACATCAATTAAAAAATCATCGTAATAATAATTGCTTGAGGTGCTTGCTAATTTTAAAATTGAAGAATTATCTGCTGTTGCAGCTTTCCACGATTCTTGTGGGGTTAAGTTTGCGCCACCAGAAATACCTTGTACCATAAATGCTTGCCCCATAGGGATAATTGCACTACCTGTAAAGGGTACGTTACTATCTGTATCAGGGTCGTAACCAATCATTGTTGCGGAATTAAAATTAGTACCAGTAATTTGGTTCGCTACAATTGGAGATGGGTATGGGTTAGCAATTAGGTTCCATCCATTTTCTGAACTTGCTCCACCAGTTAAAGATAAAGGAATACTAGTTAATGCACCAGTGTTTACGTTTCCTGTTAAAGGAATAGTTATTGCACTTGTGTTAGGGAAACCATTTCCTAAATAAACCCAATATCCTGTTTTAGAATCTAACGGTTTAGAAGTTGGTGTTACGCCTAATTCGATATAATGTAAAGGGTCTGCAGCATTACCAGTAGCTGCTGTTTCGTCATATTCGTATAATGAGGTAAAAGTATTACTTCCAACTGACCAACCATCAGGGCAAACAGAACATGTAATTGCAAAGCTAGAGTTCCATGAGCCCATATTATTTCCAACTACACCACCAGAACATAAGTTAACCCAACCAGTTACACCTGCAGGTTTAAATACTTCAACAGTAACATTACCTGATAATGCACCCGAAGATCCAATTTGCCCTATTCTTCCTTTATTTGAACCATCTGCTTTTAAAGTTAAATTACCACCAGTAATAATAGTACCAACAGTTGGTGTAATAGAACCCCATGCTTCAACAGCATTGCCAAGTGTTAAATTTGCACCGCTTCTATTTAAAATTATTTCTTTTATTGCTTTTGTAGATGAGCTTGATTGGCTTAATAATAGATTGTTAGTAATTGTGCCTGAACCCCCAATTTCTAATGACGAAGTTGTAGAACCAACAAAAACTCCATTTGCAGCAGATGCAGGGAATGTAATTGCTCCATTCATTGAAAGTTTATTACCATTTAAGTTTATATCTCCATTTGTTAAAGAACTAACCCCAGTAATTGTTAAATTAGTGCCTAATGTAATATTTCCACTAGATGTCCTATTTAAATCTAATCTGTTAATAGATAGTGTAGAAGTACCGGTACCAAAATTTAATGTACCTAAAGCACCAGTTCCATTAATTGAAATTCTTGAGTTTCCTGTTAATATTAAACCAGAGCCAGTTAAATTACCATTTAAAATTAAATTGCCTAATGGGCTACCGCTTAATTGTAAATTTGATGAGTTAATTGCTAAGTTACCATTAATTGTTAATACACCAGAAGTTTGACGAACACCACCACCATTTAATACTATATTGTGATGTGGTGTACCAGGAATAGTAACTGTACCACCACTTTGAGCATAAACTACCGTACTACCTGTAGAATATTGTAACCTGCTTGTTGGGAAATTAGTATTTTGTAAAGTTAAAGTTGCTTGATTTGAAAGTGCTAAACTTGCAGAACCAGTAGTTATAAAAGTATTAGTTGTAGGTATTGTTACATTTATTGCACTTGTTCCTGTACCAATTGTTAATTTACTTCCTGTGCCACCTAATGTCCAACTACTTCCAACCATATTGTTAAAGTTTACAGAGGTAGCATTTATTAAATTAAAAGTTTGACCATTTGATGTAAAATTTGCTGGGTTAGAACCAGAACCATTTGTATTAGTTCCCCAAGATGAAAGTGCATCAACAGGGCCTGTGCCATTATAAAAAAATACTGGAGAGAATACACCTGTAACAACAATATCATCGTAACCAGCGTATGAAAAAGTTGACCCGCCAACGTATGTCCATCTTAACTTAACACTTGCTTTGTTTTCAAAAGTTACGGGTATAGCAACAGAAATTGTACCCCAAGTATTTGTACCACCAACATTTGTGTAAGGAATAGTTGAACTTGTAGCAAAGTTATCATCAGAGATTGACAAAGTAACTGCAGGGCTAGTTCCATCAAAACGTATTCCGTTCCAAGTTAAAGTCATTGAACTTACGCCAGTAGTTGAAAATGCTGAGGTTGTAACTCTTTCTTCTGGATTAGATGATCCATCGCCAAATGCTAACACATTACCACCACTTGTGCCAAAAATAGTACAAACAGGTATTGTTCCTGAGCAACAATCACTAGCATCTGTTAACCATTCTGAGTTTAATTGCCCCCAACCAGTTGGTAAACCCGTTGGTACAGTTGAATTAAAATTTTCGCTAAAAACTATTTGAGCTTTAATGCCTGAAACAATTAAAAAACTTAAAATTATAAATTGATAAATTTTTCTCATAACCACTTAATTTTTTAATAAAAATAATGGAAAAAATGAGAACAATCAATAAAATTCGTCTAAATGCTTGTAAATTGTTAAAAAGTACCTAAAATAGTCAATAAAGTGTTGTTTTTTAGTTATTTAAAGTGCGTTTATTTCTACGTAATTGACGTTTAGCGTGCCGTTTTTGTTTTTTTTGGTCTTTTTTATCGGCTTTTGCTTGGCGCATACTTGGTTTACTTTTTTTATCAAGATATGGGTTATAACTTCCTTTATTTCTTTTCCACTTACGCCAAACGCGTTTTCTTTCTTTTTTTTGTTTAAACATTTCGTCTTGTTGTGCTATTATTTGTGCCGGAACACTAAATAAAACAAGCAATAGAAACAGTTTTAAAATAAATTTCATTTTAAAATAAATTAAATTATTCGCCTTTAAATGATGGCTTTCTTTTTTCTAAAAAAGCATTTACACCTTCGTTATAATCGTAACTTTTAGCAGAAGTTACTTGTTCTTTACCTTCTTGTTGCAATTGTTGGTGTAAAGTATTTGAGTATGAGTTATTTAAAAGATGTTTGGTTTGTGCAATAGCGGCAGTAGGCATTTGCGCAATTGTTTCGCAAAATTTTACTGCTTCTTCAAGTAAATTTTCTGAATTAAATATTTTATAAACAATGCCAAATTTTTGAGCATCTTCAACTGTAAGTTTATCGCCTGTAATCATTAATGCGCTGGCTAAATTAAAACCAACAACTCTGGGTAAAAAATAAGTACCACCACTATCAGGCACTAAACCAATTTTACTAAATGCTTGAATAAAAGAAGCGTTTTCGCTTGCTAACACAATATCGCAAGCAATTGCAATGTTTGCACCTGCGCCAGCAGCAACACCATTTACAACAGCAATTACTGGTTTTTTTAACTCTCTAATTTTTAAAATAATTGGATTGTAATGTTCTTCAACAATTGTTTTTATTCCTGGACCATTAACATCCATAGCTTCGGCTAAATCTTGTCCTGCACAAAATGCTTTACCATTGCCAGTTAACAGTACTGCACGTACCGCTTTATTTGTATTTGCTTCATTTAATTTTTCAATAAGTTCTAAAGCCATTGGTCTATTAAAGCTATTAAACTTATCGGGTCTGTTTAATTTTAAAATTAAAACGTTATTATTAATTTGGGATTCAATTAAGTTCATTTTTTTATTTATTAAAATAGTTTATATAAAATGGGTTTGCTTGGTGTTGCATCATTTACAAATGGTGCAATTTGAAAGTTTAATAAATATGTTCCGTCTTCAATTTCGTTAGGAACATAAATAAATTCTGTTATTGTTTTATTAATTTGAGTATTGTTTGGATATTGCCAAAATTCGTGATGGGCAAGCAATTCGCCGCCATCAACTTCTTTGTCAACACTTGGTAAATCAATTAATAAATGTTCTATGCCAATTTCATTTAAAAAAGTAATTGCATCTTTTAAAATGTATGGAGGATTGGTATTACTGTATTGTGTAGTTAATTTATTTAAACCATTGCTTAACGTTCTTATAATTACAGCTTCGCAATTTTTTATTTCAGCTAAAGCTTGTTGTAATTGATTTTTTGTAATTACAAAATCTCCATTTGGTAATTGCACTGGTAAAACAGTAATTAATTCTGCTATAAATAAATAACGTGTAAAACTATTATTTACAGTATAATTTTCTTTACTAATATGACCTACACATTCGGTATGTGTACCATTACCATGCGGATTAAAAGTTATGTTTCTAAAATTTACACTTCCACCTTTATTAACATCGCCAATCCAATTACCATTAACAACAGGTTCTATTTTTACGGGATCTACATACCATGCACTTGCTGCATTTACATTTGTAGTTAAAGGCATTGAAATATTAATTGGTTTGTAAAAATCAACTTTATAATCTTTTCCTTTATGAAAAATACTTGCAATCATTTTATACGGCTACAGCTGCTTTTATGTGTGGATGTGGGTTATAATCTGTTAATTCAAAATCTTCAAATTTAAAATCGAAAATGGATTTTACATTTGGGTTAATTTTTAATTTTGGTAAAGGACGAAAATCTCTTGTTAATTGTAGTTTAGCTTGTTCGATATGGTTACTGTATAAATGTGCATCTCCCAATGTATGAACAAACTCGCCTGGTTTTAAATTACAAACTTGAGCAACCATTAATAATAACAATGCATACGATGCAATATTAAAAGGTACACCTAAAAAAATATCTGCACTGCGTTGATATAATTGACAACTTAATTTTCCATCGGCAACATAAAATTGAAAAAATGCGTGGCATGGCGGTAGTTTCATTTGATTAATGTCGGCCACATTCCATGCGCTAACTATTAATCTGCGCGAGTCGGGATTTTTTTTAATCATTTCAATTACTTGTGTAATTTGATCGATGTGCCCTCCATTTGGTGTTGGCCAATTGCGCCATTGGTAACCATAAACCGGACCTAAATTTCCATTTTCATCAGCCCATTCATCCCAAATACTTACGCCATTATCTTTTAAATATTTAATGTTTGTAGAGCCTTGTAAAAACCAAAGTAATTCGTGAATTATACTTTTAGTGTGTAGTTTTTTTGTTGTTAATAGAGGAAAACCTTCTTCTAAATTAAAACGCATTTGATATCCAAATACGCTTGTAGTTCCGGTTCCTGTTCTATCGGTTTTTGTTGCGCCAACGTTTAAAACATGTTGCATTAAATCGTGGTATTGTTTCATTTTATAAAATTTATTTTTTGTTAATACTTGTTTTTTCGCTTGATGATTTTACCATTGTAGTAAGCCAGCTTTTTATATCATTTAGTTCCTCACCACAAATGTTATGACCCATTTTATAATATTTCATTTTTGAGTTAGTTAAATTTTTTTCAGCAATTAGTTTTTCTATTTTTTGAGCTTGTTTAATGTTAATTACATTATCAGAATAACCGTGGGCAAACCTAATTTTAACTTGATTAATGTTTTGCCATTGTTTTGTGTTTTTAATTTGTGCTTCAGTTTCTTTAAGTAACATTCCGCTTAATGCAATTATCCCTTTAATTTTGTTTGGTGTTGTTATTGCAATATCTGTACTTAAAATTGCACCCTGGCTAAAACCAAACAACACTACATTTGAACTATCTAAATTAAAAGTTTTGCAAGCATTGCTAATAAAACTTAGTATTAATTTTTTACTTTCAAGTACTTTTTTATAATCGTAAACTAAAGTACTATCGTTTTTTATTTCGATTGGGAACCAACAAAAGCCAGATTGCGGGATTGAAATGGGAGCTCTTAAACTAAAAACAGCATATCTTTCATCAAAAGTTTTATGCATTTCAAACAAATCGGTTTCGTTACTACCATAACCATGTAACATAATTAACAAAGGTGTTTTATTTGATGTTTTGGTAGGTAAATGATATGTGTAAGTTAGGCTAGTGTTAATGCTTTGAGCGGTAACAAATAAATTTAGAACTAATAAAAATAAAATTATAAATGGTTTCATTTTATTTGCCTCTACGTCTTTTATGGTCTATAAATTTTGTTTTATTTTCGGTAGTTGCTGAATCTACAATTTCATAAGTTAATTGTTTTTTAATTAAATCGGCTTCTTTAACTTTTATAGTTACTTGATCGCCTAAGGCAAATATTTTTTTAGTGTTACGGCCAATGTATCTGTAATTATCTTCGTCAAACATAAATTGGTCGCCCTTTAATTCGCGAACACGAACCATGCCTTCGCATTTATTTTCGGTTACTTCAATATATATTCCCCATTCGGTTACTCCGCTAATTATTCCTGCAAACTCTTTACCAATTTTATCGCTCATAAATTCAACTTGCTTGTATTTAATAGATGCGCGTTCGGCTTCAGCAGCTAATCTTTCCATATCGCTACTGTGTTGGCATAAAAACTCTAATTCATCTTTATTGCTGTAATTTTTATGTGTTAATTTAGCTTCTAATAATCTATGTAAAAGTACATCTGGGTACCTTCTAATTGGAGATGTGAAATGCGAATAAAATTCGAAACCTAAACCATAATGACCAACATTTTTAGTTGAATAATAAGCCTTAGGCATGCTGCGCACAGCCAAAAGCTCTATCATGTTTTGTTCTTTTTTTTGTTTTACATCAACTAATAATTTATTTATTGCTTGTGCGTTTTTTAAACGGTTGCCTAAATTCATTACATGACCAAACCTTGCGGCAAATCCGCTTAATTCATTCATTTTTTCTTCGGTTGGTACATCATGAATACGGTAAACGCATAAGGCATTGTTGTCAGTGTTTTTGTTTTTCTTATTGTTGTTTTCGTTTGAGTTATTTTTACTTAAAAATTCAGAAACTTTTTTATTAGCCAACAGCATAAAATCTTCAATTAATTTATGCGCATCTTTTTGTGTTTTAAAAAATACACCTAAAGGTTTTCCTTGTTCATCAAGATTAAATTTAACTTCGGCTTTATCAAATGTTATGGAGCCTTTTCTTAATCTATCAGCTCTTAATTTTTTTGCAAGATTATCTAATATTAAAATTTCTGTTTTATAATCTCCATCAGTTCCTTCAATAATTTCTTGTACTTCTTCGTAAGTAAATCTCCTATTGCTATTAATTACTGTTTTAGAAAAAGTTTGATTTAAAATTTGAGCATTTTCATCAAGTTCAAAAATAGCAGCAAAACAATATTTTTCTTCGTTAGGCCTTAACGAACAAACAAAATTGCTTAGTACTTCGGGTAACATGGGTATGCATCTATCAACCAAATAAACGCTGGTTGCTCTATTAACAGCCTCTTTATCTAAAGCGGTGTTGGGTTTTAAATAATGTGTAACATCTGCTATATGAACACCAACTTCCCAATTTCCATTTTGTATTTTTTGTAAAGAAAGAGCATCGTCAAAATCTTTAGCATCTACAGGGTCGATAGTAAAAGTTGTAATTTCTCTATAGTCTAAACGTTTTTTTATTTCTTCTAGTGTAATTTCGGTTGGAATTTTTTTGGCTTCGTATTCAATTGCATCAGGAAATTTATCAGGTAAACCATACTCTGCCATAATAGCATTCATTTCACTTTGGTGTTCGCCAGGATAGCCTAAAACACTAATTACTTGACCAGTTGGATTTTGATCTTTTTCGTTCCAATCTTTAAGTTTAAATTTTACTTTTTGACCATCTTTTGCACCATTAATTTCGCTACTTCTTATAAAAAAATCTACATGAATTTTATTGCTATCCGGAATCACAAAAGCAAACTTTGGATTTACTTTAATTGTTCCAACAAATTCTGTTTTTGCGCGTTTTATAACTTCAACCACTTCGCCTTCGCGCCTAAAGCTTTTACCACTTCGTTTTGGAAGTAAATAAACCTTTACCAAATCTCCCTGAAAAGCATCTTTTGTTTTTTTAGCAGGAATAAAAACATCTGGTTCATTTTCGTTATACACAACAAATGCACTTGCCTGGCTAGTAAAATCAATAGTTCCAGTTATGTATTGTTTGGTTTCTTTAATTTGAAATTTGCCTGTTTCTTTTTCTAAAACAAAACCTTGTTGTTTAAGTGAAGTAAGAACTTCAATTAATTGAGCTCTTTCTGCATCAACATTAATTTCCATAGCTGCGCCCAATTGTTTGTAATTAAATGTTTTTGAGGCATTATGCTTTAAGAAATCTAAAACTTCTTCAAATAAAAATCGTTTTGGTTTTTTGTTTTTAGACATTGTGATAAATATACCACAATGTAGTTTAATTACAATAACGTGTTATTAACAAAAAATTAATTCTTTAAAAATGTAATTACTTCGTTAATAGCTTTTGGGCTAACATGATTGGGTTTGGCAATATCTTTAGGGTTTGCTAAGCCACTACCAGTAAAAAATAAATGGTCTAAATCATCAAATAATACAGATTTAAAGTTAGATTTACCTTTCATTCCTGCAAGCCATAAATTATAATCTTTTAACGGCACATTATAATCTCTAACTCCTTGTAATAATAGTATTGGTAATTTTAATTCTTGTGCAGTTTTTAAGTTGTTAAAGTTTTTATCTGTAACCCAATATTTTGCTGTAGTGCCAGGTATTGTAATTTTACTTTTTGAATTATAATCTGGACTTAAAATTTTGTTTTTAATCCAGTTTAATTGATTAATTTGAGCCTTTTCTTTTTCATCAATTACCGCATCAATGTTGGCAATGTATTCAATTTGTTCAGGTAAAAGTTCAATTAAAGGTCTTACAGGTGCTGCTAATAAAATTAATTTATTTAAAGAAACTTTTGTTGCAATCATTGGTGCGCATTTGCCGCCTAGGCTATGGCCTATTAAACTAATTTTTGTTGAGTCTATATTTGGTTGTGTTTTTAAAAATTTAATTGCAGCAACAGCATCATCAATAGTTTCTTCATAATAATCAATAGTATCTACTTTATTATACATGTTTGATTGATAAACATATGATCTTTTATCGTAAACAAGTACCGAATTACCTTTTTCTAACAATGGAATTATAAAATCTAAAAATATTTTATTTGATCCAATAGTTTCGTGTCTATCACTTGGGCCACTACCTTGAACCATTAAAACTGCTGGTGCCTTTTTAATTCCATTTGGTTGGTACAAATAACCTGGTAATGTAACAAAAGGATTGGTTTCAATTTGAATATTTTTTCGGGTGTAATTTTTAAATGAACTTGGGTTTTGATAAAATTTTTGATTTTGAAAAGTATCAATAATAAAATTGGAAATTCGTTGTGCTTGATCAAATAATATAAACCAAGTAGCTTTGCCTTTTGCTGTTTTAATATATGTAAAACTAGCCATTTTACAGCCTTGTGTGTCAACTTCTGTTTTTTCAATTGCGGTAATATTTCCGTAATTTTTATTAAAATCATCTAAGCTTTTCTCAACAATATATTCCATTTTTTTACCAAATTGAGTTGAGTCAAAAAACGAACTATTTTTATTAAACTCATTTCGTTTTATATTACCAATAAATTTTTTTGTTAATTTTTTATAGGGATGAATTTCTTTTGATTCGTCTTCTTGAACTTGAGCATTTGAAAAGTTACAAAATGAAAATAAAGTAAGTGTTATTAGTAATAAATGTTTTTTTAGCATAATTTTATAATTATAATAAAGGTTAGTATCTTTAAACCTCTAATTTAATAAAATAATGATTCCTAAACCAACAGTTGATACAATTCTAGAAACAGCTCGTGTAGAAGAGGTAATAGGAGATTTTATTACTTTAAAAAAACGTGGCGCAAATTTATTAGGTTTATGCCCATTTCATGGTGAAAAAACACCTTCGTTTACGGTATCGCCTGCAAAAAATATTTACAAATGTTTTGGTTGTGGAAAAGCAGGCTCACCTGTAAATTTTGTAATGGACCAGCTAACACTAAGTTACCCCGAAGCATTAAAATGGTTAGCAAATAAATACGGAATAGAAGTTGTTGAAAAAGAACAAACAACAGAAGAAAAACAAGCGCAAACAGAACGTGAAAGTATGTACATAGTTATGAGCTATGCGCAACGCTATTTTTCTGACAAGATGAATAATACTGATGAAGGGCGTTCTGTTGGATTAGGATATTTTAAACAAAGAGAAATTACTCAAAATTTAATTGAAAAATTTGGTTTAGGTTATAGTTTAGAGGCTAGAAAACAATTTACTGAAGATGCTGTAGCTGCTGGATATCAACCAAAATATTTAGTTTCAACAGGGATGAGTATTTTAAGTAATAACCATATTGAAGGCCAAACCATTGAAAGTAAAAATTTATTTGATAGATATGCAGGGCGCGTAATGTTTCCTATACACGATGTTGGAGGTAGAGTAGTTGGATTTGGAGGAAGAATTTTAAGTAACGATAAAAAATTAGCTAAATACATTAATAGTCCCGAAACTGAAATTTACAATAAAAGCAAAGTGTTATATGGGCTTTGGTTTGCAAAAAGTGCTATTCAAAAAAACGATAAATGCTTTTTGGTTGAAGGTTACATGGATGTTATTGCAATGCATCAAGCAGGTTTTGAAAATGTGGTTGCAAGTAGTGGAACTTCTTTAACTGTTGAGCAAATAAAATCTATACACAGATATACAAATAACATTGTTGTTTTATATGATGGCGATGAAGCCGGACAAAAAGCCAGCGCGCGTGCTATTCCTATGTTGTTAGAAGAAGGTATGAATGTGCGTTTGTTATTTTTTCCTGATAATGACGACCCAGATAGTTATTACAGAAAAGTTTCTCATAGTGAATTTGAAGAGTATGTAAATAACAACACACAAGATTTTTTATATTATACAGCTAATAAATTAAATGAAGCTAGTAAAGGCGACCCTATTAAAAAAGCTGGAGTAATAAAAACCATTGTAAGTAGTATTGCTCTAATACCTGATAATATAATTAGAAGTATTTATGTTAAAGAGTGCTCTCAGATAATGGAACTTGACGAAAAAATTTTATTATTAGAAACCAATAAAATTAGAGCTGCTCATAAAAAACAATTTCATAAAGAAAATAATAATGATGTAATTAATGAAACAGAAATAATAAATAATTCAGTTACTGAAAATAAAGAACAAGAAGTTATTGCGCCTTTTGAAGCCGAAGAAAAAGAACTTATTCGTTTGTTATTAGCTTATGGTAATGCTTATGTTACTATTGAAGCTGATGATGAAAACATGGAAGAGTTTGATTTAGAAATTACTTTGGGCGAATACATTTTTTTTGAATTATCAAGAGATGCAATTAAATTTGAAAACCCAATCTACACTTCTATTTTTGATGAGTATGTTAATGAATTAAGTCAACAAAGGCTACCTAATTTAACTTATTTTGCAAACCACAGCAACCCATTAATTGGTAGCTTTGTAATTAACCATGTACATTCAAATTACGAGTTAAGTGATAAATGGAAATTATATGGTGTATTAGTTCCAAATGAATTACAATTATTAAAAAAATTAACTCGTACTACTTTATTTAGTTACAAATCAAAAAAACTTAACGAAATGTATAATGAAAGTCAGGAGTTATTAAAAACAAATGATTACGAAAATGGTTTAATAATTTCTAAAACATTAGATGATTTAAATAGAATGAGAGTAAGAGTAAATTTTTTACTTGGAAGAGTAGTTGTTAAGTAAATTAACCCCCGTATTTTCTTTTATGAAACACAGCATTTCCTCTACTTCTTTTCTTAGCTCTGTCTGCATTTTGACGTGCTAAAATGCCTTCGTTATATTTACGGCCTCGGGTTCTATTGCGTTTAAATAAAAATTTATTTTCGTTCCTTTTTTTAGTGTTGCTTTTTGTTGAGTGATAGGTCCATGCCGAATGTTTTTTCCTAAACATACCTTTAGATGAACTACTTCTTGATCCATTTGCAAAAGCGTTTGCATTTCCTTTAGTTTTTCTACCTCCAAATAATCTAGAACTGCTTTTACGTTGATTTTTATGTTCGCGTTTTTTACCACCACTTTGTGCAGAAGTTTGCAAATTACAAAATAGGGCAAAAATTACCACAAGTATAGTTAAAACATTTTTCACTTTACAGATGTACAATAATAATCAAAATTTAGCTTATTTCCTATGTTTTTACCCAATTTTATGAGCATTTCTATTAAAGATTTTAACAAATTTAATTTAATAACACGATTTAGATCCAACGAAATATTGTAAAAACTCGTATAATAAAAAGTAACTTTATACGTTTATATAGTTTGAGAGTTATTTTTAAAATATTTAGTTTAGTTTTTTTATTTTGCAATAATTTAATTGCTCAATTAAATTCACCAGATATAAAATGCATAGAAGTTTTATCTAATGGTGATTGTAAACTAACTTGGGTTCCACCAGCTGATCCAACATCAATATTTCAATCTATAGATGTATATAACTCCATTAATCAGTTTAGTGGATACACAAAAGTTGGTACAATTAGCTCAAATTTAGTAACAACTTTTACTCATGTAGGAGCGGGAGCAAATGTGCAAAGTAAATTTTACTATTTAGTTACTAATGCCACTGGTAGCTTAAGCTCAATAAGTTCAGATACTTTAAAAAGTATATTCTTAAATATTTTACCAGTAAGTCAGGCTATTAATATTGTTTACAATCCAATTAAATTGCCAAAATTAAATAGCACTGTAAACACATACACCGTTAGTAAAGAATTTCCTGCTGGTATTTGGAGCACATTTGCCATTACAGCTAATCAAAATTATTTTGATACAATTAGTGTATGTAGTGCAAGTTTAAATTATGTTGTAAGTATTGGCGATAATACAGGTTGTGTTTCAACAAGTAATATTAATGGTGGAATGTTTAATGATAAAAAAGAACCTAATGAAGTTCATATTGATTCAATAAGTGTTTTGCCTAATGGGCAAACGGTAATTGCGTGGACAGTTCCTTTTGATAAAGATGTTGTAAAATATAGAATTTATCGCGGCCAAAGCGGAATTGTAACTGCAATAGATTCAGTAATGGGAAGACTTAATACAAGTTATATTTACACCACAACTGCAGCTAATAATGGCGCTGTAGAGTTGTTTAACTCTGCAATAGACAGTTGTAATAACATAGGCGTTTTTACAAATACCCCACCTTACACTACAATGTACCTTAAAACAACTTACGATAGCTGTGCATATTCTACAAAATTAAATTGGAATGCTTACAATAAAATGCCAGGTGGTTTATTAGAATATAAAATTTATTATTCAGTAAATGGTGGGGTTTATCAATTTCTTGGTTCAACAACCGAAACAAACTATGAGCATAAAAACGCTACACCTAACGCAAACATTTGTTATTTTGTTAGAGCTGTAAACAATTTTAAAAATATTACATCATCTTCTAATAGAGTGTGTTTTTTTAGTAACCAAATATTAGCCCCATCTTTTGTATATATTCAAACAGCAAGTGTTTTAAATAAAACAACAAACCTTATTAAAATATTTGTTGATACAACAAAAAAATTTACAGCAATAGATTTATTTAGAAGTAAAAATGGAATAAATTATGATCTAGTTTCTAGTAACGCTTTTAACGGAACGCCATTTTATACAATTAATGATGACAATGTAATTACTAATGAAGGGTATTATTTTTACAAAGCAGTTGTTAAAGATGCTTGTGGAAATAACAGAACGGTTAGTCAAATTTGTAAAACTATTTTTTTAAAGGTAGATACTGTTGAGTATAGTTTTTTTACCAAAAGTTTAACATGGAATCACTATAAGGGTTTTGATGGAGGGGTAAGTGGATACAAAATTTACCGCATTATAAATGAAAATCCAAACCCAATTGTTTATGCATATAAAGGCCCTGCAGATAGTACATTTGTTGATAATGTTCAAGATGAAGCACCAAATGGAAGTAAAATTGAATACATGGTTGAAGCCATTGAAGGTATTTCAAATCAATATGGTTTTTTAGAATCTAGTAAATCAAATAAAAAAGATATTTATCAAGAAGATGATTTATTTGTTCCTAATGCATTTTCGCCAAAAGGTGTAAACAAAACGTGGTTGCCCGTTACACATTTTATTGATAAAAATCAATATAAAGTTACTGTATTTGACAGATGGGGTAAAATTGTGTTTAATACAACAGATGATACACAAGCATGGACGGGAGATAACTTACCTGGAGGTATTTATGTTTACCTTATTCAATATAAAAACAGTAGAGGTGAGTATAAAGAAAATAAAGGTACTGTGTTGTTAATTGAATAATGTAACTAATTTCCAAATTGAAATTATAGGAGCAATGAAACCTTTATATTTAATATTTGTATTACTTTTTTCGATTCATGCTTTTAGTCAAAATGCAGATTCTATAAACGCTTATTTTAAATCAGTAGAACAAGAGTTAAAACTTGCTCAAAAAACATTTTTAAGCAGAAAAGAAAATGAAAGAATAGAAGGAAATAAAAAATTTATGGCAATTTGGGAAAAGGTAATTAAAAATCCTTATTGTATTCAATACCCATTTGATAGTGTAGTTGAAGTTGCAAAACTAACACCTAAAAATAAAAAATTTAAATTAATAACTTGGAATTTGCCTTTAGATAATGGTAACCATGCTTTTTTTGGTTATTTATTAGTTAATAACAGTAAAAAAATTAAAAAAGGTTTATTTAAATACGAAACAGTAAATCAATACGAATTTTTTAGATTGTTAGATAGATCAAGTGCAGTAAATAACCCTGAAACTTATATTGGTTCAACAGAAAAATGGTTTGGAATGTTATATACAAGTTTAATAGAATGCGATGACTTTTACACTTTAATTGGTTGGGACGGAAATGATAAATTAGTACAACGAAAATTTATTGATGTACTTTATTTTAAATCTGATGGAACTCCAGTGTTTGGTAAAGATGTGTTTAAAATTCCTCGAAAAAATCCTAGAAGATTAATGTTTCAATACAGTACAGAAGTAAGCATGAGTGTTAAGTATAACGAAAAATTAAATAAAATTGTTTATAGCCATTTATCAACTAAAAATAATGGAGATGTTTTAAGTCAACAGTATCAATATTATGGACCAGATGGAAGTTTTGATGCGCTTGAATATAAAAAAGGTAAATGGGTACCAACCGAAGATGTAGATGCAAGAAATGATAAAAGCAAAAATGATAAAATAGACCCACCAAACCCTAAAGATATTAAACCAATTTTTAAACCAAATTAATTTTAATAAATTAATTTATGGGTTAATGGTGTATTACAACTTTTTTATAAATAATATTTTTATTTAAATCTTTAATACTAAATAAATATATTCCATCTTTTAAATTTTCTGTGTTTACGTTCACCTCTTTATCAAAAGTAGTTATAGTATTTAAAAGTTGCCCTAATTGATTATGTATTTCAATTGTTTTAGTTCCAGAGTTTTTAAATTGAATTAATACGTTGTTGTTTGCAGGGTTTGGTAATAAATTCACAAAGTTTGTATTAATACTTTTTTCATTTACACCAATTGTAGAAACACCATTTAAATTAATGTCATCAATAAAAATATTATTCCCTCCTCCATTATTTGTAAGTACAAATTTAAAATACCAGTTATTGCTTAAATAAGAATCATCAATTACAATAGTTTCTGTTCTCCACTCACTACTGCCTGATGTAGGCGTGTAAGATGGACTAATGTTATTGGTTACAGTTTTTAAACTGTTTCCACTTTTATTATATAATTGAAACCAAGATTTCCCACAATCTGTTGAAACTTGAAACGAAAGTTTATCTGTATTTGGAGTGAAAGATGTTACAGCATAATGTAGTTTAAAACTTAAAGTTACACTGTTTGCAGCACTCATATCAATTGATGGTGAAATTAACTCATCAATTGCTGGTGCGGATTGGTTATGAACTTTTAAAACTGCACAATTACTTCCATTATAATTAGTGCTGTTAGTTAAATTCCACGCTGTTAAATTATCACGATTAACAATTGTCCATGAATTATTAAAGTTTGTTGTATTTTCAAACCCTTCGGTAAAAGGAAAATCATAAAGTGTGTTTGCTGTATTGTTTAAAATGTAAACATGATTAGTAAATGTTTGAGAGTTTGTTGAAGATAAATAATTTTTAGTAAGAGAAACATTATAAACTCCAGGCGCATAATACACAGCTTTAACAATACTATCAGTTGTACTGCTTGGCGAACCACCATTAAAATTCCATGTTCTACTTGTGCTAATTCCACCATACGAATAATCGGTAAATTTTATAGAATCTCCAACACATGCAATTACAGGAGCAAATGGTAAAATTTCTGGTTTAGCACAACATGTAGGAGGGTAAACATAAGGGTCTGAAACTCCTGTTGAAATTAAATTAGCGTTAGACCATAAGTTGCTTCTTCCCGAAACCGAAGAGTTAAGTGCTGCTGTCATTCTTGTTACTTGCCCTGCTGTAAACATATTTAAACAACCGCCATTAGTGTAATCCATATAATTAGTAAACATTTCGCCGTTAGCGCCAGTTCCGCAACTGTTAAATGCTTTGTATGGAAATGTTGGACAACCACTGTTATCATTTTCATGAACAGGAGTATCACTTACAAAATCATTTCCACAATTAGCATCACCCCAAATATGACGTAGATTAAACCAGTGCCCAAGTTCATGAATTAAATATCTTCCTTTAAAATTTCCCCAACCCGAGTTTGTTGCGGCGGTTCCAATACTTCCAATTAAATCACTTCTTATGTTAACACCATCAAGCAATGCGCTTCCTCCCGGAAAAGTTGCATAACCACCACCGTTACATGGAACAGAGGTTGAATAGCGCATAGATTGAACTAACCAAATATTTAAATATTGGTTACTTGGCCAATAACTTAACGATTTAACTTCGTTATTTACAAATGAACAATTTGATAAATCGCTGTAAACTCTATTAATTCCATTTGTGCAATTACCTTGAGGATCTTTGGTAGCTAACCTAAATTCAACATTAAAAGCAGATGCCAATGGTTTAAAAGCAGTTGGTGTAAGCGCTGTATCTGCTTGTAAACGTTTAAATTCTTTATTAAGAATATTTATTTGATCAATAATTTGAGCATCAGAAATATTACCAGCTGCATTTGAATAAATAACATGAAAAACAACAGGAATAGTATATCCTACTGCGCTTGTTTTAAAATTAGAATTTGTAAAGTTTTTAGTAAACTCTTCGAGCATTAATTGATTTTGTTTAAAGATTTCGTTTTCTTTTAATTGCTGTTCAAAAACTATATTACTTAAACAACCATGTTGATTTTGGGCAGTTATATCATTAAAAAATCGAAAGCTTAATAATAATAAAATATATTTTTTCATAATTAATGTTTTAAAAATCCAATATTAATTGTTTCAGGATAACTTTTGTGTGCAATGCCATAAAAGGCATAACCTAAGGCTAAACCAATTGCTCCAGTAACAACACTGTGTGTCCTACGTTTTGTTCTAGCAACACGCTCGTATCCTAAAACGTAACTATCGTACTCAACATACATTGGGTTACTTACTGTTTTTGATTTTACTTTAACTTTTGGTAAACCAACCATTGCAAAATAAGCAAATGGTGCTGCTGGCCCAAAAAATGTACCCGATGCACCACCAATAAAACCTGCAATACCACAACCAATCATACTCCCTAAAGGCTTAAATCCTTTTCTTGCATCGCGTTCACCTTTGGTGTAATACCACATTTCTTCGCGTGTAAACCAATTGTTTTTTGCACTGTCTTGTTGATAATAATAACGTTTAATTCCATTTGAAAATAACACCATATAAATATCCTCTAATTCATAATGCAATTTTTTTTCGGGTTTTGCGGGGTCATTTATGGTTACTGCCCCTAACAATGTATCAATTATGTTTTCACCAATAATATTGCCATTCATTAAATAAATGGTGTCTTTTGTTTGAGATTTAATGTTTAAAGAGGATAATAAAATAAAAAAAGTAATTAAAAATTTAATGAATTTCATTTAAACAAATATAAACAATTTGTATTTAAAATGAATTCAATTTAATTAATAGTTAATGCTTTTAATTGTGTTTATTATTTTATTTTTTTCGTTGTTGTTTATTCCAACACTTGAGAAGTAATAAACATTAAGATTTGTATCTATAAGTAAATTTAATGGATATGTTTTTGTTTTAATATTAAATTTATTATGTATAGCTGAAATTAATTTGTTTTGATTATACAGAAATTGAAAGTTGTTTATTTTTAATTTCTTTTTTATTGTTGTATCATTGGTCATATCTGAAAGAAAGAAACATGAGATTGGTAATTTAGCTTCAGATAAAATTGAATCTAATAACGGAATTTCTTTAATGCAAGGCTTACAAAATGTTTCCCATGTACTTAAATAAATAAATTTAGATTTTTTAGTGAGAGGTAAAATCTTTATTGCTTCTGATAATTTGGATGTGTTTATTGATAAATTAGAGTAAGCAGCATTTACAGATTTTTTCCAACTATAATAACTAAGTTCGTTTTTAACTAATTTATAATTTAAATAAACTGAAAAAGTTAATAGAATTATTATTATTGTATTGGTAATTTTATTTCGCATTGTTTATTCAATGAATCGATAACATTAATTAGTTTAGCTCTATTGTTTTTTTTATTTGAATAACTTTCGTAAATTAATTTCCCACTTTTGTCAATAATTGCATCAGTCCCATAAACTTTATGATTTAAAAAAAGTTCATTTGAAATCGCAGAGTGTAGTGAATTTTGATGAGAAATAAATTTTAAATTGGAAAACGATAAATTATATTTTTTAAAATAATTAACCATAAAATCAATTTTATAACTTGAGCATATTAAAAAATTCAAGTTTTTATTTTTAAATGCAAGAGAGTCTAAAAATTGAATTTTTTTAATGTTATTGAAAAAATTTAAGGTGTCAAAAAATATGATGTAATTAAAATTTGTATATAAATTATTAGAGTTAAAAAATGTTTTGCTCTCTTGTATTAAGTTTTTGTTATTAATTAAATATTCATTATTTAATGTATTAATTCTATAAACCTCGCGCCTCTTTTGAATACAAAAAAGCGCAAGGTTTAAAATAGTGGATAAGATTAATAGTATTAAAAGGAATTTTTTCAATTAGTTCTATTTATTGTTAATTTCATTTTTGAGTGGTCAATTGTATATTTACCTGGTTTATAAATAATAATTTTCTCAGAATCTTCAAATTTTTTCTCTTGAGTTACATCCATTTGAAAAAATGTTTTCATTTGATTCAATTGGTCTAGCTCGTCTTGTGTTAATTGAGTACCTTC
Organism: Bacteroidota bacterium; assembly: GCA_020162035.1. Taxonomy (GTDB): domain Bacteria; phylum Bacteroidota; class Bacteroidia; order B-17B0; family Aurantibacillaceae; genus Aurantibacillus. The sequence continues at coordinate 62,596 of JAIUNM010000007.1, read as the reverse complement.
TTCAACCATTATTTGTATAGGATTATCTATATTAGAAGGGACATTTCTTTCGAAAACTGTCCAATTTATTTGGCAACATGTGCCACAATTTGTAACAGTAACAAAACTTGCCAAGCTACTACAATTAACATGGTATGCTACGCATGTTTGATCTGAATTCCAAAAAGGACCGTTTACTTTACAACCAACTCCAATCTCAAATGGTTGAGGTGAAACTTCGTAAATTTTTTTTTCTCCTTGTGCAAAGCTATTCATCCCGAATATCATCGCAATTATTGTAATTATTGTTTTCATTAAGTAAAAATAAAATTTAATTCTAAATAACCCAAATTTGGGTTATTTATTTTTTTTGGTTTTATAATTTTTGCGGAATTAGTTATCGTAAAGAAGAAATATTTATTAAACAAGTTGGATTGAAGATTAAAAAAATGAGATCTTCCCAAAAAATAACTCAAACTCAGTTATCTTATGAATCAAATATCAGAATAAATCAAATTGGTAGAATTGAAAGAGGAGAAATAAATACAAGCATAACTAATATTTATCACATTGCCCAAGCGTTAAATATAGAACCTTTTGAATTATTAAAAATTGATTAAAAAATAAAATATTTTCGACTAATAATTTATAACTTGTTCTACAATTGTATTTGGTAAAATTCTTTCTTGGTATTGTTGGTTACGTAATTGTGGTTCAAACCCAGCTTCTTTTATAGCATCTTGTATTGTTTTATAGGTAAACCTATGTGGCGCACCAGCCGCACTAACTACATTTTCTTCAATCATTATACTTCCAAAATCGTTTGCGCCTGCATGTAAACAAATTTGAGCAGTTTCTTTACCAACGGTTAACCAACTTGCTTGAATGTTAATGATGTTTGGTAACATTATGCGAGATAGTGCTAACATTCTTATGTATTCATCTGCACTTACGTTATTATTAATTCCTTTAACACGTTTAAGCAATGTGCCATCATCTTGAAACGGCCATGGAATAAAAGCTAAAAAGCCTTTGGCATTTTCTGGTTTTTCGCTTTGCACTTGGCGTAACAATGCCAGATGTTCAAAACGTTCAAAAATTGTTTCAACGTGTCCAAACATCATTGTTGCACTTGTTGTAATATTTAATTGATGTGCAGCACGCATTACATCTAGCCATTCGCGTCCGGTACATTTTCCTTTACTAATTAATCTTCGCACCCTATCATTCAAAATTTCTGCACCTGCACCAGGTAAACTATCTAGGCCAGCATCAACTAATGCTTTTAATACTTCGGTGTGTGTACTTTTTTCGAGCTTTGTAATGTGTGCAATTTCGGGTGGACCAAGTGAGTGTAATTTAATTTGAGGAAAAAGTTTTTTTATTTCTTTAAATAAGTTAACATAAAAACTTAAACCTAAATCGGGGTGGTGCCCGCCTTGTAAAAGGAGTTGGTCTCCGCCATATTTAATTGTTTCTTCAATTTTTTTTATGTAAGTTGGTATATCTGTAATGTAAGATTCTGCATGGCCAGGAATGCGATAAAAATTACAAAATTTACAATTGGCAATACAAACATTTGTAGTGTTTAAATTTCTATCAATTTGCCAAGTAACTTTTTGCGAATTATTTTTTTGAATTTTACGCAGTTCATTAGCAACAAACATTAATTCTGATGTTGGCGCATTTTCATATAAAAAAATTCCTTCTTCGATAGTTAAGAAGTCAAAATTAGAAGCTTTATTTAATAGGTTATTTACAATCATTTATTGTAATAAAGTTAATATGTTTAAGTATAAAATTAACTAATTAATTAATCAATAATAAAAAAAGCCTCCAAATTTTTTGGAGGCTTTTGTGATCCCGCTGGGATTCGAACCCAGGACCCTTACATTAAAAGTGTAATGCTCTACCTGCTGAGCTACGGAATCATCACACCCACTTGTAAAAATCGTTTCTAAAAAGAAACATTTCGTATGCGGTTCCCTATTTATTTCTAAATCGGGTTGCAAATATAGTATCTATTTTTTCATTCACAAAACATTTTTTAAAAGTTTTTTTATTTTTTTGTTTAATTGCCGATATCTTTTAGATTTGAATAATCAAAACTATGTTTAAAGTCCCTATTATACGTTTATTAGCTGGTTTAAATACAATAAATTTCGGCTCATCTATTGATGAAGTTAAAAAACAATTAGGTGAACCTCAAGAAATTCAAAACCTTTCCGATGATATATTAAACACTTCTTCAATTGCATATCATTATTGGGATGATGGCTATTCTTTATTTTTTGACGTTTTAAACTCGAAAAAATTTAATAGTGTGGAGTTAGATAGTAAAGAAACTTTATTATTTGATGTTAAACTGTTTACATTTAACGAAAAAGAATTAATACAATTAATGAAATTTAATGGCTATAATCTTAGCGAAACTGAGTCTCACCCATGGGGCGAAAAAAGATTAAGTTTTGATGAAGCGGGCTTAGATTGTTATTTTCAAAACAATAAAATGTCTTCGGTAAATTTTGGAATCATCGAAAATTTTGAACAATCGGGTTTTTTTGCAAATTGAATTAGTGATAATGTGTAATTTTATAAAAAATTAATTTTATGCCAGGTACAGAATTATTTGGCGCCGAAGAGCGCAAAGAAATTGAAGATGTGTTAAGCACGGGTATTATGTTTAGATATAACCATGATGCTCAACGTAACAACATTTGGAAAGCTAAAGATTTTGAAAATGAAGTTAAGAAAATTAATGGCGCAAAGTATGCATTGGCTGTTAGTAATGGTTCGGCTGCAATATTAGCTGCTTTAGCTGCTAGCGGAATTGGCGCTGGCGATGAGGTTATTTGTCCGCCGTTTACATATATTGCTACAATTGAAGCTGTGTTAATGTTAGGTGCGTTACCCGTTTTTGCTGAAATTGACGAAACGCTATGTTTAAGCGCAACAGGTATTAAAAATGCAATTACAACTAAAACTAAGGCTGTTTGTTTAGTTCATATGTGTGGCGGAAATGCAAATATGGATGAAATTTTAAAAGTAGTAAATGAGCATAAATTAATTTTAGTTGAAGATGCAGGGCAAGCATTTGCCGCAAGCTACAAAGGAACATTTACTGGCTTGTTTGGAAAAGCTGGTGCTTATAGTTTTGATTTCTTTAAAATTGCTACTGCAGGAGAAGGAGGAATTTTTGTTACTAACGATGAAAAAACATATTTATTAGCAGATAGTTATTGCGATCATGGTCACGATCATGTTGGTAATAATAGAGGGATGGAAAATCATCCAATTATAGGATTTAATTATAGAATTAGTGAGTTGCATGCAGCTGTAGGTGCAGCACAAACAAGAAAAGTGCCTCAAATTAAAGCATCTAACTTAAAACATAAAAAAGCGTTACAATCAATATTATCGAAGGTTGAAGGCGTTTCATTTGCTAAGCTTGGAGATGAAAATGGTGATAGTGGAACTTTTTTAAACATAATGTTACCTAATACAGAAATCGCAAAAAAAGTTGTTGATGAATTTAATAAAGCGGGTGTTAGTGGTTTTAATTATTGGTTTACAAATATGTACCATTTTATTAACCAATGGGAGCATATTAAAAACATGCAAACAGCAAGTAAATTAGCAATACAAGTTTTAGGTGCTCCACAAGATTATAAAAATTTACATTTACCAAAAACACAAGAAGTTGTTGGGCGTTTAATATCATTTGGCATTAGATGTACTTGGACAGAAGCTGAAGTAAATACATTAGCAAATAAAATTGCAGATTGTATTGTTAAAGCTAACAAACCAGTTAATGCTTAATGAAGTAGAGTTAAATTTACCTGTTTTTTTAAATCAAATTAAACATGCAGGTATTTTATGTTCTCAAAAATCAAATAACATAATTATTTGCGGCAATAAAAATTTACTGCTTACTGTAAAAATTATTTTTGATAGAAATCAATATTGTGACACACAAATAGATTTATATTTTGCGCTACATGATATTATTAATCAACCTCAAAAATGCATTTCAATATTAAAATCTAAATTAAGGTTAAACAAAACAATTTATGCTCGAAATTGTTTGTGTAAAAGTGTAAAAAAAGATGAAGCGAATTCTTTTTTAACTAAGTACCATTTATTAAACAGTTTTAATTATGGCAATTATTATGGATTACATTATAACAATGAGCTAGTTGCTGTTGCGGGTTTTTCTAAAGGTCGTAAACTAAATTGTTTAAATGAAAATGAAAGATCTTTTGAATTAATAAGATATTGTTGCAAAAGTGGAATTACTGTAACTGGAGGCTTAAGTAAATTAATTAATTATTTTGTAAAAAATAAAAATGCAGCGCATATAATGACCTATACGGATAATATGTTAGGAGACAATAAAAGTTTCGAAAAAATAGGGTTTAATTTAGATTCAGAAAAATCACAAATTACTTTTAATATTGATAAAACTAATTTTAAAAACTTAGGACTTAAAACAACAGTAAAAAATAAAAACTCACTATATCAATTTACAAATTTAGGAAATAAGAAGTGGGTTAAATTTTACTCAACCCAACTTTTATAATATTTACCATCATCAATTTGCATGGCATCTTCAGTTACTTTTAAAGGCTTAAAAGTATCAACCATTACAGCTAATTCTTGTGTTTCTTTTTGACCAATACTTCTTTCCATTGCTCCTGGTGCAGGGCCGTGCGGAATACCTTTAGGGTGAAGGGTAATATGTCCTTGCTCAATATTATTTCTACTCATAAAATCACCATCAACATAATAAAGAACTTCATCGCTATCAATATTACTGTGGTTGTATGGAGCAGGTATAGAAAGAGGATGATAATCGTATAAACGCGGAACAAATGAACAAACTACAAATGTAGAAGTTTCAAATGTTTGATGTACGGGAGGTGGTTGATGAACTCTACCAGTTATAGGTTCAAAATTATGAATACTAAAACCGTATGGAAAATTATAACCATCCCAACCAACAACATCAAAAGGATGTGTAGCATAAACTAGTTCATGTATCATCCCTTCTTTTTTTATTTTTACTATAAAGTCTCCTTTTTGATCAAATGTTTCTATTTCAGTTGGTAATTTTAAATCTCTTTCGCAAAATGGTGAGTGTTCTAATAATTGACCAGATGAGCTTTTATAACGTTTTGGAGTATAAAATGGAGCAAACGATTCTACAAAAAATAAACGATTATCTTTTGATTCAAATTCTATTTGGTAAATCATACCTCTTGGAATTATTAAATAATCGCCATACTCAAATGATATGTTGCCCATAAAGGTTCTTAATTTTCCTTTTCCTTTATGCACAAAAATTAATTCATCAGCATCGGCATTTTTATAAAAGTAATTGGTTAAGCTTTCAGTTGGTGCAGCTAAACCTATTGCGCAATCGCTATTTACCAACATTGTTTTTCTGCTTTCTAAAAAATCTGTAGTTGGTTTAACTTCAAAGCCTTTTAACAATAACGATTTTATGTTTTTTTCTATTGCAATTTTGGGCTGCACAGAATAACTCTTTATTACATCTTTTACTTGTGTTGGCCTATGCAGATGATAAAGTAATGATGAATGTCCACTAAAACCTTCGGTACCAAAAAGTTGTTCGTAATGGTGTTTTCCTTCTTTTGTTTGAAAAATAGTATGTCTTTTTTGTGGAAAATTTCCAAGCTTATGGTATATAGGCATAAATTATTTTATTAAAGTTGCTTTAACATGTACAGTTTGATCCATTTTTAAGTTTTGACCATTAACTGTGCTTGCATCAATTGTAACAGTTACTCTAAATTTCATTGATGGTTCAACAATATAAGATTTTATATTAACATCAGCTAAATCTAATAGAGTTTGATTAACGCCTGTAGGGATATTGGTTTTAGTGCCTATTAAAGTCTCTCCATTATTAGTTTTAATATAAATTGACAATGATTTTAAGAAATCTAAATTTCCAGTAGCAACAGAAATATTAAATTTTGTAAGTTTAATTTCGCTAACTAAATCTGCTGTTGTTTTATTTTCAGAAAATTTAGTACTGCTATTAGTAGAAATATCTGGCGTGGTAAAATCTACAGGTACATTTGTAGCAAGTGTGTGTGATGGTACAGTTAAATTAGTTGTGTAATTTAAATCAAACTCAGTTAACTCATCAACTGTTTCTTTTGTTTTTTTGCATGATAAACTTAACACAGAAAGCGTTAATATTAAACATGCTGTAATTATTTTTTTCATTTATATTATTTTTAGTTATAAAGATAAATTATTTTTTTTGATTATTTCCGCTAGGTTTGGTCTTAATCTACTTTTATATACAGCTAAACATTCAGGCCCATTTTTTACCCTACCTTTTCTTAATAAACGTTGTTCTTCAATAGGTAAGCTAGCAATATTCATACATTCAGGGGTACAGCAACCTTGCATTTTTTCAGAGCATTTTTCGCATTGTATAAATAATAAATGACAATCATCATTTTTACAATTTGTATGCGAATCACAGGGGTTTCCACATTGGTGACAATTACTTATAACATCGTTAGTAATTCGTTCTCCAATTCTTTCGTCAAACACAAAATTTATACCTTTAAATTTACTTTCTAAGTTTTGTTCTTTAACCTCTTTGGCATATTGAATTATTCCTCCTTTTAAATGGCCAACATCTTTAAATCCTTTATGTTTTAAGTATGCACTTGCTTTTTCGCATCTAATACCTCCTGTGCAATACATAATTACTTTTTTATCTTCTTTACCTTTTAAATGTTCCACTACAATTGGTAACTCTTCTCTAAATGTATCTGCATCCGGACAAAAAGCATTTTCAAATTTACCAACCTCGCTTTCATAATGGTTACGCATATCAATTACAATTGTATTTTTATCGCTTATTGCGTTATTAAACTCTATTGCATTTAAATATTTTCCTGTGTTACTTGCATCAAAGTTAGAGTCGGTTATACCATCTGCAACTATTTTTGTTTTTACTTTAATAATAAGTTTGTAAAAACTTTTTCCATTTCCGTCAACTGCAATTTTAAAAGGTACATCTAAAAATATAGTGTATTTATACAATTCGTTAACAAAAGTTTCCCAATTTTCAGTTGGCACACTCATTTGCGCATTTATGCCTTCGTTTGCAATATAAACACGTCCAAAACAATTAAGTTCTGTCCATTTAATAAAAAGTTCGTTTCTTAAATCATCTGGATTTTCTATTTTAACGTATCTGTAAAATGAAATTGTTTTACGAGAAATTATCTCGTCTTTTAAGCGTTGCTTAAGAATTTTTTTGTCTATTCTGTTCGATAAATTTGCCATAATAGTTATAATTGCAGGTTATACGCTATTTGCTGTTTTTTAAAGATATAAAATGATTAAATCGTTTTTAAATCTTCAAATAAAATGTTACGTTTGCAAAGGTACAAAATTTAAATAAATACTAGTTTATTTTGCTTTTATGAAAGATAAAATTTTAATAATTGGGGCAGGTGGTCAAATAGGTTTAGAATTAACCGAAAATTTATCAAAAATTTATGGGAATGAAAATGTAATTCCTAGCGATTTAAAGCAAGATAGCGTATTTAAATTAAACCCGTATGAGCAGTTAGATGCCTTAGATAAAGATGCATTATTTAAAATTGTAAAAAAACATAACATTACACAAGTTTACCATTTAGCAGCTTTGCTTTCTGCAACAGGAGAACAAAACCCAATGTTTGCCTGGAAATTGAACATGGAAAGTTTGTTTTATGTTTTAGATTTAGCTAAAGAAAAACACATTTCTAAAATTTATTGGCCAAGTAGTATTGCTGTATTTGGACCAACAACACCCAGTGTAAATACACCACAATATACAGTTATGGAACCAAGTACCATATACGGTATTAGTAAACAAGCAGGTGAACGTTGGTGCGAATGGTATTTTAAAAAATTTGGTGTAGATGTAAGAAGTATTAGATATCCTGGTTTAATAGGGTGGAAAAGTGCTCCTGGAGGAGGAACAACAGATTATGCAGTGCATATTTTTCATGAGGCCTTAAAGAAAAAACAATACACTTGTTTTTTAAGTGAAAACACAGCTTTACCAATGATGCATATGGAAGATGCAATTAGAGCAACTATTGAACTTATGCATGCACCAAATGAAAAAATAAAAATTAGAGGAAGTTATAATTTAAGCGGATTAAGTTTTACGCCTGCTGAAATAGCAAATGAAATAAAAAAACATATCCCTGATTTTAAAATTGATTACCAGCCAGATTTTAGACAAGCCATTGCAGATAGTTGGCCAAAAAGCATTAACGATTCTGAAGCTCGCGAACAATGGGGCTGGAAAGAAAATTACAATTTAGAAAAATTAGTAAAAAATATGTTAGATAATATTAAACTTTAATATTTTTTATTTTTTTCCTGTGCTTCCAAAACCTCCTTCGCCTCGTGAGGTTTGACTTAGAGAATCTTCTTCGCTCCATATAATTTGTTCGTGTTTTGCAATAACCATTTGAGCAATTCTTTCGCCATCATTTATTTCAAAATTTGAATCGCTTAAATTAACTAATAAAACTTTTATTTCACCTCTGTAATCAGCATCTATTGTGCCTGGCGAGTTTAATACAGTAACGCCGTATTTATAAGCTAGCCCACTTCTTGGTCTTATTTGTGCTTCAAAACCTGAAGGAAGTTCAATGAATAAACCTGTAGATATAAGTTGTCTTTGAAGTGGTTTTAAAATAATGGTTTCATCTAAATTAGCTTTTAAATCTAATCCTGCCGATAAGTTTGTTTCGTACTTAGGTAAAGCGTGTTTTCCTTTATTTATAACTTTAACTGATAACATTTTTTTTTAATTTTAGTAAATTTTTAAATTCTAATTTGTAAAATGTAAATAAATAAAATAATACTAATAAATTATTTAAAATTAATTTAAGCATTTTGGGTTGTAAATCGTTCCATAAAAACGAAATAAAATATAATAATAAAGCTAAACCAAAAAACAAAAAAATAGAACGTAAATTATATTTTATTGGATAATACTTTTTGCCAAGATAGTATGACAACACCATCATACTAGCATAAGAAATTAATGTTGCCCAAGCACTTGCCATATAACTGTATTTAGGAACAAAAATAAAATTAATTACAAGTGTAATTATTGCCCCAATAATAGTTATAACAGCTCCAAATTTTGTTTGATTTGTTAGTTTATACCAAATAGATAAATTTAAAAATATACCTAAACATAAATTTGCCATTAATAATATAGGCGCAACACCAACACCAACTCTATATTGTTCGGATATCATCTTTATAACAATATCAATATTCATCATTGTTACTAAAAATAAGAATAAACAAAATATCACAAAGTATTTCATTACAACTGCATTAAGTTGTTTTGAGTTTTTATCGTTAGAGGTGTTAAAGAAAAATGGTTCGGCGGCATATTTAAATGCTTGTATAAAAATTGTCATTAAAATAGATATTTTATAACATGCCCCGTAAATACCAAGTTCTGTTTGTCCTACATCAGTTGGTAATAATTTTTTAATAATAATTCTGTCAAATGTTTCGTTAGTCATACCTGCCAAGCCCAAAATTAATAAAGGCCAGCTATAATTAATTAGTTGCTTCCAAACATTAAAATCAAATACATAATTAATTATAAAACTTTTATACATAAAAATTATACAAATTAAATTTGCAATTAATTGTGCTAAAAAGGCATATCCAACACCAATAATAGGGTTGTATAATGTGCTTAAAAAATTATTTTCATTATTTTCGAATGCATTTTTACAAAAAACTAAATAAAAACTAGATACTAATAAATAAATAAAAACATTTAATAGTTTAAGCCCTGCAAATTTTTTGGCTTGGTTGTTTAATCTGTATTTAGCAAATGGTAAAGCCATTAAAGTATCGGTGGCTACAATTAATATGCACCAAGTAACATACTCGCTATTATTTGGGTAACCAATAACATTAGCTAAGTTGTTTTTAAATAAAATAGTTACTAGGGTAAAAACCAAAGAACTTGTCAATAAGGAAATTAATGCGGTAGAATAAACTTTTTCTTTATCGTTTAGTTTATTTGAGAAATTAAAAAAAGCTGTTTCAAAACCATATGTAAAAATAATATTTACAAAACTTATATAAGCATAAAATTCAGTATTTGAAGCTAAATCAGAAGGTGTTTTAAAAATATAGGTAAGGGCTAATGAAAATAAATAATTTATAATTCTTGGTAAAATACTACCAATACCATAAACAACCGTTTGCCCTGCTAATTTTTTTAATGGATTTGACACTATCTTATAAAGATAATTGAATAGTATTTATTACTCTTAACTTATTAATTAAAGATATTAACTCAAAATTGTAAACTAAGGATTAATATTGCTAATTTGTTTTTCAAGTAATTGTATTCCCTCAACAAAAGAATGCGGATTATAGCCTAATTCTTTAATTGCTTTATCAATTATAAAACCTGTAATTGGTGGACGTTTGGCAGGCTGTTTAATGTCAGCACTTTTACTGGGTTTAATTAAATTTTTATCTAATTTATAATAATCTGCAACTATGTGTGCTAATTCTAAAATGCTATAAAAATCTTTTCCGCTAATGTTGTAAATTCCTTTAGCTTTTTTTTCAGCAATTAAAATACACCCATCGGCTAAATCTTCGGCTAAAGTAGGAGTTCTAAATTGGTCATCAACAACATTAATAGTTTTACCTTGTTCTAAATTTTGCTTTACCCATAATACAATGTTGCTTCTACTCATATTATCTACAATACCATATACCAAAACTGTTCTTGCAATTGCCCAATTTAAATTGCTTTGTTGTACTAATTTTTCTGCGGCTAATTTACTTTCGGCATAATAACTTAAAGGGTTTGGAATAGCTTCTTCGTCTAACGGGCCTTTTGTTCCATCAAAAATAAAATCTGTACTTAAATGTATAAAATGTGGATTGTAGTTTTTATTAATTGTTTTAAGTTTTATTAAGGTATCTATTTGGTTTTTAACTGCATTAACATTTAATTTCCAACAATTTTCTTTATCGGTTTCACAAGCATCAACGTTTGTCATTGCAGCAGTATTAATAACTACTTCAGGCATATGTTTTTCAAAAATGCTTTCAACATTTTTTAAATTTGTTATGTCTAAAGATTCATATATATACCCTTCTTTATTTACTAATCTATTTTCGCCACGTGCGGTAGCAATTAAATTGTTTTTTAATTTATCTTTTAACTTATAAACTAATTTTTGCCCTAATAAACCATTGCTGCCAGTTATTAATATTTTTTCCATTTTTATTTTTTTAAATAAATTTCTGCACTTTGCACAAGTGTTTTATACCACTTTTCGCCAAATTTTCTAATTAAGGGTTCTTTTAAAAATTTATAAACTGGTACATCTAATTTATTTCCACAATCGCAAGCAGGTTTACAAATTTTCCAATAATGGTAGTTTAGTGCAGTAAAATTTTTAAGTTTACTAATTCTAATAGGATATAAATGACAACTTATTGGTTTTTGCCAATTTATTTTACCCTCTCTATAAGCTTGTTCTATTGCGCATTTTGCAATTTTGTTTTCGTCAAAAAAAACAAATGCACATTCAGCACCTTCGCTAACTAAAGTGGTAGTGTAATCGCCATCACCATCAATAACATAAGCACCATGTTTTTCTATTGCTTTAACGCCATTTTTTACCATATAAGGCTTTACTTTTTCTAAAATAGAATCTAATATTGGTAATTCGTCTTTTTCTAAAGGCGCCCCACTATCTCCAGCTACACAACATTCGCCTTTGCAAGCGTTTAAATCGCATACAAATTTTTTTTCAAGAATGCTTTCACTAATAAGCGTGTTTTCTACAGCTAACATTAATTTAATAATAGGATTATTTACAAATTTAAAAACTTAATTACAATAAAAGATATGCTTATGCACTTAAATTGCTATTTTTTAATTAATAGCAAGGTTTTGAGCCATATACCCACCAACATATTTTTCGAGAATTACTCGGTAGTTTTTTGAGGTTTTAAAAGTTGTGAAAAACTCTGTATATAAAGCTTTATGTTTGCTGCCTTTTGGAATTATGTGTGCCAATTGATCTTTTGACTGACTTAATATCCTTTGCATTTTTAAAAATTTTCCTGGGTTAGCTTTTAGATAAAACCAAAATTCAACCGCATCAACATAACCAAAGTTTAAAACACTTTTTGCTATTTCGGTAAGCAAATCACTGCATGATGAAATGTATTTAATTTTTAAATCTGTTATAAACTGTTTTTTTAAATCTTTACAATGACTTTCTAAAATAGTATTTGTAAGCGTTAAAGCTGTCATGGCACCTAAAACTTTTATTATTTCATCTTTTGATTTGGTTTTAATATCAGGCGCATTTCCATTAGTTACACAAAAGGCTAAATTTTTCATATAGCCTTCTGTAAAATCAATTTCTTTTTTTCTTTCAGCAGTATTTGCAACAGAGCCAACCCCAATTATATTTTTTTTAGAGGATTTAAAATCGCTATAAAAGTCTGTAAAATTGGAATAACCTTTATAAGAAAGTTGTAAGTCTATTTTTTTATTTGTTTTTAACCAAGTTAAATATTCATTTAAAATATCAAACTCAATTCCTTTATAAACATCTCCTTCTTTGTATGCAAATGGTTTTGTTTCGTAATAATATATGTATAAAGAGTCAGAGTTTTGTCCAATAAATTTTAATTGAACTATAAACAATAATATAAGAACAGTAAGTCGCTTCATTTTTAAAAAATAAAGATAAAGCAATACTATTAGTTTAGATTTTAGATTGCATTCTGTTTATTCGCAAACAATTGTTAATAAAATAAATTAGTTTAAACAGAAATTAAATATTAGAGTGTGAGATGAAAATGAACAAATTAAACAAAATGTTAATTATTTGCCTTTTATACCATAAAAAGGGTATATTTGCATTAAAATTAGAATTAATCTAATTAAGATTAAGTTATAAATATTTAATAAACAATTAGTTATGATTACAGTAAGTGAAAATGCCAAAAATCACGCACTTGCATTAATGAAAAATGAAAACCATCCTGAAAACGCTTTTATAAGAGTAGGAGTTGAGGGTGGTGGATGTTCGGGGCTATCGTATAAACTGGAGTTTGATACAATAAAAAAAGAAGGCGATCAAGAATTTGAAGATAAAGGAATTAAAATTGTAGTTGATAGAAAAAGTTTTTTATACTTAGTTGGCACAGAATTGGAATATACTGGAGGCTTAAATGGCAAAGGATTTGTATTTAATAATCCAAATGCTAATAGAACGTGTGGCTGTGGCGAATCTTTTTCTGTATAAATTTTAAATGAAACTTAATTTAAAAAATTATGAGTAACGAAGTTCTACAAGAACATATTAATAAAGATTACGAGTGGGGTTTTATTACAGATATTGAAACAGAAACATTTGCTCCAGGGCTTAACGAAGCAGTTGTTACTGCCCTTTCTAAAAAAAAGAATGAACCTGACTGGATGTTAGAGTATAGATTAAAAGCATTTCGTTTTTGGTTAACATTAAATGAACCAAAAGAATGGGCAAATTTTCCATACCCTAAAATTGATTATCAAGCTGTATCATATTACTCTGCCCCAAAGAAAAAACCTGAGTTAAAAAGTTTAGACGAAGTTGACCCTGAATTATTAAAAACTTTCGAAAAACTTGGCATCTCTTTAGAAGAGCAAAAGCGTTTAAGTGGTGTGCAAAGTAACATAGCTGTAGATGCGGTGTTTGATAGTGTTTCAGTTAAAACTACGTTTAGAGAAACACTTGCAGAAAAGGGAATAATTTTTTGTTCGTTTAGCGAAGCCATTCAAGAACATCCTGAACTTATAAAAAAATACATGGGTCTTGTTGTTCCACACACTGATAATTATTTTGCAGCATTAAATTCAGCGGTGTTTAGCGATGGGTCTTTTTGTTATATACCAAAAGGGGTACGTTGTCCAATGGAACTTTCAACGTATTTTCGAATAAATTCTAGTGGTACTGGTCAGTTTGAACGCACATTAATTGTAGCAGATGAAGACAGCTATGTAAGTTATTTAGAAGGTTGTACTGCTCCACAACGCGATGAAAACCAGTTACACGCAGCGGTTGTTGAAATTGTTGCACATAAAAATGCCGAAGTAAAATACAGTACTGTTCAAAACTGGTACCCTGGCGATAAAGATGGCAAAGGAGGTATTTATAATTTTGTAACTAAGCGCGGAATATGTATAGAGGATAATTCAAAAATTAGCTGGACCCAAGTAGAAACAGGATCGGCAATTACTTGGAAATATCCATCTGTAATATTAAAAGGAAATAACTCGGTAGGCGAATTTTATTCTGTTGCTGTTACAAACAATAAACAAGAAGCCGATACTGGAACAAAAATGATTCATATTGGTAAAAATTCGCGTAGTACAATAATTTCAAAAGGAATAAGTGCTGGCTATAGCAACAACAGTTACCGTGGTTTAGTACAAATGCGCAAAGGAGCTACAAATGCACGCAACTTTAGCCAATGTGATAGTTTATTAATGGGTGATAAATGTGGCGCACATACTTTTCCATATATCGAAATTAAAGATAAAAGTGCTGTTGTTGAACATGAGGCTACAACAAGTAAAATTGGCGAAGATCAATTATTTTATTGTAAGCAACGTGGAATAGATAATGAAAAAGCAATTGCTTTAATTGTAAATGGTTATTGCAAAGAAGTATTAAATAAATTACCAATGGAATTTGCTGTAGAAGCACAAAAATTATTGGCAATTAGTTTAGAAGGAAGTGTAGGGTAAATAAAAATTATTAAAAAATAAATTTATTAAAATGATAAGCATAAAAAACTTACACGCAAGCATAGAAGGAAAAGAAATTTTGCGTGGAATTAATTTAGAAATAAAAGCAGGCGAAGTGCATGCTATAATGGGCCCTAATGGATCTGGAAAATCTACTTTATCTAGTGTTTTAGCCGGAAGACAAGATTATGAAGTAACAGACGGTGAAGTTATTTTTAATGGAAAAAACTTATTAGAAATGGAAGCCGAAGACAGAGCCAGAGAGGGTTTGTTTTTAGCATTTCAATACCCAGTAGAAATACCCGGTGTAAGCAATATTAATTTTTTAAAAACCGCTTTAAATGAAATAAGAAATTACCACGGAAAAGAAGACATTGCGGCAAAAGATTTTTTAGCATTAGTTAAAGAAAAACAAAAACTAGTAGAGTTAGATGGTAAGTTAGCTAACCGTAGTGTAAATGAAGGTTTTAGTGGTGGTGAAAAAAAGAGAAATGAAATTTTTCAAATGGCAATGCTTGAACCTAAATTAGCTATTTTAGATGAAACAGATTCTGGTTTAGATATTGATGCCTTAAAAATTGTTGCAAATGGTGTAAATACATTAAAAAATAAAGACAATGCATACATTGTAATTACACATTACCAAAGATTATTAGATTATATTGTGCCTGATTTTGTGCATATTTTATATAAAGGTAAAATTGTAAAAAGTGGTGGTAAAGAATTAGCTTTAGAATTAGAAGAAAAAGGGTACGATGAAATAAAAAAACAATTTGAACTTTCTGAATAAAATGATTGCTGAAAAAACAAATACTGCTCAATTAATTATTGATAAAATTACAAGCTCTGCTAACAAGATAAATTTTATTAATGACAATGTAATTTCTAAAGCTTTAATTTTTATTGAAAAAAATGGTTTTCCAACTCATAAAAATGAAGATTATAAATACTGTAATATTGATTCAATTTTAAAAAAAGAATTTAAAACTATTGAACAAAAATTTGGAGAAGTAAATAATTTAAAAGAATATAAATTACCAGATGCATTAACCTTAGTTGTTGTTAATGGAAAATACTCCCAAAGCTTAAGTGATAAAATAATTTTAAAAGGAATACATATAAATTCGCTTAGCAATTTAGATGATAACGGCAAAACAAAAATTACTAAAATTGCTAATGTAGAAAGTGACGCACTAATTGCTTTTAATACTTTGTTTGCAAATGAAGGTTTTCATTTAAAAATTACTAAAAATGAAACTTTACAATTCCCAATCCAAATTATTTATGTAAATAATTCAACTTCTGAATGTATTGTTAATCCTAGAAATATTATTGAGTTAGAAGAAAATTCTGAAGCAACAATTATAGAACATTACATTAACATTGGCAACTCTAAATGTTTTACAAATTTTGTAAGTGAAAAATATTTAGCAAATAACTCTAAATTAGATTGTTACACAATACAAGATGAAAACACTAACGGTTATGGAGTTTACACAAATCAAATTGAAGTTAGTAAAAATGCAAATTATACAAATACAACAATAACATTAAGCGGGCAGTTGGTTAGAAATAACCATAATGTTGTGTTAGCCAACAGTAATTGCGAGGCAAATTTAAATGGATTATTTAAAATTAATGGAAATCAAATTGTAGATAATCACACCTTGGTGGACCACCAATTTCCATACTGTCAAAGTAACGAATTGTATAAAGGAATTATTGACGGAAAAAGTACTGGCGTTTTTAATGGTAAAATTTTTGTTAGAAAAGATGCTCAAAAAACAAATGCATATCAAAGTAGTAAAAATATATTGCTAAGCGATGATGCAACGATTAACACAAAGCCACAATTAGAAATTTATGCCGACGATGTTAAATGTTCTCACGGAACATCAACAGGTAAAATAGAAGATGATGCTATGTTTTATTTACATGCAAGAGGAATTGGAAAAGAAAGTGCAAAAAAATTATTACTAAATGCTTTTGCTGGAGAAGTTATTGAAAAAATTCAAGTTGAAAGTTTAAAAGAATTAATTCAAACTAAATTAAATTTACTTTAATTGATTGATGTTTTAAATATTAGAAATCAATTTCCAATTTTAAATCAAAAAATTAATGCTAATACATTAATTTATTTTGATAACGGAGCTACGGTACAAAAGCCACTAAGTGTAATAAATGCAATTAACAATTATTATACTCATAGTAATGCAAATATTCATAGGGGAGTGCATACTTTAAGCAGGATTGCATCAGAGCTTTACGAAAATTCTCGAACAACAATTGCTCATTTTTTTAATGTTTCAAATGCCCAACAACTTATTTTTACAAGTGGTACTACCGAAAGTATAAATTTAATTGCTCAAGGTTTATCAAAATCTATTTTAACTGAAGGTGATGAAATTATATTAAGTCAATACGAACACCACTCAAACATTTTACCTTGGCAATTATGGGCTCAAGAAAATAATGGACATTTAAAAGTAATACCACTTAATTCAAATCAAGAATTAGATTTAGAAAAATTTGAAACTTTAATTACAAAAAAAACAAAAATTATTTCTATAGCTCATGTAAGCAATACATTAGGCGTAATTTCGAATATTGAAAAAATTATTAAAATTGCAAAAAAACACAATTTAGTAATTGTGTTAGATGGCGCACAATCTGCACCACACATGCAAATAGATTTACAAAAATTAGAAGTTGATTTTTTTGTATGTAGTGCACATAAAATGTATGGCCCAACGGGAGTAGGAATATTGTATATGAATGAGTATTGGTTAAATAATTTACCAATTTCAAAAACTGGTGGTGGAACTATTAAATCTGTAACATTCAACGAAACCATTTATGCAGAAGGGGCTCTTCGTTTTGAACCTGGTACACCAAATATATCTGGAGTTATTGGTTTTGGAGCTGCAGTAAATTTTATAAATGAAATTAAAATAGAAAACATTTATAAGCACGAATTAGAGTTGATTAATTATATACAAAATAAATTATTAGAACTTCCTGAAGTTGTTTTATATGGAGTTAGTAATGTAAAAGCAGGTGTAATTTCATTTAATATAAAAAACAATCATCCTTTTGATGTTGGCACTTTGCTTGATAAATATGGAATAGCTGTTAGAACCGGACATCATTGCACACAACCATTAATGCAATTTTTACAAATACCAGGTACCGTGCGTGTTAGTTTTGCCGTTTATAATACTAAACAAGAAATTGATTTTTTTATCGAAAAATTAAAAAAAGTAATACTAATGCTTAGTTAATTTATTTATTGATTTTGGGTATGACTATAAATGAAATAGAAAATGAAATTATTGAAGAATTTGAATTGTTTGGAGATGATTGGGAGGGTAAGTACGAACACATTATAGATTTAGGAAAAAATTTACCAATAATAAAACCTGAATATAAAACTGAAAATAATTTAATTAAAGGTTGCCAAAGTAAAGTATGGTTACATACCGATTTTGAAAATGGTAAATTAATTTATACCGCAGATAGTGATGCAATTATAACAAAAGGAATTGTTGCATTAATGGTTAGAGTGTTAAGTAATCAGCCTCCAAAAGCTATTATAAATGCTGAACTTAATTTTATGAAAACAATTGGTTTAATGGAGCATTTAAGTCCAACCCGTGCTAATGGTTTAGTTAGTATGATTAATAGAATGAAACAAGACGCAATTAAGTTTAATACTTAATAAGCTCTTACATTTTTGCCTTCCATAAAATTAATAAACGATTTGTTTACAACTTTATTTCCACCAGGAGTAGGGTAGTTGCCAGTAAAATACCAATCGCCTTTATTTTTAGGACATGAATTGTGTAATCCTTCAATGCTTTGGTAAATTATTTCTAACTCTGCTTTTAAATTTTTAGGCTTAAGTAATTCTGCAATTTTTTTCGAAATTTCTTCTGCACTAAATAAAGCATAAATTTCTTTTACCATATTAACTTGTTCTTCTTTAGGTTTCTCAATTTCTACTTTAGTACGCTCGTATAAATCGGTTAAAAAAGATTGTTTGCCATTATCTTTTAACAAAGTAATTGCAGCTTCAAATGCTATAAATTTTCCAAGAATAGCCATGTCTATTCCATAACAATCTGGATAACGTATTTGCGGGGCTGAACTTACAACAATTATTTTTTTAGCTTGCAACCTATCTAAAATTTGTAATATGCTTTGCTTTAAAGTGGTTCCTCTAACAATACTATCATCTAAAACTACTAACTTATCCTGTTGCTTTTTAACAGTTCCATAAGTTATATCATAAACCAAATTAACTAAACTGTCTCTGCTTTCATCGTTAGTTATAAATGTTCGTTGTTTAGCATCTTTTAAAACAACTTTATGTATGCGCGGATGAACAGATAAAATATCTTTAATTTCCGTTTCACTTAAGTTTTTAGAATTTATGAGTTGTTTAGTTTTTAAATCATTATTGTAATCATCAATGCCTTCAACTAATCCGCCAAATGCGATTTCGGCCGTGTTTGGTATATAACTAAATACTGTGTTTTTTAAATCGTAATTAATACTTTTTAATACCACATTAGTTAAATTTCTTCCTAAAGCATTTCGTTCAGTATAAATTTCAGCATCATTACCTCTGCTAAAATAAATACGTTCAAAACTACAACTCATTTTTTCTTCGGCTGGTATTATTTCTACTTCATTAAACGATCCATCTTTTTTAATTATGGCAGCATGGCCTGGTGTAAGTTCATTTATTTTATCAAACTCAACGTTTAAAACAGTTTGTATAACAGGTCGTTCACTTGCAATAACTATAATCTCTTCATCTTTATAATAGTATGCAGGTCTTATACCATTTGGGTCGCGTAACACAAATGCATCGCCATGACCAATCATTCCTGCCATAACATAACCACCATCCCAACGTTTACTACTTTCTTTTAATATGCTAGCAATATCAATGTTTTTCTGAATGAGCTTGCTTATCTCATAATTTTTATCATTTAATTCTTTAAATTGTTTAAATAATTTATCATTTTCTTTATCTAAAAAATGACCAATTTTTTCTAATACAGTTACTGTATCAGCCATTTCAGTAGGATGTTGACCTAATTCAACTAAATGTCCAAATAACTCATCAACATTAGTTAAATTAAAATTACCTGCAACTACTAAATTTCTGCTCATCCAGTTATTTTGTCGCCTAAATGGGTGGCAACTATGAATGCTGTTTTTACCATAAGTGCCGTACCTTAAATGTCCCATTAACAAATCGCCCAAAAATGGAATATTATTTTTTTGCCATTTAGCGTCTTTGTATTCGTTTGGGTTATTTCTTTGTGCATTAACAAAAAGTTGATTTATTTGGCCAAAAATATCTTGTGTAGCTTTGCTTTCTATACTCCTTAGCCTATCAATATAATTACTTCCAGGCTCAGCATCTAGCTTAATAGTAGCAATACCTGCGCCATCTTGCCCGCGGTTAATCATCTTCTCCATAATTTGGTAAAGTTTATGAATGCCGTACCTTGCAGAGCCATATTTTTGCTTATAAAATTCAACAGGTTTTAATAATCTAATTAAAACTACGCCGCATTCATGATGTATGTTATCGCTCATAAAAAAAGATGAGCAACAAATTTAAGATTTTAAAACCTTTGATTAACAATTTTAATTTAACAAAAAAGCAGTTTTTTTAAAAAATTAGCAATGTTTTTTGTATTTTTACGAGTTATAATGGTTATGGAAAAAAAGAAAGTTTTTTTTACCAAGTTATTTTATTTGGTTTTGTTCTGCGCATTTTGCTTTAATAGTAAAATAATAGCTCAGCCTTTTACTAATAGAGGCGTTGTAGTTAATGAGTATTGTGTATCTAACGATGGCACTTATATTGATGGCTATGGAAAAGCCGGAGATTGGGTAGAACTTTTAAATGTACACACACAAACACTTAATTTAGCTAATTGGGGTTTAAGTGATGATAAAACAAATTTATTTAAATGGAAATTCCCTAATACGTTTACCCTTGCTGTTAATGGTTTTGGGGTAATTTGGTTAGATGGTAAAAATAAAACCCTAACAACGTTAGGCGGCCCAGAACATCATGCCAATTTTGATATTACTCAATGTAAATCTGAATGGTTAATTCTTACACATTTAGATGGTACAATTAGAGATTCTATTGCTATAAAACGTACTTCTTATGGGCATACACGTATTCGCGAACTAGGTTCATATAGCCAAATGGGCTTTCATTTATGGCGTGTTAGTACTGCAAATACATTTATGTTGGCTAACCCTACAAACACATTGAGTTATAAGGATTATATGCCTACTCCAGTTTTTAGTGTTACTCCTAACACTCAATTTGGTTTAGTTGGCAATGCCGGAGAAGTTCAAATACTTGTAGGTGGGTTAATTGCAGATTCTACAGGGCAATGTTTTGAAGTGCGCTACGAAAATGGAACAAGCCAATTTCCAAATCAAACAACATCGCCAGTATATACTGGTACAAACAGTCCGATATTTTTAAATCCAAATACTACAAACATTCGTGCTGTAACCTATCCAAGAGCACAATATACAGGAACAAATCCAATTGTGCTTAGCGAATGTTTACAAGACCAATACTTACCAAGTTTTTGCGAAACCAACACCTATTTTCAAGATAATGAACATAACGCTTTTAATCCACAATTTGGTTTAATTGCCGTAACTATGAGCTCTTTAGAGGCAACATCATTTTTCCCATCAAATGGTGCAGTTCCTCCGCCACCAACAGGCACAGTACACGTTGAATATTTTGATAACAAAAATCAATGGGTTGATGCCTATGGTGTAATTAGTCGACCAATTAATGAACCATGGAAAACCAAACAAAAAGGGTATTATATTACCATTGATGATAGAAGAGGAATGGGTTGCGAGTGGCAAGGTAAAATTTTTAATGTTGCTGGTTTAGGTACAAGTAATAGAAGTAGTTTTCCTACCTTACATTTAAAAGGTGGCGATGTTGAAAGCCACTCTTATCCTAATAGTGGCCCAAGTGCAACACCTGAAGGTACCGGAATTAGAGATGTATTTGTACAATCCTTAGCGGCTAAAAATAATTTAAATGTTAGCCCGTTGCACATTAAACCAGTTGTTGCAATGACAAATGGTACTTATACAGGCGTTTATAATTTAACCGAAATTTATGATAAATATTACGAAAATTATTATTACAAACAATCGTTAGATAGTTTAGATTTAAATTTTGTAAATAGTAGTATTGAAGGTTCTATTAGTTACCCATACATAGATGGTTCTACAAGTAGTTTTATGAACAATTGGGCAAGCACTTATACTATGGGTGTTAATGGTACTATGTCTAATTTAAATCCAACAGCAAGCAATGGCTATTATGCTTTAATGAATAGAATTGATAAAAAAAGCATGTTAGATTATATGATTTTAAATAGCTATTGTATTAATAACAATATTTGGACATATAATGTTGCTTTTGCTAAAGGTGCTCAAAATGTTGGTCAATACGGTAACAAATGGCATTATTATTTATGGAATGTACCAACTGTATTTAATTATACAACTGTTACTGCAAATCCAGTTGCTTATGTTAATCCATTTATGAATATTTGTTTACCACATGTGCCATTAACACCAACTATTAATATTTTACCTCAAAAATCTAATGGTCATGGTAATATTTTTGATAATTTATTACGTCGTGTACCATCATTTAAATTAGAATATTTAAATCGTTATCAAGATTTATTAAACGGACCATTAAGTTGTACTGAAATAATGAAACATTACGATTATATCTATAATCTTTACAGCAAAGAAATGAAGTATCATGAAGACCCTGCTAGCACACCAACGCCAGGAGAATTTGCTACTATTATGGATGCATGGGATTCAAACATGGTTGCTTTTAAACGCATACTTCAAAAACGTTGTGATTATGTTAAAGGTTACGGTTTTTCTTCAGTAGGTACATGTACAACAATTTATGGCCCACAATTAGGTCCTTTTGCTGTTTCGGTTGATGTTGAGCCAGAAGGTGCAGGAGTAGTAAGATTAAATTCATTAATTCTACCTAATTACAAATGGTCAAACTCTATTTACGGAACTAACTTACCAATTAAAGCAATACCTACTTCTACAGATTATGCTTTCCATCACTGGGAATTTAAAAATAATCCACAAGTAAATAATAGCATTGCTGATTCTGTAAATTTTTCAGTAACAAGTTTAGGCGAAGAAATTATTGCCGTATTTACAAATAAATTAACAGATTTAAGCCAGTATGGCGAAGCAGCAAATATTCCAAATGCTTTTTCTCCAAATGGCGATAATGTTAACGATGAGTTTAGACCTTTAGGCAGTTCTGAATTTACATCTAATTACGATTTAAGAATTTATAACCGATGGGGGCAAGAAGTATTTCGATCTACCGACCCTAAACAAGGTTGGAATGGTATGTTTGGCGGAAAAGAAGCACAAAGTGGAGTTTATGCCTATGTTGTAAATTACACCAATGCAGCTAACGAAGCTAAAATGGCTAAAGGTAACGTAACATTAATAAGATAAAATTAAAAGCAATTACATGAAATTAACTCATATGAAAAATAAACTTTTAAATATCTTTTTGTTTTGCATTTTGTTTTTAACTAATGCTAATGCTCAAGATATTCATTTTTCACAAGTAAATGAAACGCCATTATTAATGAGCCCTGCAAACACTGGTTTTTTTAATGGATACACGCGCGCAATAATTAATTACAGAAATCAATGGACGTCAATGGGAAATTCTTTTGGTGCCGCTTTTAATACTGGTGTTGTTTCGGTAGATGGTGGATTGTTTAAATCGCGTCATCGTAAATCTTTCTTAGGCTTAGGTTTTACATGGGCATATGATAGAGCCGGTAGTGCAAATATTACCAAAAACAATGTGTTGTTACACATTAGTGGTATTATTAAAGTTGGTAAAAAAGGCGTTTTAAGTGCTGGTATATCTGGTGGTGTAGATAATGGTAGCGCAAACTATAATAATTTAAGATTTGCATCGCAATTTAATGGAAATTATTTAGAAGATAATGCTGCTTTAAATGGCGAAAAAAACTTCAGACAATTTACAACAACTGATATAAACTTTGGTATGGCTTACGAATGGAGTAAAGTAAAAACAGACCAAGACCATGATGATGTTACTTCTCTTAAGTTTTCGTATGGTTTATTTCATTTAAACAGAGCTGTGCAAGATTTTATGCCAGGTTCTAATTACCGTATGCCAATGCGACATACTATAATGATAAATGCTGTGCACGATTTTGAAGACACAAAGTTTACAATTGTACCTGTTTTAGTTGCGCACATGCAAGCAAAAGCATACCAAATGATAGTTGGCTCGGTTGTTAAATATCGTATGAGTACAGGAACTAAAACAACCGGACAAAAAACTCAAAATGCAATTGGTTTTGGTTTATATTATAGAACAAAAGATGCTTTTATTCCTCAATTAACTTACGATATGGATGATTTATCTTTTACCGCTTCTTACGATTTTAATGTGTCTAATTACAGAACGGTTTCACGTTACCGTGGAGGTTTTGAAATTGGAATTAGATACAATAAATTGGCAAGTTCGTTATTTGATGCCCGAAGAGAATTTAAGTAATTAAATGAAACGTTCATCTCTAATTTTAATTTCTGTTTTAGTTGCTTTATCTTTATTAGCTTTTTATTTATACAGAACTAAGGCTAAACCATCTACCACAGATGATATGGAAGATAGAAAGTTTGCAGTAAAAGATACAGCAAGCATTGGTAAAATTTTTATTGCAGATAAAGAAGGAAATTCTTCAAATATTTTAAGAACTAAAGATGGCTGGTTTGTAAACAACAAATTTAAGTGTAGGTCAGATGCTATTTTAAATTTACTCGAAATTATAAAAAATATAGATGTAAAAATGCCTGTTCCTAAATCGGCACAAGAAGAAACTGTAAAATTATTGGCTGGCTTATCATTTAAAGTTGAAATTTATAACACAAGCAACGAACTTATTAAACAATATTATATTGGCCACGAAACTCAAGATTACGAGGGTTCATACATGTTGTTAACTGATATTGAAAATGGTGAAAATTTTAAAACACCTTACATTTGTCATTTACCAGGATTTAAAGGTTATTTAAAACCACGTTACATTTGTAAAGAAAACGAATGGCGAAGTCAGCAAGTAATTACTTTAACTCCTAATCAAATTAAACAAATTAAAGTAGAGTATTTGGCTAATAAAGATTCTAGTTTTGTTATTGATGTTATTGACACTAAAAATTTTAAATTAAATTCGATTCAAGGCAAGCCATTAAACGCAACAGAAGCTAATTTAAAACAATACTTAGCCTATTTTCAAAATTTAAGTTACGAAGGTTTAATAAGTAGTTACAGTAAAAAGTTTCAAGATTCGTTATTAATGAATAAACCTTTTGCTTCAATTACTATAGATGAACGTCCTTTTAAAACAAATGTTTATAAATTTTACAGAAAAGAAGCTCCAAACCATTTAAAAAGCGATACATTAAATAAATTTAGTTTCGACCCTGATCGTTTTTATTTAGTATTTGAAGGCGATAAACAATTTGCTATTGCGCAATATTATATTTTTGGTAAACTTTTAGTTACCCCGCCATATTTTTTAAAGTAATTTTTTTTACTCTACAATAATTTTTCTAACTAAAGTATTTTTATTAGTATTTATTTTAATAAAATATGTTCCTGAATTTAATTTTTTAAAGTTAAGTGTAGTTGTTGTAGAATTTATTGTTTCAAACAATTCAATTTGACCTATTAAATTTATTATTTGGACTGTTTTAATTTCATCACTGCAATTCATCGTAATAAAATCTTTTGCAGGGTTAGGCCATACTGTTAGTTGAGGTAAATTTTCTTTAGCAAATTTTTGAATACCAACCGGAGGGTTAATTGCAGGTATAACACATAAATTTGGCACTCCCCAGCCAATACTGTTATTTGGAGTTGCGCTAAATGTTGCATTTGTTTTTAAAGTATCAATTACTTTTATGTTATTGTATGTTTTATGTGCTTGCCAAAAACAAGCCATGGCACCTGCTAAAATAGGGCAACTAAATGATGTGCCATTTGCCGGCATTACTCCACCTGTGGTAGTTGCAACCCAAGCATTTCCACCTCTTGCACATAAATCAGGTTTAATTCTTCCATCACTTGTTGGGCCAATTGAGCTAAAACTAGTTACATTACTTAAACTATCTATTGCGCCAACAGTACAAATGCTATCAGCATCTGCAGGCACACTTATTTTTGGCCAGCTACTTCCATTCCCATTACCGGCAGAATTTACAACTAAAATTCCTTTTCTTGCAGCTATATTTGCAGCTATACTCATAGGTGCTGTTTTACCATCTAGTTGACTCATGTTATGGCTTTGTGCAGGGTTATCAAAAGTTGTGTAGCCTAATGAAGTTGAAATAACATCAACTCCAGCGCTATCTGCATATTCTGCAGCTCTTATCCAATTGTACTCTTCGCTAATGGTTTCGGTACTTACATCTTCAGTTCTAAATAAATAATAATTTGCTAAAGGTGCAGTACCAATTATAAATCCGGGTTTTAAAGCTGCCATACACGAAAATGCCATTGCACCATGAGTATCATCTTCATATACACTTGTGCCGCCAGTAACAAAATCTTGTGTGCCTAAAATCCCACCTCTATTTCTAATACTGTCAAAAACTGGGTTAGTGTTTACATCTTTAAAACCAGCATCTAATACTGCAATGGTCATGTTTTGACCTCTGTAACCTTGGTTATGCAAACAATCTAAATTTAATTGTTTGGTTTGATGTAATGCACCACCATAATTATAACCAGCTACATTTAATTTTTCTAAATTATAGTTTGTTGTGCTAAAACTTTCATCAACTTTAATTAAATCTATTTTATAACGGTTGGCCTGTGTACTACTTTGCACAAAAGGTAACGCGTTAATAGCGGTTAATGGTGTTGTGTTAGGTATAGATATAACACAAGCGTTTAGCCATTTACTAACATATAAAATGGTAACATTACTTATTGCATCAACTAGGCTAACATAGCTTGGGTTTACAGGTAAATCTAATTGATCTATTGCAATGTTATAAGTTGTTCTACGGTTTATAGCTTTTGTACTTAGGTAAGCCGATGGGTTTACAGTTGTATAAGGCGTGCCTGTTTTATTTTTAAATTTTACCCAAAACTTTACTTGTGAAAAACTAATTGACGTAAAAATAAATGATAATACAATTACGAGTATTTTTTTATTGTTGACCATATGCTATTATTTTTTGATTGTAAATAATTCCTGTTTCAATTCTGTTTTCAATTGGTACATTAGGAACTACATTGTTTGAATAAACGTGTTTTATTGTTCTTTCTACCAAGCCTATATTTTTAGCATACTTTTCAGTAGAAAAATGAAGTTCAATTAAATTTTTTTGATCTTGTTCAGTAACTAAAAGTGTTTTTTCGAGATTAATATTATTTATTGTTTCAGTTTTATCAAAATAATTGTATGTATATAATTGTTCTCCTATATTATTTAAGGCGTTGCCATTCCACGTTGCATTTAATTCAACGGGGAAAATTAATTTAGTAAATCTTAAATCTCTTTCGTTAACTTGTACATTCTTATTTGTAGCATTTATCATCCACACTTCTTTAATTACATAGGGTATGCTGTCGTATGGTTTTGTTGTACTTTTAAATTTAATATACCTTTCAAGTTTTAAAGCTGGTTTACCTTCATTATCTATAAATTGTTCGGTTAAAATTTCTTTAATTCTATAATTATAAGTTTTTACAGTTACAGGTAAATCTGTATAAACAGTACTATCAACTTCATACTCAACAAATTTACCTATGTTAGTTGGATAATAATCTAAACCTAATAATTTTTCGGGTTCAGGAATTTTCTTTTTAGCACAACTATATGTTAACGCTATAAGCATAAGTAAGGCAAAAAGATTTTTCATTACATTAAAATTACAAAAAATTATTTTATGTTTAAATGTAAATGTTTATCGTTATTTATATAGCCTTCTAAAACATCACCAATTTTAACTGGTCCTACCCCTTCTGGTGTACCTGTATATATTAAATCGCCTACTTTTAAAGTAATAAATTGCGATACGTAAGCTATAATGTTATTAAAAGAAAAAATTAAATCTTTACTGTTTCCAATTTGTTTTGATATGCCGTTAATTTTTAACTCAAATGCAATATTATTTTGTTCTAATTTCGATTTATCAATAAATCCACCAATTGGCGCGCTATTATCAAATGCTTTAGCTATTTCCCAAGGCAAACCTTTGCTTTTACAATTACTTTGTAAATCTCTGGCAGTAAAATCTATTCCTAAACCAATTTCGTTATAATATTTATCGGCAAATTGAGCTTGAATGTTTTTTCCAACTTTACATATTTTTAATACCAGTTCTATTTCGTGGTGTAAATCTTTTGTAAATTCAGGTAAATAAAAATCTTCATCTTTTAACAATGCTGTTTCGGGTTTCATAAAAAAAACGGGCTCTTTAGGTAGCTCAGCCTTCATTTCTTTAGCATGTTCAGCATAATTTCGTCCAATACAAATTATTTTCATAAGTTTTTTAGTATTTAAGGTGGACTAAATTTAATTATTTTTCAAGAAACAATCATTTAAAAACATTTAAAATTAGCTTACCTACATTAGATTAAATTAATAATTTTACAGTTTAAAATGGAACAAAATTTCGATGTAATAATAGTTGGTGGAGGCATTGTTGGTTTAGCCACTGCATACAAGTTAACTCTACAATTACCAAACCATAAAATACTTGTGCTTGAAAAAGAAAAAGAAGTAGCTATGCATCAAACTTCGCATAACAGTGGGGTTATACATAGTGGTTTGTATTATAAACCAGGTTCATACAAAGCTATTAATTGTGTAAAAGGAAGAAGAGAATTAGTTGAATTTGCTAAACAATATAAAGTACCTCACGATATTTGTGGAAAAATTGTAGTTGCAACCGATGAAAGTGAATTGCCTCACATGCATAAAGTTTATAACAATGGCATTGCAAATGGAGTAGAAGATATTGAATTAATTACACCTACTCAAATTAAAGAAATTGAACCACATTGTACAGGTATTGCTGGAATTAGAGTTGGTTGTACAGGCATTATAGATTATGGAGATGTTGCAAAAATGTATGCAAATTTAATTAACAATAGCAATTCTGGCAGCAAAGTTTTAACAAGCCAAAAAGTTGTTGGTTTTGAAAAAGACGCAAACGGCACTAAAGTTATTACAGCAAAAAGCCAGTTTTACGCTAAATATATTATTACAACAAGCGGTTTACAAGCTGATAGAATTACAAAAAAAGAAGGTGCAAATACTGATAGCGCAATTGTTGGCTTTAGAGGAGATTACTTTGATTTAACAGATAAAGGCTTAAGCAAAGTAAAACATTTAATTTACCCTGTACCTAATCCAAAATTTCCATTTTTAGGCGTACATTTTACTAGAATGATAAAAGGAGGTGTAGAATGTGGGCCAAACGCAGTTTTTGTTTTTGATAGAGAAGGTTACTCTAAAACCGCTTTTAGTTTAAAAGATACTGCCGAGGCTTTTGGCTATAAAGGTACTTGGAAATTTTTTGCCAAACATTGGCGTTTTGGTTTAGATGAATACAGAGGCGCATTTAGTAAAACTTATTTTTTAAAACGCTTACGCAAGTTAATTCCCGATTTACAAATGGACGATATTGTAGAAGCGCGTTGTGGAATTAGAGCTATGGCTTTAGGGCCAGATGGCGAAATGTTAGATGATTTTAAAATTGAAAAAAATGGCAATGCTTTACATGTAATTAATAGTCCTAGCCCAGCAGCTACAGCAAGTTTAGCCTATGGTGGCGAAATTGCAAACATGGCAATAGATTATTTTAATTTAAAATAATGGAGCTAGTTTAAACCATCGCCCATAATTTTTATTTTCACATTATTTAAATTACTGTTAAGTTTTAATTGGCAAGATAATCTTGATGTTGAAGTAATATTTGGTAATGTATCTAACATTGCGTATTCTTCATCTCCAATTTCATTTAAAATTTCATACCCTTCAACTACTTGAACATGGCAAGTAGCACACAAAGCCATGCCCCCACAAGTGGCTAAAATATCATATTCATTTGCTTTTAAAAATTCCATTAAACTTAAGCCCATGTCTGTTGGCGCTGTTAATGTAGTTATTGTATTATCAGGGTTAATTAAATGAATGTTTATATCTGTCATTTTACAAATTTCGTTATTTTTTTAAGGATAATAAAAATCTAAAATTTCTAAATTAACAAAGGGTTGTTATTAATTGTCTGTTTTGCAGTTAATTATCAGTTTTTAGTTAAACTATCTTAGCCCACATGATAAATAACATTTTAATTATATGCAATGTAATAACTGTTTTTTTGTATAGTTTTTTCATTGGCGATGGTAATGTAGGTATTACTAATAACTTTCCAACCTCAATAAAACCAGGACAAACGGTTGCAGTGGAGTTAAAAGTTAATAAAGGAAATTCTGCTGGTTTTGCTAAATTACAAATGGATTTACCAGAAGGCATTACTGTAACAGAAATTGATAATGCAGGCTCAAGTTATACTGGTATGGATGGTATAGCAAAATGGGTTTGGAGTAGTTTGCCTAGTGGTGAGCAATTAGTGGTAAAATTTAATTTAGTAGTTGCTGCAAGTGCAAGTGGAGCAAAAACAATGGCAGCAAAATATTCGTATGTAGAAGGAAGTGCAAAACAAGTAGTTGAAATGACACCAGTTGAAATAATGATTGGTGATGGTGCAGTAGCAAATACAACAAGCACAACTCCAACTAATACAAGTGAAACACGAAGTACATCGCCTGAACCAACACAAACTGTTGCTGCAGTTCAAAATACAACAAGTGGTGCTGCAAGCCCTGCATCTAATTTAGAACCAAATGCTAAAATTTCGATTGAAAGAACAATTACAAAAGGAACTACAGATAATGAGCAAATTGTAAATTTAAAAATTAACAAAGGAAATACTAAAGGCTTTGGAAGATACAGTGATGATTTACCTGCTGGATATACTGCAAAATCAATAAATACAGATGGGGCATCATTTACAACAGCCGATGAAAAAATAAAATTTGTTTGGGTAAATGTTCCCGAAAAAGAATTACTAACTATATCTTATGCTATCACATCTAACAATCCAGCAACATTACCGTTAAATGGGGAATATGCGTACTTAGAAGAAAATCAAAGCAAAAAGTTTTTAGCAACGCCAGAAAGTATTGTGTTTGCTGGAAATACATCTAACCAAACCATTGCAACTACCACACCAACTACAGAAGTTAAAGCAATTGAACCTGCCAAAACTAATACCGAAACAGTTGCAAATAATAATGTTTCTCCAGATAAAACTACAGAAACAAATAACTCAAATACCAACATAGTTACATCAACGCCTACAACTTCTACTCCTGTAACTGAACCTACAAATACCTCTACTGAACCAGTTGCAAAAATCAATAATTCAACAGCAAGTGTAGATTTTAGAGTACAAATTGGGGCTTTTTCTAATAGTGGTGTTTCTGCTTCAACTTTAGCAAATATGTTTAATATTAGCGATAAAATAAGTAGCGAAATGCAAGGTGGCTTTTCTAAATTTATGATAGGAAACTTTAACGAATATAAGGCTGCTCGCGATAAACGTGAAAATACAATGAATAAAGGCGTAAAATCAGCTTTTGTTGTGGCATACAATTCTGGTAAAAGAATTACAGTTCAAGAGGGCTTAATGTTAACCAGCCAAAAGTGGTTTAAATAATTTTTTAAATTAATTAATAATAATTATCTTTACCTAGTTTCGAACTATGCGAAAAATAATTATTGTTTTCATCTTACTATTCTCTACAAAAGCATTTTCGCAAGTAGATACTGCTGCTTTAAATAAAATGACTCCAGAGGAGTTGTTTCAATACTACATTAATGAAAAAGAACCCGAAATTAATAAAGGGCCTTTAACAATTGGCGACTCGTTATTTGGTATTTTAAACCCTCAAGTTATTCCCACTCAAACAGTTGAAGCAGACCCTCTTTCTCGTTCTGCTTTTGATGAAAATGAATACAATAACAAGTTTTTAACAGATACTGCAGAAAATGCCGATCAAAAAATGAAACCAAAAATTTCTCTAGGAGCAGGCAGGTTAGGCTTTTATGGAGATGTATATTCAAAACATTTTCAAAACCCATTTACATCTCGCCCGGCATTTGATTTAGCTATTTCTCAACGTTTAACGCGCTATTTACAATTAAACTTTAATGTAATTTTTGGCAAATTAGGTGCAAATGAGTATGGTCCAACTCGTAATGAAAATTTTCAATCAGAAATTAGAGCTGGTGGTTTAAATTTAATGTACGATTTTGGTAATTTTATTTCAGATAAACATAGAGTTAGACCATATTTAAGTTTAGGAATTACTGGTTTTGAATTTTTAAGTAAAACAGACTTAAAAGACAAAAACGGAAATTATTATTATTATTGGAGCGATGGAAGCATTAAAAATATGGCCGAAGGAAGTGCTGGAGCTCAAAATGCCGTAGACGTAAAACGTGATTATGTTTATGAAACAGATGTTAGAGAACGTAATGTTGATGGTTTTGGCAAATATCAAGAACGTGCTTGGGCTATGCCTATTGGTGCAGGTTTTGTAATGAAAGTAACTGAACGAGTAGATTTAAAATTAAATTTCCAATACTTTTTTACAACAACAGATTATATTGATGGATTAACAAACAAAAGTGTTGGAAACAGAATTGGAACAAAATTTAAAGATAATTTTACTTACACCTCAGTATCTTTACAATATGATTTAATTGCAAAAACAAAAAATCGTTCTAAACAAAAAATCGACACTCTTAACGATGCATTTTGGTTAGCGTATGATAAATGGGATGCAGATAAAGACAGTGTTTCTGATTTTAATGATGATTGTTTAGGAACAGATGCTGGAGTAAAAGTTGATGCAAAAGGCTGCCCTTTAGATGATGATAAAGATGGTGTTCCAAACCATTTAGATTATGAATTAGATACACCTGCTGGTATGACTGTTGATAAACGTGGCGTTGCAAGAAATGATAGCTATTGGCAAAAATGGTACGACCAATACATGAATGATAGTACTGGAGTAGATAAAACAATAGAAATAGTTGAAAACATTTATGCAATTAATACAAAAAGTGTTGAGTTACCTACTGAATTTAAAACAAAATATACTGTTGAGTTAAAAAGGTATCAAGGCAATATTCCAAGTGATGAATTAGCTTACTTACTAAGTATTGGCGATGTTAATACAACAACTTTAGCTGATGGAACAACAGTAGTTTACACTGCTGGTTCATACAAAAAAGTAAAAAGTGCAATTAAACGACGCGATGAATTTAGAAAAGATGGTGTAAAAGAAGCTACTGTTTCTAAAATAGTGGGTAAAGAAGTAATTAAATTAACTGATGATGAAGCTGAAACACTTTTAAAAGATGAAAACGAATTGTTGTTGGCTAATCAAACTAATTCTACTAATTTAAATAACAATAACAATAACAATAACAATAACAATAACAATAACAATAATACAAATACAAATACAAACAATAACACTAACTCAAATAATAATACAAACACTAACTCAAACAATACTAATTCAAATAACAATCAATCTGAAGAAACGGAAGAAGCTGGGTTTAGTAAGTCTGATGTGTTTTATCGCGTACAATTAGGGGCATTTAAAAATCAAATTTCAACTAAAGTATTTAATACAAGTACAGGCATTATTGAATTAAAAGCAGGCGACAAGTTTTATAAATATGTAACCAAAGGCTACAAAACAATTGAAGAGGCAGCGGCTGTTCGTGCCGATTTAGTAATTCAAGGTTATAGCGATGCTTTTGTTACAGCATATAAAGATGGCAAACGTGTGTTATTAAGTTCAACAAAAGCTAAGGTTGATAAATCGTTTAAAGAAGATTTAAGTGAAGACAAATTCTTTAGTTCGGTAGATAAAAAATTAGTAATATTTAAAATTCAATTAGCAATTACTAAAACACCAACAGCCGAAAAACTAATGGATGCTCAAGTTAAAGACATTAAAGATGTAGTTAAACAAGGTACAAACACTGGCGGCATAAGATTTACTACAGGTAATTACAATAATTTTGACGAAGCAGATAAATCCCTAAAACAATTACAAACACAAGGGTTTAGCGGTGCATTTGTAATCCCTACTTTTAAAGGAGAAATTATCTCTTTACAAGAAGCAATGGAATTATTAAAGTAAATTAATGTTTAAAAATTATTTTTTAATTGTTTTATTCATTCTTAATTCAGCAAATGTTTTGGCAAAAACTTCAATAAAATCTGGTCAATATAGAGGTATTTTAGTTTTAAATGAAAAAGAGAGCATTGAATTACCTTTTAATTTTGATTTAATAAAAAATAAATCAAAAATTAAAATTGTTATAAAAAATGGACAAGAAAAAATTGTAGTTGATGAAGTAAAGTTTAAAGGAGATTCTTTAAATTTTAAAATGCCTGTTTTTGATACAGAGTTTAAATGTAAAATTAATGGCGATACAATTAAAGGATTTTGGATAAACAATTATAGAACATCAGCTAAAAAAATACCATTTTACGCTTATCCAAGTAATCAAAGATTTTTAGTTAATATGCAACCAACAAAATCAATTTTTGAAGGGCGATGGGAAACAACTTTTTCTCCAAATACAAATGACAGTAGTAAAGCAATAGGTTTATTTAAACATGTTGAACAAACAAATTTTATTGAAGGCACTTTTTTAACCGAAACTGGTGATTATAGATATTTAGATGGGGTTAATGTTGACAACCAACTATTTTTGTCGTGTTTTGATGGAAGCCATGCGTATTTGTTTACAGGAATTTTAACTAACTCAAAAATTACAGGAAAATTTTATAGTGGGTCACATTTTCAAACCAATTGGATTGCAATTGAAAATAAAAAATTTCAATTAAAAAATGCAAATGAAATTACTTTTTTAAAAGATAAAAACTCAATTATAGATTTTACATTTAAAAATTTAAATGAAAAAAATGTAAGCATTAAAGATGAAAAATATAAAAATAAACCAGTTTTGGTTCAAGTAATGGGTAGTTGGTGTCCTAATTGTATGGATGAATCAGCGTATCTTGCAGAGATTTACCAAAAATATAATTTACAAGGTTTAGAAATTATTGCTTTAGCATTTGAAAAAACAACAGATTTTAAAAAAGCTCAACAACAAGTTATTCGACTAAAAAATAGATTTAATATTGAATATGATATATTAATTACCCAACTTTCGGGGAAAGATAAAGCAAGCGAAACATTAAATGCATTAAATAAAATTTCTTCTTTTCCCACATTGTTGTTTTTAAACAAACAACACCAAGTAGTTAAAATTCACACTGGTTTTAATGGCCCTGCAACAGGTATCGAGTTTGATAATTTTAAACAAGAAAACGAAGCTTTAATTAATGAATTACTTAAATAAAAATTCATAAATAATACAGTTAGTTTGTTTTAAAAAATGAAACCTTTTTTGTATTTTTAAACATTATGGTAAAAAAACTTATCGTTTTTATACTCCTTTTAAATGTATTTATATTAAAATCACAATATACAATACATGGTAAAGTATTTGAATTAGGTAATAAAGAACCTATGCCATTTGTACCTGTTGTAATTAAAGGAACTAATCAAATTGCTCAAACAGATTTTGATGGAAATTATAGTATTAAATGCACTAAATTAACCGATTCTATTATTGCAACATTTGTTGGTTTTAAACGATTAGCAAAGGGTATAAACAAAAATGCAACAGATCAAGAAATTAATTTCCCTATGGATAATGAAGGTAACAATGTGCTTGACGAAGTTGTTGTACTTGCCGGTGATAATCCTGCTCATCGAATAATAAGAAATACAGTTAAACAAAAAGAAAAAAATAATCGAAATAACATTACTGCATACGAATATGAAACCTACAATAAACTAGAGTTTGATTTAACTCGCATACCTAAAGAAATGCGCGAAAAGAAAATTTTTAAACCAATTTCGTTTGTGTTTGATAATGTAGATAGTGTAAATAGCGGCGAAAAACCATCTCTTCCTTTTTTTATAATCGAAAATTTATCACAGTTTTATTATAAAAAAAATCCAACACGTAAAAAAGAAGTAATTGTAGCAAGCAAAGTTACAGGAATGGAAAACTCAAGCGTATCGCAAGTTTTGGGCGATATGTATCAAAACATTAATGTGTACGATAATAATATTTTAGTTTTTGGAAAACAATTACCTAGCCCAATTAGCGATAATGGTTTGTTTTATTATAAATATTATTTAGAAGATAGTGCTTTTGAAAACAACCAATACATTTATCACATTCGTTTTAAACCTAAACGTGTACAAGAGCTAAGTTTTACCGGAAATATTTGGATTGCTGATACTACATGGGGAGTTAAACGATTAGAAATGAGTTTACCAAAAGATGCAAACTTAAATTTTATAAATAGTGCAAATGTTATACAAGAATTTACTTATACAGATAGCACTTGGATGTTAAGTAAAGATAGATTAGTAATTGATTTTGCTCCAACAAAAAAAGCAATTGGATTTTATGGCAGAAAAACAACTTCTTATAAAAAGATAAAATTAAATCAACCTAAAGATGATAAGTTTTATGAGTTTGGCGATAAAATAGTAGTTGACGAAGAAGCTCTTAAAAAATCTGACGAATTTTGGACAGAAAATAGACACGATAGTTTAACCCAAAGAGAAAAGAAAATTTTTAAAATGATTGATACTATTCAATCCTTACCTGTTTATAAAACATGGGTTGATGTGTTTTATGTTTTAGTTGCAGGTTATAAAAAGTTTAATAACTTCGAAATAGGGCCATATTCAAATTTAATTTCATATAATAAAGTAGAAGGCTTACGTGTAAGATTTGGCGGACGAACCAGCGAAATGTTTAGTAAATGGTACGAGTTAAATGGGTATGTTGCATACGGAACTTTAGATGAGCGTTGGAAATATTCTTTAGGATTTAAAAGTTTTGTAACTAAAAAACCTATAAGGCAAATTGTAGGTATGAACTACAAAAGCGATTATGAAATATTAGGACAAAGCACAAATGGTTTTTCGCAAGATAATGCCTTAGCATCTTTATTTAGAACAAATCCATTAACAAATTTAACGCGTGTAGATAAAACCGAAGCTTATTATGATAGAGAATGGTTTCAAGGTTTAAACACTCGTATTACTTTAGCAGGAAGCAGATACACACCTCTAGGTTCTAATCAGTATTTAGATTATAAACGAGATGGATCAATAGGACCTAAAGAAAATATTATTAATACAGAAGTTAGAATAAACACTCGCTTTGCATTTAAAGAAAAATTTGTTGGACAAGGTTTTACAAGAATTTCTCTTGGAACAAGAAATCCAATTTTTCAATTAAACTATGCAAAATCTTTACCTAATGCTTTTAAAGCTGAGTACGATTATCAAAAACTTGTTGTAAATATTAGTGATAGAATTAGAATTACACCAATTTTAGGATATACAGATTATATTTTAGAAGCAGGTAAAATTTGGGGCAATGTGCCTTATGTTTTAATGCAATTACATGGTGGTAACGAAACCTATATATATGATGAAATGGCATTTAATATGATGAATTATTATGAATTTGCAAGTGACCAATACGCGTCACTAGGGTTATTTCATCACTTCGAAGGGTTATTTTTAAATAAAATACCTTTGCTAAGAAAATTAAAATGGCGCGAAGTAATTTCAGTAAAAGCTGTAATTGGAACAGTAAATGATCAAAATAGAGCCACTTTAATTTTCCCTAATAGTTTACATAGTTTAAATAAAGGACCTTATGTTGAAAGTAGTGTAGGCATTGAAAATATTTTTAAAGTTTTTAGAGTTGATGTGTTTTTTAGAAATACTTATTTGCGCCAAAATGCTGCTGCTAATATTGGTGTTAAATTTGGATTTCAGTTAGCATTATAAAAAAATAAATATGTTTGGAAAATTAGGAGATATGATGGGCAAGCTTAATGAAATGAAAGCTAAAGCCGAAGAAATTAAAATAAAATTAGATAATACAGTTTTAGAAGTTGATGGAGCAGGTGGAGATATTAAAATAAAAATTACGGGTAATAGATTAATTAAAGAAATTTATATTGCCCCTGCATTACAACATAGCGATAATTCTGAATTAACAGAACAGCTACTGGTTACATTAAATAAAGCTTTAGAAAAAGCAAATTCAATAAACGAAAACGAAATGAAAGCTGTAGCTGGGAGCATGTTACCTGGTTTGTTTTAATGGAAGGCTTTAATCATCAAATTAATATACAAATTAGGTTTAGCGATATTGATAGACTAAATCATGTAAATAATGCTTGTTATTTAAACTATATTGAATTAGCAAGAGTTGATTATTTTAATACAGTTTTTAACGAGCATATTAATTGGAATAAAAATGGTTTTGTAATTGCAAGAACTGAGTTAGATTATATAGTGCCAATATTTTTAACCGATAGTTTACAATGTTTTTCTAGAGTTATAAAAGTTGGAAATAAAAGTGTAACCATCGAAAATTGTTTAGTTAAAAACAAAACTACAATTGCAGCAAATTGTATAGGAATATTAGTTGCAATGGATTATGAAAAGAATGAAAGTAAAAAAGTTCCAACGTTATGGTTGGAACTTTTAAACAAGTTTGAAAATAAAAGTTTAGAATTATAAACTCTTTAGTTTTAAAACATCTTTTTCTACACCAATCAATTTAAATGTTTGAACTAAAACTCCTTTATCGTCGTAAATTTTAATTGTTTGTTTTCGTTTACTAAACTCAAATTTTCCATTTACAATATTTTGTAAATCATTTGGCTCTAATTTTAACCATTTGCATGAACCATCTGTTCCAAATTGATAACTTGCTCTAAAACGAGACATAGGAAACTCTTTACTTCCTTCTCTTCTAAAAACCATGTAATCAAGTGTCGCATCATTTTCTTCATTAGAAGATAACCATCTAACTGAGTAAAATTCTGTAGGTAATTTTTTTATTTTAGAAAATCCAACAGCATTAATCCCTAAAACTGCTAATAAAATTAAAAGTATTTTTTTCATGTTATTTGTTTTTATTTAGTTAATCAATTTTTATGCCAATTTACTTAATTTTTTTTGCAGCAACCATCATTTCTTCTCCAATATTAAAAAAAGATAATAAATTATATAAAATATTGTGAAAAAACACAAATAATTTAAGTTGCCACATAGGTTTAGATGTGAATTTATTAAAATAATTTTGTCGTTCAGCAGCGTTAATTTGAGCGCTTACTTCATTTACAGATTTTTTTTGTTTCCCTTTTATTTTTTTTATTAAGGGAAGTAAAGTGTACATTAAAAATAATTTAATTTCAAACGATGATTTTATTTTAACAACTTCATAACCATTACGTTCTAAAATTTGTGTAATTGTTTTTTTACTAAAATAATTTACATGGTCTAAGCCCATCATTTTCCAATCGTCTTTGTACTTTTTTGCAAAGTAACTATCTATTTGTGGTACTTGTAAAAAAAGATACCCTCCCATAGTGGTAAGAGCATTGCATTTTTGTAAAAAAACATCAGCATTATCAATGTGTTCTAAAACATCCCACATGGTTATTAAATCAAATTGATGTTTTGTTGTATCCAATTCAAAAAAATCAATATGGTCAACCGGTAAATTTAAATCGTTTTTACAATACAGATAAGGTTGCTCTGCAATTTCAACACCGTAAATATCGTAACCTAATTCTTTAGCTGCTAACATAAAATGCCCCCAACCTGCACCTAAATCAAATAGTTTACCTTTTTTAATATATTTTTTGATAAATTGAAAACGTAGTTTATGGCGTTGAACTTTTACCCAATTATTTCCTTGTCTAATAGCTTTTGTTACATCGCTATTTTTGTATTGTGTATAAGTAATTTTTTTTCTAAAGTAATGTGGAATAAAAACATGACCACAATTGTTACAAGTAGTTACTGAAAAAGTTGGCTTAGAGTATAAAACTTTAAAATTAGATTCGGTTTTGTTATTACAAACTGTGCAAAAAATTCCTTCAAAAATATTTTCTTTCGTTTCTGTGTGCATGTTAGGTTACGGTTGGGTTTCTAGTTCATAAGTGCTTTCAGTAATTACTGTTTCATCTCTAAAAAAAGTAATTCCTCCCCAATTAAATATCTTTTTTTGATAAACCCAAGCCATTTGATCTTTTACCACAACACGTTGTATAATTACCACGCCTTGGCCGTTTATAGTTTCTTCTGTTATACCTTGTGGATATTTTGCTAAAAGTTTAGCAATTCTATCACTTACACCATTTTGGTTTTGATCGGAATTAATAAATTTCTCACATTCAATTAATTTATTTTTAGCGTAAGCATCTCCACCTTTGTGAGTTAGAGCCTCTTCGTAATATTTTTTAGCATTAACATAACTTTTTAGTTTAAATTGTTCATCAGCATTTTTTATTGCAGTTTTGTATTTTTCGTCAGTACTTATAGCACCCAATGTTGGTAATATTGTTCCTTTAGTATTGTCTTTAATTTCGCCTTGTTTAACAACATTTTTCAAGTTTTTTTCAATTTCTTTTAATTTACTTGTGGCGTATTGGTCGTTCGGTTTAATTATTAAAGCCTCATTGTACTCTGCTTTTGAATTTGTCCAATCACGTTTGTTAAAATAGCTATCTGCTTTTGTAATAGCGTCTTTGTATTTGTTTTCAATTTCTTCTAATTTCCTTCGTTCTTCTGCCGCTTTCTTTTTAAGTTCAAGTTCTTCTTGTTTCTTTTTTTCTTGAGCATCAAATTCTGCTTTAGCTTTTGCATCAGCATTAGCTTTTTCTTTCGCTAGTTTATCTGCTTCAGCTTTGGCTTTCGCATCTGCATCTGCTTTTTCTTTTGCTAATTTTTCAGCTTCTGCTTTGGCTTTCGCATCTGCATCTGCTTTTTCTTTCGCTAATCGTTCAGCTTCAGCTTTGGCTTTCGCATCTGCATCTGCTTTTTCTTTTGCTAATTTTTCAGCTTCAGCTTTGGCTTTTGCTTCAGCATCTGCTTTTTCTTTTGCTAATTTTTCAGCTTCAGCCTTGGCTTTCGCTTCAGCATCTGCTTTTTCTTTTGCTAATTTTTCAGCTTCTGCTTTGGCTTTCGCATCTGCATCTGCTTTTTCTTTTGCTAATTTTTCAGCTTCTGCTTTGGCTTTCGCTTCAGCATCCGCTTTTTCTTTTGCTAATTTTTCAGCTTCTGCTTTGGCTTTCGCTTCAGCATCCGCTTTTTCTTTTGCTAATTTTTCTGCTTTGGCTTTTGCATCTGCATCTGCTTTTTCTTTCGCTAATCGTTCAGCTTCTGCTTTGGCTTTTGCTTCAGCATCCGATTTTTCTTTCGCTAATCGTTCAGCTTCTGCTTTGGCTTTTGCATCTGCATCTGCTTTTTCTTTTGCTAATTTTTCAGCTTCAGCCTTGGCTTTTGCATCTGCATCTGCTTTTTCTTTTGCTAATCGTTCAGCTTCTGCTTTGGCTTTCGCATCAGCCTCTGCTTTTTCTTTTGCTAATCGTTCAGCTTCAGCCTTGGCTTTCGCTTCAGCATCCGCTTTTTCTTTTGCTAATCGTTCAGCTTCTGCTTTAGCTTTCGCTTCAGCATCCGCTTTTTCTTTTGCTAATCGTTCAGCTTCTGCCTTGGCTTTTGCTTCAGCCTCTGCTTTTTCTTTTGCTAATCGTTCAGCTTCTGCCTTGGCTTTTGCTTCAGCCTCTGCTTTTTCTTTTGCTAATCGTTCAGCTTCTGCCTTGGCTTTTGCATCTGCATCCGCTTTTTCTTTCGCTAATCGTTCAGCTTCTGCTTTGGCTTTTGCTTCAGCATCCGCTTTTTCTTTTGCTAATCGTTCAGCTTCTGCTTTGGCTTTTGCTTCAGCCTCTGCTTTTTCTTTTGCTAATCGTTCAGCTTCTGCCTTGGCTTTTGCTTCAGCCTCTGCTTTTTCTTTTGCTAATCGTTCAGCTTCTGCCTTGGCTTTTGCATCTGCATCTGCTTTTGCCTTCGCATCTGCTTCAGCAATTAGTTTATTAATGTTATTTATTTGATCCTTAGGAAAACTTTCTTCAGGCTTAATGTTAGAGGCTTCTTGATAACTTGCTAATGCAGCTTGCCATTCCTTTTTTTGAAATTGTTTATCTCCATTTTTTATCGCAGTTTGATAACTTGCTTCTTTATTTTTTGCATTTTGAATGGCAGCTCTTTCTAATTCTTTTAATTGTGCTAATGCTCCTTGGATTTGATTAAAATAAGCCTCATCGTAATCCATATTTTGAGAACCAGCATTATAATTAACTTTTAGTAATGTTTGGTTTAGTACCGAATAATCAATACCTTTTTGCAATTCAAATAAACTAATACCATCTACTTTAAAACCCATTTCTCTCGCATCTTCAGGAATTCCAATAGTCGAGATTTCGAATTTTTTAGAACAAAGTTGTGGTTTAGAAACTGTTATTTGATAATTGTATCCATATGGTAAGTCTAAACGGAGTTTACCATCATCTCCAGTTACAACTGTTTTAAATGGTTTACCATTTTGAAGTACGTTAACATTTGCGCTACCAGTGCCTTTTCCGTCTTTTTCAATTTTTGTTTCAAATCTTACAGTTTTATCTTGAGAAAATAAATGCACATTAAATCCAATTATAAAAAGGAGTAATATTGCTTTTTTAAATCTCATTATCTTAAATTTGAACAATTAAATTAAGTCTTAAATTTACAATAAAAATACCAAATTTGTTATGAAAATGTTAAGCTCTGTTAATTACAGTTATTGGGAATTAAAACATTATTTTAATAAATTCGATTTTATTGTTATTGGGAGTGGAATTGTAGGTTTAAATACAG
Organism: Bacteroidota bacterium; assembly: GCA_020162035.1. Classification (GTDB taxonomy): domain Bacteria; phylum Bacteroidota; class Bacteroidia; order B-17B0; family Aurantibacillaceae; genus Aurantibacillus. The sequence continues at coordinate 19,652 of JAIUNM010000007.1, read as the reverse complement.
CATATAACTTAAAGAAAAATAATAAAAAATGTAAAGTTTTAATTTTAGAAAAAGGGTTTCTACCTCATGGAGCAAGCACCAAAAACGCTGGGTTTGCTTGTTTTGGGAGTGTAAGCGAACTAATAGATGATTTAAATAATAGCAATGAGAAAACAGTATTTGAAACTGTTAAAATGCGTTGGGATGGTTTGCAGTTATTAAAACAAAATTTAGGAGAAAAAAATATTGCTTATAAAGGTTATGGAGGAACGGAATGGTTTTCGTCTAAATACGATTATGAAACTAATTTAGACAAAATTAAATATTTAAACAAATCTATAGATGAAACTATTGGTTTAAAAGACACTTTTAAAAGCAGTTCTAATTTTGTAAAAGATAAAATTTATGGCGCTATAAAAAATAAACACGAAGGACAATTAGATACTGCTTTAATGATGAATCAAATGCTTAATTTGGTAAGAAGTTTAGGTGTTGAAATTTTAAATAATGTAGATGTATTAAATATTTGTTCAACTAAAAATGCAGTACAATTAAAAACAAGTATTGGCGATTTTAATTGTTTAAAATGTGTTGTTGCTGTAAATGGGTTTGCAAGTTATTTATTAAATAAATTTGATGTTAAACCTGCAAGAGCTCAGGTGTTGATTACAAAACCAATAAATAATTTAAAATTAAAAGGTGCTTTTCATTTTGATAAAGGCTATTATTATTTTAGAAATATAGATAACAGAGTGTTGTTGGGTGGAGCTCGAAATTTAGATTTTGAAACTGAATCTACAGATAAATTTGAACTAAATTTAAAAATTCAAAAAAAATTAGAATTGTTTTTAAAAGAAACAATTTTACCTAAAACAAGTTTTGAAATTGAACACAGATGGTGTGGTATTATGGGTGTTGGTAAAGAAAAAAAACCAATTATTGAATTTGTAAATAATAATGTTTTAGCTGCAGTAAGAATGGGAGGAATGGGAGTTGCAATTGGAAGTGTTGTTGGTTTAAAAGCAGCTCAGTTGATTTCTAAAAGTTAAGGTAATAATCTTTTGTTAGGTTTTTATATTCTTCGGTATAATCAAAATGTTTTGCATTTTCAATTATTAAAGTAGATTCAAAATAACCATTTTCTTTAAATTCAAATTGCATTAAATGTCTTTTTTCTGTATCTGCTTCTGGTTTTGTTCTAACTCTAAGCAATTTTGTTAAAAATAAATTATGTTGTTTCGCTACAGTTACAAACAATTCTGCTTCTTGTTTTGGTAAAATCAAACAAAATTTTCCTTCAAAACTTAAAATTTTTGTTATGCCAAAAATTAGTTCTTCAAAAGGTAAAGTTTCTGCATGTCTTGCTAAACTTCTTGGTTGATTATTTATTTTAACCGAATTAGGATAATAGGGTGGGTTGCTTACAATTAAATCGAACTTTAGATTAGTAGATGCCGCAAAATTTTGGAAACTTGTATGTATTGTTTGTGTGTTTTTTGCAAATGAACAATTTAAAACATTTTCTTTTGCTTGCTCAATACTATTATTATCAATATCAATTGCGATAATATTTGCATTAGATTTTTGGGCTAACATTAAAGCAATTACGCCAGTTCCTGTACCAATATCTAAAATGTTTTTTTCGTTTATTGGATTAACCCAAGCCCCTAAAAGTACTGCATCGGTATTTACCTTCATTGTACATTTATCTTGCTTAATCGAAAATTTTTTAAATTCAAATGTGTTGCCACTCATAATTTAGTTAGATGAAGGTAGCAATGATTTAATAAAAAACAATAAATTTTTTAATTAGAATTTACTTCTTAATCTCGCTTTTGAACGGCGTTTTTGTTTAAAAATATAACCAACTGTTAATTCTATACTCATGTACGAATCTAAGTTTTTATCACCTCTTTGCGCTCCGTTTCCTGAAGCATCTGGCGCTGTAGCACCTGCTATTGTGCCAAGACTTGGATCGGCATATTTTACTGAAGTGGGACCATAAGCAGCGGCTAATAAAACTGGGTCGTAATAAGTTTTACTAACATCGTCAATATAATCTGTAAATGTTTTACGCCACGCAAACTCTATACCAACACTCCATTGTTTTTGCAATACTAATTTGTAATAAACACCAAATGGAATTGCAACGGAGTAATTGCTATAATTTTTTGGACCACCAGGTAGTCCTTGTCCTTCGGTATGTAAAGGTTGTAGTTTAGTGCCATCTTTAGCTTTTGGATTGAAGTAAAATGCAGAAACACCAACAAATCCAAAAAAAGCATGGTCATTAGCTTTCATCCTTCTTGAAAGTGTTTTTTTAATTCCATAACGGTTACCTGCTTTTGAACTGTTGTAGCCTATTTCTATTCGGCCTCCTAATTCAAATAAGTTAGTTTTAAAATTTAAATTTCTATTATTTCTATAAATTTCAGTTGTTGCAGCGTCATCTCCCTTTAATCTTAAGTAATTAAATTTAACAGTTCCGGCTAACCATCTTTGAAATTTATATCTGAAACCTGCGCCAAAAGCAGTACGGATTTGGTTAAAATCTAAATCAACAGGGCTAAAATCTGTACCCGTTCTATTTCTCCCACCTAAATCACCCAAAAAAGAAGCTGCACCAGTACTTATAAATACTTCTTTTCTATATTTTTTCCAATCTCCTGGCCTAGAAAAATTTTGACCAAAGTAAAAGACAGGAAAAATTAAAATAAGTATAACTATTTTAGTTAATGTATTAAACATTTATATCCTACTAAATTAATAAAAATTATTTAATTCACAATTAATTAAAGGTTAAAAAACAGATTCTTGTCTAAATTAGTTTAGTTTTTTTTATTTGTTAACATGAAATAATATCAACTAAAAAAATCTTCATTAAAATTAATTAAATATACTCTTTCTGTTGCTCTTGTTATTGCTGTGTACAACCATCTTATATATTCACTATTTAAATTTTCTTTAGTTAAATAACCTTGGTCAATAAAAACAACAGGCCATTGCCCACCTTGCGATTTATGACAGGTTACAGCATAGGCTAATTTTACTTGCAATGCATTATAAAACGAACTATTTTTTAAGTATTGAAATTTTATGTACTTGTTAGTTTCATTTGCAACATCGGCAATTACATTTTCATATAAAATATTTTGTTGTTCAGCCGAAAGGCTTGCTTGATCTGTGTATAGTGTAGATAACAGCAATTTAACTTCTAATGGAGGTAATTCATAATCAATTAGTTTAATTTCACAATCGCAAAAATCAAACCCATATAAATTTGTTTTTGTTTTAATTTTTGTTATTTCGGCAATATCTCCATTGGCAATAAAATTTGTTTCCGTATTGGTTTTTGGTAACCAAAAATAATTGTTTTTTACAATCATTATTTTATCTCCGGTGTTAATTTCGTTTTCAAGATATTTAATTCTGTTGCGATAGGTTTGATTAAATTGAACCGCTCGTTTATTACTTCTGGTAATTATGATAATGTTTTCTTCTCCAAAATTATTTATACAAGTGTTAAGTGTATCTTCTAAATCTTCGCCACTTAATCTTATAAAATCAGTTGAAGTTTCAAATTTTGGCATTTCAAAATTTTGTTCAAGTAAATTAACTCTAAGTTTTGTTGCATTATATAAAATTCCACTATCCTCTTTTTGACGTGCAACTTGTTTTAATTCGCAAAAAAATATGTTTAAATTAAAATTTAATTTTAAATACTCAGGACTTAATGCAGGACTAAAATTACTACCAACTGGAGGTAATTGAGCGTTATCGCCAACTAAAATTAATTTACAATTTGTGCCACTAAACACAAATTCAAATAAGCTTTCTAAAATATTTGTTTTTGCCTCAAAGCCAATTTCATTGTTAATCATACTTGCTTCATCAACAATAAATAATGTGTTTGTATGCGTGTTTTCTGATAGGGTTGAAAAATTGTTTTCGGTACTTTCTAACGAATAATCAAATATTTTTTTGTGAATTGTAAATGCTTTTTGTTTAGAGTAATTGCTAATTACTTTTGCTGCACGACCAGTTGGAGCTAATAGTACAGTTTTCCAACCAACACTTTTAATTGATTTTGTAAGACCAGAAATTATATTTGTTTTTCCTGTTCCTGCATAACCTTTTAAAATAAATACACTATTTTGATAGGAATTAAAAACAAACTTACTTAGTTTTTTAATTGCAATTTCTTGATCTCGGTTGGGTGTAAAAGGTAGGTTTAGAATTATGGTATTTTCTAATTTTTTAATTTTTTGTTGAGAATCATCCATAAAAAAAACCACTCAATATTTTTTGAGTGGTTTAAAATTAATAAAAATAACGCTTTGCTTTTAGCTAGTTTAAAAACAATTAGTTTAATGAAATGCTAAATTGTTGACCTTCTATAGTTACAATTGCTCCAAAATCGCAAGCGCCATTTCCAAAATCAACATATCTTGTTGGTCTGTTACCTGGAGTATATTGTAAAGTACCTGAAATAAAAGGATGACGGTGAGGGCGTAAAGGATCAGGCGCGCAATTAAAATCTCTAACTAAATTTGTTGCTGTAACTGAAAAGTTTTCACCTTTTGCATTAGTTCCATTTGCGGTTCCATTTAATTGTATAATTGCTTTTGTCCAATCAATTGCTAAAAATTGACCTTTGTAAACATTTGCATCGTTTGTGTTTAATAAAGTTTTAGTTCTGTTACAACTTCTTGTAATTGTACCTTCGTTATTAGCTTTAACAATAGTAACATTACCAGTTATTTGCCATGTTAAATTTGTGCCAGGGTTAGTTCCTGTACCAATACTTACGGGTGTTGTGTTTGTAACTGTTTTTGTAATACTAACAGAATTTCCGTCAACTAAATAATTTTGTGAAGTTACAACCATTTTAAAGCCTGGGTTTCTGTAAAATTTAGCATTAGATGTTGAACCTGTAAAATCGTAAAACAATTTACCTGAACGCGTACGCCCATCTTTTCCAACACAAGATGAACCAAAATCAACAGTTGCTGTAGTTATTGCTGTTCCATTAAAAGCAGAAGTTACAGTTGCACACGAAGCTGCTATTAATAAATCTGTTGACGATGATCTAAAAGTTGTTACATTTCCGTTTTCAGAAACTTGGCTTCCCATTACATCAACATCACTCGAAATATTTTCAGCGGTGTTATTATCACTTACTGTTGCTTGTTCTGTATCTCTTTCTTCTTCTTTTTTTGTATCTCTTTTTTTACAAGAGGTAATTGCAATTCCTGATATTAAAATAATTGCAAGACTTAATTTTATATTTTTCATTTTTTTTGTTTTTGGTTTAATGCTTTGATATAAATATTTAATTAAGGTTTAATATTGGTTTTAAATTTAATTTATGTTATATGTAAGTTGCTGAAAATCAACATAAAATAATCTTTTAATAAATAAAAATTTAATTAAATTTGTGCAATAATGTTTAATGCAAACTACAATATTGTAAAGCTTGTTGATGAAAAAATAACTGAGCAAAAAAACTTACAACTTAAATTATTAATTAACGAAAATTTTATTGTGGTTGTTGTTTTTAATTCAGATAAAGTTTTTAAGTTTTTTGAAATTGAAATAACAAAGCCAAATTTGCAACCTCTTCAATTTTATTTAGACTATATTTTTGAAAATTTATTAGCGCATAAAAATTTCATAAACTCTGAAGCATTTTTTTTAACAGAATATTTTGTAATACTTCCTAATGTAATTTACGCAAAGGAAGAGAGTGAAAATTTATTAAAATTTACTACGCAATTTCCATCAAATTATGTTACAAGAGAAGATGCCTTACATGATTTTAAAATTGTGTATGCTATAAATTTAGATGTAAAAAATTATTTAGAAAAAACCATTAAAAACATAAAATTTAGTAGTTCAGCTTTTGGTTTATTAAATGTGTTTTTAAACAAAACTGAGTTTACCAAAACTGATGCATTAATTAATTTTACAGCATCGCAAATGGAGGTTGTTTTAAAAACAGAAAATAAATTACAATTATATAATTTATTTAAATTTAATAATGATGAAGATGCACTTTACTATATTTTATTTATTATTGAACAATATAATTTGAATGTTTTAACTTGCAAATTTTGTGTTTGCGGGCAAATAGATAAAAACGAAAGTATAGTGTCAAAATTAAAAAAGTATATTAAAAATGTAGAAATTGGAAATCTTAACACTAATTACTTTACATCTAAACATTTATATTATTCATTAATAAATTAATTAATTAATATGAGAATTATTGGTGGACAATTTAAAGGTAAAACATTAAAAATTCCTAAAGGTTTACCAGTAAGGCCTACAACAGATTTTGCTAAAGAAGGGTTGTTTAATATACTAACAAATGTTATTTATTTTGATGAAGTAGAGGTATTAGATTTATTTACAGGAACCGGACACATAAGTTTGGAATTTGCTTCAAGGGGGTGCAATAACATTGTTGCTGTTGATAAACATTTTGCTTGTGTTAATTTTTTAAATAGAACTGCAGTAGAATTAAAACTACCTATAAATGCTGTTAAACAAGATGTGTTTGCGTTTTTAAATTCAACTAAAAAACAATTTGATTTAATATTTGCTGATCCACCATACGATTTAGTTAATATTAATTTAATACATGAGATAGTATTTTCTAAACAGTTATTAAAAAATAATGGAATGTTAATAATTGAACATGGTGCAAATACACATTTAGAAACTTTAATAGGTTTTGAAAAGATTAAAAAGTACGGAAATGTAAATTTTAGTTTTTTTAAAAACAGTTAAAAAACAAATTCAATTAATTTTTATTCATTAAATTATTTTGATGTTTAATGCTTTCTTCATGCAATAATTGACATATCTTTTCAACATGTTGTCTGCTTAAGCCTAATTTATCAGCCAATTGAGCGCGTGTTCTAATAATTTCTTGCCAACGTTCTAATTGAAAAATTGCAATTTGATTATCTTTTTTATATGAAGCAATTTGACTAATTGTATTTAATCTTTTCTTTAATAAGTTTAATAAATCTTCATCAATTTCATCTATTAGATTTCTTAACTCTTGTAATGTGTTTTTTTCGTCAGATAAATTAATTTTTACTTTACGAATAATTAAATTATGTAAGTGTTGTGGTGTTAATTGTTGATTGGCATCACTTAAAGCAATTGAAGGATTAAAATGAGATTCAAGCATTAAACCATCAAAACCTAAGTCAAGAGCTTTTTGGGCAACCTGAGGGATTAATTCTGTGTTTCCACAAATATGACTTGGGTCGCAAAACAATGGTAAATTAGGTAAAACAGTTCTTAACTCAATTGGTATATTCCAAAAAGGTTTATTACGATATTTTGTTTTTCCATATACATGAAAGCCTCTATGAATTGCAGCTAATTGTTTTACGCCATTATTAGAAAATCTTTCTACTGCACCAAGCCAAAGTTGCAAATCAGTATGAATTGGGTTTTTTATAAGAATTGGAATATTTTTACCTTTAACAACATCTGCAATTTCTTGAACACTAAAAGGGTTACCTGTTGTACGAGCGCCTATCCACAACGCATCAATATTATATTTTAAAGCAAGCTCGGCATGTTGAGCATTTGCAACTTCAATAATTATTTTTTGATTATATTTTTGTTTTAGATCAGCTAACCATTTAAGTGCTTCTTCTCCTTTTCCTTCAAAGCTGTTTGGTCGTGTGCGTGGTTTCCAAACTCCTGCTCTAAAATATGAAGGTGTTATTTTATTTTCAATTAAACCTTCAATGGTTTTAGATAATTGCTCAAAGCTTTCGGCACCGCAAGGGCCAGTAATTAAATTTATTTTATTATTTATCGAAAACCAGTTATTTAAAGGATCTATTGTCATTTTAGGATACAAATTTACATATAAAATAAAAAATACCCTATTTGTGGTATTTATAAATTTAATGGGTTTAGTAGTTTTGTTTTATGGATAATTTAACACCTAAAAAGCAATTGTTTTTTGAAAACAAAAATCCGTTTATTGTTTTTGCAGAGTGTTGTAAAAAAAAGAAAAATTGTTGTAAGAGTTACAAAAAGGGCGATCGTTGTAAAAAATGTCCTGGTCGTAAATAATTATTCATCATATTCTTCAGTAATTTCTCCGGTAGTTTGATCTAAAATTTGATAAACTTTGTAAGTGTGGTAAGCTGCTTTATTTAATTGATTGCTTAAAACAACAATGGTTAAAGTGTCGTGTAATCTTCTATGAAAAGCGGTTCTATAACCATGCCACCAACCGTTATGAAAAACTTCTTTTTTAATAGAATCTTTAAACTCATTCATGCGCCAGCCATAACCGTAATTGTTTTTTTTATTTTCTTTACTATACGGTAAATAAGCCATTGTTTGTGTTTGAGGTGTAATTATTTTATTTTGATATAATGCTTCGCTAAACAAAAACAAATCATAACATGTACTGTACACACTTTTATCTCCCAAAACATAATCACTTGCATCCATGGCTACATCTTTCCATTTTAAATCATAAGCCTTTGCAATATTATCTTTTGAAAAATCTATATCTTTAATAGTTTTTGTGTTTTTCATTCCTAGAGGTAAAAAAAGTTCATCTCTTAAAAATTCATTAAACGGTTTACCACTAATTTTTTCTACTAAAAGGGCTAATAACGCATAATTGGTATTGCAGTAATTAAAACGATAGTTTGGTTTTAAATATGGTTTTGGTTTATTAGTTACTAAAAAGTCAAACATTTTTTGATTATTGAGTTGATTATTAGGAATGCCAATAGCATCATTCATTGTATAAATATAGTTTGGTAATCCCGATCTGTGATTTAACAATTCTTTAACGGTAATGTTTTCGTAAGGAAAATCTTTTAAATAAAAATTAATTTCTTTGTCTAATTCAACTTGACCTCTTTCGTAAAGCATAAGAACAGATGTTGCGGTAATTACTTTACTAACCGATGCTAATTGAAACATTGAACTATCATTTAATAAAGAATTATCCATTTTATCTTTTATACCAAAATGTTTTTTATACAAAACTGTTCCTGCTTTGCCAACAATTATACTGCCATTAAATCCACCTTGTTTATTAAGTTTATAAAATAAAGTATCTAGCTGAAAGGCTACATGTTTTTGATATGTATTTAAATTAAAATTTAAACTTGCCTTACTTAATTTTATGTATTTAATTAAACGTTTTACATCGCTCTCGGAGTTACCGCAGCTTAAAACTGTAAAAAGCATAAGTATAAATAAGTAATTTCTTTTCACTTTTTGTTTTTAGTTTTTTTGTTTTGATTTTTTTCTAACACCGCATTTTCATCTTCATCATTATACTTATCGTAATCTAATTGGTTACCCCAATAACTCATTTGTTGTTTTATCCATGTTTTTCTTTTAGATACATAATTGCTTGGAGGATTTGCTACATATTTTAAAGGATTAGGTAAAATAGCAGCAATTGCAGCACTTTCATCTTTATTTAATTTATTTGCCGATTTTTTAAACCAAAATTTTGAAGCAGCTTCAGCACCATAAACACCATTGCCCATTTCAATACTATTTAAATAAACTTCCATTATTCTTTCTTTGCTCCAACAAATTTCAATTAATAATGTAAAATAAGCTTCAAAGGCTTTTCTTATGTAACTTCTACCAGGCCATAAAAAAACATTTTTTGCAGTTTGTTGACTTATTGTGCTTCCACCTCTTACTTTTTTGCCTTGTTCGTTGTTTTTAATTGCTTTTTCTATTGCGCCCCAATCAAAGCCAAAGTGTTTTAAATAATTTTGATCTTCGCTACAAACTACTGCTAATTGTAGTTTTGGAGATATTTCATCTAAACTAACCCAATCATGTTTTAATGTCATTTCTTTATTATCACATTTTTGTTCTACGCATCTAATTATCATTAATGGTGTTAAAGGAACAGGAACCCATTTAAAAAGTATAACCGATAAAATAGAAATACCGAAAAACCAAATAATTAGCTTTAACAGCCATTTAGCTATTTTAATAATGATAAGCACAATAATAAATACAAAAGTATTTGTAATTTTATACGATTAATGTTGACCAAAAAAACTAATTAAAAGCCAGTTGTTTAAAAAATGAATAAAAAAGTTATTGTAATGGCGCTAACTGCAATTGTATTGCTTTTAGGAGTTTATTTATATAAGAAATTTAATGTAGCACCATCTATTAATTTTGACGCGCTTGAGTTGTATGATTTGGATACAAATAAGGTTGCTTTTAAAAATTTAAAAGGTAAAAAATTAATAGTAAGCTTTGGCGCAAGTTGGTGCCCTAATTGTATTGATGAATTAAATACTTTAAAAAAAATAAAAGATACACAGTTACAAAACGTTGAAATTATTTGTATTAGCGACGAAGACTTTGAAGTAATTAAAAATTGGAAAGAAAAAAAGCAATATCCTTTTACGTTTTTAAAACTAAACAGTGGATTTAATTCTGTTGGTGTTTATAGCATTCCAACAACATATATTTTTGACACAAAACTTCAATTAAAGTTACAAGAAGTTGGATTTATTGATTGGGAAGATGTTGATGTAGCAAAATCTATGGTTGAACTAATGGAGTAGTAATAAATTAAATGCAACGCAATTTAGGATTAGATATACTTAGAACATTTTCTATTTTTTTAGTTTTATTTCAACATGGTGGAATAACAATACAAAAAATGGTTGTGCCAACAATGGGCGCATTTGGAGTTGAAATATTTTTTGTTTTAAGTGGGTTTTTAATTGGAGATATTTTAATTAGACAACTTCAAAAAGAAAATTCATTAAAATCTATTAAAACTTTTTTAATTAGACGGTGGTTAAGGATTTTGCCAACCTATTATTTTATATTATTATTTAAGTTTTTATTTATTGACCATTCAGTTGGATTTAATATTATTTACTATTTTTTATTTCTTCAAAATAATTTTTATGGCATACAATTTCACGATGTAACATGGAGTTTAGTTATTGAAGAGTGGTTTTATATTTTTTTACCCTTGTTTTTAACGTTGTTTTTTAAATTAAATGGCAAAAAATTTAAAACAGGAATGTTATTTTTTATTGCGTTTATTTTAGCTGAAATTATTTTAAGATTTATTTATGTTCAATTTAAAGGCGGCACATATTCTGCAATTAATGGCATATTTTTATTAAGGTTTGATGCTTTATTTATGGGTGTAATTTTAGCGTATTTAAAAAATAATTATTTTGAGTTGTTTAAAAAATTAAATAGCTTTTGGTTAAGTAGTTTAGCATGTGGATTAATTATTGCCTATTTATTTTATATTAATAATAGAGTAGGGGCTTCCGAAAATTTTAATAATTCTACTGTGTTAAAAGTTTCTCATTTTATTATTTTGCCTTTTTTAATAAGTTTAATTGTCCCTAAAATATTTTTTAGCTCTATTGATTGGATGGGAATTAAATTTAAAACTTGTTTAACTTTTTGTTTTACCAATTTAAGCAAGTTAACCTATGCTTTATACTTAGTTCATCCTTTTTTTTATTTTGTAATTGATTATTTTAATCCGGCATATTCTAAACTACTTTATTTTATATTTACATTTGCATCAGCCTTTTTACTTTATAATTTAATTGAAAAACCAATTTTAAAGTTAAGAGATAAAAAAATAAAAGAATAACATGTTTCATTTTTTACTACGCACCATACCCCGCCCAATTTTAATTAAGCTAAGTTTAATTTTTAGCAAAATTGCACCCATACTTTATTATGGTAAAAAATATCAAGACCCTATAAGCGGAAAAACATACCGTAAATTTTTACCTTATGGTTATGGAGGAAGAGCAAAACGAGATAATGTTCTTTGTCCGGGTAGTTTATCGTTAGAAAGACACCGTTTATTATGGTTGTATTTAAAAAACAAAACAGATTTTTTTACAAAAACATATAAAATGTTACACATTGCCCCCGAGCAATGTTTTTATAAATTATTTAAAGCTCAAAAAAATTTAAAATATACAACTGGAGATTATAACAGCCCAATAGCCGATATTCATTTTGATTTACATAAAGCCCCTTTTGAAGATAATAGTTTTGATGTTATTTTTTGCAATCATGTTTTAGAACATGTTGAAAATGCAGAAGTTTGTATGAAAGAGTTGTATCGAATTATGAGCGTTGGTGGTTGGGGTATTTTTCAAGTACCATTAGATACAACTCGCGAAAAAACATACGAAGATAAATCTATAGTTACCGAGGCCGACAGAGAATTACATTTTTGGCAAAAAGACCATTTGCGCTTGTTTGGTTTAGATTATAAAGATAAATTACAAGCAGCTGGTTTTACTGTTATTGTTGATGATTATGTAAATACATTAAGCCCCGAAGAAGTAGATAAATACCGTTTACCTAAAGGTGAAATGATTTATTTATGTAAGAAAGAAAAGTAATAAATCAAAAATAAAAAAAGCTGTCTAGTTTAATTAGACAGCTTTTTAAATTATTTGATTGTTTAAACTTAAACGTTTTCAATTACCATTGCGCTTGCGCCGCCGCCGCCATTACAAATACCAGCCGCACCATATTTAGCATTGTTTTGTTTTAATACGTTAATTAAAGTTACAATTACACGTGCGCCACTTGCGCCTAAAGGGTGCCCTAGTGATACCGCACCGCCATTAACATTAACTTTACTTGCATCTAAATTCATTAATTTAATATTTGCTAAACCAACAACACTAAATGCTTCGTTTAACTCATAATAATTAATATCATTCATTTTTAAACCAGCTTTTTCAACAGCTTTTGGCACTGCTAAACTTGGTGTAGTTGTAAACCATTCTGGGGCTTGTTCAGCATCGGCATAACTTTTAATTTTTGCAATAGGTTTAATTCCTAAACTTTCTGCTTTTTCTTTACTCATTAAAACTAATGCAGCTGCGCCATCATTCATTGTACTAGCATTTGCAGCTGTCACAGTTCCGTCTTTTTGAAACACAGGTTTTAAAGTTGGTATTTTTTCAAAATTTACATTTTTATATTCTTCATCTTCAGCAAAAACAACATCGCCTTTTTTAGTTTTTACGGTTATGCCAATAACTTCATCTTTAAATTTACCAGCACTCCAAGCAGCCGCACTTCTTTTGTAAGATTCTATAGCAAAATTATCTTGCTCTTCTCTGCTAAATTTATGTTCGCTTGCACACAACTCTGCACAATTACCCATTGGCACATTTCCATAAACATCTGTTAAACCATCTTTAGCTAAGCCATCAATTAATTGCGAGTTGCCATATTTAGCCCCCCATCTTGTACTATCGCTATAAAACGGAGCTGAGCTCATGTTTTCCATACCACCAGCCACAACAATATCGTTATCGCCTAACATTATACTTTGAGCTGCTAAAGCAATTGATTTCATACCGCTTGCGCAAACTTTATTTACAGTAGTACAGTTTACACTATCAGGTAAACCAGCAAATTTTGCAGCTTGGCGTGCTGGTGCTTGCCCTAGGTTTGCTTGTAAAACGCTACCCATATAAACTTCCTGAACCAGTTTACCATCTAAATTTATTTTTGCTAAGGCACCTTTAATAGCTTCTGCTCCTAATTTGGTTGCGCTTATTCCTGCTAATGTACCACCAAACGAACCCATTGCTGTACGTACGGCAGATACGATGTATACTTCTTTCATAATTTTGTGTTTTATTAAATCGTGCTAAATTTAATATTTTAATGTTATAACAAACGTTAATTGTTAGCAAATAGTTAAAATGTTAACTTTGCTAAAAATGTTGCAAAAAGGAGTTGTAATAAAATCTACTGGTAGTAATTATTTAGTTAAAATTAACTCGCAAAATTATTTGTGTAAGCTAAAAGGTAAAATAAGGTTAGATGGTCGAAAAACAACTAATCCAATTGCTGTTGGAGATATAGTAGAAGTTAATACAAATACAGACTCGCCTGTTATAGAAACAATTTTACCACGCAAAAATTATATTATTCGAAAATCGTTAAATTTAAGTAAACAAGCGCATATTTTAGCTAGTAATTTAGATTTAGCCATGTTGGTTTGCACTATGGTTGCACCACGAACAAGTTTAGGATTTATTGATCGGTTTTTAATAACTGCCGAAGCTTATCAAATCCCAATTGTATTAGTGTTTAATAAAACAGATTTACTTGAAGCTGATTTATTAGCGTATCAAAATCAAATAATAAAAATTTATACTAAAATTGGTTATCAATGTATAACAACAAATTTTAATGATAAAGAATCGCTAATTGAAATAAAAAAATTATTATCAAATAAAACAACTTTAGTTGCTGGCCATTCTGGCGTTGGAAAAACAACTTTAATTAACAGAATAGAGCCAAGTTTAAATTTAAAAACAGGCGAAATTAGCTTAACGCATTTAAAAGGCACTCATACAACAACATTTGCAGAGTTACATAATTTGTCATTTGGTGGATTTATAATTGATAGCCCTGGTGTTAAAGAGTTGGGCTTAGTTGAAATGAAAAAGGAAGAAATTGGGCATTACTTCCCCGAAATTAGAGAACTTATGAATACTTGTAAATTTAATAATTGTTTACATCAAACTGAGCCTGGTTGTGGAGTTATAAAAGCTGTTAACGAAAAAGAAATTAATGAGGAAAGATATATTAGTTATTTGAAAATATTAAATGGCGAAGAAATGGATTGGAACGAATGGGAAATAAATTAAATATGGATACATTACAGCTTGCAAACAATTGGCTTGATGCGTTTAATACAAAAAATATTAATGCACTGTTAAGTTTATATGATATAAACGCGCAACATTACAGTCCTAAATTAAAAATTGCTAAACCACAAACAAATGGATTTATTAGCGGGCATGATGAATTAAGAGAATGGTGGCAAGGTGCATTTGAAAGGTTGCCACAATTGTATTACGAAAATAAAAATATAGTTTGTAATAACGAATTTGTTTTTATTGAATATTTAAGACAAGCGCCAGGCGAAGCTGATTTAATGGTTGGTGAAGTTTTAGAAATTAAAAATGGAAAAATAATTTTTTCAAGGGTTTATCATAGTTAGTTATTTATTTGAACATATTTAATCAACATTTTTTAGAATAAATAATTTCGAAATAAGTAATCAGATAAAATTTACAATACTTGTAATTTTTGAAACTGAGTTTATTTTAAATTTTGCATCTTAATTTATTTTCATTAAATTCGTTATACAATTTCATTAAAATCATTTATACAATGAAACAAACAAAAACATCAATTACCCCCCCCTACTGGGTAAAAACCTCTGTAATAGCTTTATTTAGCTTTATGGGCTCATTTATAATAGCGCAAAATGGTCCGCCTTGGAAGCCTTCGGGCAACAACGCTAGTAATGGCGATTTTATTGGTACAACAAACAGCATACCATTATTAATTAAAACCAATAATACAACCCGCTTTACATTTGATAGCAATGGCGACATTATTTTTAATAGTTTAGCAAGTGCTAACAACTATAAAATTTTAACAATAGATGTGAATGGAAAATTAACACCAGTAGGCGGTACCGCAATTAAAAATTTTATAGAAAATAACGGACTAGGATTATTAAGTAAAACAGGAACTAATTAATATTTACCAAACGGAAATTTAGGCATAGGCACAACACCCAACAGTAACTATAAATTAGATGTGGCTGGCAACACACAAATTACAGGCAGTTTAAAACTAAGTAATTTAGCAGGCACAGGTTACGCTATAGTTTATACCGACTCTGCAGGTAATTTATTAAAAACCATCCCTAACCCAGGTGGTGGAAACGGTATAGGTAGTACGCCTTGCTTACCAAATACCATACCTTGGTTTGAGGGAGGAAATAATGTGGACTTAACCGTAAATGGCAGCAATTATGCTGGCACGTGTAATAATGTTGATTTTATTTTAAAATCAAACAATGTATCTACCATATTTAATAAACCCAGCGGTTCAATTGGGTTTGGAGCTAATTTTACAAGTAACCCAGGCGACCCTTTACAATTTATATTTAGCAATGGCTTAACACGATGTAAAGGAAATAATGCTTACGGCGGTCCAATGTTTGTGTTTAATGGCCCAACAAGCCCAAATGGCGATTGGGGTGTAGAATATACAGGCGGCACAGCAGTAGCAAACAGCGGTTTAAATTTTTGGAAACCTTATGGCAGCACCAATGCCAATAACAACATATTATTTTTACACGATAATAATAAAGTGGGCATTGGAACCGATAACCCAAGCGCACGCTTAACCATTGATGCGTGGGCAGATGATGGTGTGAAAATTTTAAGCGACCCAAATAAAAATGCAATATCTGTTAGTAATAAATCAAATTCGCTAACAGTATTTAATGTTGCAAGTGATGGAAAAACAATTATTGGCGATAAAACTCAAACAAGTGGGCCGCACACAGATGCGCTGCTAACAATAAACGGCAAAATTGTTGGTAAGTCTTGTTTTATAAGAGTTGTAGATTGGGCTGATTATGTGTTTGATAAAGATTATCAATTGCTTAATTTATATGATGAAGAAAAGTATTATTTAACCAATAAACATTTACCCGGTGTGCCAAGCGAAAAAGAAGTTCTAGAAAACGGCATTGATTTGGGAGAAATGAATAAAATTTTGCTAAAGAAAATTGAGGAAATGACCATACGAATGGTGAAAATGCAAAAAGAGATTGATGCTATTAAACAAAAATAATACTATGAAATATAATATTGTAATACGTGCATTGGCTTATAGTTTACTGCTATTAGGGTGTAAAAAGTTTGATGATGATCCTACTATCTCTCTCAGTAGAGCAAAGGTAAGAATTCTCGCAACTTCTGAAAATTCTTCATGGCAAATAGAAAATATTGTGATTGATGGCGTAAACGCCAATAATATTTACCAAGATTCTATTAACCCTATTAATCTTCATGAACTCCATTTCTATTTTATTAATGGTCGCCTTAATGAGGAAGATGACCCTAATGCTTTTGTAAGTTCAACACCCATAAAACCTGGTATTTTTAATCCTGGGGATATTACTAGTTTGAACTATGTTCTTAATTCCAAATTTGAAACTCTGAACTTTACTGAAAGACGAATTAAAGACAGTAGTGTTACTAAAGCATTATTTACAAATTTTTTATCTTTTGGTACTAACCATATTAAACGCTTATATGGCAAAAAGATGATTTTAACCAAAACAATAAAAAATAAATTTTATGAAATTACCTTTAAAAGATAAACTTATATATGTAATTTGGTTATGTGTTTTTTTACAAATTGCTTCAAATTTTAATGCTCAGAGTGTTGAAACTCTGAGACATAAAAAATATTGGTATTATAAAACGCGTTTTAACAACGATTTTGTTAAAGTAGGTACAGAAGATGGCGCAAGTCTTCGCTGCGAAGGATTTGTAAACCTTCGTTTTAAAAAATAAGAATTTGCAAACCTTTATTAAATTTTATATATTTATTAAAACAATAAAATGAAATTTTATGATGAGTTATATAAAATTCGCAGGATTAGCAAACACACAAGGCATTCGCTCAAAATCCAGCGGAGCAGGGTTTTTAATAAAGATTACAAACAAACCGATAGAATTATTTTACAGTAATGAAAAAACAAATTTTAATACTTGTAGCAATATTATTAGTTTTTACCACCTGCCGTAAAAAAAGTAATATTAGCATTACTGCGTGGAACTATGCTTTGGGCGAGCCTATAACAAATGCTGAAGTAATAATTATAGAAAGCCAATACAAGGGTGGCTTGTTTAATGCGGGTACACAATGTAAAGAAATAGCCCATGCAACAACTGATGCCAATGGACAATGTTTTTTTGATAATCTAAAACTAAAAAAGAATCAGAATGTGCAATATGCAGCTAAGATTAAGTACAGTTATGATAAAAGTGATAATTACAATTGTAACGTAACTGAAAATAGCGAAATTAAATTAGAAAACAGTAATAATAAAGTTTTAAATAGCAGCACTTACGATTGTTTTTTTAAAGTGCAATTCAATAATTTACTCAACCCATCGCAAACTAATGATAGTATAGCAATTGGTATAATTTCTCCAAAATATGAAGTGCCGGGCCAGCCATATCCATTTGGGGGGGGGGTATATAGCGGCTGGAGCTATTATGGTGATAACGGATTTCCTTATCCAAGTGTTGTAATTTCTAATTATTCCACGAAATCTAATGCTGGCAAACATGTTTTAAAAATTTACAAAAAGAAAATGGGCGTTGTAACACAAACAATAGATACCATTAAAATATATCCTTATGAAACAAAAACTATTGAGATAAATTGGTAAATTAAACAATGCAATTAAAAACAGACAAAAGCAAAATAAATTTACAGAGCAATCATTACAATATTTTAAAAATATTTAAACTAAATAAAAATTAGTAAATTTGAAATAACCTTTAAATACAACATTATGACATTAGCAGTAAATATAATTAGAGAAAAATTACATAATTATATAGATCAAGTTGACTCAAAAAAAATAAAGGCATTTTATACAATAGTAGAAGCAGATTTAGAAGTAGAATCTTCATATAGCAATGTTTTTAAAGCTGAACTCGACCAACGATATAAAGACTATAAATCAGGTAAAACAAAAATGATTAGCGGTAATGAAAGTAAAAAAAGAATACAAAAACTATTAAAAAATAAATTTAATAGATAATATGTACCAATACATTTTAAATTCAAAAGCACAAGAAGAGTACGAAACATCTGTAAATTTTTATAGCGAAAAAGGTGAAGAAATTGCAATTAAATTCGTTGAAACAACAGAAAAAACAATAATTTTAATTCGCAAAAAACCATATTTATATAAAAAATCATACAAAAATTTTCATGAAGCAGTTATTAAAAATTTTCCTTTTTCAATTATTTATTCTGTAGAAGAACAAATCAAAACGGTGATAATTTTTTCTGTTTTTCATAACAATCGTAACCCTAAAAAAAAGTACAAATAATTCAATATACTATATCTTTATTCTGTAAGATAAGCCTACTTCTCAATCTCTGTTTAGTAAAGCGTAACGAGAATGTTTTAAAACTGCTTTTGCAACGCAATTATAGGTATTTTCATCAACTAGAAAATTTATTTAACAAAAAAGCCTTGCAAAATTGTAAGGCTTAATTTTTTGCGGACTGGACGGGACTCGAATCTACCTGTCGGTAGACAGGCCCGCGCTTTCAACAATCATTGCCTTAAGTTTTTCTTTTCCGATTCCGCTTTTCCAATACTTTTCTCTTTTTCTTGCTTCTATTCTTGTACTTACAATTTCTTTATAAATTAAAATAAATGGTGCATAAGGTTTTGTTGTTTTTTCATATCCATTATTGTGTTGTTTTAATCTTCTTTCCAAATCGCTAGTTAAACCAACATAAATGTATTTTCTGCTTTTACTGGTTATTGCGTAAACTGTGTACATAATAAAAAAGCCTTACAAAATTGTAAGGCTTAATTTTTTGCGGACTGGACGGGACTCGAATCTACCTGTCGGTAGACAGGCCCGCGCTTTCAACAATCATTGCCTTAAATTTTTCTTTTCCGATTCCGCTTTTCCAACACTTTTCTCTTTTTCTTGCTTCTATTCTTGTACTTACAATTTCTTTATAAATTAAAATAAATG
>JAIUNM010000006.1 GCA_020162035.1 Bacteroidota bacterium | reverse complement strand
TTAACTATATGTTTTTATCAATATGTCAAAGATACAATATGAAAGCAAATCACAACGTCATATAATGGTTATAGTCAAGTAAACAAGTTTTTATCAATATGTCAAAGATACAATATGAAAGCAAATCACAACTATACTCATTCAAACCCTCTTGCAAATCATGTTTTTATCAATATGTCAAAGATACAATATGAAAGCAAATCACAACAATAGCTTCTTTATCTGTTTTAGCTGTAAAGTTTTTATCAATATGTCAAAGATACAATATGAAAGCAAATCACAACCCACATTCAGGGCATTCAATTTGTTCTATAGTTTTTATCAATATGTCAAAGATACAATATGAAAGCAAATCACAACAATACTGTATTTCTTCTTCTATTGGCATATGTTTTTATCAATATGTCAAAGATACAATATGAAAGCAAATCACAACCAGATCCTGAAAAAGCAGATATGGAAGAGGTTTTTATCAATATGTCAAAGATACAATATGAAAGCAAATCACAACAGCCCAAGCGGTTGAGTGCAATTTGTCCGCGTTTTTATCAATATGTCAAAGATACAATATGAAAGCAAATCACAACAAAACCTCAAAACCATGACAACAAAACGCAGTTTTTATCAATATGTCAAAGATACAATATGAAAGCAAATCACAACATAAGGTAGGCACGTTCTGCATCGCTTACAGTTTTTATCAATATGTCAAAGATACAATATGAAAGCAAATCACAACAGCTATTTGCATATACGTGTGGTATAAAAGTTTTTATCAATATGTCAAAGATACAATATGAAAGCAAATCACAACCATTATCTCTAACTGAGCTTAATGTGGTTAGTTTTTATCAATATGTCAAAGATACAATATGAAAGCAAATCACAACTGTTTTGGTAAACTAAATCGTGATACTGTTGTTTTTATCAATATGTCAAAGATACAATATGAAAGCAAATCACAACTACTTTCTTGTTCTGCTTGCTTGGTTAATTGTTTTTATCAATATGTCAAAGATACAATATGAAAGCAAATCACAACTGAAGATAGACCAGACTGGGGAAGCGAGGAGTTTTTATCAATATGTCAAAGATACAATATGAAAGCAAATCACAACAAGAGTAATAATAATTGTATAGGAATGGGAGTTTTTATCAATATGTCAAAGATACAATATGAAAGCAAATCACAACGCCATTCAATACTAACTTTAAATTCTTTATGTTTTTATCAATATGTCAAAGATACAATATGAAAGCAAATCACAACTGCATGACTTGCTTACTACAGATTACGTTCGTTTTTATCAATATGTCAAAGATACAATATGAAAGCAAATCACAACTAACTTTAGTTTTTAACTTAGCTTTATCCTGTTTTTATCAATATGTCAAAGATACAATATGAAAGCAAATCACAACTCCTTGGTGCTTCAATTAGTGGAGATAAGGTTTTTATCAATATGTCAAAGATACAATATGAAAGCAAATCACAACTATGCGAAGTAATAAGGTAAATAGCGGCAAGTTTTTATCAATATGTCAAAGATACAATATGAAAGCAAATCACAACATGCACCAGATACACGACCAGCAGATACAGTTTTTATCAATATGTCAAAGATACAATATGAAAGCAAATCACAACTGAATTTGGAAACGCAATTGATTTATTATAGTTTTTATCAATATGTCAAAGATACAATATGAAAGCAAATCACAACCCATTTTGTTTGTTTTTTAATTTGTTTTTTGTTTTTATCAATATGTCAAAGATACAATATGAAAGCAAATCACAACCCATAATTTGTTTCTAAGGCTGTTTGAGCAGTTTTTATCAATATGTCAAAGATACAATATGAAAGCAAATCACAACTTAAATTTAACTACATTACCAAAATAGGCAGTTTTTATCAATATGTCAAAGATACAATATGAAAGCAAATCACAACTTCAAATATTATCACCTATTATTACAGGGAGTTTTTATCAATATGTCAAAGATACAATATGAAAGCAAATCACAACTTGTAATTTTTACATTTTTAATAGGCTGTAGTTTTTATCAATATGTCAAAGATACAATATGAAAGCAAATCACAACCAAAACGGTGAATAATAGAATGATTTTTTGTTTTTATCAATATGTCAAAGATACAATATGAAAGCAAATCACAACCGGATTTACGGGTTCATTATCGATTGGTGGGGTTTTTATCAATATGTCAAAGATACAATATGAAAGCAAATCACAACTAATTTTCAATTTTTGTTGTCATGATTTCTGTTTTTATCAATATGTCAAAGATACAATATGAAAGCAAATCACAACACAAAACACCTTGAGCAGCTGCGGACACAGTTTTTATCAATATGTCAAAGATACAATATGAAAGCAAATCACAACGCTCTAATTTCATTTGGCTAATTGTTTAAGTTTTTATCAATATGTCAAAGATACAATATGAAAGCAAATCACAACGAGTTGCTTATGATAGTCCTTTTGTGTTTAGTTTTTATCAATATGTCAAAGATATCCGCCGCGGCGGAAAAGCAAATCACAACTCGATACTTTTGATTAGTTCTTATGTGTTGTTTTTATCAATATGTCAAAGATATCCGCCGCGGCGGAAAAGCAAATCACAACGCCGTAATTAATAACTATGAAAAAAAGGACCGTTTTTATCAATAAGTGCTGATTGTTTTTTGTTGTTTTTTTAATCGAATCAGCGAATCTCGTTCCTCGATTTCAAAGATATCCGCCGCGGCGGAAAAGCAAATCACAACGGCAGTTCATCGTCAGGGCTTGAAACGGGAGGTTTTTATCAATAAGTGCTGATTGTTTTTTGTTGTTTTTTAATTGAGTCGCTAATCTCATTCCTTAATTATAACGTTATAATTATAAACTATATAGCGATAGTTATTGCCAATTCAAATTATTAATTAAACAAAATAAACTGCTCAACTAACATTGGTGTAAATGAAATTAAAAAACCAATTATTGTAAAAATTATATCTATGTAAAAATAAATTTTTAGATGTGTTTTTTTAGTTAATACCAAAATTACACGAAATACAAATTGCACTAAAAAATAAATAAAAATCACAAATGCATGTTTGTTGTATTGTTTTCCTTCATCAAAATGTAAATGTGTAAAATTGCTAAACGCCCTAGATATACCACAAGAAGAACAATTTTTACCAGTTTGTTTTTTTATAACACAATCTAATGGATGGTTGTTTGGGTAAAAAAAATAGGAATAGCAAAACACTATTCCTATTAATACAATTACACCTAAATTTATATTTCTATAAACATTAGGCATTAATTTTACTGTGTACTTGTAGTATCAATTTTTAATTCTTTTAATTGCTGTGCGGCTTTAGTTAACGAATCCATTAAACCAGAATTTTCAAAAGCATCTTTCATTTTATCAGCGGCAGTTGCTATTACATACCATTGCCAGCCTGCAATTGCACATCCAATTATTGAGCAAATTAAACCAGCAACAGCCATGCCTTTTGGAGCACCAGCTTTATTTGCTTGATTAATGCTAATTATTGATACAATTAAACCTACTACTCCTGGTATTAAGGCATACATTCCTAAACAAGGAATAAATGACACAATTACCGTTATTATTCCTAAAATCATTCCGGCAATACCTAATGTTTTACCTGCATTTGCATTTTGTGTTGTGTTTGTTGTTTCTTCCATTTTTATAATTTTTACTTACAAATATACCATTATATCTATTTTCTCCTAATTAATTTTTTAAATTACTAAATAACATCGGCATACAAATCAAAATCGGTTGCACTAATAATTTTTGTGTTAACAAAACTACCTCTGCTTAAATATAATTTATCTGTAGCTTTAATTAACACTTCATTATCTACATCTGGGCTATCAAACTCTGTGCGCCCTACAAAATAATCTCCTTCTTTTTTATCTATTAATATTTTAAATTGTTTGCCTATTTTTTGTTGGTTTAATTGATAAGAAATTTCTTGTTGTATTTTCATTACCTCATCTGCCCTTTTACGTTTCAATTTCTCGGCTACATCGTCTTTTAAATTAAACGCATGGGTGTTTTCTTCGTGCGAGTATGTAAATATTCCTAATCTTTCAAAACGAGAGTTTTCTACCCACCTCAACATTTCTTCGTGGTCTTGTTCAGTTTCGCCAGGGTAACCCGCTATTAATGTTGTTCTAATTGCAATGCCTGGTATTTTATCTCGTATTTGATTTACAGTATCAATTGTTTTTTGTTTTGTTATACCACGCCTCATGCTTTTTAACATATTGTCGCTAATATGTTGCAAAGGCATATCTAAGTAATTACATACATTAGATTTGTTTTTCATTACATCTAATACTTCCATCGGAAATCCGCTTGGGAAAGCATAATGCAACCTTATCCATTCTATTCCTTCAACCTCACTTAATTTATCAATTAACTTTGCTAGTTCACGTTTTTTATAAATATCTAAACCATAATACGTTAAATCTTGTGCAATTAACAACAATTCTTTAGTGCCTTTTGCTGCTAAAACTTTTGCTCTTTCAACTAAGCTTTCAATAGGTTCGGAAATGTGGTTGCCTCGCATTAATGGTATTGCACAAAAACTACAAGGCCTATCGCAGCCTTCGCTAATTTTAAAATAAGCATAGTGTTGTGGTGTTGTAAGTAACCGCTCACCAACTAACTCATGTTTATAATCTGCCTTTAATGTTTTAAGTAGTTTGGGTAAATCTCTTGTTCCAAAATAGGCGTCAACTTCAGGAATTTCTTTTTCTAAATCTGGTTTATACCTTTCGCTTAAACAACCTGTAACATAAACTTTTTCTACATTACCATTCTTTTTTTCTTCAACAAATTTTAATATTGTATCTATACTTTCTTGTTTTGCACTTTCTACAAAACCACAAGTATTTATAATAATTATTTGATGGTCGTTATTTTCTGCCTCATGCTCTACATCAAATTTGTTAGCTTTTAATTGCCCCATTAATACTTCGCTATCAACCAAGTTTTTACTACAACCCATGGTAATAACATTTACTTTATTTCCTTTTAATGTTTTTGTTTTCATGTAAAAGCGCAAAGTTATTAATATTTATTGGTAATGCATTAAAAGGGTTATTAAAGCATTTTATTTTGTGCTTAAACTTTATAATTGTATGTTTTAATGGATTATTTTATTTAATTTTACTTGTTTTGAATATTAAATCTATCATATTAATAACTCTTATTTTATTTTCATTTTTTTCTTGTAAAACAGATGAATCTAAAAAGGAAATTAAAAAAGATCGCATTTTTGAAGGTTATCATGCTTACCTTGATGAAATTATTAAAAGTAAACAAGGCGTTTTTAGAGGTTTAAATTTAAACACTTCATCTGATAGTATTAAAACAACCGAAAATATTGCTCCAATTGAAAAAAGCCCAAACGATTTGTTTTTTGAATATAAGTTGGATAGTATAACAAATTACTCTATTAATTATTCATTTACAAACGATAGTTTAGATGAAATTAATGTTCAAATTAATTGTAATGATGTTGAACTTACATCTTATTTGTTTTGCGATTTAAAAGATTATTATGCCAACAAATTGCCTAATCCAACAGAAGACCAAGGATCTGTTGTTTATAATTGTTTTGAGGGCCAAAGAAAACCTTTTGTGGTAACATTAAGTGATAATAGTAGCCCTAATAAAGGCATTATTAACATGTATATTTATAAAGATAAATAATTTTATTTTTAATGTGCGGTATAGCAGGTTATATTGATTTTAGTAAAGCTATTCCATCTATCACTATTAATAAAATGATAGAACCTCTTAAACACAGAGGGCCAGATGGAAAATCATCAAAAATATTTAATACAGATAATTGTACAATAGCTTTAGGTCATACACGTTTATCTATTATAGATTTAAGTGATAAAGCCTCACAACCTATGCAATACAAAAATTATTGTATTACGTTTAATGGAGAAGTTTATAATTATAAAGAAATTAAAGAAGAATTAATAAGCAAACGCCATTCTTTTATAACCGATAGCGATACCGAAGTGATTTTACATGCATTTGAAGAATGGGGAGATAGCGCAGTAAATAAATTTATAGGAATGTTTGCTTTTGTAATTTTCGATGAACTAAATCATGTAATATACTGTTATAGAGATAGAGTTGGCGTAAAACCATTTTATTATTTTGTTACAAATGAGTTTTTTGTTTTTGCATCAGAACTAAAATCCTTTCATCAATTTCCAAATTTTAAACCTGAAATTAACACCGATGCTTTAGCAAATTATTTTGTGCATGGTTCTGTACCATACAACCAATGTATATTTAATAGTTGTTTCAAACTTTTACCTGGCAATTATTTAAAATATAACTTAACCACAAAACAAATTATTACCAAACAATACTGGACAATAATTGATGCTTACAACAAACCTAAACTAAATATAAATTATAACGATGCTATAGCTGAAACAACCAAACAATTAGGTAAAGCAGCTAATTACCGTATGGTTGCCGATGTTAAAGTTGGTGTGTTTTTAAGCGGAGGTTACGATAGTGCAAGCCTAACAGCATTATTACAAAAAAACAATAATCAACAAATAAACACGTTTACAATTGGCGTGCCTCATTTTGGTTTAAACGAAGCGCCATTCGCAAAAAAAATTGCACAACACCTTCAAACTAACCATACAGAGTATGATTGTACCGAAAACGAAGCTTTAGCACTTATAGAATCTCTCCCATATTATTACGACGAACCGTTTGCTGATAGTAGTGCAATACCAACATTATTAGTAAGTCAATTGGCAAAAAAATCAGTAACTGTTGCGTTAAGTGCCGATGGTGGAGATGAATTGTTTGCAGGTTATAACCGCTATTCATTTGTAAATAACCAAGGGAAAAAACTTAAAAAAATTCCTGCATTTATTAAAAAAGGCGCTGTTGCAAGTATGAATAAAGTTAACCCTAATAAAATTCCTATTTTAAAAAACACTTATAATTTTATTGATAGATTTCATAAACTTAAATATTTATTGCAAAACCACAGCGATGAGATTCTACTGAAACGTTTAACAGAAGTGTTTTCAGTTGACGATGTTAATAGATTAGTTAATTTTCCATTTACAATTAATTATTCTGGATATCATCATTTGATAAATAATTCTAATTACACAACATTAAATTATATGCTTGCAACTGATTTTGTGAGTTACTTACCTAATGACATTTTGCATAAGGTAGATAGAGCAAGCATGAGCGTGAGTTTAGAAGCGCGAGAACCTTATTTAGATCATCAATTAGCAGAATGGTGCGCCCAATTACCTGATGAGTATAAGCTATATAATAAAACAAAAAAAAGAATTTTAAAAGACATTACCCATCAATTAATTCCAAAACAATTAATGGACCGCCCAAAAATGGGCTTTGCTATTCCTGTTGCAAATTGGTTACAAAATCAATTAAAAACAACATTAAATAATTATATTAATGAAGATAATTTAAACCAAATGCCATTTTTAAATAAACATTATGTTTTATCTTTGAAATCTGATTTTTTAAATGGAAAAACTTGGTTAGCAACTAGATTATGGCATATATTAATGTTTATAATGTGGTATAAAAAATGGATGAAATAAAAAATGTATGAGTAAAAAAATTATAATAGGAACAAGGGGAAGCGATTTGGCACTGTGGCAAGCTAATTACACCAAAGATAAACTTGAAGATTGTGGTGCAGAAGTAGAAATAAAAATAATTTCAACATCAGGAGATCGTTCACAAGAATGGAACACGAGCTTTGATAAACTTGAAGGAAAAGGTTTTTTTACAAAAGAACTAGAAGAAGCTTTACTAAATAAAAGTATTGATTTAGCTGTTCACTCTCATAAAGATTTACCAACCGAACAACCTTATGGTTTAATTATTGCGGGCGTTAGCAAACGAGCCGATCCAAGCGATACCATTTTAATAAATAAAAATTGTGTTGATGATTCTTTAAAATTTAACTTTAAAAAAAACGCAAAAGTTGGCACCTCTTCTGCACGTAGAAAATCTCAACTGTTAGCGTTTAGACCAGATGTTCAATTATTAGATTTAAGAGGAAATGTTACCACACGAATTGAAAAATTACGAAAAGGCGAATATGATGCAATTGTTTTAGCAACTGCGGGTATTGAAAGGTTAGAATTAGATTTAGATGATTTATATGTAGAGCAATTAAACCCAGAAATTTTTGTTCCTGCTCCTGCACAAGGCGTTTTAGCCTGGCAAACACGCGAAGATGATGATGCAACTATTTCGCTAATTGACAAAATAAGTGATTTTGATGTATTGGTAAAAATTAATATTGAACGAAACATTTTACGAGGCTTTGATGGTGGATGCCAATTACCGTTGGGTGTTTATTGCGACGCAGACCCCGATGATGATGATCGTTTAAAGTTTAAAGTTTGGTTAAGTGTGGCTGATGCATGGGATAAGCAACCTAAACAATTGTATTTTGAAACTTTAAACACCGATGGTTTTGCTGATGAAATTGTAGATAAAGCAAAAAGTATTAAAGGGAAAAAAGTTTACATTACAAAAAATTTAAATGATGGCAATTACTTTAATAGCTCGCTAACAAAGCTAGGTTACGATGTTGTTGGAAAAAGCTTAATAGATTTTAAAGAAATTAAAATAAGAGAATTACCAAAATCTGATTGGATATTTTTTAGTAGCAAACATAGTGTGCGGTTTTTTATGCAACAAAAGCCAGATGTTAAAGGTGTAAAATTTGGTTGTGTAGGCGCAAGCACAAGTGCAGAGCTAAGAACCTTTGGGTACAGAGCAGATTTTATTGGTTCAGGCACAGATACAAAATTAATTGGCAAACAATTTGCAGCTAAGGTTGGAAACGGAAAAGCTCTTTTTCCAATTGCTAAAGACAGTTTAAAAACTTTTCAATGGCAAATGCCTAAACAAGATAATGTTATTAACCTAAACATTTACTGGACGGTTAAACAAAGCGTAGATGTAAATGATGATATGGATATTTTAGTTTTTACCAGCCCAAGTAATTTATTAGCATATATCGAAAAAAACAAAATTAAACCTACGCAAAAAATTGTTGCTATGGGCGATTCAACTGGTAAAGAGTTGGATAAATTAAAAATTAAAAACTACATAAAACCCAATAGTTTTGATGACTTAGGGTTAGTACAAGCTGTGTTGGGGGTTTAATTTTTGAAAATTAATGTCATTTATACATGGTTTAGACCAATTCGTGTAATATTTATTATTAAATCGCTTTAAGTGTATTTTAATAGTAAATTTTTTATTATTTTTATTATATATTATTACATTAAATGAAATTAAAAGTTTTTATTAAAAGTTTTTTTAATATTCGAAATAGAATTAAAACTCTTTTATTGGTTATACTATTCATAACACAATCAACTTATTCGCAGGTTTTAATAAACGAATATTCTGCATCTAACTTAAGCTCATTTACAGATAATTTTGGAAGCACAGAAGATTTTGTAGAATTATACAACACCTCTGCTACTCCTATAAATCTTACAGGGTACCACTTAAGTGACAAAGCTACTAACCTTACTAAATGGACATTTGGAAATGTAACAATTAATGGAAATAGTTTTTTAAGAATTTGGGCTTCTGGTCGTGGTATTAACGTTGGTGCAAATTTACATACAAGCTTTAATTTAAAACAATGCAGTGGAGATAAAATTGTTTTTTCTAGTCCTGCACTTACAATTATAGATTCTTTAACCATGCAACGCACTCAAGTTGGACACTCTAGAGGGCGCACAACTAACGGTGGTTCTGCATGGAGCGTATTTATAGCCCCAACACCCAACGCATCAAACAACACAGCTACAGCATATTTAGGCTATGCCCCTACACCAACGTTAAGCATTCCTGCTGGTTTTTATGCAAGTGCACTAAACATCAGTTTACCAAGCTTTGGACCAACTGTTTTAGTACGATACACAATAAACGGAAGTACGCCAACAACAGGCTCTACCTTGTATTCAGCGCCTATTGCAATACCCACAACAAGTGTTGTTAGAGCTCGTTCTTTTAGCACAAATCCTTTAATACTGCCCAGTTTTATCGAAAGCAATACTTATTTTATAAATGTAAACCATTCCATAAATGTCCTTTCAATATTTAGTGATAATATAACTAATTTAATGGGTGGTTCAATAGTAGTACCTCAAACTGGTTTAGAGTATTTTGATGAAACGGGCGCATTTAAAACAGAAGGGTTTGGGCAAACTAATAAACATGGGAATGACTCTTGGGCTTACGCTCAAAGAGGTATTGATTTTATAGCGAGAGATGAATTTGGATATAGCGATGTTTTAAAACATAAATTTTTCAATAATAAAACACGAAATAAGTTTCAACGTTTAATTATAAAAGCTGCGGCAAACGATAATTATCCATTTACAGGTACGTCATCTCCAACAAGTCTTGGAGGCGCTCATATTCGTGATTCTTACGTGCATACCATTTCTCAAAAAGCTAAACTTCATCTTGACGAGCGTACATGGGCACCTGCTGTATTATATGTAAATGGTAGATATTGGGGTGTTTATGATGTTAGAGAAAAAGTTGATGATGACGATTTTACTGAATACTATTATAATACAAAAAAAGATTCATTGCAATTTTTACAAACATGGGGTGGTACTTGGTCAGCATATGGTGGAGCTCAGGCACAAACAGATTGGAATACAATAAAAAACTACATCACTTCAAACAGTATGGTAAATCCTGCTAACTATAATTATGTAACAACAGTGTTTGACACTAAAAGTTTAGCAGACTATGTTATACTTAATTCGTACGTTGTTTCAATGGATTGGCTTAATTGGAATACAGCATGGTGGAGGGGTATAAATTATAATGGAGTTAAAAAACAATGGAGATATACTTTGTGGGATTGTGATGCAACTTTTCATCATTATATTAATTACACAGGTATCCCTAACACTACACCAAATGCAAACCCATGCGATCCCCAGTCATTAAACAATCCCGGTAATCAAGGTCACGTTCCAATTTTAAATGCACTATTAACTAATCCTACATTTAAACAATATTATGTAATGCGATATTTTGATTTATTAAATTCAGGATTAAGTTGCACGCGTATGATACAGGTTTTAGATAGTATGATTTTAAAAATTACACCTGAAATGCCTGGCCAAATTACACGTTGGGGAGGAAATATGGGGCAATGGAACCAAAACGTACAAGATTTGAAAAATTTTATTTTACAAAGGTGTGATAGTGTTAAGGCAGGATTTGACAATTGCTATAATGTTACTGGCCCACACAAAGTAACAATAAAAGTAGTTCCTGCTAACGCTGGTTTTGTGGCATTTAACTCATTAACTTTAACCTCTTTTCCTTGGACAGGCTCTTATCCAGGAACTTTACCAAACCTTGCAACAGCAATTCCAAATCCAAACTACTGTTTTACACATTGGAGTGCTACTTCTAGTTCAATTACGCCTAACACAGCTGCAACTAATGTTTCAATAACATTAAATGCAAGCGATACAATAATTGCTCATTTTGCAATTAACCAAACATTAACTACCGTGCCAGAAACAGCAACAATATGTGCAGGAAAAGGTATTCAACTTGAAGCATTAAATGGGTTTGAATACAATTGGACCCCTCCAATTGGTTTAAGTTGTACTTCATGTTCTAACCCAGTTGCCTCACCTATGGTGAGTACTATTTATACAGTTGGCCCAAGCAGTTGCACAAGCTTTAAACAAGTAACAATTACAGTTGTACCTTCTCCCACTATACAATTAACATCAAGCTCGGCTATGTTATGTGAGGGTAAAACATTTACTTCTCAAATTACAGCAACAGGTGCTCACACTTATACATGGAGTCCTTCAAATTCAGTTAGCAATTTAAATTCGCCAATTATAATTGTTAACCCTACTGTTAGTACAGTATATACTGTAATTGGAGCAAATAATTATAGTACAACAAGTTGTGTTGAACAATCGAGTATTAATATTATTGTAGCGCCTCAAATTATCCCAAATATTTCAGCAAGTGTAAGTATTTGTGCGGGTGAAAAAGCAAAATTTTCAGCATCAGGAGGAACTAATTATGAATGGATTCCTTCTGATGGATTAAATAACACCTCATTACCTAATGTCATATCAAGTGCATCAAGCAATATAATATATACTGTTAATATTACTAAAGATGGGTATTGTAGTGCAAGCGCAACAACTACATTAATTGTAAACCCACTTCCAAAAGTAGATGCAGGATTAGATTCTACCTACAATGTTGATGAACAAATATTTATTACAGCAAAAGGCACAGGTACTATAACTTGGATTGCTGGTGAGTACATAGTTTGTAAAGAATGCCCTCAAACTCAAATACAACCTAAACGAGATGGTTGTTATGTAGCTGAAGCAATAAATCAATATGGTTGCAAAGTTACAGACCAGGTTTGTATAAGTGTTACAAATAACTGGGGAATGTTTGTTCCAAACTCATTTACACCAAATGGCGATGGCTTAAATGATAAATTTTTAGTTTATGCTAATTCAATATTAAGTTATAAAATGGAAATATTTGATAGATGGGGCAAATTGTTGTTTGCATCAAACAATATTGATAATGGATGGGATGGAACATATAAAAATATGCCATGTAATTTAGGAGTATATAATTATAAACTTCTTTTTAAAGGTGTAGATGGCGTTATGCGTGAAAAACTTGGAAGTATTACTTTAATGAACTAAGCATTAAAATCAAACTATTTTATGAAAACTAAAGTTTATATACAAACATTAATTTGTTTTCTATATTTCAATATTTGCTTTTCTCAATGGAATTCAAACACAACGATTAATACTCAGCTCATAAACGCATCTAACATTCAAAGAGACATTTCAATATCCAATGATAAAAAAAATGGTGCAATTTTAATTTGGGAAGATTTAAGAAGCGGAATAGCTGAAGATGTTTATGCACAAAGAGTAAATTCTAACGGTATTGCAAAATGGGCAACTAACGGTGTTGCGGTTTGTACAGCACTAAATAAACAAAACTCAATATCTTCTGTAGAAGATGGCAACGGTGGCGTAATTATAACATGGGATGATTATAGAAGTGGAAATTCAGACATTTATATACAAAAATTAGATTCAAACGGTGTTGCACAATGGGCTACTAATGGCGTTGCAGTTTGCACAAAATCTTTAAATCAAGAAAGTTCAAAAATAATTAGTGATGGCGCAGGTGGTGCAATTGTTGTTTGGGAAGATTCAATTAATGGAGCTTTAGATATTTTTGCTCAAAGAATAAATAGTAGCGGAGTTCCTTTATGGACCACTGGAGGTGTTGCAATTTGCACTGCCCCGTTAGATCAAATAAGACCTAGATTACAACCAGATAATTTAGGTGGAGCATTTATAGTATGGCAAGATAGGCGCGGAGCATTAAACTACGATATTTATGCGCAACACATTAATGCTTCAGGTATTGTAATGTGGCCTGCTAACGGCATTGTGGTTTGTAACGCAATAAATACACAAACACGTCCAAAGCTAAGAGGCGATGGCAATAATGGAGTAATAATAGCTTGGCAAGATAAAAGAAATGCTTTAGATTTTGATTTATATGCTCAAAGGCTTGACGCATTAGGAAATATAAAATGGGCCGCAAATGGGATTGTAGTTTGTAATGCAACTGGAAATCAAGAAGAGCTTGATTTAACAAATGAAAACATACCTAATGGAATTGTAATTTGCTGGACCGATCATCGCTCTTTAATTAGCAACAATAGTGATATTTATATTCAAAAAATAGACACATTAGGAAATAATGTATGGGCATCTAATGGCGTTGCTTTGTCAAGCTCGTTCTTAGATCAAAAAAATTCAAACATTGTGGGTGATGGTACTGGTGGCGCTATTGTTGTTTGGCAAGATTCTATTGCGGGTAATCAATGGGATATTAGAAGTCAAAAAGTAAATTCAAATGGGTTACAACAATGGGCATTAAACGGAATAGCAGTTAGCGATCATTCAACATCACAAACACAACCTGTAAACATTTCTTCTTTTGCAGGTAGCTGTATTTATGCTTGGGAAGATAACAGAAACGGAATTGAAGACATTTATATACATAGATTACCATTTACTATTACATCTTTTAACACAAATAAAGTGTCTGATTTAGATTTTAAAATTTATCCTAATCCGTTTAATGAAAGCACTAATATTTTTTATAAAAACACTTCCGAATTTGATTTTATAAGTGTTGAGTTTTCAGATTTAACAGGCAAAAAAGTGGAACTAAATTATAATATTATCAATAATAATATAAAAATTAATAGAAATAACATACCTGCAGGAATTTATTTTTACAACATTAATTTAAAAAATATTAATTTAAAAGGAAAATTAATAATAAGTGATTATTAAATTGTAACTACATTTATAAATTTAGCGTATATGCTAAACCCACAATAAAATTGTTTTCTATTCCGGCAATATTAAATTCGTTTTGTACTAGATAATAAACATTAATTGAGTTTCTATAATTAAGTTCATACTCTATACCACCAACATATCTTATTCTGTGAAAATCACCATTATATCTAGTGTCATTATCTCTCCATGATCTAATTTGATAACGTAATTCACATGATAAATAGGGGGTTATTTTTTCTGTAACAGCATATTTGAAATCCGTTTTAAATCGTAAAAATTGCTCGGGTAATTTACCTTTTTTACTTGTTAAATAGTCTCTAACTTCTATTTGATATCGAATTCTTTCGGAAATGGTAAATTTATTAAATTTCTTTTTATATGTTAAATCTGAACTTAAACGATGTCTGTAACTTACACGCATATCAATTTTCACTTTTTGTATAAACCTATACGAAGGGCTTATTTTAATATGTTTATTTAATTTATAATCAACCCCAATATTTGTATAAAATAAATTTATCCGTTGAAAATTTTCTCTTAATCTAGTTTCTTGATCAACTGCAATTGAAATTTTTTTGGTAATTTTTTTTTGTAAAGTAAATGTAGCCCATAAACCCGCATCCTTTTCTATTTGTGAACTAACTGTATTATTAAAAACACTAAAAAACAAAAATATTATAATAAATTTTTTCAAATTAATTAATTATAACTATATCTTTTAAATCAATAACTTGTTTTTTTTCTGTTATTTCTACTTCAAATAAAGTTTCCTTAGGCACTTTTAATGATGGTTTAGTGTTATCTTTTCCAATTGCATAAACTTTATACTTACCTTTTCTTAAGTAATTAAATGAAAAAGTGCCGTCATTTGTGGTACGAATATTATCACCAACTTCATTTTCATCTCCATAAATAATATAAACAAATTCGCCAGGCAAATAATGTTCAGATAATAAAACTGTAAAAGTTGGGTCATAATTTTTAACATACAACCTTCCTTTAATTGTTGCAAATCCTCCTTCGCCAGGTTGTTTTTTACAGCTTGAAATAAATACCATTAAAATTGTAATTACTGTTAATTTAATGTGTTTATATTTTATCATCTTTTAATAATGTTTAATGTAAAGTTAATTTAATTTACAGTTTAAAAAAGTAAATTATATTAAAAATATTTATTTAAATATGTAAATTTATAAAGAGGTATAAATTATTAAAAATGAATATTAAATTCTTAAAATTTAAGCTATTTATATATATTGTATTGTGTAAAATAATAAGCATAAAGGCTCAATCATTTACAGAAATTGCATTTAATGAAAATAAAGCTATTGTTGACACATCTGAGATTTTTGAAAAAATAGAATCATCTAAATCCACATTTGATAGATTATTATTAGGAACTCCAAATGATAGTTTGTTAAATTATTATTGTGTGTTTTCTGAAACTAAAATGGCATATTTAGTGTTAGAAAAAGATCCTCAGTCTGCTTTAAACTATATTGCTAACACAAGGTCTAAATTTATTTATATTGATACAACTTTTAAGTTTGATAAAGAATTAGAACTATTATTATTATTACAAAATATAATTACATTAAAGGCAGAAAAAAACAACTTTATTACTCAGCAAATTTTAGAAAAAAAATGTGAACAGTTTTATTTACAAAACAAAAACAATCCGCGTGCAAGTTTAATTTATGCATATTGCCAAAATACTTTTAATAAACCAAAACAAGCATTAACATTAATAAATATAACCATTGAAAAATTTAAATTAGAAAAACACAATGCTCAAAAAATAGCTTGGGGTATAGCTTTTGCAAAAAACATAAAGAAAAAAATATTAAAAACTAAAACTTAACTTAATCTTCCTTTTATAATTTCATCAACTACTGCAGGGTCTAATAAAGTTGACGTATCGCCTAAGTTAGATAATTCACCTTCCGCAACTTTTCTTAAAATACGACGCATAATTTTTCCGCTCCGTGTTTTAGGAAGACCATTTACGATTTGAATTTTATCTGGTTTAGCAATTGGCCCAATTTCCTTATTTACTATTTCAATTATTTCTTTTTTAATTTGATCGGGGTTTTTGTTTGTATTTGTAGCTATGCAATAAGCATATATGCCCTGTCCTTTAATTTCATGAGGATATCCGGTAACCGCACTTTCAACAATATCTTCATGCATATTTATTGCGCTTTCAACTTCTGCGGTACCAATTCTATGGCCACTTACATTTATAACATCATCTACTCTACCTGTAATTCTATAATTACCATCTTTATCTCTTTTACAACCATCGCCAGTAAAGTATAATCCTTTATAGGTAGAAAAATAAGTTTGTTTACAGCGCTCATGGTCGCCGTAAGTAGTTCTAATAATGCCAGGCCATGGAAATTTTATGCATAAATTACCCTCAACATTATTACCTAATATTTCTTCTCCTTTATCATCAACTAATATAGGTTGAACACCCGGCAATGGCAATGTTGCATAACCTGGTTTTGTTTTTGTAATTCCTGCTAAAGGCGAAATTAAAATGCCAGCTGTTTCTGTTTGCCACCAAGTATCAACAATTGGACAGTTTTCTTTACCTATATTTTTATTATACCAATGCCAAGCCTCTTCGTTTATGGGTTCGCCAACACTACCTAATACTTTTAGCGAATTTAATTTATATGGTTTTACAAAATCTAATCCAGCAGCCTCTAAAGCTCTAATTGCTGTTGGTGCAGTGTAAAAATGAGTTACTTTATATTTATCAATTACTTGCCAAAACCTACTTGCATCTGGGTATGTTGGTACGCCTTCAAATAAAACTGTTGTAGCCGCATTTAATAATGGCGCATAAGCAATATAGCTATGCCCGGTAATCCAACCCACATCTGCTGTACACCAATAAATATCATTTGGCGCATATTGAAAAACATTTGAAAATGTATAAGCAGTATAAACCATATAACCTCCTGTTGTATGTACAACACCTTTTGGCTTACCTGTACTTCCGCTTGTGTATAAAATAAATAATGGGTGTTCAGAATCAACAAACACAGGTTCGCATTTTGCAGGTTGGTTATTTACTTCTTCTTCCCAATTTAAATCTCTATTATTTATTAACGTTATTTTTTCGTTAGTACGATTAAAAACCAAAACATGTTTAACAGAATCGCATTGTGTTAATGCCTCATCAATTGTTCCTTTCATAGGAATTACTTTGTTACCTCTATACGCACCATCTGTAGTTAAAACAACTTTACATTTAGCATCGTTAATTCTGTCTTTTAATGCATTTGAACTAAATCCTCCAAAAACAACTGAATGAATTGCACCAATTCTTGCGCATGCTAACATTGCATAAATTGCTTGCGGAATCATAGGCATATAAATACAAACTCTATCCCCTTTTGTAACATCCAATTTTTTTAAAACATTTGCCAACTTACAAACCTCATCATGTAATTGCTGATAACTAATTATTTCGTTTTTTTCGTTAGGGTTATTTGGTTCAAAAATAAATGCTGTTTTATTAGCATGATGTGGCAAATGTCTGTCAATACAATTTTGAGTAATGTTTAATTGCCCATTAATAAACCAATTTATTTTAGGCTCATCAAAATTCCACTCTACTGTTTTGCTCCATTTTTTATTCCAAACAAAACTGTTAGCAATTGAGTCCCAAAATTTCTCAGGCTGTTCAACACTCAATTTATACTGTTGTTTATACTCTTCAAATGAGTTAACTTTAATCATGTATTTTTTTCTTTAAATATTTGTTTGTTGGCATTAAACTTTTTTGAATTCTACTAGCATAAACAATACTATCATGGATTTCTTTTTGTTTGTCTTCTAATAATTTTTTTTGCTTTAGTACTTCTAAATTAGCTTTTTGTTTCTGTTTAAAATTAATAAAACTAATAATTAATAAAACGCTTAATAAGACTGATGCCACAATTACAATTGTATTTATTTGTTTTTGCTTTTCTAATTTTGTTTGAGCTATTAATTTTTCTTTTGCTCTTAATTGATCTTGATTTTCTTTTTCAAAAACTAATTCTTGTTTAGCAATGCCTCTAAGTTGTAACGTTTTTTGTAATGTTGTGTAAAATGTAAAATATTGCTGGTGGTAATACAGCGAACTATCAAACACTCTCTTTTTTTCAAATACTTTTGATATAATTAAATTAAGTTTTAATAAGTTTTCTTTTTGGTTCTGTGTTTTTGCTGTACTTAATCCTTTTCTAGCATAATATAAGGCAGAGTCTAATTCATTTAAATTATAATAAGCATCGCAAATTACTTCATAATTACCCGTTAAACCTAACAGCCTATTGCCTAGTATATTTAATTGCATGGCTTGTTTTGCGTATTCAATTGCTTTAATAAATTTTTTGTTTTTTGTATAAAAAGCAGCTAATGAATTTAAAGCTATAGCATAATGAAATTCATCATTTTCTTTTTTAGATAAATCTATTGCATTATTTAAGTATTTTAAAACAGAATCGTTTTTGCTATAATTTAAAGTATCAAAAAAAACATTTGAAATATCAACATAAAGACCAGCAACCTGATAATTATTTTTTAATTTTTTACCTAAATCAATTGCTTTATATAAATAGTTTAATGCATTTTGTTCATCATCTAAATGGTAATAAGTTACACCTAACGATTGTAATTGAAATAAAAGATTTAACGAGTCTTTTTTCGATTCAAAATATTTAATGGCTTTAAACGTGTTTTTTGCGGTTTCTAAATATCTACCAGATTGAGAATAAATTAAACCTAAATTATAATAGGTTTGCATTTCTTCTGTTGTATCATTTAATATCAACGCTATTTTTAATCTTTCGTTATACCATCTTTCTGATGTTATAATATCGCCTTCAATAAAATAAATTGCCCCAAGTATATTTTGCGACCTCATTAAAACATTATAATTACCGTATTTTTTACTAATTTTAATTGCGCTTAAAGCGTTATTTTTAGCTAACTTAAAATCGTTTTTATAATATGCAATTATAGATTTATGAAATTGAAATAAGGCTAAAAAATAATTATCTCCTTTTTTTATTGCTATTTCTTCTAATTTTAAATTTATTATTTCAGCAGAATCAATATTTTTATTAAGATTTGCAGTATATTGTTTAAATAATTTTAAATAAGGTAGTGAGTCTACACGCACTTGAGCAAATAAAGAGTTTCCACTAATTAAAAAAAATATTACAACAATTAAAATTTTACGCATTTTATCAAATTTAGTTTTATTTACTCACATGTACAATGTTTAAAAAGTTAATATTTAACTTAATTTTTATTTTTAAATATTTTACCTTTACATACTTATGAAACAAACATTTATTTTAATATTAGCATTTGTGGGTCTTATAT
Organism: Bacteroidota bacterium; assembly: GCA_020162035.1. Classification (GTDB taxonomy): domain Bacteria; phylum Bacteroidota; class Bacteroidia; order B-17B0; family Aurantibacillaceae; genus Aurantibacillus. Next base: position 142,889 of record JAIUNM010000006.1, on the reverse strand, counting down.
CTTCGTGTGTACCTGCAAGAAAATTAGAAGAGTGCAATGCCGAAAAAACAGCAGCACAAAACGAATTAGCAGCTTTAAAAAAATCTGCTCAAGAATGCGAAACCAAATTAACCGAACTTAAAGAACAAATGGTTAAAAACGAAAAAGAAAACGTTGGTTTAAAAAGAGATACTTCTATTATTGGAAGCAACTACCGAAACTTAACTGGCAAGTACGATAAATTAGACCAATTAAATCAAAGTTTAATGGATCGATTAAATAAATTATTAGCAGGTAGCGAAAAAGATAATTCTAAATTAAGTGGCGATTTACAAATGACACAAGAGCAATTATTAAAAAAACAAGACGAGCTAAAACTTTTAGAAGCAAAACTTTTAAAACAACAGGCCGAACTTGATGCTTTAGCTCTTGCATTAAAACAACGCGAAGCAAGAGTTAATGAGCTTGAAAATATTATTAAACAAAAAGACCAGGCAACCGCCGATTTAAAGAAAAAATTAAGCGATGCCTTAACTGCTTTTGAAGGAAAAGGCTTAACTATTACTCAAAAAAATGGTAAAGTTTATGTAAGTATGGATGAAAGTTTACTTTTTGCGAGTGGTAAAACTAACGTACAACCTAACGGAATTGAAGCTTTAAAAAATGTTGCTAAAGTTTTAGAACAAAACACAGATATTAACGTAATGGTTGAAGGCCATACCGATGATGTGCCAATGAAAGGCGCTGGCGAAATTAAAGACAATTGGGATTTAAGTGTTATGCGCGCAACATCTGTAACTAAAATTATGTTAGGGGCATCTAATATTGACCCCAAACGTATAACTAGCGCCGGAAGAGGAGAGTTTTTTCCTTTAGACTCTTCTAAAACTCCAGAAGCCAGAAAGAAAAACAGAAGAACAGAACTTATTTTAACACCAAAACTTGATGAACTTTTCAAAATTTTAGGAAATAATTAATTTATAAAAAAATACACTTATGGGAATGATGAAAGAATTTAAAGAGTTTGCCATGAAAGGCAACTTAATTGACCTTGCAGTAGGTTTTGTAATGGGTGCTGCTTTTACTAAAGTTACAACAGCTTTTATTAATGGCATGGTTATGCCACTTGTTGGTATGATACAAGGTAAAGATTTTAACGATTGGAAAATTGTACTTAAAGAAGCACAATTTGGCCCAGATGGCAAAGAAACAGCAGCTCAAGTGGCTATTAAATACGGTAGTTTTATTACTGTAACTATTGAGTTTGTAATAGTTGCATTTGTTATGTTTATGCTAATAAAAGCAATTAATAAAATGAAAAAGAAAGAGATAGAAGCTCCTGCAACACCACCCGAACCTACAGCACAAGAAAAGCTATTAATGGAAATTAGAGATGCTTTAAAAAAATAAGTAATTTTTAAATAAAAAAGTCGCAAAATTTGCGGCTTTTTTTATTGTTATACTTTTGCTTAATGTATATATTTACACCCTAATTAATTATTATGAAAACTACTGCCTTAACCGATTTACACATTTCTTTAGGTGCTAAAATGGTGCCCTTTGCTGGCTACAATATGCCTGTTTCATACACAGGATTAAATGAAGAACATTTAACTGTTAGAAACGGAGTTGGTGTATTTGACGTAAGCCACATGGGCGAGTTTAGATTAAAAGGCGATAAAGCATTAGATTTAATTCAATTAGTTACCAGTAACGATGCTTCAAAATTAATTGATGGTAAAATTCAATACTCTTGTTTACCAAACGATAAAGGCGGCATAGTAGATGATTTGTTGGTTTATAGAATAAATGAAAAAGAATATTTTTTAGTTGTTAATGCTTCAAATATCGAAAAGGATTGGAACTGGATTAGCAAACACAATTCATTTGGTGTAGAAATGATAAACGAAAGCGATGATTGGAGTTTGTTAGCCGTTCAAGGCCCAAAAGCAATTTTAGCATTACAAAAACTAACCAAAGTTAATTTAAGTCAAATGGAATACTATACATTTTGTATAGATGAAATGGCAGGTATTTCCAATGTTATTATCTCAAACACTGGTTATACCGGGGCTGGTGGTTTCGAAATTTATATAAAAAATAAAGATGCAAAAGCAATGTGGGATGCAATTTTTAACGCAGGCGCAGAATATGGGATTAAACCAATTGGACTTGGCGCACGCGATACTTTACGTTTAGAAATGGGTTTTTGCCTATACGGAAATGATATTGATGATACAACCTCTCCTATAGAAGCTGGTTTAGGCTGGATAACAAAATTTACTAAAGATTTTATAAACCGTAAAGAAATTGAAGGTCATAAAACAAATGGAGTGTCAAAAAAATTAGTTGGTTTTGAAATGATAGAAAGGGGTATTCCTCGTCATGATTACCCAATTATAGACGCTAATGGAAAAGTTATAGGTAAAGTTACTTCAGGCACACAATCTCCTAGTTTAAATAAAGCTATTGGCTTAGGCTATGTTTCTGTTGAAAATGCTAAACTCGATTCAGAAATTTATATTTCTATCCGAGATAAAGGTGTTAAAGCAAAAATTGTTAAATTTCCTTTCTTTGCTAAATAATTATCGGATAAAAACACAAATTAAGCTAAAACTTCAAAATTAATTGTAACTTTTTTAAGTCTTTTAACGTAAACAGAAACAGTATTTTCATCGAATTTTGAGTTGTTTTAATCTAATACAATTTTATTTCGACAAAAATTTGAAAGAAAATGCTTAAAAATTAACTATATTTGGTTATCGGAATGAAGAAATTTTTACATATAACTATTGCTCTATTCATTGGTACTGCTGGTTATGCTCAAATACAACCTGAAATTTACAAAGGAGATAGCATTAACCGAACCGACGGAGATAACAAAAAACAAGGTAAATGGGTGCTTTTTGGAAAATATAAACCAGGCACTTGTTACACTCCAGAATCTAAAATAGAAGAAGGTAAATACCAAGATAATCGTAAAAAAGATATTTGGATTGAGTATTTCTGTAATGGTAATATGAAAAACAAATTAACCTTTAACAATGGTCGCCCAGATGGTTATGCAATTATGTACCACGAAAACGGAAAAATTAGCGAAGAAGGTAATTGGAAAATGAATAAATGGGTTGGTAATTATAAACTATATTACGAAAACGGACAAGTACAACACGAATTTGTTTTTAACCAAAGCGGTAAACGCGAAGGTCAACAAAAATATTATTACGATAATGGGCAAGTTGCAATTGAAGGTAACTTTGTTAATGGTAAAGAGTCTGGCTTAATTAAAGAATACTACGAAACTGGCGACACAAAAGCAGAAAAAAACTATGCTGATGGTAATGTAGATGTTGCAAGTATTAAAGAGTTTGAACCAAAAAAACCTATTGCTGATAAAAAGGACGCGCCTTTAAAAAATGCACCTAAAATTGTTGTAAAAGAAGATGAAAAACCAAACACAGCAAGTAAAAAACCAACTGTATTAAATGGGCAACACATTTTATATAACAGAAATAAACAAATTACTAAAGATGGCGAATTTAAAGATAATTTGTTTTTAACTGGGAAAGCCTACATTTACAACGAAGATGGTATTTTAGTTAGAATTGCAATGTACAAAGATGGTCAGTACATTGGCGATACACAAATTGAAAAGTAATAATTACTTTAAGTTAATTAAATCTTTTCCAATATCGTTTCTGTAATACTTATTTGAATAGTTAATTATTTCGGCGTTTTTAAAACTTTTATTTACTGCCTCATTAATAGTATTTCCAAAACTGGTTATTGCAAATACTCTACCGCCATTAGTTACAATTTTTTCTTCATTAAATTTTGTACCCGAATGAAATATTAACGAATCGTTTGTATTATTTAATCCATCTACAACTAATCCTTTTTCAAACTCTTCGGGATAACCACCACTAACCATTACAACTGTAGTTGCAGTTTGTTTTGTAGTTAAAAATTCTTTAGTGTTTAATGTTTGATTGCCTACACCTATTAATAAATCTAAAAAATCGCTTTCTATTCGAGGTATTACAACTTCGGTTTCTGGATCGCCCATGCGGCAATTGTATTCTATCACACAAGGTTCGCCATTGCAATTCATTAATCCAATAAAAATAAATCCACGGTAATCAATTCCTTCTTTATTTAAACCATTTATTGTTGGTTTAATAACTTTTTCTTCAACCTTTTTTATAAACTCTTCGTTAGCAAATGGCACCGGACTTACAGCACCCATTCCTCCTGTATTTAAGCCTGTATCGCCTACTCCAATTCGTTTGTAATCTTTTGCCGCTGGTAATATTTTATAATTTTTTCCATCGGTTAAAACAAAAACAGAAAGTTCAATGCCATGTAAAAATTCTTCAATAACTACTTTTGCGCTTGCGTTTCCAAATTTAGAATTAACCAACATGTTTTTTAATTCTGTTTTAGCTTCTTGCAAATCACTAATTATTAAAACACCTTTACCTGCAGCTAAACCATCTGCTTTTAATACAAATGGCGGATTTAATTTTTCTAAAAAAACATAACCTTCTTCTAAATTATCTTTTGTAAACGTTGCATATGCAGCAGTTGGTACATTGTGCTTTTGCATAAATTGTTTACTAAAATCTTTACTCCCTTCTAACTGAGCCCCATCTTTTTTAGGACCAATAACCGGTATGTCTTTTAACACCTCATCATTTAAAAAATAATCGTGTATGCCTTTAACTAAAGGGTCTTCGGGACCAACTAAAACTAAATTAATATCTTTTTCCCAAACTAAATTTTTAATGGCTTCAAAATCGGTAACAGAAATATTTACATTAGTTCCACAATTTGCTGTTCCTGCATTACCTGGAGCAATGTATAAATTTTGTAAATTTTTACTTTGAGAAATTTTCCATGCAAAAGCATGTTCTCGTCCGCCGGAGCCTAAAATTAAAACGTTCATAATTTATAATTGTTTTAGCAAACTTTTAAAACTTACTTTGTTTTCAAAAAATTTATTTAATTCGGTAATTGGTAACCGTTCTTGCTGCATTGTATCTCTGTGTCTTACAGTTACAGTTTTGTCTTCTTTGCTTTGATGATCAACCGTTATACAATACGGAGTGCCAATTGCATCGTGTCTGCGATAACGTTTACCTACAGTGTCTTTTTCGTCATAAGCAACTGCATAATCAAATTTTAAATCATTTATAATAGATTCTGCCAATTCGGGTAGTCCGTCTTTTTTTACCAAAGGAAACACAGCAATTTTAATTGGTGCTAATGCTGGCGGAAGATTTAAAACTGTACGTGTTTCACCATTTTCAAGCGGTTCTTCTTTATACGCTGCACTTAAAATTGATAAAAACAATCTGTCTAATCCTACGCTTGTTTCAACAACATAAGGCACGTATGATTTGTTTTCTTCAACATCAAAATATTGTAATTTTTTTCCGCTATATTGTTCGTGTTGTTTTAAATCAAAATCGGTACGACTGTGTATGCCTTCTAATTCTTTAAACCCAAACGGAAACTGAAACTCAATATCGCAAGCTGCATTTGCGTAATGTGCTAATTTTATATGGTCGTGAAATTTGTAATTTTCTTTTCCTAAACCTAAACTTAAATGCCAAGCTAAGCGTTTGTTTTTCCACTCTTCGTAATATTGCATTTCGGTGCCAGGTTTTACAAAAAATTGCATTTCCATTTGTTCAAACTCGCGCATTCTAAAAATAAATTGTCGCGCTACAATTTCGTTTCTAAAAGCTTTACCTGTTTGAGCAATACCAAAAGGCAATTTCATTCTGCCGGTTTTTTGAACGTTTAAATAGTTTACAAAAATACCTTGTGCAGTTTCGGGGCGTAAATAAATGGTGCTTGCCTCTTCGCTTACCGAACCCATAGATGTGCTGAACATTAAATTAAACTGGCGAACATCTGTCCAGTTGCGGCTGCCACTTATTGGGCAAACAATTTCGCAATCAATAATAATTTGTTTTACCTCGGCTAAATTGTTATCGTTTAATGCATTTTTAAAGCGTGAGTTAATTTCATCTATCTTTTTTTGATACTCTAAAACCCTTGCGTTTGTTGATTTAAACATTGTCGCATCAAAATTTTCGAAGCGTTTAGCTGCTTTTTCAACTTCTTTATTTATTTTATCTTCAATTTTAGCAACATGTTCTTCAATTAAAACATCGGCACGGTAACGTTTTTTGCTGTCTTTATTATCAATTAATGGGTCGTTAAATGCATCAACGTGTCCGCTTGCTTTCCAGGTTGTTGGGTGCATAAAAATAGAAGCATCAATCCCTACAATATTTTCGTGCATTTGCACCATGGCTTTCCACCAATATTCGCGAATGTTCTTTTTTAATTCGGCTCCATTTTGTCCGTAATCGTAAACAGCACTTAGGCCATCATAAATTTCGGAGCTTTGAAAAATGTAGCCATACTCTTTGCAATGCGAAATAATATTTTTAAAAAAATCTTCGGGTTTAACAGACATAATTTGTAGCTTTAATTGAAGCCACAAAAGTAAAGTTTATTTTAGTTTTAGCCAAAAATCTAAATTTGAGATAAATTTTATATTAAAAAAAGCAATGCGTTTAAACGTGCTTTATGTTTCTTTAAATACTACATATTTATTGCCTCAGAATTAGCTAAAGCAAAGCCTAACACACCTGCCTTTGCCGGCAGGCAGGCGAAATCCTGCGGAGCCTTTTAGTTTTTAAATTTTTCATAAATTTTTATTCCACTTTAACTCTAATTCCCTCGCTGTGGCTAGTAAATTCAGGTGCATACATACATTGTATTGTGCTTATGCCATTACTAAAATTACCTGCATGGCTTACAACTAATGGGTACTCAAAAACAAAGGTGCCTTTTGGTAAATACGATATAAAAAAGTTTGTGCTTGCATCTTTAGTAGCTTCGTAATAACCTAAACCATCTTGGTATTTGTATCTGCTTAAAACGTTTAAAGGTTCAAAACCACTTGCGCGCATATCTTTTAAATGTACATATTCCATATCTCTATCTACTCTTAACTCAATACGTACAATTACTTTATCGCCTACTTTTAATTTGTTTTTAGTTATTGGTTCAATAACTGGGCCACTTGCTGTATTTTTTTCTACAAATAGTTTTTTGTTTAATTTTAAAGGCGTTTCGTGCGGGGTAATTTTATCTAGTTGTTCAAAGTACTGCCAATACAAGCTTCCGTAACTTACACCTGCATCTTTTTTAACAACTTTTACTTTGCCCATGCTTGGTTGTATTTCATTTCCGGTAAATACCTTTTTAAAATAGCCTGTTCCAGGTTCTACTTTAATGTCTTTATCTGTTTTAGGATTTATTTTTACATTTCCTAAATTAATTTCAACATTTGGTTCGGTAGCTAACCAATCAGACCCCCTTAACAACATAGCATAAATTGCTTCGGAGGTTGCGCGTGTTGTACCCCAATTTTGAGTTTGTTTACTTTTTATTAGCCACGTTTTTAAATCATCAACAGCTTTTAAATCGTTGCTTACCTCATCAAAAGCTTCAATCATAAGTGCTTGCATTTCAATTGGTGCCTGGTACCAATAGTAGCCTGCATAATTATCTTTCCAATACATGCCCATCTCTTCATTATTTAAAGCGTTTTCTTTTAACGATTTCATTATATCGGTTGGTGTTTTTTTGTCGCCAAATCTATTTAAACTTAGCGCAATCATGCCTTGCATGTACCTGCTGTTTTGTAACCAATATTTTTGTGCTTGTTTTTTAAAATATTCAACAGCTTCGTTACAACTTTTTGATAATGGTAACTGTTTAACATCAAAATAACTACGCATATATAAATATTGTATGTGCATATAACTTAAATGATTTTCGTTTAAATAATTTTTGTTGTGTTTTTTAATATAATCAAAATCTTGTTTAAGTTTTTTGTCGCAAAACAAAACTGCATTATTCACCATTTGTTGTATGCTATAATTTTTATAAGCATCGGTTGCGTTTAATTTTTGTAAATGTGCAAAACCTGTTGCAATGTATTGGGTTATATACCAATCTTCGGGACAGTTTTTAAACCATGGCCAGCCACCATTGCCCGATTGTGCTTTTTGTAATTTAGTTAAAGCACCATTTAATTCGTAGCTCATTTTGTTTAAATCAAACAATAAGCCCACGCGTTTTTTATTTTCGGTTTCGTTTTTACTTTCTAATACCCATGGTGTTTCTTGTAAAATAACAGCTTTTAACTCTTCATTTTTTTGAAGGTTAGAGTAAAAAGCCTCTGGACTACTAGTTTTCCAACTTTCGAACACTTGTTTAATTTTAGGTTTAGAGTTTGCTATATGCGATGCCAAAGCGTTAGCATAATATCTTGCAAAGGTTTGTTCGCTACACTCGTAAGGGTACTCCATTAAATACGGTAAGCTTTGCACTGCATACCATGCAGGGTTAGCTGTAAACTCTAAAGTTAAAGCATGATTTTTTAATGTAGATGAATTGTTGTTTTGATTTATAAATTTAGTAAATGTAAAATCTTTGGTTTGATTTCCTCTTATTGGCAAAGGCATACTTTCTGTTACCAACATTCTGTTAGTTAAAACAGGAATTACCATTTCTTCGCCATCGCTAAAATTACCTGCTTTAGCAACAATTTTATATTTAATGGCTTGATACTCTTGCGGTATAATTATTGACCACCTAACTGATGTGCTTTGTTGTGGCTCAATAGTAAACGATTGAGTAATTTGTTTACTAATTATTTTTGAAGTGATATCTGTTTCTGTTATTGCATCGTAAAATTTAAGTTCTGCAATTCCGTTTAATAAATTTTTATTAAGATTGGCTATTTTACTAACAAAATTTAATGTGTCAAACTCTCTAAAAAAGCGAGGTGCATTTGGTTGAACCATTAATTCTTTTTGAGTAACAACTTCTTTTACAGATTGCCCAATGCTTAAATCTTTAGTATGCGCTAAAGTCATAAACTTCCACTTGGTAAGGCTTTCGGGAATAGTAAATTTAATAATTATTTCGCCTTTTTCGTTGGTTTGAAGTTGAGGGTAAAAGAAAGCCGTTTCGTTAAAATTTTTGCGAGGCACAATATCATTTAAATTACCAGAAGTAGTGTTAGATTCAGCTAAACCATCTAAAGAACTATTGTCTCCTTCGCCATCTTTATTCTCAGCAGCTGAACTATTTTTACCTCCTGCTCTAGACATTGTCATGCCTGTTGAAGATTCTTGCGCAGGTGCTACTGCTGCTATTTTTTTTGTAGTAGTTGGTCTAGCTTCTTCTTTAGATTTTTCTAATCCTCCTTCATCATCAGCATAATCACCTTTTGAAAAACTATCATATTCATAGCTTTTATCATAATATCCATATCTGTTGTAATAATATAAACCAAAACTATTTAATGCATCATACTCAATTTCATCAACGTTTACGTACCTCGAATTAATTTCATTATGAATATACCCATTAGTAATTCTTTCATTTTCACTTATCCAATTGTAACGCGCATAATAACTAACAAAAGGATAAAAACTCCAATAGTGTGGTTTAAACGCATCTAAACTTGCATCGTACATTGCAGCTAACATTTCTGCAGCAACTTTTTCTCCATTTTTATTTTTAATAATTATTTGCCATTGTTCTTGTTGCCCTGGTAATAACTTATCTCTAAACGTTGCATACTCAATGTTTAATAATTTATTAGAAAAAGGAACGGTAATGTGACTTGTGTAAGAATAAAACCTGCCATGTTTTACAAAAACATAATGGTTAATAATTCCTCCTCTATTATTTTCGTTTATTTGAGTAGAAATAAAATTTAATGAAGTAGAAATTATTTGGAATTTATCATCTACTTCGCTTTCAGTTCTATTTAAGAGATGAACATTTTTGTAAGATGAAGCTAAAATAATTTTTGCAGTGTCGCCAGGTTCGCAGGTAGTTTTAATGGGTAAAGGCCAAAACGGTTTTGCAACTGGTAATTCATTTTTAGTTGGATTAAAAATTGTTACATAATTAATTGTTTTTACATCTTGATTGTTTTTATCCTTACAATTTGTTTCGATAACATAAACACCTTGTGGTAAATTTTCAAATTCGTTGTAAATATTGTTTTTAGAAGTTTTAGTATCGAAGTTTTTAGAAAACATTAATTTTAATCGTTCCCACTTATAAATATTTGTTTCATCGTCATACATATCATTTGGAAATAGTTTGTAATATTCTTCTCTAGTAAAAAGATGTTTGTCGGGTTGAGCCCATAAACGTTTTCTAAATATTTTTGTGTTTTGTTTTAAACTGTAAACATTAAAAGTTCCTTTTGCATTTTCTTCAACACCATTTAAATTATGTGCGCTAATTGTAATTTTTGGTAAATTATTTGTATTAATTGTTTCTGGAACATTAACGCTTAGTTCGAGTGCGTGGTTAGCAACTCTAAAAAATGTTTTAGTGCTTCGTGTTTCGCCATTAATATCTGTAACATCGGCAATAATTGTATATAAATAAGTTGGGTTATTTTTATTATCGGCTGTTGGGTCTGGTAGTGCTTTAAATTCTATTTCATATTCACCTTTTGCATTTGTTTCGCAAGCACCATTTGTAATTTCAACAGATGTACCATAATTAGAATATGGGCGATACCAATAACACCAATATGGATAACTTACAACTCTTTGTACCCTATATTTTACATTTGCTCCATCAATAAAATTACCTGCGTAAGCTTTAGCAATACCTTTAACTTTTACATTATCATTTAATTTGTAACTTCCTTTAAGTGTGTCAAAATAGGTTTCAAATTTTGGGCGTTTATATTCTTCAACCGAAAAATAAATTGAACCATGTCCGTCTGTTATATGCATTTGACCAGTTAATACACCATTTGGTGCAATAAAAGATCCAGCAACAGTTCCATATTCATTAGTTGTTAATCGTTGCTCTGCTACTTTTTGATGGTTAACATCGTAAAAAATTAAATTAGTTGAATGATTGGTTAACAATTGGTACTTGTTGTTGCCATTACTTTGCATTACCAAAGCTTTAAAATAAATTGTTTGCCCTGGTCGATAAATTGATCTATCTGTAAAAATATGTGTTTTAATGTGAGGTTTTTGATTTCCGCCATCTCTATAATTATATAAATGACTACTAGAAACGTATTTTTCTTTTTCGGTAATAATTTCTACAAAATAATTATAATAATATTCGGATTGAATTTCGTTTATTAAAGCTTTACCATTTTTATCAGTTTTATATAAGCCACCTTTTTTAATTTCGTAAGTGTATGTTGTATTGTTATACTTAGAGTAGTAAGTTTGAATTGAAGCATTTTCTAAAGGTTCACCAGAAGTTCTGTTTAAAACAAAAAATTCAATTCCGCCTTCTTTTTTGCGATTATAAGTAGTTGCAATATCGGTTACAATATATGTTTGATATGAATTAATTGCATTGTTGTATTCAAATTTTTCATCAGTTGAGGCTAATAAAATATAATAGCCTGGTTCTAAAACTGGAATTTTAATTTCGACAGAGTGATTATTAAAATCTTTATCATCGGGTAAACTTTGCGTAAATTTTAAAGCTTCTGGTAAAGTGTGTAGTTTTTCAAATAATTTTTCTCCATATGTTTTAGCTGTAAGTTTTGAATGAGCAAAATAATCTGTTTTAACTATTTTAAAATATAACTTATTAATGTTGGTGTAATTAACCAAAACTCTATTTGGTAAATTAACATCGTTAGTTTGTTCTGATGTTAATTTTAAAGCTTTACTTGTTATTGTGTTTATAGTATTAAAAGCTAATTGTGCGCCTCGTGTGTTAGGGTACTCTTTAGTTATTTCGGTACAAATTTGATGTGCTTTTTGTTTAAAATCTTTATATAAATCAGATTGTAAAGGAACATAAGCGCTAGATTTGTTATAATAATAAAGTGCAATTCTATGTTTTACTTCGGCAACACGTTTACTGTTTTTAAATTCTGTTTGTAAATAATTTAATGTTTCTAAAAAAAGAGAGTCTTTTAATTCGTTTTTAGAGTAGCTATATGCAAAATCTAATCGCTCAAATTCTAAATCTAAAACAGCTGATAAATTTGATGTTTTTAAATTAAAATTGTATAAATCTTTAAACAAGTTTATTGCATAGTATTTTAATTCTAAACTGTCTTTTGGTGCATTAACATTAAATTTTAAAAAGTCATTGTATGGTTTTAAATACTCGTTTTCTTTTATAGCAAACTGTTCGGCTGCTTTAGTAACATCGGCTTCGCTATTTTTAAAAAAATCTAACGAGCGATGAGCTAAAAAATCGTATAAAGTTGGTCTCCATTTACGAGTATCGGGTGTTCCTTTATTTATAATATCATCAAACAAATCGAGCTTAACTTCTTTTAGTAAGTTGCTTTCGGATAAAGAAGCTTTGTATAGTTTAATGGTTTCGTTAACTATCGTTTTTAAATCCCACGTTGCAACATCATCGTTATTAAACTGTGCAGTTTGTGAGCGATTATGGAATTGCCAACGGTTTGCTTGGTAATATTGCCAATAAGAATCGGCTAATAAACTTTGTAAAATTGGTTTTATTGGAAATTTATTGTTTTTAATTTCTAATTTTAATTCATCAATGTTTTTTTGCTGACTAAACTCTTGCTTAGTTTGATTGTATTTTAGTTTATAAATTACTGCTTTTACAAATTGAGGTGCATTTTCTTCTTTTTTAGCTTTTTCGTAAATTTCTAAAATTACTTTTAAAGCACTTTCTGGCAATCCTTTGTTTTCAAAATCGTTTACTTGTTGCCATAAATTTTCATATTTTTCGTAAGGCCCTAAATTAATTGTAGATTTGTTTGTCATTTTTTTCTTTACTATAAAGTTTAAACTTACTGCAGTTGTTGCTGTTGCAATTAAAAAAATAATAATTAGTTTTTTAGAAATCATACTTGTTTTTATATTGTAGATGTAATTTTATTTCAATTTCCATAAAATTAAGATAAAAAAGGTCTAAATAAATGTAATTTTTGTCATTTAAATAGTTTGAATTAAGAATAATTAGCGAAATTTAAGGCAAAAATGTTACTTTGTAACTAAATTAGTATTTATACCTTTTATGGAAGCATTAATAGAAATTTTAAAAATAATTTTACCTGCAGCGGCCGTTTTATTAGCATCGTTTTTTTTAGTTAATCGTTTTTTAGATAACGATCAAAAGAAAAGAGAGTATGAATTAAAAAAAACATCTCAATCAATTGTTACGCCTTTAAAACTACAAGCTTACGAAAGAATTGTAATTTTTTTAGAAAGAATTGACCCTAATAGTTTGGTTGTTAGAGTTAATAAACATGGTATGAATGCGCATCAACTCCATCAAGAATTAATTAGAGCCATTAAAAGTGAGTATGAACATAATTTATCGCAACAAATTTATATAAGCCATAGTGCTTGGGAGTTAGTTAAAAACGCAAAAGAAGAAATTATTAAAGCAATTAACATAAGTTCTACCAAAGTTGCACACGATGCAAGTAGCAATGAGTTAGCTATGATTATTTTAAATTTGGTTGCTAATTTGGATAAAAAAATGCCAAATCAAATTGCATTAGATTTTACTAAAAAAGAAATTGCTCAATTATTTTAATTATGAATAATTTATTCTCGCCGTTTGAAGAAAGCAATTACGAAACTTGGTGTAATCAATTAACTAAAGATTTAAAAGGGATTACAGTTGATGAATTAAAAAAAATTAACAAAGATGGGATTGTTGTTGAGCCATATTATACTTCAGAAAATTCATCAAAAGCAGTTTCTTGTTTTTCGCATACCGGCTGGGATATTTGTGAACACATTGAAGTAAAAGATGAAAAAAGTGCAAATCAAAAAGCATTAGCTGCATTAAAAGGTGGAGCAAGTGGGATTTGTTTTTATATAAATAAAAAAATAAACACTACATTATTAATCCAAAATATTTCGATAGAACATATTTATTGTGCGTTTTATCTTACAAACGATAGTTTGCATGTGTTAAATGATTTGAAAAATTTTCACTCTCAAATTAACCCACACGATTCTAAAATAAAATGTTTTGTATTAATTGATCCGCTTTATTTATTAGTGAAATATGGAGAATGGCATACAAATCAAACTAAAGATTTAGAAACTTTAAATGAACTACAAACAATATCTGTAAATGCTGAATTGTATCAAAATGCAGGGGCAACACTAGTTAATGAATTAGCTATTACGTTAACACATTTAAACGAATACTTAAACTATTTATTTGATGGTAATACATTAACAAATAAAAAAATAATTCATTTAACATGTTCGGTTGCTGGTAATTTTTTTATGGAAATTGCAAAAATTAGAGCTTATAGAAATTTAATTGATTTAGTACAAAAACAATATAATATTCAATTACCAATTCACATTCATGTAAATACCACACAGTTAAATAAAAGTAATGTTGATGCTTACACTAATTTATTAAGAACTACAACTGAAGGTATGAGCGCTATAATTGGTGGTTGTGATAGTTTAAGCATATTACCTTATAATTATGGATTTGAAGAAACAAATTCTTTTTCGGAAAGAATTGCAAGAAACCAACAACATATTTTAAAAGAAGAAAGTTATTTAGATAAAGTATGCGACATTTCTAAGGGTTCTTATTATATTGAAACTTTAACACAACAAATTGCTGAAAAAGCTTGGGAAAAATTTAAAGAAATTGAAAACAAAGGTGGATTTATAAATGCCTACACTTCTGGTTTAATTTCTGAAATTATAACAACAGATGCTAACAATTTAATTTCGTTATTTAAAACTGAAAAGGTTGTATTAGTTGGTGTAAACAAATATAAAAATTCAAACGATAAGCCTTTAGGTTTACACTCTAATTTAAATATCGAAAATAAATCAACATTTAATATAATTAAACCAATTCGTTTAGTAGAACATAAAGTTTAATTTAAACTATATTTTGGCTTTTATAAGTTATTAAAAGCTAAAAATATCAATTACTACGTTTGGAATTATTCCTATAATTAATGTAACAATAGTGCTTAAAATAATTACTGTAGATTGAGATTTTTCTACTATAATCTGTTCTTCTACGCTTTCTGCAGATTTAAAGTACATTGCAATAATTACCTTTAAATAATAATACACACCAATTGCCGAAGTTAACACCGCTAAAATTAAAAGCCATTTATAACCAGTGCCTATTAAAGCAGCAAACACAAAATATTTTGCAAAAAAGCCTGATGTAATTGGTATTCCTGCTAACGATAACATTGCTACCGTCATACAAAATGCTAATATTGGATTTTTCTTTCCTAATCCATTAAATGAGCTTATGTCTTCATTTTTATTTTTAGCAACATTGTATAAAACACCAAAAGCAACAATACTTCCAATGCTGTAAGCTAATGAATAATAAATTATTGCACTAACAGAAAGATTACTTCGCACGTTTGCTAAAATAACCATTAACATAAATGCTGCATGACTTATGCTAGAGTATGCTAACATACGTTTAACATTTGATTGCATTGCTGCGGTGAAATTTGCAACAATAAGCGATAGAGCTACAATACTTGCAAGTATTAATGTCCACAACTCACTTACACCGCTAAATGTTATCATAAACAATCTTAATATAGCCGCAAAAGCAGCGGTTTTAACAATAGTGCTCATTAAAGCTGTAATTAATGTAGGAGAGCCTTCGTAAACATCTGGTGCCCAAAAATGAAAAGGTGCAGCGCTAACTTTAAAACACATTGCAATTAAAATTAATACAATACCTACATAAAAAAATGAAGGTAAATTTGCACTATTATTTGTAATATAACTTTGAATAACTGATAGGTCAAACGATCCACTTGCGCCATAAACTAACGCCATACCAAATAATAAAAATCCACTTGCAAAAGAACCCATTATTAAATATTTAAACCCTGCTTCGTTACTTTTAATATTATCTTTTTTACTTGCAGCTAAAACATATAATGGAATACTCATAATTTCAATTCCTAAAAATAAGGTAGTCATGTTTCTATAAGCTGTTAACATTACTGCGCCAACAAGTGCAAATAAAACTAAAGCAAAATGATCAACCACATTTGTGCTATCTTCAAAATAATCGTTTGCTAAAATAAACCATAAAAATGCTGTAACTAAAATAACGCCAGAAAAAGCAATTCCTATTTTATCAAAAGAAATCATGTTATCAAAATAAGAAATACTGGTTGAAGTTTGCCACTCCATAAAGTTTACAGCATAAGCAGCAATAATTCCAATTAAAACAATTGGAAATAAAGCTTTTTTAAATTTAAAAATTTCTGCCAACATGGCTATAATTCCTAATCCGCTTATTATTAATAGTCCCTTCATATTTAGTCTTTTTAAATTATAATTTAATTTTAAAAATTATGGTTTAATGTTCATTAAAATTTCTTTAACGCCTTGTTCAGCAATGTTATTTAAAGGTGCTGGATAAACACCTAGTGCAACAATAACAATACAAGCAATTATTAATACCGCCTTATCTGAACCTGCTAATGCACCAAATGTATTTTGGTTGTCGATTTTTTCGCCCAACATTATATTTTGATAGCTTCTTAACATATAAACAGCGCCTAAAATAACAGATAATGCAGCAAATGCGCCAATTATATAACTGTGTTGAAACACGCCATTTAGTAATAAAAATTCGCCTACAAAACCGTTTGTTAAAGGCAATGCAATAGAACCAAGCACAACAATTAAAAATAAAACGGCAAAATTACCATTCATATTTCTTATCCCTCCTAGTTTATCAATTTCTCTAGTTCCAGTATGTCTTAATAAAATATCTGCAATTAAAAATAAAGCAACTACGTTTACACCATGTGCTAACATTTGCATAATAGCGCCTTGTAGTCCTTGTTGAGTTCCTGATAAAATACCAGCTGAAATTAAGCCTACGTGTGCAATTGAAGAGTATGCAATTAATCGTTTATAATCTTTTTGAACTATAGCAATGCACGAAGCATAAATAATACCTACAACTGATAAAATAATTGCTGTGTTACCCCAATTGTTAACACCTAATGGTACAATTGGTAACAACCATTTAATAGCTGCAAAAGTTCCCATTTTAAGCATAATGCCAGATAATAACATTGTGCCTTGAGTTGGCGCATTAACATATGTATTTGGTTGCCATGTGTGAAACGGAAAAATTGGCATTTTAATTGCAAATGCAATAAAAATTAACCAAAATACCGCTCCTTGTTGATTTTCGTTTAATGATCTTCCTGCTTCATATAAAGCAGAGATGTTCCAAGATTTTAATCCATCTACATTAGTATGGTTATATAAATAAATTAACCCAATTAGCATAAATAACGAACCTAATAATGTATAAACAAAAAACTTAAATGTTATAACTCCTCTGTTTTCTCCTCCCCATATTAAACAAATAAAATAAATAGGAATTAAAGCTAATTCCCAAAAAACATAAAATAAAAAGCCATCGTTTGTCATAAAAACGCCAAGCAATGCACTTTGCATTAATAACATTAAGCCAAAAAATTGGTGTTGATTTTTATATTCAGTTGTAAATGCACTTAAAACTATTAATGGTAATAAAAATGTAGTTAATAAAACCAATAATATACTTAAGTTATTTAACTCTAAATTAAAATGAATGCCAAAATTATTAATCCAAGCAACATCTAAAAACAATAAATTGTTTTGAGGGTTTTGTTTAAATAAAAACAAGTTACTTATTGATACAATAAAGGTAATTACAGTTGAGATAAGCGCAATTTGTTTTGCTGATTTGCTTTTAGTTGCAAATAATATTAATGCGCTTAAAAATGGAATTACTAATAATAAAAGTGATAACATATATACAATTTCTTTTTAATTAACAATAAATTTATCTATATAAAAATGTGAATAGAATAATAAACACAATGCCTAAAACCATGCTTACCACATAAAAGCCTATGTTGCCTTGTTGTGCAAGTCTTACAACACTTCCTACCCCTTTAACTGCAGAACCTATGCCGTTAACAAATCCATCTATTATAGCTACATCAATGTATTTATAAAAAATATCAGATATAAAATCTAACGGTTTGCGAATTAACGCATCGTAAATTTCATCAACATAAAATTTATTATAAATTAAGCGTTGCCATGGTTTAAGTTCTGTTTCTTTTGCAACTGGTAAAACTTTATTTTTAATGTATAAACTATATGCAAAGAATATACTAGCAGCCGCTCCCGCTACGGCTAAACACATTAAAATCAATTCTGTTTCATGACTAAGCGTTAGTAATGATTTGCCTTTCATAATTAACACTTCATTAATTTGATGGTGCATCCAATTTGGCAAATGAAGAAACTCTGGTAAACCTAATAAACCTCCTAATGCAGATAAAACCGCAAGTATTATTAATGGGATTGTCATACTTGGTGGAGATTCGTGAAGATGATGTTCTTGTTCGTGTGTTCCTCTAAATTTGCCGTAAAATGTAAGGTATAACATTCTAAACATATAAAATGCAGTAAGTATAGATGTAATCATTCCTATTAGCCAAAGTATTTGATTGTGCTCATAAACATGGGCTAATAATTCGTCTTTACTAAAAAATCCACTAAAAGGAGGCAACCCACTAATTGCTATGGTTGCTATAAACATAGTTGCAAAAGTTATTTTAATTTTCCCTTTTAATCCTCCCATTTTACGAATATCTTGTTCACCACCCATGGCGTGTATTACAGAGCCTGCTCCTAAAAATAAAAGTGCTTTAAAAAAGGCGTGAGTTGTTACATGAAATACAGCGCTGCTGTATGCTCCAGCACCTAAGCCTAAAAACATTAAACCTAATTGCGATACGGTTGAATAAGCTAAAATCTTTTTAATATCGTTTTGCAACAAGCCAATACATGCGGCAAATAATGCTGTAACTGCACCAACAACAGCAACTGTTTCGCTAGCAACATCGCTAATTGAATAAAATACATTAGAACGAACTATCATAAAAATACCCGCAGTTACCATTGTAGCGGCGTGAATTAATGCAGATACCGGTGTTGGACCAGCCATTGCATCTGGTAACCAAGTGTATAAAGGCAATTGTGCTGATTTACCCATTGCGCCTACAAATAATAATAACGCAATAATAGTTATAGTGTGTGTAGGAACAGAGCCTGCTTTGTCAAAAATATCGGTATAAGTAATACTACCAAAAGTTATAAATATTAAAAAGATACCTAATAAAAATCCAAAATCACCAATTCTGTTCATAATAAATGCTTTTTTAGCAGCATTGTTATAAGCAGTGTTTTTAAACCAAAATCCAATTAATAAGTAAGAACATAAACCAACACCTTCCCAACCTACAAAAGTTATTAAATAATTATTACCTAATACTAATAATAACATAAAAAACACAAATAGATTTAAATAGGTAAAGAAGCGGAAAAAACCTTCATCATTGTGCATATAACCAATAGAATAGATGTGTATTAAAAATCCAATTCCTGTTATAATTAATAAAAACCATGAAGATAAATTATCGTATAAAAACTGAAAAGGTATTTTTAACTCACCAGCATTTATCCACGAAAAAACATCTATTACATTACTTTTTGTTGTTGAACCTTGCAATTCAATAAACGCAATAATAGAAATAATAAAAGAAGCTAAAACTGCTATAGAGGCAATGCTACCGCTTAATGATTTGGATATTTTTTTACCAAAAAAGCCATTAATTAAAAACCCTAATAAAGGTAATAATGGTACTAATGGAATTAATTTTATCATAAAATAAGTTCTAATTTTTTAATGTTTTAATTTGCTTAATACGTCTGTGTCTATAGTTTTTAAATTTCTGTAAATCATACTTAAAATGGCTAAACCAACTGCAACTTCGGCAGCTGCAACGGCCATAATAAAAAACACAAATACTTGTCCTGTTGCATCGTTATGTAATGTACTAAAACTTACCAGTAATAAATTTACTGCGTTAAGCATTAATTCTACACACATAAAAATTATTATAGAGTTACGACGAGCCATAACTCCAATTGCGCCAATTATAAATAATACTGTACTAAGTAATATGTAATAATTTATTGAAATTCCGTTTATCATAATTTTTTATCTTATTTCTTTTTTACCAATCATAATTGCACCTACAAGGGCTGCTAATAATAAAACACTTACTATTTCAAATGGAAATAAAAACTCGCTAAATAAAACTTTACCTAAGTTTTTTACTAATCCAATTTGGCTTGCTCCATATGTTTCTAATTGTAATTGCTCTGCTCCTTTTAATGATCCAACAAAAACAAACAACAACAATCCACCTGCAACACCTGCAATTAATTTATTTAGCCAAGTTTTTTGAGGTTCTTTTTCTTGGTTTAAATCCATTAACATGATTACAAATAAAAACAACACCATAATTGCTCCAGAGTAAACAACAATGTGTACTACAGCTAAAAATTGTGCGTTTAACAGTAAATAATGGCCTGCTACACAAAAAAAAGTTAACACTAAATAAAGAACGCTGTTAACAGGATTTCGGCTAAACACAACCATTAAGGCAAACATTATTGCCAAGAATGATAAAATTCCGAACATCCATTGAGTAATTGTAAATCCTAACATATCAAATTTTATTTTTTATTTTTTTAATTTACCTTGCCACAATTCGTTATGTTTTAAGCCTGGTATTTTTTTAAACTCAGCAACTTCTATTGTTTGTCGTTTTGTAACATCAATTCGTTTATCAACTTTTTCAACTAATTTATCTTTTCCGTAAATAAAATCTTCGCGCTCAAATTCAGTTGCAACCATTCTATCAGTTAAAAATATTGCTTCTTTAGGGCAAGCCTCTTCACACAATCCACAAAATATACAACGCAACATATTAATTTCATATGTTTTTGCATATTTTTCTTCGCGGTATAATCCTTCTTCGCCTTTTTTTCTTTCTGCACTTTCCATTGTAATTGCTTCGGCCGGACAGGCTACTGCACATAAGCCACATGCTGTACAACGCTCAGCGCCATTTTCATCACGTTTTAATATATGTTGCCCGCGAAATACTGCAGCAATAGGCCTTAGTTCATCAGGATACTTAACGGTTGCTCTTCTTTTAAATAAATGGCTTGCTGTAATTAACATACCTTTAGCAATACCTGGCAGATACATGCGCTCAGACAAGCTTTGTTCTTTGTTTGATACAACTTTACTTCTGTTTGTTAGTTTCATTTTACAAAATTTTATTTTTTTATAATTGTAAATTTCCTCTTAAAAATTCAACTCCTATTGTTATTGCAAGATTTAGTAAAGATAATGGAAGTAAAATTTTCCACCCTAAGTTCATTAATTGATCGTAACGGAAACGTGGTAATGTCCAACGAATCCACATAAACACACAAATAAAAATAATTATTTTAGTAAAAAACGCACCAAATCCAATTAATGAAATCCAAATACTACCTTCTTGTAATCCAATAGCGTTGTATAATTCTTGTGCAAATGGAAAGTTGTACCCTCCAAAGTAAAAGGCACTCATAACAGCTGATGAAATAAACATATTTATATATTCTGCAAAAAGAAATAAACCTAATTTCATTGAAGAATATTCGGTGTGGTAACCTCCAACCAACTCCGCTTCACATTCGGGTAAATCAAATGGCGCGCGATTAGTTTCGGCTAAAGCACAAACAAAAAATATTAAAAAGCCTAAAGGTTGATACACAATGTTTGCATAACCTGCATCTTGTTGGCCTACAATTTCGCGTAAACTTAAAGTACCTCCTGCTGTAATTACTAAAGCAATAACACTAATACCCATTGCAATTTCGTAACTAATCATTTGGCTAGATGAGCGAATTGCGCCTAATAAAGCATATTTGTTATTTGATGCCCAGCCACCAATCATAATTCCATACACGCCAATAGATACAACACCTAACAAATACAATACCCCAATATTTATATCAGTAATTTGAAACGAAATGATTGAACCTCCTGCAGTTGTAAAATCTTTCCCCCAAGGGATAACTGAGCCTGTCATTAATGCTGTAAGCATAAACAAACTTGGACCTAAAATGAATAAAAATTTATTAGAAACATTTGGTATAATTTCTTCTTTAAAAAACATTTTACCTCCATCGGCTAATGGCTGAAGTAATCCTTTAGGGCCTGCCCTATCTGGTCCAACACGATCTTGTAATAATGCAGAAAATTTACGCTCCCATAACGTTGCGTAAGCTGCTACACCAAGCGATATTGCAAATACTGCAATACAGGTAATTAGTTTTATTATTATTAATGTTAACATACGTTTACGGTTTTTTATCAAATGGTATAAAACCCAATGCTTTTTGTTGTTTTAAAATATTTACTTTTAATTCGTTTAAGTTTTGGTAATGGTTTTGTGAAATAACAGAACTTCTGTGAATTGGCGATGGCCCTTCAATTACCCAATCACTTGTTTTTTTATGATCGTACCTGCAACTGTTACAAATAAATTCTTCAACCTCATCCCATTGGTCTTTACGCGCAGTAACCCTAACAACTTCTTCGCCTTTTAACCAAACTCTTGTTTTGCCAGAGCATTTATCGCAATTTCGGTGCGCATCAACTGGTTTTGTAAACCAAACGCGTTGTTTAAATCTAAATGTTCTATCGGTTAATGCACCTACAGGGCAAACATCAATAACATTTCCGCTAAAATCGTTATCAATTACTTTTTCAATATATGTACTAATTTCAGCAGCATCTCCCCTATGTATTACTCCATGTACACGCCCATCAGTAATTTGTTCGGCTGTTTTTACACAACGATAACAAAGAATACAGCGATTCATATGTAATTTAATTTTATCGCCAATATCTATCATTTCATATTCGCGACGTTTAAATTCGTATCTAGTTTTTGCAGAGCCGTTTTCGTAACCTAAATCTTGTAATTTACATTCGCCCGCTTGGTCACAAACGGGGCAATCTAACGGATGATTTATTAATAAAAATTCTACAACACCTTTACGGGCTTCTAAAACATCATTATTAGTGTAATTTTCAACTACCATACCGTCCATTACTTCTGTTCTGCAACTTGCAACAGGTTTTGGCATTGGGTTAGGATTGGCTGTGCTACCTTGTGTAACTTTTACGATACAAGTTCTGCAATAACCACCAGTTGTTTTTAATTTGCTGTAATAGCACATTGCTGGAGGAGCAACCTCGGGGCCAATCATGCGTGCTGCCTGAAGGATTGTAGTTCCTTTAGGTACATCAATTTCTATTCCGTCTATTGTTACTTTCATTTTTTATATTCTTTAAACTAAAGTTAATTGTTAATGTCACAAATTGTGTGATATTATTATACTCTAATTTTATTTAATCTTTCGTAATGACTTATATCTACAAATTTTTTGTTTTTTGCAATTTCAATAAACTCATGTTTAAAGTGGCGAATTGCAGCTGCAACAGGCCAAGCAGCCGCTTCACCTAAAGGACAAATTGTTTTGCCTTCAATTTTACTTTGTATATCCCAAAGCAAATCCACATCGCTTTCGTTAGCTGTACCATTTAAAAACTTTTTCAATATTTTTTCCATCCAGCCAGTTCCTTCGCGGCAAGGCGAACATTGTCCGCAACTTTCGTGATGATAGAAACGTGAAAATGTAAATAAATTTTTTACAATGCTTGTGTCCTCATCCATCACAATAAATCCACCCGAACCTAACATGGTACCCGTTTGAAACCCACCATCAGCTAAACTTTCATAGGTCATTAAACGAGGTTCACCTTTTGCAGTTTTTAAAATTAATTCTGTTGGTAAAATTGGAACAGAGGATCCGCCCGCAACAACAGCTTTTAATTTTTTTCCGTTTCTTATGCCTCCACAATATTCTTCGCTATAAATAAATTCTTCAACAGGCACACCTAATTCAATTTCGTAAACACCAGGTTTATTAATATGACCCGAAGCTGAAATTAATTTTGTACCAGTAGATTTACCAATACCAATTTTAGCATACTCTTCTCCACCCATCATCACAATTGGGCAAACGGCAGCTATGGTTTCTACATTATTAACAACAGTTGGGCAGCCCCACAAACCAGCAACAGCGGGAAATGGAGGTTTAATACGAGGGTTACCACGTTTACCTTCTAATGATTCTAATAATGCGGTTTCTTCGCCACAAATATATGCGCCACCACCAACTTGTACTGATAATTCAAGCGAGTAATTTGTACCTAAAATATTTTTTCCTAACAAGCCTGCTGCATAAGCTTCGGCAATTGCAGTTTCTAAAATTCGAGAAACATAAAAATACTCGCCACGGATATAGATATAGCTTTGATTAGCTCCTAATGCGTAAGATGATGTTATCATTCCTTCAATTAACGCATGAGGAATTTTTTCCATTAAGTAACGGTCTTTAAAAGTTCCAGGCTCAGATTCGTCGGCGTTACAAACTAAGTAACGCGGAACGCCTTCGGGTTTTGCTAAGAAACTCCATTTCATTCCTGTGGGGAAACCAGCACCACCACGACCACGCAAGCCAGATTTTTTTACCTCTTCGGTTACTTGATCAGGCGTCATAGATTTTAGTGCTTTTTCTACAGAAGCATAACCTCCATGAGCTTTATAAACTGCAAGGGTTTCAATCCCTGGTACTTTATCGTTTTGTATTAATAATTTTCTTCCCATATTATTCTTTTTTCTTCTCGTTCCCTTCGACTTCGCTCAGGGTAACAGCTCGAAGTGATAAAATATTAAAGAGTGTTTTTATAATCTAAATCTGTATAACTTCTTAATTTGTTTGATGTTTTATATTCATCAATAATTGTATCTACTTTTTGGTATGTTAAGTTTTCGTGAAAGCTAGCTCCGCATTGTAACATAGGTGCAGTACCACAAGATCCTAAACATTCGGCTACCTTTAATGTAAACATACCATCTTTAGTTGTTTCGCCTACTTTAATATTTAATTTCTTTTCAATATACTTAACAATATCTTCTGCTCCATTTAACCAACATGAACTTGTTTGACATACCTCTAAAACACATTTACCTACTGGTTTTAAATTGTACATGGTGTAAAAAGATGCTACTTCAAAAACTTCAATAGGCTTTATTTTTAAAATTTCAGCCACGTAATCCATTACTTCTGGACTTAACCATCCTCCAAACTCTGCTTGTGCAACATGCAAAACAGGTAATAAAGCAGATTTTTGTTTACCTTGAGGATATCTACTAATAATAATGTTAACTGTATTCATTGCCTCATCGCTAAATTTTATTTCTGCGCGTTTGGCCTTGTTAAATTCTTGTGTACCGTGTACTTGTGCTCCCATTTTTTAATTTTTTTCTAATTGTAATATTTTTTATGCATCAAGTTCTCCTGCTATTACGTTCATACTACTCATTGTAATAATTGCATCTGAAAGCATTATCCCTTTTACCATTTCAGGATAAGCTTGATAATAAATAAAACAAGGTCTTCTAAAATGTAATCTAAAAGGTGTTCTTCCACCATCACTCACTAAATAAAACCCAAGTTCGCCATTTCCGCCTTCAACACAATGATATACTTCTCCTTTTGGAATATCCATTTCGCCCATTATAATTTTAAAATGATAAATTAAAGCTTCCATGTTGTTGTAAACTTCTTCTTTTGGTGGTAAGAAAAAATCTGGAACATCAGCTTTAAATGGCTCATCTTTAGGCATGTTTTTAATAGCCTGTCTAATAATTTCTAACGAATTCCACATTTCGTGTTGGCGCACCATAAAACGATCATAAGTATCGCCACTTTGGCCAATTGGCACATCAAATTTAAAGTCTTGATATGACGAGTATGGATTCATAACACGCACATCATAATCAACCCCTGCGGCACGTAAATTAGGGCCAGTAAAACTGTAGCTTAAAGCCATTTCTGCACTAATTGGGCCGCAATTAATTGTGCGATCCATAAATATTTTATTACGTTCTAGTAAGTTTGTAAACTCTTGAAGAGCTTTTGGATAATGCTCAAGAAAGTAATGAATTTTATCCCAAGTTTCTTTAGTCCATTCTTTATCAAAACCACCAATACGACCAATGTTAGTTGTTAATCTTGCCCCACAAATACTTTCATAAATTTCATAAATTTTTTCGCGCCATTGAAAAATATATAAAAATCCTGTCATAGCACCAGTATCAACACCTATAACAGAGTTGCAAATTAAATGATCTGCAATACGCGCTAACTCCATAATAATTACACGCATGTAATCTACTTTTTTAGGAATTTTAACTCCTAATAGTTTTTCAACTGTCATATCCCAACCAATGTTATTAATTGGAGATGAGCAGTAGTTTAATCTATCTGTTAGTGGGCGTATTTGGTTGTAAGGTCTTCGTTCTGCAATTTTTTCAAAAGCACGATGTATGTAACCAACTGTTGGTTCAGCTTCATGAATAATTTCACCATCCATTTTTAGGATATTTTGAAAAATACCATGTGTTGCAGGATGTGTAGGGCCAAGATTAAGAATAGAATATTCTTTTTCTTCTTCTACTTTATTATTTTCTGAACTGCTATTTTTAATTTTAGTCATTTTTAAATTAGATTAACGTCCAAACATTTTATCGCTTTTATCATCTCTGGTTTGATCTTCTAAAGGGAAATCTTTTCTTAAGGGGAAGGCATCCATTTCATCAACATTTAAAATCTTTTTTAATTTTGGGTGCCCTTTAAATTTTACTCCAAAAAAATCATAAGTTTCTCTTTCCATCCAATTTGCGCCAGGCCACAAATCAGTTGCTGTTGGAATCTCCGGTTTATTTATATCAAAATAGGTTTTAAGTCTAACTCTATAATTTTTAGGCATATTGTGCAAATGATATATTACGCCTAATTGTTTTTCGTCAGCAGATTGGATGCCAGTTAAATCTGTAAGGAAATGAAAGTTTAATTCAGTATCTGTTTTTAAAAATTCTAATACTTGGTGTATTTCATCTTTTTTAATGTAAAAAACAGGGAAATCGTAACTCACCTCATAATTTTCTATTGCTTGAGGAAACTTTTCTGTAATTGCTGTTTTTATTTTTTCTAGTAATTCCATTGCTCAATTTATGATTTAAAAATTTACTCTATACCGTAGCTGTTTAGTAATTTTTTATATTCTGGCGAATCTCTTCTGCGCAAGCTTTCGTTTTTAGCTAATTCTTGTATTTTTAAAACACCGTCAATTATTTGCTCAGGTCGTGGTGGGCAACCTGGCACATAAACATCAACTGGTATAATTCTATCAATACCTTGTAAAACTGAATAAGAGTCAAAAATCCCTCCACTACAAGCACAAGCACCAACACATAAAACCCATTTAGGTTCTGCCATTTGCTCGTACACTTGTCTTAATGTTGGTCCCATTTTTTTTGCAATAGTTCCCATAACCATTAACATATCGGCTTGACGAGGGCTAAAACTTAACCTTTCGCTACCAAAACGAGCTAAATCGTAATTACTAGCCATAGTAGCCATAAATTCTATACCACAACATGATGTAGCAAATGGTAAAGGCCATAATGAATTAGCACGAGCTAAACCAATAACATCTTCTAACTTAGTTGCAAAAAAACCTGGCCCTTCTATACCTTGTGGGCTTTTTGCCATTTCTAATTTTGTTCTTTTCGTTAATTCTTTCATGAAATTAAATTCTATTTTGAATACTTTAAATTATTCTTCATGTTTAATTGCTTTTTTAGAAAGCATGTAATAAAAGCCAACTAATAAAAGTATAATGAATGAGAACACTTCTACAACGCCAACTATACCAAGTTCTTTAAAGTTTACTGCCCATGGGTACATAAAAATTACTTCAATATCAAACAGTACAAATATAATTGCTACTAAAAAATATTTAATTGCAAACGGTGTACGAGCATTACCTTGGCTTTCAACGCCACACTCAAAAGTATCTAATTTAATTTTTGATTTTCTTTTTGGGCCTAATGCATGAGAGGCAACCATAGTTGTTACAACAAAACCAAGCGCCACTAAAAACATTAAAAGTATAGGAATAAATTGCGACGGAGATGAAAAAGTATCCATAAATAAAACCATTTAAGTTTAGACTGTAAGATTAGCGAATTTTCTACTAATCTTCAAATAAAACTACCTAAAAATAATCAGTTTTAAATATAGTTTTAGCTATTTAGAAATAATCTAATTAACCTTTTGCAAACTTATAAATTCCTGTTTTATTTTGGCTGTTTATTTTAAGAAAATAAACGCCATTAGCAAATTCATCAATATTAATACTTGCTTCTTTTTCGTTTAACTTTAATGTACCCATTTTTACAATTTGACCGCTTACAGATGTTATACAAAAGTTAATGTTTTGGTATTGATTGTCAAATTTTATAGTAAGTTTATCTTTAGTTGGAATTGGTCCAATGTTTATATTAGTAAATTCAATAGAGTTTTGAGCTATAGCCGCTGAAACATATTGAAATGAATTTGAAGAATTTTGACAACCACCATTATTTACCCAAACACTATAAAATCCATCAGCAGTAGGTGTAATTGTGTTTGATGTTTCGCCAAGTATTGGGCTTCCGTTAAAATACCATTGATAACTTGATGCAGATGTAGTAGTTGTTAAAATACCTCCAACTAAAACAACTGTAGGTGTTTGAGGCATTGTGTTTACTACAACGCTTGATGAGCCTACTGTTGTACATGCGCCTAAAAATACTGTAAAATTATATGTTGTATTAACTGTTGGCGATACAGAAATATTAAATCCGGTTTGCCCTGTTTGCCATTGTACTGAGCTACCATTAGTTGTTACACCAATACTAGTGTTAAAGCCCGAACAAACAGTGCCATTAATAGGGCTAACGGTTGCCGGACTAACAACTGAAACTGTAGTTGTATAAGGTGCGCTAGAGCCATTACTGTTTGATGAAACTAAACTAACTGTATAAATTCCTACAGTTGGAAAAGTAAAAACAGGATTTGATGAAGTTGCACTTGCCGGTGTTGCACCAGTTGCAGTCCAGTTCCATGAGGTTGGAGAATTGCTTGATAAATCATTAAATTGTAATGGTGTTCCAACACACCCGCTTGCAAATGCGGTACTAAATGCAGCTGCAGGAACCGAAGTTGGATTTGAGTAAACATCGGTTTCCCAAACGCCACGCGCATATGTAGCCGCACGTAATTTGCCTGTAGGGTAATAAATTTCTAAATCACTAACTTCAATGTTTGGTAAACCATTGTTGTAAGGTATCCAAGAGCTCATAGAGCCGTCTCTATAAAACACTCCATTATCTGTACCTAAATACAAAGCGTTATTTGAGTTGTTTTTATAGACTATTGATTGAGTTGGTAAATTAGGTATTCCTGTTGAATAATTGCTCCAAGTTGCTCCACCATTGGTTGATTGGTAAACTTTGTTTCCTGCAGAATAACCAGATAAAGAAACGTAAACTATATTTTCGTTTAAATTATCTACTGTAATATCTGTAATACTAGCTAAACCAACAGGGATAGACCCCGTTACATTGCTCCATGTGCCCCCATCGTTTAATGTTTTATACACTGCGCCAGATGCTGTAACATAAATTACATTTGTGTTGCTTGGGGCAATTTTAATTCTATCTAAATTTGTGCCAATGGTGCCTATTTGTGTCCAACTTGTACCTTGATTTGTTGATTTATAAACTTGTTTATAACCGCAATAATAAGTATTAGCTTGCGAAGGATGTTGAACTATTGGAGCAACCCATGGCGAGTTGGCTGAAGTTTGAGCGGGTAACCCGGTTACAATATTTGTCCAAGATGACCCGCCATTTGTTGAGCGTTGAAAATCGCCATAAACATAAGATGCAACAATTGTATTGTTATTACTCCAATCTATAAAACATGCGCAACCATCGCCTCCGTATATTTCATTCCAGCTTGTGCCATTTAATAAATTAGTGCCATTATCTTGATGACCAGTAACAATACGACTTGCTGAAGATGCAGATAAACCTAATTCATAAATCTGTGCAATATTCATGTTGCCATTTATTGTTGTCCAACTTGAGCCATTATTAGTAGTTCTAGCTATTCCGCCATCGGTTCCTAAATAGCAAATGTTACCAGTAAGATATTTTACACAATGTAAATCTGCATGAACGTATGGCTTTCCGCCACCGCCGTACCAATGTGAATTTTGTGTCCAAGTGCTTCCGCCGTTAGTTGATTTCCAGGTATTAACTCCTCCAACAATAATTTCGTTTGAGCTTGTAGGGGAAGCATCTATTGCGATATCGTACCAACCTTGCCCACCTGATCCACTGCCTGTAGTACTCCAATCGAAAATATTTGGAGTAGTACTCATTGTAGAAAATGTAACTGCCGAATTTATTGAACGGTATAATCCTCCAAAACCATTATCACTATTTTTACTTGCTAAAACATAAACAACATCAGGGTTTGCTGGCGTAACAGCTAAACTTAATCTGTTTACAGCAGTAGCTGTGCTAAAAGATGATACTGAAGAATAACTAAAGCCTCCATTTGTAGATTTTTGAATACCTGAAGATGAAGCAGCATAAACGGTTGTAGGATCGCCTGGTTTAAATTCAGCATCTACAAAATTTCCACTTAAGGATAATGACCAACTAACTGCGCCATTATTTGAATAATACATACCAACGCTTGTTGCTGCAATCATGATGTTTGGAGTAGAAGGGTTAATCAACAATCTATAAATTCTTCTGTTTTGAGAGGGGGTCCAAGTTAAGCCCGTAACTGCCCAAGTTAAACCACCATTTGTTGATTTAAAAACTCCGGTAGAACGTGTATCGCCAGCGTCTTTATCTCCAGTTGAAATAAAAATTGTATTTGTTGAACCGGGATAAAGTGCAATATCTGAAACACCACACGAAGCAAAATAATCTGTAGTTGTTGTATAAGATGCGCCGGCATTGGTGCTCATCCAAAATCCGCCAGCTGCAGTACCTGCAAAAATTAAATTGGTATTTGTTGATACTACTTCTATGCATTGTATTCTGCCAGCATCGCCGCCAGTTGGTGAGCCAAAAGGCCCTAATGGTGCCCAATTAGCAGTTGTTGCACTAATTGCGGCTGTTGAATTAAATTTAGAATTAGTATTTAAACCTAATTCTTTAATATAGTTTTGATATGCAATTCCACGAGTAGCTAATCGCATATCTCCGGTAGGATATACGCGTGGTTGCATAAACCATTGCCAACGTTTAAATGCTTTATATCCTTTTCCTCTTTCATAGGGTTTGTCTTTCCAATAATTTTCAAATTCTGAAACAATGTCATAAAAATTTGAGGTTGTATCGTTCATCATCTCAACCCACCTTTGTGCCTGTAAATTAATTGATACGGAAAAAATTAATAAAATAAATACTTTTTTAGCCATTGTATATTGTTTGAATCTCAAATTTAAACAATATAAATATTATAATTTTACCGTTTATAAAAGAATTAATCTAAATATTTAAGGAAATAAGTAAGGAGAAAATCTCGTAAATACGTTTCTATTTTTTATTTAACTCTTCTAAATTTAAATGTAAATCGTTTAAATTAACTTTTTGTTCGGCAAAAATTTCTTTCTTTTTATTTTTAAAATATGTTGCTGGAATTGCGCCTGTCCATTCAGTACTTATTTTATTTATGTAGTCATTTCCATTAACCTCATCAAGTATTACTACTTGTGTTTTTACTTTGTTTTTTTCTAAAAAAGGGTTAATTTTTTTATCAATATCTTCTTTAAAATCTAAAGAAACTAAAATTACTTTAACTAAATATTTATTTTCTTTTTCTAAACTATCAAATGCCGGAAGCTCTTTTACACATGGTTTGCACCAAGTTGCCCAAAAATTAACTACGTATGTTGTGTCTTTATTTTTTAATCGGTTTAATAAATCGTTTATTTTATATACCCCCGATACTTTTTGTGAAAAAAGTATTTGAGAAAAAAACACAAATACAATTATATATTTAATTTTTAATGTATTCATAATGTTGTTTTAAAAGTTTAACATCAATTATTAGTCTGTTTATTTCGGCTGTATCTGTACCATCGTAAAAACCTCTAATTCTTTTTTCTTTGTCAATTAATGCAAAGTTTTGTGTATGAATAAAATCTTCTTCGCCACCATTTCCCTCTTCGGTATTTAACAAATAGCCTTTACGGGCAATGGCATACAAATCTACTTTATTACCAGTTAAAAATTGCCATTGATTATTTTTTACGTTATGTAGTTGTGCATATTCTTTTAAAACGTTTACAGAATCTGTTTCGGGATCAACAGTGTGAGAAACAATATAAAT
Source organism: Bacteroidota bacterium (assembly GCA_020162035.1). Classification (GTDB taxonomy): domain Bacteria; phylum Bacteroidota; class Bacteroidia; order B-17B0; family Aurantibacillaceae; genus Aurantibacillus. Next base: position 110,547 of record JAIUNM010000006.1, on the reverse strand, counting down.
TGAAGTATCGTTATAAAATGTTTGATAAACTTTTTGAAGGTTAGTGTTCATTATAGGACAAATGCTTTTGCAGGTAGTGAAAAAATATTCTGTTATATAAATTTTGCCGTTTAATTGTTTGTCGGTAAAAGATTTGTTGTGTTGATTAGTAAAAGTAAACTCTGGAATTGTGTGATAGGTTGTGTCAGAAGTTTTAGAATAAGATTTTGGGCCAAAATAAGGTAATTCTCTAATTGGTTTATTTTGTTTTGTTTTTAAAAAATAAAATAAAGTAAAAGCTATTGGAATTAAGGCTATTAATACATATTTAGATATTGCTTTCATTTACAACACAAAAGTACAACAATATCTTTTGTTAATTACTTGCTAAAATACTTTTAATAGAATTTAAGTATTGTATGTTTTGGGTTATGTTGTTATGATCTTGATTTTTTAAGGTAATTAATGTGTCTAATTTTTTAAAATGTTTTTTTAGCATTAATGACGATTCGTAAGGAACAACATTGTCATTTGTTCCATGAAATATTACTACAGGCATTTTACATTCTGTAATAAATTTATTTGTTTCAAATTTATATTTTAATAAAAATGTAGGTAAGTATGAGTACTCTCTTTTCATCATATCAATTAAACTATAATATGGGGCTTGTAAAATTAAAAGTTTTGGATTGTTATGAGTAGCCATTTCAGCTGCTATACCAGTTCCTATTGAATACCCAATAACTATTATGTTTTTTTCGGAGTAATCTTTTTTTAATTCGTTATAAACTGTTTGTATATCAGAAAATATTTGTTCTTGGCTAGATAAGCTTCCTTCGCTTTTACCAAAGCCTCTATAATCTAACATTAAAATGTCATAATTAATATCAGTAAAAGTTTTGGCAATATTAGCACAGGTTTTTAATGAGCCAGAATTTCCGTGTAAATAAAAAATTAAACCTTTAGGATTATCGGCTTTAAAGTGCAATGCGTTTAGTTTAACGCCATCTTTTGTAGTGAAAAATTTTTCGATATATTTTTGTTGGAATTGAAATAAAAAATTGTTGTCTAATTTTTGCGGGTGGAAAATAAATTTTTCTTGAAAAAAATACATGCCTCCACAAATTAATATGTAAATACTTATTAAAGTTAAAAGTATTCTTAAACTAATTTTTTTTAATCGCATAATTAACGGCAAAAATGCTTTATGATTTTGTTTTTATTTGTCTCTCTTTTTTAACCATTCAGTTACAGCAGGGGCAAGTTCTTTTTGCGATTTACTTCCTACAAATACTCCAATATGACCTCCTTTAAAACTATACAATTCTTTATCTGTACTTCCAACATAATCATTTAGAGGTGTAGTTGATGCAGGAGGAACAAGATGATCTTCTGTTGCATAAATGTTTAATAAATTTGCAGTTAAATTTTTTAAATTAACTTTTTTTCCTCCAACTTCTAACTCCCCTTTAACCAATTTGTTTTGTTGATACAAATCTTTCATAAACTGTCTATAACACTCTCCGGCTTGGTCAGGGCTTTCAGATATCCATTTTTCCATTCTTAAAAAGTTAAGCAATTTATCTTTATCTTCTAAACTTGCATTTAACGCTTGTTGTTTTTGAACTTTCATCATTGGTTTAAGCATATCAAAACCTTGGTTTAAAAAATCACCAGGAATTAAACCATCGCAAGCGTCAACTAATTTATCAAAATCCATATCCTTACTCCATTTAAATAATAGTCCATCGTTTGTACTAAAATCAATAGGTGTAACATGGGTAACTAAATTTTTTATTTTATTAGGATATAATGAGGCATAAATAACACTAAGCGTACCGCCTTGGCAAATACTTAAAATATTTAATTTTTCAATTCGATGTTTTTTGCGGATAAAATCAACACAATTGTTTATATATCCATTTACATAATCATCTATACTTAAAAACTTATCGCTTTTTGTTGGGTAGCCCCAATCTATTAAATACACATCGAGCCCAGCATTTAATAAATTTTTAATGTAGCTTCTGTCTGGTTGAATATCTAACATTTTATAGGTGTTAACCAAAGCGTACACAACTAATACTGGTGTTTTATATGTAGCTTCTGTTTCTCTATCATACCTATAAAGTTTTAATTTATCTTCGGCATAAACTTGTGTTTTTGGACTTGTTGCAATATCTACATCATGAATTTGATTAATTGTTTCGTAACTTTTTATTACTTTTTGGCTCATGTCAGCCATTTCTTTTAATAAATTTAATTCCATAACACTTTATATTAATAACAATTATCTGTTTTAGCTTTATTTTAATTATAATGTAAAGTTATTATTAATTGGGTGTTTTTCCAAATAAGCGGTACTGAATAAAAACTAAAACCTTTTATAGTTGTTCTACTTTTAAAATTTTTTCGTTTGAATACGTAAAAAACTGTGTGCTGTTTTGGTTTCTGGAATTAATATACGTTTTATAACTTTCGCTAAAATCCATTCTGTTTTGAATGGTTTGATTATAATTTCCACTTAACTCTATTAGCAATTCTGAAGCTTCGCGAACGGCAAATTGTCCGCTTTCGGAAGCAGTTATATAATCAACGAGTTGATTTTTGATAACAAATTTTTTAAAAGATGGATTGTTTTTACGATTAATTAAAATTCTTATTCCACAAAGCTTTGCCATGCTTAAATCAAGAACATCGTCAAAAAAATAAGCAACTTGGTTTGGTTTAATGTTTTGTTGTTGGCAAATGTAATTTAGTGCATGTATTTTATTTGCAAATTTAAAAAACGAAAAATTAAAACACTCTCGTTTACAAAACCAAAAAGCACTTTCGTTTTTTTCGCCACTAATTATAGCTGTTGTAGGGAGTTGGTTGTTTTTTAAAAAAAAACTATAGCGTAACAAATTTGTTCCCATGCTATCTACCTCATTAAAATTACTGCTTCCTCCTCCAGATTTTTCGCCATTATTAAAAACTCCATCCCAATCAAAAACAAAAGCCTTAATGCTTTTAAGTTTTTCTTGCATTAAGGCTTCGTTAGTAATAAAATTTCCACCAATACTTGTATAAATATCTGTAATGGTGTTCATTTGTTATGATTTTAAATCTTGGATATCTAACATTCCAACAGGTTTACCATTATCAGTAACAACAATAGTATCAACATTTGTTTTCTTAAATAAAGCGTTAGCTTCGTTTAATAAAACATTTCCTTCAATACTTATTGGTTCTCTGTATTCTAGGTCTGCTAATTTTTTGTTTAATACATCTCTGCCTTTTTCTACAATTAATTTGCGTAAGCTACCATCGGTAAAAACGCCTTTAATTGAACCATCTTTTTTTACAACAGTTATTGCGCCAAAATTAAATTCTGTCATTTTAACAATAGCTTCGGTAATAATGGTATCTTCATTAACTATTGGGTTTACGCCATTAATAGCTTCTTTCACTTTTACCATCATTAAACGAGTATCTGTAATAAATTGGTCTGTACCAACTGTTGTAAAATTATTTTCGGTTAATTGTTTTAATATTTTTAACGGAACAGTTATAGTATGAACGCCAATGTTTATAGCGTTTCTAACGTGTTCGGTAGTTCTAACTGAAGAAAACATTACTTTAGTCTCATAACCGTATAAATCTACTGCATCAACAATTTGTTGTACTAAAGCTAAAGCATCATGCCCTTGGTCTTGTAACCTTCCAACTAAAGGGCAAACGTATGTTGCGCCGGCTTGCATTGCCATGTATGCTTGTTGTAAAGTATAAACTAAATGTACATTTACTAAATAACCTTTGTCTCTAAGTAATTTACATGCTCTTACACCTTCTAAACTAACTGGGATTTTAAAAACTGTTTTTTTAGGATCTAAGCCTAATTTTATTTGGCGTTCAGCTTCTGCTAAAACTTCTTCGGCTGTGTTGCCCAACGCTTCTATTTGAAGTACAGGAACAATTTTACTTAATTTTACAATTGTTCCATCTATATCTGTAATTCCTTCTTTTTGCATGAAGGTTGGCGTTGTTGTTAAACCATTTAAAAAACCAAGTTTAAATCCTTCTTCAATTTCTTTAAGGTTAGCGCTATCTAAATATAATTCCATGTTTAAATTTTAAAACGTAAAGAAAGCAAAAAAAAGTGAGAAAATTAGGTTAAATGCTAAAAGAAATAAACCAATTTTTAATGTTATTGTACTACTTGTAAAAATCCTTTTAATAAGCGTTTTTTAACTCCATCTATGCGCGGCTCAAATACTTCGCAAGCATAAAAAAATGTGCCTTGACTAACTAATTTATTACTTGCTTTGCTTATGCAATTCCATTTAAAGTATGGGTCTTTTGTTTCGTAAACCAATGTACCCCATCTGTCCCAAATCATTAAATTAATTTCTTTTATTTGCCTAACTCTTACTGCTTTATAAAAATCATTTACGCCATCGCCGTTTACAGTAACAATGTTTGGAAGTTCAAATATTGGACAATTATCCACGCAAAACTCAGTACTTGGCGGACTAACATTTAGTTTTTTATCAACTGCTGCAACTTTATAACAGCCAGATATAAACCCATTATTGTCATTCACATATGCAGTTGAGTTATTTGATAATGAATCTAATAAAGTATAATCTTGGTCTTTTGTTTCTTTATAGTACAATAAATACTTATACACATCATCACTTCCGTTGCATTGAGTTTTCACATCTGTCCAATCAATACGCAAGTAACCTTTATCGCAATCAACTGTTGGAGTTATTGTTGGTGTGCATGGTGGGGTTAAATCTATTGCTGTTGCGCATGTTTCCTGCGAATTATTAAATAATGGGCGCGGTAATGATAAATCTGAATATTGACCCTCGGCTAAAATTTTATAACAATAGGTGCTATCATTTTTTACATCAGTTGTATCTGTATAATTAGTTAAACTGGTAGTGGCAATGGCACTAAAAGTTACTTGAGCTAATTTACGTTTATAAATGGTGTATTTGTAATTTGTCCACGGTGTGTTACTTTGCCAACTTAAATTTATTTTTCTATCGTTTGGACTTAACGTTAAAAATACTGATGTTGCTTTTTGAGAATTTCCTACAGTAACAGTTCCTGCAATAAACTCAATTATATAAGAACTTCCTTCTTGAACTGTGTTTATATTAGTATGTGTAAACGAACTGGTTGTTGTGCCAGTTGTTGGAAGCATAAAAAAACTAGGTTGAGTTACCGATAAAACAGTTGTATATGAAGTTGCTGAGTTTGGTTTATATTTAACATTAAATGTATAAGGCCCTGTGTATAAAGTAGTGTCAAAATTAGAACTGTTTGTTATTGGTTTAACCCATTTAATATTAATAATACCAAGGTTAGTAGAAGTGTTTAATACATCTACATTTGTAATAATTGGCACATCTTTTTTAAGTTGTGTGCAGGTTTCGGTACTAGCAAAACTAAAAGAACCATCAGTATAGTATGCAACAACAATATAACTGTAATCAACCCCAACCACTAAACCGTTGCCGTTATTATTATCAACAAAAGTAGTGATGCCCGAAACCGTAGAACCTACTTGTATGTATCCGCTTGATGGATCAACACCTGTTTTGCAAGGCGTATAAGAAAATGTTCCGCATTCGTTTTTGCGATATATAATATATTGAACTAATGGGTTAAGTGGCGGATTACATGAACTTGGTTGCCATGTAAGCGTAATTGATGTGCCTAATGGGTTGGCACTTAAGCCTACTAGTTTTGGAGGAACAACTTTTACGTTGTAGTTAGCAAAATAAACTAGTTTAATAGGAGAGCCATTATCTGTTGCTTTTAAAACGTTGCTATAAGGCTGTTGTCTAATGTGATTACAATTTGTTTTCCAGTTAAATACAGAGGTTGAAAAAGAATTTGCTGTAAAGGTTTGATTTGTAAAATAAGCAGTTGGTGATGCAGCCGAAAAGGCTCCTCCCTCTCCTTGTAAACTTATAATTTGTCCTACATTAGGATCAGTTACTGTAAATGGCTCAGCAATTTCTACCCCCGCTTCAACACAAGTTTCGGTATTAATACTAATTAATGGTGGTTGGTTTGCAACGCAATTTCCAACTACAACTTGCATATCGCGCATAACATAGCCCACTAAATCATATGTTTTATTATCGGTTGACTTTCTCCATTCTTTTACAATAAATGCTAAATTGTATTCGCCTTGTAATTGAGGCGTACACCAAGTAATTGTTCCGTATTGGTTAATTCCATAAGTGCCTCCGCCAGTTGCAGGAAATGTGTAGCCTTGTACAGTGTCGCCATCTGCACCCCTACTCATCGTAATTTCATAGCTTAAACTGTCTCCATCAGGGTCGTAAGCGCCAGGATTGTGATAGAAACATATATTGGTACAACCCTTGTCTATTGGTGGGAAATTAAACACAGGTGATGAGTTTGCTCCTTTAAATGGGGTAATAATTAATAAAGATTCGATATAAAAAGGTTTATCAATTGAATTTGGAATGTTTATAACACCACCATTTCTATTAGGGTCGTAAGATTTAACTAAAAAATTTCCTGGACCAGGATAAGTGTGAACAATGGTGTAAACATTTTTCTTTACAACATAACCTGGGTCGTTTAAAATAATTTCGCCACAGTTAGAACAATTATTTCCGCATAATAAAGTTCCTCCATTTACCCTTGGCGCTACACCCTTGGTGCCATCTCCAAAATAAACTGTATCAACGCATCTATCGGCTATGTTTGAACCATCGTTTGTGTATTTAACAATTGTGAACGAATACGTGTAAACTTGAACTGTAGTACCACTTACTTGTGTTGTGTAGGGCGCAATACGTTTGTATAATATTTCGCCTGCACGATTATGTGTTGCATTTAACACATATGCAAAACAAACAAAAACAAATAATAAAACACTTTTTAAAGGATTCACTAAATAAAATTACAAAAAAATATAATTCAAAATTATAATTTAATTAATTTTAAATGTTTTTGAAACATACAATTAAGCTATATACAGATGGAGCATGCTCTGGTAATCCAGGACCGGGTGGCTATGGCATAGTTTTACTGTACAAACAACATAGAAAAGAGCTTAGCCAAGGCTACAAAAAAACAACAAATAACAGAATGGAGTTATTGGCTGTAATAATTGGCATAGAGAGCATTAAACAAAAAGAGATTCCTATAATTATATATTCAGATAGTAAGTATGTTGTTGATGCCATAAACCTAAAATGGGTATTTGGCTGGGTAAAAATAGGTTTTAAAGATAAGGCAAATCCAGATTTATGGAAACGTTTTTTAAAGGCTTATAATCCAAAATTGCATCAGTTTATTTGGGTAAAGGGGCATGCCTCTAATATAGAAAATAATAGGTGTGATGTGTTAGCAGTAGAAGCCAGTAAATCAAATTATTTGCTGATTGATGAAGGATATGAGAACAAAAACAATAACGAAATTTTTTAAGTGTTTACTTATTACTTATTCGTTTTAAATTTTTTATTGATTCCGGCACTTTAAAAATCATAGGGAAACGCTCAACTTTAACACTACTGCTATCTAAGCCAAAAGCTTTAGCTTCGGTTAAGCTTAAGTGTTTTAAGAAATAGTAAATTTCTAATACAACTTTTCTAAAGAAAGGCATATCATTATCGTAGCTTAAATATTTTTCTACTACTACAAATTTAAAATCGCCACTTATATTGTTTTTTTGTAACGATTCGTATCTGCTTCTAATATCTACCTCTTTGTTTTCAACCAAATCTTCAACAACTTTTCTAAACATTAAATTTATTTTTGGTGCAACCCTAAATCCTAGTTTAAAATCAATCCTTATAATGTCATCTTCGGCAATATGATCTACCTTGTATTCCATTCTATAAGGCTCATCCATTACGTCAACATGCACAAACCAATATATATCAGCTCGTTTAGGCCTACGTTGTAATATAGAATGAATTATTTTTTGTTCGATTAATTTAGAATCGTTTACTGAAGTTAAATACACTAGGTGAGTTGCATATTTAGGGATTGATTCATCTTTACTTAAATCAATTAAAAATTGTTTATAATCGTTTAACACAACAGTATCTGTGTATTTCATTCTAATTTTTTTAGCAACTTGCCACACGGTCATTACCAACATTAGTGTGCCTGCAATTAATAATGTAATCCAACCGCCATGCGAAAATTTTTCGATGTTGGCGTAAAAGAAAGAAAGTTCTATTATGGCATAAATAGTTATTATAAAAACAATTAAAATATAATTATAACGCTTTATGTGTAAATAAAAGTTTAATAAAATAGTTGTCATCATCATACAAAGTACAATTGCTAAACCATATGCAGCCTCCATTGCACCAGATTCTCTAAAATACAACACCACAATAATACAACCTATACACAGTAATGAATTAAGTGAAGGAATATATAATTGCCCTTTTTCTTCGCTTGGATATTTTACTCTAACTTTTGGCCATAAATTTAAACGCATGGCTTCATTTATTAAAGTAAATGAACCTGATATTAATGCTTGTGAAGCAATAACAGCAGCGCTTGTAGCGATTATAATTCCTGGTAAAAGAAACCAATCGGGCATTATTTCGTAAAATGGGTTTGCGCCATTAAGTGTTTTACCCTCATTACTAATAAGCCATGCGCCTTGTCCAAAGTAATTTAAAACAAGCATACTTTTTACAAAAACCCACGAAACTCTAATGTTTTGTTTACCGCAATGGCCTAAATCGCTATATAACGCTTCTGCTCCGGTAGTACATAAAAATACTGCGCCTAAAATTAATATGCCGCTTGGGTGACTTTGTATAAGCTTATAAGTGTAATAGGGGTTAAAAGCAGAAAAAATTTCTAAGTTGGCTCCCATTTTACTAATACCTAAAACACCTAACATGGCAAACCAAATAAACATTATTGGTCCAAATGCTCGACCTATTGTTTTAGTTCCAAATCGCTGAATAAAAAATAATGCTGTAATAATAACTATAACAATCGGTACAGTATTTAAGTCAGGGTTTTCTTTTTTTAAACCTTCAATTGCAGAACTAACAGAAATTGGAGGAGTAATTATTCCATCGGCTAATAGTGCGCTACCACCAATTATTGCTGGCACAATCAGCCATTTAAATTTACTTCGTTTTACTAATGTGTATAACGAAAAAATTCCGCCTTCACCTTTATTATCCGCTCTTAAAGTTAAAACAACATATTTTATTGTAGTTTGTAAGGTTAATGTCCAAAAAATTGCGCTTATTGCGCCTTTAACTAAATCAGAATTTATTGGAGCATCTCCTACTATAGCTTTTAATACATACAAAGGCGATGTACCTATGTCGCCATAAATAATACCTAAAGTTACAATTAAACCTCCAAAAGTAATTTTATTTAAAGTGCCTTTTTGTTGACTTCCCATATTGGGTAAACTTAAAACAAGGCTTCAAAATTAAATAAAAAATAAATATCAACGCAAACAATCTAAATAAATAAACGATATTAGATAAACTGGTTAAAATAAGCATTGTTAATCGTAAATTTCTAACCCTAATTATCAAATTTGGTTGATAAGGTATATGCTTTAATCAAAGTAAAAAGTATTTAAAACAATTCTAAATAACATTGGGTTTTATTGTAATATTAAAGCCTACAACCCTACTACAAATTAAAATTTTACGGATAACAAAAAAACTTAAAATTATTGTGTTTTGCTAATATCTTGAAACTATTAAATTTGCAGTGCTTAATTTATACACGCTTAAGTTAAATTTTATGAGTAAAACAGGATTTCTTCATTCATCTATTGGAAAAAAATTTGTAATGGGTTTAACGGGATTATTTTTAATCTCATTTTTAGTTGTACACGTTGGTATTAATGCTTGCATTTTTATACCTGATAACGGCGAAACATTTAATGCTGCTGCACATTTTATGGCTACAAACCCTGTAATTAGAGTTATGGAAATAGGTTTATTTGCAGGCTTATTATTACATATATACCAAGCATTAATTTTAACTTTAGAAAATAAAAAAGCTCGGCCAATTGCTTATGCTAAAGTTAATGGTGCTGCTAACAGCAAATGGTATAGCCGCAGCATGGGTGTATTAGGTTCATTATTATTATTATTTTTAGTGGTGCATTTATCTCATTTTTGGGTTGATACAAAAGTTGCAGTATTTTCGGGTAAAGCAGACGAGCATAATACTTATGTTGAAATGCAAGAAGTGTTTTCTCACATATGGGTTGTTGCAATTTATTTATTTGGAGTAGGCAGTTTATTATTTCATTTATTGCATGGTTTTCAATCAGCTTTTCAAACATTAGGATTAAATCATAAAAAATACACCCCACTTATTAAAAAAATTGGTATTTGGTACAGTGTTATCGTTTGTTTACTATTTGCATTAATGCCAATAGTAATGTTTATGAGAGGAATGAATAATTAATAAAGTTTAAGATTAAGATATGGCAAGTTCTACAAAATTAAATTCGAGAATACCAGAAGGTGTATTAGAGAATAAATGGACAAAATACCGTTCAACTGTTCACCTTGTTAACCCTTCAAACAAAAGAAGTTTAGAGGTTTTGGTTGTAGGCTCAGGTTTAGCAGGCGCATCAGCCGCAGCTACATTAGCAGAAATGGGTTACAAAGTAAAAGTATTTTGTTTTCAAGATTCGCCTCGCCGTGCGCATAGTATTGCCGCGCAAGGTGGTGTTAATGCTGCTAAAAATTATCAAAACGATGGTGATAGTATTTACCGTTTATTTTACGATACAATAAAAGGAGGCGATTACCGCTCACGCGAAGCAAACGTACACCGTTTAGCCGAAGTAAGCGGAAATATTATTGACCAATGCGTTGGGCAAGGTGTACCTTTTGCACGCGAATATGGTGGAACTTTAAGCAACCGATCGTTTGGCGGCACACAAGTGCAACGTACATTTTATGCAGCTGGGCAAACCGGACAACAATTATTGTTAGGCGCATATTCTGCTTTGCAACGCCAAGTAGGAATGGGCGCAGTAACAATGCTTTCGAGACATGAAATGCTTGATATAGTTAATATTGATGGTAAAGCACGAGGAATAATTGCTAGAGATTTAGTTACCGGAAAATTAGAAAGACATTTTGGGCATGCTGTTTTATTATGCACTGGTGGTTATGGAAACGTTTTCTTTTTAAGTACTAACGCTATGGGAAGTAACGTTACTGCAGCGTGGAAAGCACACAAAAAAGGGGCGTTTTTTGGCAATCCTTGTTACACACAAATTCATCCAACATGTATTCCTGTTAGTGGCGATCACCAATCTAAACTTACTTTAATGAGCGAATCGTTACGTAACGATGGTAGAATTTGGGTGCCAAAAAAGAAAGATGATAACCGCAAACCTACCGATATACCTGAAGAAGAAAGAGATTATTACTTAGAAAGAAGATACCCTGCTTTTGGTAACTTAGTGCCACGCGATGTAGCAAGTAGAGCTGCTAAAGAGCGTTGCGATGCCGGTTATGGTGTAGGTGCCAGCAAATTAGCAGTTTATTTAGATTTTACTTTCAATACAGAACGTTATGGTAAAATTGAAGCTGCAAAGAAAAACTTGCACAACCCAAGCAAAGACGAAATTATGCGTCTTGGTAAAGAAGTTGTAAAAGAAAAATACGGTAATTTGTTTGATATGTACGCACAAATTACTGGCGAAAACCCTTATGAAACACCAATGCGTATTTATCCTGCGGTGCATTACACAATGGGTGGTTTATGGGTTGATTACAATTTAATGACTACAGTACCCGGCTTATATGCGTTAGGCGAAGCAAATTTTAGCGACCATGGTGCAAACCGTTTAGGGGCAAGTGCTTTAATGCAAGGGTTGGCTGATGGTTATTTTGTAATTCCTTATACTATTGGTGATTATTTAAGTGAAGAAATTCGTACTAAAGCAATACCTACCGATCATCCAGCATTTGTTGAAGCTGAGAAAAATGTTCAAGATAACATTTCTAAATTATTAGGTATTAAAGGCACTAAATCTGTAGATCATTTCCATAAAAAATTAGGAAAAATAATGTGGGATAAATGTGGTATGGCAAGAAATAAAGAAGGCTTAACATCTGCAATTGAAGAAATTAAACAATTACGAAAAGAGTTTTGGAGTGATGTAAGAGTGCTAGGCGATGCAAACGAATTTAATCCTGAACTTGAAAAAGCTGCAAGAGTTGCGGATTTTTTAGAATTAGGAGAATTAATGTGTATTGATGCATTACACCGAAACGAAAGTTGTGGTGGGCATTTCCGCGAAGAGTTTCAAACTGAAGAAGGAGAAGCAATGCGTGATGATGCAAATTTTTCATACGTTGCAGCATGGGAATTTAAAGAAGAAAGTAAATTTGAATTACATAAAGAAGAACTTAAATACGAAAATATTAAAATTGCACAACGTTCATATAAATAAATTATTATGAGTCACGGAAACATGAATTTAACCTTAAAGGTTTGGAAACAAAAAAACAAAAACGAAAAAGGTCGTTTTGAAACCATTGAAGCAAAAGGCATTAGCCCCGACATGAGTTTTTTGGAAATGTTTGATGTTGTAAACGAAAAACTAATAAACGAAGGTAAAGAACCAATTGCATTTGACCACGATTGCCGCGAAGGAATTTGCGGAATGTGCAGTATGTACATTAACGGGCAGCCACACGGGCCTAAACAAGGTGTTACAACCTGCCAATTGCATATGCGTAGTTTTAAAGATGGAGATACAATTGTGGTTGAGCCATGGCGTAGTGCTGCTTTCCCTGTTATAAAAGATTTAGCAGTGGATAGAAGTAGTTTTGATAGAATTATGGCTGCTGGCGGATTTGTTAGTGTAAATACTGGAAACGTAAAAGACGCAAATAATATCTTAATCCCTAAAGATGATGCAGATACAGCATTTGCTGCTGCTGCATGTATTGGTTGTGGTGCTTGCGTTGCTGCTTGTAAAAACAGTAGTGCGATGTTATTTGTGAGTGCAAAAGTTAGTCAGTTTGCGTTATTGCCACAAGGGCAAATTGAAAAGCAAGATCGTGTATTAAATATGGTGCGCCAAATGGATGAAGAAGGATTTGGAAATTGTACAAATACTGGTGCGTGCGAAGCTGAGTGCCCTAAAGGAATAAGTTTAGAAAATATTGCGCGCATGAATAGAGAATATATGGGTGCAAGTTTTACTCAAAATAAATAATTACATGAAAGTTATACTAACTTTAATTTTTGTTTCAATTTGTATTGGTTTAAATGCCCAAAAAGATACCATTAAGCTTTATTACAGCGGTCTTTCAACTAAATTATTAGATAGTAATGAAGTTAAAATTGGGAATTGGGCAAATGCTTTAAAGGGCGGTAAAATTGACGTTGAAATACTTGCCTATTTTGATAAAAATGAATTTAAAGATATTGCCGAACAAAGAATTGGAGATGTAGCACTTGTTGTTACACGCAAAGCGCGTGATTACACAAATATTACGTTTCAAGGGCCAAAAAAATCAGATAAATCTAAAAGGAGTAGAGTTGATATAGTTTATCAACGAATTAACACAACAGATGAGAAAAAATAAATTATTGATTTAATTTTTTTCGGGCTTCGTTTACATCTATTCTATTGTTTTTTTGCATTGCTATTACAAAACAATCTTTAAACCCTTTCTCTCTTAAAGAATTTTGATGTTTAACAGCTTCTTTAAAGTCTATAAAATTACCTGAAGTGTATTTTAATACATTTCCCATTTTATAAAAGCTTCCATTAAGAATATCGTTGTACTTATTTTCTTTTAAATTTAATTCTACATCGCTACTTGCAAATTGCACTTTAAATTTTATCTCTTCTTCATTTACTTTATTAATAGGGTTTTCGGCAGATGTAGTTTGGGTGTTTTTAGTTGTAACCGTACTAGAAGTTGTTGTTTCTTTATTTTTTTCTTTAAATTTTTCTATTATACTTTTAGTACTTACACTTGTGTCTTTAACTTCTGTTTGATTTACACTAACGGTTTGCGAAAGTGTTACAGTTGAGTTTATCGTTGGAGTGGTTTCGTTTTTAACTAAAGTATTATTATTTGTTTTTATACTATCTTTTTTAATAAGTGTAGTTTTATTGTCTTCCTCATCGTCATCATCATCGTCATCAGTATTTTTTCTTTGACCAGGTATATTCCCAGCTTTTACATTTTCGTTTTCTAAAGGTGTTTGGTTTTCAATATCATCGTTATATTCTTTTTTAACTCCTTCAATTTCATCTTTGTATTTTCTAAATCCTCTAAAAATTGCTTTAGCTAAATAACTTTGTCCTTGTTTACTTCCTAAAAATTGTTCTTCGAGAGGATTGGTTAAATAGCCAATTTCTGTTAATATACTCGGCATTGCCGTTCGCCATAAAACCCAAATACTTTGCCTGTGTACGCCTTTATTAATCCTTCCAGCTTTTTTGGTGTACTCTTCTTGAATTTTCATTGCTAAATTAGCACTTTGTATCACGTAAGCACTTGTGTAATTGCTCATAATTATATAGCTTTCGGGGCTATCGGGGTCAAAACCGTCGTATTTTTTTTCGTAATCATCTTCATAAAAAATAGCAGAGTTTTCGCGGGTTGCTACTTTCATTTTTCCCTCTTCGTTTTTTAATCCCATTACATAAGTTTCGCTTCCAAATGGCTCTGGGTTTGGTTTTTCAACAACTACTATTTTACCTTTTTTATTTTTATAGGTTTTCTTTTTCTTTTTCCCAGTTTTAGGGTCTTTTATCATTACCGGTTTGCCGGCTGCATTACAATGTATGCTTATAAATAAATCGGCTTTAGCTTTATTGGCTATTTGTGCGCGTTCTTCTAATTCAACAAAAACATCTGTTGTTCTGGTATAAATTACTTTAATATCGCTGTAATTTTCTTCAATTAATTTCCCTAATTCTAAGGCAACAGCTAAAGCAACTTCTTTTTCTTTATGAATAGCACCATTACAACCAGGGTCTTTACCCCCATGCCCAGGGTCAATAACTATTGTTTTTATTTGTTTGGGAGCTTTTGATAGTATTTTAAATGCAGGAAATACAATTAAACTTATAAATAAAATTAATAACAATAAATATTTAATATTTTTAACGCTCTTCATTAATCAATTATGAGTAGAATAAATAAACTATTGTAGCTTTGTAAATTGCATTAAAATTATAACTAATCAATTGATAATCACTAAACATAACAAAGTAGTTTTCTTCTTTATAATGTTAATATCTTTAATGGTAACATCATACACAAAGGCGCAATCAAAAAATGATTCCATTAAATTAAACACAACGACAAGCACACAAACATTTACAGCAGAAGATGAGAATGATGAGGCATTATTAAATGAAAGCATTAAATATAACGCAAAGGATAGTATTGTTTTTTTAAACGATAGCAATAAAGTTATACTTTATGGCAAAGCAAATGTTGTTTATGGAGAAATGGATATAACATCAAATAAAATTGAAATTGACCTTAAAAAAAATACAATTGGTGCATTTGGCAAAAAAGATACAAGCGGAAAATGGGTTGATAATCCAATATTTAAAGATGGAGATCAAACTATGGAAGCAGAAAAAATTTTATATAATTTAAAAACTAAAAAGGGGAAAATATATAATGCAATGACTAAACAAGGAGAATTGTTAGTTATTGGAGAACAAATAAAAAAAGACAGTAATAATATTATTTATATGCAAAACATGACATGCATTCCTTGCCAAGAAGCAGATGCAAGAACAAGATTTAAAGCAAGTAAAGCAAAAATAATACCTAACGACAAAATTGTAACTGGCCCTATGTATTTAGAGATGGGGGGCGTGCCAACCCCATTGGGTTTACCCTTTGGTTATTTTCCAAATACTAAAAAGCAAAAAAACGGAATTTTAATGCCAACTTTTGGAAATAACGCATCGCAAGGTTTTAATTTAAGGAACGCGGGCTTATATTGGGGAATAAATGATAAAACTAATTTTATAACTTATGCAGATATTTATACAAATGGAAGTTATGCCATTAGAACTGTAAACAATTATAACATATTATACAAATCTGTTGGTGTGGTTAACCTTGCGTACAATAGTTTAAATGTAGGAGATAAAGATATTCCTAGTAGTTTTTCAAAACAAGTAGGTTACAGTGTTGCGTGGCAACATAGTATGGATAATAAAAACAATCCTACCGTTAGATTTAGTGCAAATGTAAATTTTGTAAAAAACCAAGCTTATAATAGAATTAATGCGCAAAACTCTGCTCAATTTTTACAAAACAATTTTATGTCTAATATTAGTTTTAGTAAAAGTTTTAAAAATTCATCATTAGGAATAAACGCTACACATAACCAAAGCTCAAGTAATAATACAAAACCAGTAGAAATTTCTTTTCCGCAATTAACCTATAACGTAAATCGTTTTTTTCCATTTAAACGAGAAAGTTCTGTTAAACAAAATGTGTTTGATAAAATTGGAATAAGTTATTTATTAGAAGCACGAAACACTTTAAAGGGTTTTGATAGTACAATTTTTAGAACAAGTGATTTTGAAAACAGATTAGCTTATGGCATTAGGCATTCATTACCAATAAGCACTAATTTTAACCTTGCCAAATACATTACGGTTACACCTGCTATAAATTTAAGCTCTATGATGTACACAAAAAGTATTAGACAAAATTTTATTGTTGATAATACAAATCTTCAAGGTGGTTACATAAAAACTGATACCATAAATGATTTTGTTGCGGGGTATGATGCAAATTTTACAACAAGTTTTAACACTAAAGTGTTTTTTGATTATGCTTATAAAAAAGGAAAAGTAAAGCAAATTAGGCACTTATTAATCCCAACTTTAGCTTATACATATAGGCCAGATTTAGGGGAAGAACAAGTTGGTTTTTGGAAAAGTGTTCAAACTAACAGTTTGGGAGCTACATCTAAATATTCTATTTTTCAAAATTCTATTTTTGGTGGTCCTGCAGCAGGAGAACAAAATGCAGTAAGTATAAATTTAAATAACAATTTAGAAGCTAAACTAAAACAAAAAACAGATACTGGAATAACGTATAAAAAAATTACACTTTTACAAAACTTAAGTGTGTTGGGTAGTTATAATTTTGCTGCTGATAGTTTTAATATGAGCAATATTGGCTTAAGCGCCAGAACCGTTTTGTTTAAAAATTTTGATGTGGTTGCAACTGCCGATTTTGACCCCTATCAAAGAAGTAGAATTACAGGTGGTAAAGTAAATGCTTTGTTAATTGAAAATAATGGAACAATTGCTCAGTTTAATACGGCAAATTTAGCCGTAAATACAAGTATAGGGAGCGATAAATTAAAAGCGGTGCAAAATTTAAGAAAATCGCCTAATCAAAACAATGCTACAGAACCTGGCGCAACTAAACAAAATGCAAGCGATGAAAAATTACCTTGGGATTTAACCTTTAATTACAATTTAGGATTAACTAAAAACCATATTAGAAATATTATTTTACCAACACATGCATTAAATTGTAGAGCAAATATACAACCAACTAAATTTTGGAAAATTGGAGTAACAACCGGATTTGACTTTACAACTCAAAAGTTAAGTTATACAAGTGTAAATATTTATAGAGATATGAAATGCTGGGAAGCAAGAATTGATTGGGTTCCCTTTGGTTTAAGAAAAAGTTATTTTTTAACTATTAATATTAAAACGAGCATGTTAAGCGAGTTTAAAATTCCTGTACAAAAACCACCTGTAAATAATTTGTAAATTTTTAAATGTAATAAAAACTTCAATTTTTGCTTATTTATTTACAGCCTTAATCTTTAAATTTAAGTTTTAACTTTTCCATTAGTAATTGTAATATTAGTCTAAAACAAATTGAAAACAAAACTATGATATTACTCAATAAAAACATGTAGTTTAATCATAATTTAGCTATGATAAAGATCAGACATTAAAATTCGCTAAGAAATATCTTTGCTGTATAAAATCGAGCTTAAAAAGCTTTTATTAATGTTTATTGAAAACAATATTTTAATTACTTGGGGGGCTGTTTCTAAAAAATTCAAAAAAGGGGAGTATGTTTTTTTTGAAGGAGATAATGCTAAATTTTATTATCAAATAATTTCTGGTAAAATTAAAATATCAAACACAAACCCCGAAGGAAAAGAATTTATACATGGCGAATTTAAAGAAGGTTGCGGATTTGGTGAACCCTCTTTATTTATAAATGAATCTTATCCTGCTAATGCAATAGCAATGGAGGACTCGGTAATAACAAAAATTGGCAAAGAAAATTTTCTTGAAATATTAACTGAATTTCCCTTTTATCAAATGAAATTTATTACCTTGCTCTCTCAAAGAATTTATGACCAAACAATTTCAACTAAAGAAATAATTAATAACTCTCCCGAAAAAAGAATATTAGCTTTTTTAACCATGTACAAAACAAAAAATGCAATAAACGATAAAGAAATAATAATACCTTACACACGACAAGAAATAGCTAATTACACAGGCTTACGGGTAGAAACTATTATTAGAACCTTAAGTAAAATGCAAACAAAAAATTTGGTTAAAATAGTAAATCGAAAATTAATGTACTAGTTATGAAAATAAGCACTCAACTTTGGACAAAAATCGCAATCATCAATTTATTAATTGTAGCTTCTTTAGGTGTATTAATGCGTTACAAAATTGGTTTTGATTTCCCTTATTTCTCTCAAAAATATATTTTACACTCTCATTCTCATTTTGCTTTTAGCGGCTGGGTAACTCATGCAATTTATATTTTACTTGTGCATTTTATTACACATAATATAACTCAAGACAACACAAAACTTTATAACAAATTAATATTTATAAATTTAATTTGTTCGTACGGAATGTTAATTTCTTTTTTTACAACAGGATATAGTTTTATCTCAATTGGTTTATCTACCGCAACAATTGTAAATAATTGTTTTTTTGCGTATTTTATATTTAAAGATTTTAAAAAATTAACTCATTATCACCCTAGTATTGCATGGTTTAAATCTGCTTTATGGTTTAATATTTTTTCATCTCTTGGAACTTTTTATTTAGCATACATGATGGCGAGCAGAAATTTTAACGAACATTGGTATTTAGCTTCGGTATATTATTATTTGCATTTTCAGTACAATGGTTTTTTCACATTTACTTGTTTAGGTTTAATTATAAATAAATTACCAAAATATGTTCCTCACTTTAAATACAATAAACTAATTTTTATTTTATTTTTTACCTCTAGCATTCCATCATATTTTCTTTCTATTTTATGGGCTAAAATACCTATGTGGTTATATATTATTGTAGTTATATCAGCAATTGTTCAATTAATTGGGTGGGTTATGTTATTAAAAGATGTAAGAAAATTTTTAAAAATTGAACATTCTTTACCTCCGTTTTCAAAAATCATTTTTATGTTTGTTAGTTTAGCTTTTACTATTAAACTATTATTACAGCTTGGCTCTACTATACCAGAAATTAGTAAACTTGCCTTCGGCTTCAGGCCAGTTGTAATTGCGTATTTACACCTTGTACTTTTAGGTGTAATTTCTGTTTTTTTATTGGCATATTTTTATACTGCACAAATTTTACATGTTACTAAAATTACAATTGTAGCATTAAGTGTGTTTTTAGTTGGTGTATTTTTAAATGAATTAGTATTAGGTATTCAAGGCGTTGCATCGTTTATGTACTTTCCAGTAAAACATATTAATGAATATTTGTTTGTAGTTGCAATTATTATTTTTATTGGTATGTTATTATTAGTTTATGCGCAAACGAAACATAAACAACATCACATACTACATAAATAATATTTAATAAAGTTGAGCATGAATTAATTTAAAAAATTAAATTAGCGTTTAGTGAAAAATTCCTTCCCATTCTTGGTATCTGCCCAATATCTAAATGCTCTCTATATTGTAAGTCAAAAATATTTTCACAAGCCGAAGAAAGTTGTAGGATAACGGATTTATAAGTAATATTTTTTGAAACTCTAAAATTAAATAAATTAAATGAAGGGGTAATTTTATCTCCATAATCTATATTAATTCTGTTTTGATTTAAAGCATAATCATGCTCAAATTGAAAGCTCCATAATTTAATTTTATATCTTAATGCTTGTTGAGCTTTTAAGGGTGGAACCAACGGAAGAGGCAATTTAGTGTTAGTTTCGGCATAAACATATTTAACCGAATTAAGATAAGTAAAATTTTGTAAAAAATTAGCATTAAACTGAAACTCAAAACCTTTAGTTGTTGCAAAATCTATATTTTTATAAGTTTTTAATCCATATGCTCCAATAGTCATTTGACTTAAACCATCTAATTTATACGAATAAATATAATTACTTATATAATGATAAAATAAATTACAAGAAAAAGATATTGAATTAATATCGTACTTAAATGCAAGTTCAGATTGTATAGATTGTTCAGGTTTTAAATGAATGTTTCCAATATAATCATATTGATCTTGTCTATTAAATAAATAATATCCATATCTTTCGTTATTTGTTGGAAGTCTTTCTCCATACGAAACACTTAACTTAGTTAAAAAATGTTTCTTAATGGTTTTTGAATAAACTATTGAACCGTTTTTTAATATATTTATTAATTCATTAGAAATATTTTCATTAAAAACTTTCCATTGTTTATATCCAATTCCTTTAGTTGCATATTGATTAAAATAATCTATTCTTCCGCTTAAACTTAATGATTGATTGTGATTAAAGTTTAAATTATAATTTATAGAAGCACCGGTATTATATAAATTATTTTCGGGTAAAGTTTGCATATACATAATTGGTTGTGCAACAGGGAACATTACCATATCCGCTCTTGAATAAACATTATGAAAATCAACTCTAAATTTTAATTTATTAAACATTAATAGTTCATTATAAAATCCTTTTGTTTTTGTCCATCCAGGCATATCCATGTGCATAGGAACATTACTTCTATGCGTATCGTCCATTTGATGAGATATTTCATTATAATAAATTTTAAATTCATTTTCATTAACCCATTTATTTTTGGTCTTATAATTATGAGATAAAGAAAATATTTGTGCATTTGCATACCCAACATCCATAGGTAATGCAGGATACCCAATGTTCTTCCCCCAATCACCTAAATAACTAGTTTTAATTATTTGTTTATCATTTAATTTCATTAAAACAGTTCCACCTATGTTTATTTTTTCAAATCCAGAATATGGAATTTTTAAATTATTTCCAGCATAATAATCATTTGCCTTTCTGTATGTGCCATTTATTCGATATGCAATTTTTTTATAAGATTGTTGAATTGAAGCTAATGTGTTAAAAGAATTATTGTTTGTTAAATATGTTTGCGAAAGTTGACCATTTAATTTTGAATTACAACTAAAATTTGGGGCTTTTAATTGCATATTAATTTGCCCACCTATAGTGCTTCCGTTTAATGCTCCAGATGAACCGTGTGAAATTTGAATAGAAGAAAGATTATTAGGTTCAACATAAATAGAAGCAGGATCCATTTTATCTGTACATGCACTGTAAATACGCATACCATCAATGGTTAAATTTGTTTGTCCTGTACCATAACTTCTTAAAGTAGGCTCTAAACCATATGCACCACGTTTTATTAAATTTACACCAGACATCCTTGCAAGAATATCTTCGATGGTTGCAGTTTTATTGTTTTTATAAAAATCAAACGAAGCATCTTTATTTTCATTTAAGTCATAAACACAAACTTCATTTAAAGTTATTGTTTTAGAAATCGAGTCTTTAAGGAGGTTTTGTCCAAAAAGACTCGATAGGGTTAAACAACAGAACAAACTATTTTTAAAAATTGGGTTCACTAATTTAAAGTCATTTCAAAATATTGATCAGAACTAATTACTGAACCGTTTTTATAAATTTTTAGCCTTACATACCACAAACCTGTCATTGTGTAATTTACTTTTCCTTTATAATGGCCATTACCAACATTAACAGGGTTTACATTGTTGGGTGAACCATGATTCATACTTGGCATTTCTGGAATTATTTCAATTGAATAATTATTAATTGCTGGATAATAATTTGAATTATATTTTTGATGTAAAACAATTTCAAAATTATTAATCCCAACTTTTGGAGCAGTAGGTTCAATTAAGGAAATAAATACTTTTTTTGAACTATCTAACGCAAGCGTAGTGCTTTTAAATTTTGCGGGAGAGCTAAGGGCAACGTTTATATTAATACTGCCATTTCCACTTAAACCATTTTTATTGTTTAAAAAATTAAGCTTTAACGACCATTCACTAGATGACCCAGGCATTGAAAAAATAACTGCTGCTTTAAAATAGCCATCAACAGCCGAATTTCCTACAGGATTTTCAACAGGACAACCATGCGTCATGGAACCCATATTCATTAATGGCGTTAAGCTTAAAGTGCCATTAGTTAAACTAGTCCCATCAATCGAATCATTTAGAGCAATATATATTTCGTTATATCCAGTTTCTAAATCTTTAGGGGAATAAATTGTTGCTTTTGCTTTTGCTCCTACTATATATGTTTCTCCAATTTTTTTAAAATTATTTGGAGTTGGTGTTGGCTCATTTACAGCTTCTTCTTCATTAGGGGTTTGATTTGACTTTTTACAAGAACTTATTGAAAGAAATACTACAACTATAAGTAGTAATAATTTAAAATTTTTCATGAATTTTGATTTTTAATGTTTATAATATTTAGAAATAAGCTTAAACTTTTAATTATAAAAAATAATCAAGCTGAAGCGTTTTTTTATTTGTTTTCAATTAAAAAAAGTATTTAATAATTACTATTAAAATGTTTTTTAACGTTTTAAATAAAATGCCGTTAACCTATTGGTGGATGAAATATTGTATTATAAACTTGATGATTATAGTTTTGAATATATTGAATACTATAATCTAAAACTAATGTTTGAGAATGATGAAATTGTATTTGAGAATTACTAGAGAATAATTGAGTTTCATTTAGTTCTTTAATGCTTTTTTTAGACTTTTCTTCTTGTTTGTCTTGCGCATTAAGAACTTTTTTTAAATGGCATTTTCCTTTACATTTAAGTTTAATGTTTAATTTATTTTCGCAATATTTTTTTGTTATTTCGTCAGTATTAAAATAATACTCTGATAATATGAATAATTTACTACAATTAGTGCATAACACGGCAATTATTAATAATATAGATGTAATTTTTGCCAACTTATTTAATTTTCATTAACAAAATTATTAATAAGCTGAATTGAGTTTATGACCAATGTCATATATAAATCTAATGTTAATTAGATATAATTTCTAAATTGTACGTTTATATTAGGTTTTAATTCATTTAAATTAAAATAATTTGTTTCTGAATTTTTAATATTTCCTATTGTTTCTGAATCGTTTCTATAATACTGAAGATAATAAGTGCCTTTATAATTTACTTCTTCTAAAATATTTATCATTTGTTCAATGTCTTTATTAGAATGTAAATCAGAATGGACAGTAGTTCTAACTTCAAAAGGAAAATTAATTTCTGATAGGTATTTTAATGATTTTAAAAAATCGTTAAATAAATTAGATTTTGTGATTTCAAAATATTTATTTTGCATCGCCTTAAAATCTAAAGCAATATAATCTATTAATTTTGTTTCAATAAAGTTCTTTAGTTTTTCGGGATGACTACCATTAGTATCAACCTTAACCAAAAAGCCTAATTCTTTTACTTTTATTAATAACTCCTGTATGCGTTTATGCGAAGTACACTCTCCCCCACTTAAAACGACTCCATCTAATAAACCTTTTCGTTTATTTAAAAAGTTTAATGTTTCATCAAATGAAATTTTACCTTTACCAAAAACAATATCTGGATTGTAACAATAAACGCACCTCATATTGCAGCCTGCAAACCAAAGGATGCAGGCTGCCCTATCAGGATAGTCTAACAAAGTAAAAGGAGTGATGTTGTAAATAGGCTTAACTACATCTAAACTCTGTAAAGTGTTTGCGTTGTTTATGCTCTCCTTTTTTTCCAATGTTAAAACTTTCTACTGGTCTATGATAACCCATTACACGGGTATAAACTAAACATTTTGTTCGTTGTTCGTTAAACTGTTGTAACAGTTCTTTGTTGTTGATTGTGCTCATGGTTATTGTTTTTTAGGGTTAATTTGCTTAATAATTCTTCGTCGCATTTTGGACAGTACTCGTGTTCTCCCGAAAGATATCCGTGTGTAGGGCAAACACTAAATATAGGAGTAACAGTTATGTATGGTAAACTAAAATTAGATATTACTTTTTTAACTAAATTTCTACATGCTTCTGGTGAGCTAATTTTTTCGCGCATGTATAAATGTAAAACTGTGCCTCCTGTATATTTACATTGTAATTCGTTTTGAAGCATTAGTGCTTCAAAAGGATCGTCGGTATGATTTACAGGAATTTGCGAACTGTTAGTATAATATATGTTTTCATCAATGCCAGATTGAATAATATCGTTATATCGTTTTTTGTCTTCTTTAGCAAATCTATATGTAGTTCCTTCTGCTGGCGTAGCTTCTAGGTTATATAAATTTCCTGTTTCTTCTTGGTACTTTTGCATTTTAGCTCTGATATAATCTAATATTTCAGATGCTAAATTAATTCCGGAGTTAGATGTAATATTATCTTTACTATTTGTAAAATTTTGGATCATTTCATTTATACCATTAACACCAATTGTAGAAAAATGATTTCTGAAATGAAGTAAGTATCTTTTAGTGTAAGGGTACAATCCTCTGTCATACATTTCTTGTATAAAAACTCTTTTCTTTTCCAATGTTGATTTTGCAATTTCTAATAAAAAATCTAAACGTTCATATAAAGCATTTATATTTCCTTTATACAAATAGCCTAATCGTGCCATATTAATTGTAACTACACCAATACTTCCTGTCATCTCTGCACTACCAAATAATCCATTCCCTCTTTTTAGTAATTCTCTTAAATCTAATTGTAAACGACAACACATACTTCTTACAGCATTTGGTTTATATGCTTTTTCGTTTTCAACTTTATTACCATTTTCGTCTATTTTATATTGACTGCCAATAAAATTTTGGAAATAAGATGATCCTATTTTGGCCGTATTTTCAAACAATAAATCAGTATTTTCTCCATACCAATCAAAATCTTCGGTAATATTAACAGTTGGAATAGGGAAAGTAAAAGGTTGTCCGTTAGAATCACCCTCTGTCATTACCGTATAATACGCTTTATTAATCATATTCATTTCTTTTTGAAAATGTTCGTAGCGTAAATCGATTAAATTTGGCACTCCTCTTTCATTAGCAAGTAACAATAAAACAGAGTCGTTTAAATTTTCAAATAAATGATGATTATTTCGAGTTGGCATTTGTTCTTTTAAATCAGTAGGTACAATCCAGTCTAAAGTAATATTTGTGAATGGTGATTGGCCCCAACGTGCAGGAACATTAAGATTATAAACAAAGCTTTTTACAGCTTTTAAAACATCGTGATATGATAATTTATCTTTAAAAACATATGGTGCTAAATATGTATCGAACGAGCTGAATGCTTGTGCGCCAGCCCACTCGCTTTGCAATATTCCTAAAAAGTTAGCCATTTGACCTAAGGCTTCTCTAAAATGAGATGGTGGGCGGCTTTCAACTCTTCCTCTAATACCATTAAACCCATCATTTAATAATGCTCTTAAACTCCAGCCTGCGCAATAACCAGTTAAACAATCTAAATCGTGAATGTGAATATCGCCATTTCTATGAGCATATCCTTCTTCTGGCGAATAAACTTTATCTAGCCAATAATTTGCTATAATTTTTCCTGCAACATTGTTAACTAATCCTGCGTTAGAATATGAGGTATTTGCATTTGCATTTATTCTCCAATCCGTTTGGCCAATGTATTCTTCGATAGTTTGAGTACTATTTACATAAGTAGTATTGCTATCAATATCAGGAGTAGTTTGTCGTTGTAATTTTCGAGTATGCCTATAAAGCATAAACGATCGCATAACATTAAAATATTTTTTTGCGTATAATTCTTTTTCGATTATATCTTGAATTTCTTCAACGCTCCATGTGTCTTTACAATCTAGTTTAGAAATTACTTTTGATAAAACATCTTCATCAAATATTACGTTTTCGCTTTTAAAGCCTTTAATAATTGCATCTTTAATTTTAAATAAATCAAATGGTTTATACTCACCATTTCTTTTAATAACGTACTTTTCCATAATTTTATAATAATTTGTTTTTTATATTAATTAACTTTTAAACAACTTAAACCATTTTCAACACTATCGGCCATTTGAGTTAAGCTAGTTTTTTTCACCATTTTTAATAAATCTTTTTTTATGTGTTTAAACTTATTATGAACTGGGCAAGGTTGTTCTTCAGAACATCTTTTTAATCCCAGAACACATTTTTTTTCATATAGCTCTCCATCAATAGCAATAACTATATCCGTTAATTTTATTTTGTTTAATTTCTTTTCTTCTATAATAAATCCACCCAATGCTCCTTTAACCGATTTAATGATTTTTGCTTTAGATAGATTTTGTAAAATTTTAGCTGTAAATGCTTCTGGCGAATCTATTTCTTTAGAAATATCTTTCAAGTTAGAGCGTTGCCCCTCTTGCGTTTGTTGAGCAATATAAATTGTTGCTCTTATTCCATATTCACATGCTTTTGAAAAAATCATTTTTTTTACGTGTTGTGTTTTCAAAAATAAATATAAAATGTAAATCGGACATTTTTATCCTATTTAGTTATAAACAATTTATGCTTAATATTTATAAACTACTAGAATACAACTTTTTATTAATAATTAAACCCATTTAAATTGATAACCTCTAATTATAGTCTAATTAAAATCATAAAATTAATTTTTCATAAAATTATAAAATTTATGATCCAAATCAGAAAGAAAAAAATAAAGCTGTTGTAAATTAGTTAAACTTTAACAGTAAATACACATGAAAAGTTTAACATTAAACATTGCATTATTAAGTATAATAACATTTATATTAGTTTCGTGCAAAAAAGATAAAAGTAATAAGCAAGAAAGTAACACGCTCGGAATATCGTATTCTGATGTGCAATTTAATATTACAACACAAAGTAATAATCCTACAATAATTTTAGACTCTTTAAACAACACAAATGCCGCAGGAAATATATACAGTATTCATAAACTCAACATGTATATATCTAATATTATTTTAAAAAAAGAAGATGGGACTTTATATAAGAGTGATAAAGTATTTTATGTTGATCCTTCTCAAACCTCTAAAAATTTTTTTCAATTAGATTCTATTCCAAAAGGTAAATACATAGAGTTTTCTTGTTTAATTGGCGTTGACTCTACACGAAATGTAAGCTCTGGGTTAAGTTCAACTATTGATAATGTTAACATGGCTTGGCCAGCTGCCATGGGGGGCGGTTATCATTTTATTAAAATGGAAGGGCATTATAAAGATACAGCAGGAACAGTAAAAGGATATGCTATTCATTTAGGTAAAAATATAAATCTTGTAAAAAATAAATTTTCAACCTCTTTAACTTTATTAAATTCTGTTCACAATTGTTCTTTGGTATTTAATACTAACGAAGTCTTTCAAAATCCACATTTATACAATTTAAATTTTGAAAAAAACTATACAATGTCTGATTCTGTTGCTATGTCAAAAATTAAAATTAATATGCAAGATGTTTTTACGCTTATTCAAAATAACTAGTTGTGTTTTTGTAACATGTGTGTTTTTTCTTTCTTGTAAAAAAGAAAATCCTGTAAAACAAAATTCAGAAGTTACACCTTCAGTTTCGCTAACACCCTATGAAATTAAGTACCCGTATTACTTTCCTAAATTAATTATTCCAGAAAATAATCCTTTAACTATTGAAGGAATTAATTTAGGACGTAGCTTGTATTATGATACAATATTATCAAATAACGGATTATCTTGTTCGTCATGTCACAATTCAACAAATGCATTTACCACATATTCATCTAATTCATTAGCACACATTAATTTGGCATGGAATAGTCATTTTTTATGGAATGGAAAAATAAGTGGAACTATGGAAGATATTATGACATTTGAAGTGGAAGATTTTTTTAACACCAATATTGCAAAGCTTAATAATTCAAGTTTTTATAAATCTGAATTTAAAAAGGTTTATAAAGTAGATGAAATTTCCTCTAAAAATGTAGCATTCGCTTTATCACAATTTTTTAGAGCAATGGTTTCTAAAAATTCACTCTGTGATAAATTCTTTCTACATACAGCAAATTTAACAACGTCACAAATGAATGGTTTTAATATTTTTACTACAGAAAGAGGAGATTGTTTTCATTGTCATTCAATAGGATTATTTGCTGATAATAGTTTTCACAACATAGGTCTTGATTCTACCTTTAGTGGAGTAAATTTAGGGAGATATAATTTTACTTTAAACAAAAATGATATTGGTTTATTTAAAACTCCAACTCTAAGAAATATTGAATTAACTGCGCCTTATATGCATGACGGACGTTTTCAAACTTTAGAAGAAGTTGTTGAACATTATAATTCTGGTGTAAAACACAGCCTAACGTTAGATCCTATTATGACAAAACCTGGTAAATTGTATGGTTTAGGCTTGAGCCCAATTGAAAAACAAGATTTGGTAAATTTTTTAAAAACACTCACAGATACTTCCTTTACTCAAAACCCTATGCTTCAAAAACCATAAGGCTTAATAATTAAAATCATAATTATACTAAAATAGCACTGATTTAACTCATATGTGCTAAAATTATAATTCTATACTTTTACTTTCAATAACTAATTATAGATTTAAATTATGAAAACATTAAATCATAATTTTTAATTTATAATTTTTTAAATTGAATTAATTAGAATAATACTCCTAAAAAATATTACAAAAAATCATTTTCGATATTTATGAAAAATAAATTAAATAGAATAAAAACCCCTAAAGATTCGGAAACTATAGTTACTGAAGTGGTTTGTCCTAATGATACTAATCCAATGGGAATATTACAAGGAGGTAAACTTGTACAGTGGATGGATATTGCATCAGCTGTTTGCGCACAAAATCATGCTGAACATATTTGTGTAACAGCATCAATAGATAATGTTTTATTTAAAACACCAGCTAAAATTGGAGATATAGTAACTATAAAAGCTAAAATGACACGAACATTTAACTCATCAATGGAAATATTTGTACAAGCATGGGCAAAAAAAGTTGTAAGTCAAAAAGCATATTTAATAAATGAGGCTTATTTTACATTTGTAGCTATAGATGATAATGGTAATCCTGCAAATGAAATTATTGCAATTAAGCCAAAAACAATTGATGAAAAAAAACAGTTTGATGAAGCTGCAAAAAGGAAAACAGCACGATTAAAAAAATAAATATGACTGACTTAAAACAACCAATTATAGAGTTTGTTAACAGTAATAAAGTTGCAAGTGTTTGTTTTAGTTATGGAAATAACGAGCCTTATTGTATAACTTGTTTTTACTCATTTTGCGAAAAAGAAAAAATATTAATTTTTAAATCGTCAACCGGCACAAAACACGATGCCTTTATTATTCATAAAAATTTTGCGGCAGGTACAATTATTTCAAATCAAATAGAAATAACTAAACTAAGGGGCTTACAATTTACTGGAATTATTTTAACCGAAAATGAATTAACCGCCTTAAATCTTCAAAACACTTATTACAAAAAAAATCCTATGGCTCGTTTAATGCCTGGTTATTTATGGGGTGTTGAATTAAATTTTATTAAGTTTACAGATAATACTCTAGGTTTTGGGAAAAAAGAAATTTGGACTAAATAAAAATATTACTTAGCAAATGTTTTTTACACAAAAGCAGTTTATAAACTAAAAATAAGAATGCCAATTAAAGCAAACAATCCTAAACAATAAGAAATTCCAATTGTAATAAATCCTAATTTAATGTGTCCTTTAGATGTTAATCCAATACCATTAATGTATAAGCCAGTTAAGCCACATAAAATAGCCCAAACTAAAGCAATTAAAATGTAAGTTGTCATATTTTTATTTTCTGTTTTTTAATTCTATTTCTAATCTGTTTAATTCTTCGTTCATTTGTCCGTTTATTGATGTATTTTCATCTGAGCGTCTTATTAAATAAGGAATTGCTTTTTTAACTTCGCCATAAGGTAAATATTTAGAAACACTAAATCCTGCCTTAGCTAAATTAAAAGTAATACCATCGCACATCCCAAATAATTGAGAAAATTTTATTTTATTTTTATAATCAACTATGTTATACTTTTTAATTAAATCTATAGTTAACAAGTTGCTTTTATAGTTATGTGAAGCAATGCAGGTTGTTACTATTTCATGATTTTTTAAACAAATATCTACGGCTGCGTTAAATGAATTATCAGTTTCTTCTTTTGTGTCAAAAACCGGCGATTCTCTATTTTCAATTAAAGCTTCTTCTCTTTCTTTTTCAACATAAGCTCCTCTAACTAATTTTATCCCTGGGTAAAAATCATCTGTTTTAGAAATTTCTATTAAATGATTTAAATAATTTAATCGGTCTTTTAAATACATTTGTAATGTGTTAAATACAACAACATTTTTTTTATTGTATTTTTTCATCATAAATTCTACAATTGCATCAATTATATCTTGCATATATCTGTCTTCAGCATCAATATAAATCGTTACGTTATTTTCTTTAGCTGTTAAACAAATAAGGTCTACACGTTGTAATAATATATTAAATCGTTTTGCAAGTAATGGGTCTTTTGGGAAAAGATTAGAATTACATTGTTTTAAAAAAAGAGGATCTTCTAAGCCAGATAATTTAACGCTTATGTAATTTCCTGGACAATCTTTACCTACCCTTTTAATATTAGAAACAATAGTTTCGGTGTTGCTTAAGAATGCATTTTCTGATTTTTCTCCTTCAGATACATAATCTAAAACTGAATTTACTTTATATTCTTCTAATTTTTTAATTAACGTAAATGCTTCATCAATGTTTTCGCCAGCACAAAATAATTTAAATATTGTTTTTTTAATTAAAAATTTAAATGGTAAATTGTATTTTATTATGCCTGAAGCAACCGATTTTAACAGCTTTAATAAGTTTGGTTTTTGTAATGTTTTAAAAACAAAATGAGTTAATTTTAACTCACTAGTGCTTTTATAGCTATAAGCTGTTTTTAAATTTTCTAAGTTTACAGTAATGTTTTCCATTTTAAAATTTATTTATTATTAAACTATTTGTTGAGTTTTTTAATAATTTAATTGCAATAGCAAAAAATGAAATTAATAATCCAAAACCTGCAATTACAAAAATTATAAAATAGGGTGTTAATGTTTCCATCATTTTAGAATAACTAATTTGATTTTCACTCATTTGCCATATTCCTTTTTTAATACCAGCAATATTTAATGAAATCCAAAAAATAAATAAACTTAATTGCAATAACCAAAAAATGAAATTTAAATATTTTGAATTAGTTTTATTTTTAAATAAATTGGGTTTAAGAAACTCAAAACAAGCTGCTATTAAAATCATGCTATTAATTCCTATTGTTGTTCCCATTGCATGAGCAACTGTAATGTGTGTGCCATGTGTGTATAAATTTATTGCAGGAATAGAAAGTAATATTGCTTGCCCCATATTAATAAAAACCCAAATATCAGCAGCCATAATAAATTTATATGGGTAATAATGGTAATTTTTTTGTATTTCATTTAAACTTCCTTTCCAATTATAGATAATTTTAGCAAAAAACACCCATTCTGTCATGCTTACAGCGTATCCAATATATCTTATATACTTTTCGGTAGGAAGTGTATAAATATGGTGGCCCCAATTAAACATTAAATTAAATAGTCCTAAAAAATACATAGCAAAAGCTAAATTGTTTTTACCAACTTGTTTTGAATTAGAAATTCTATCCATTAAAAAAAATGCTGTGCCATAAAGCATTTGATTCCATGATCCAACTAGCGATCCGTTTACTTTCCACTGAATAGTCATATCAGTTACAAAGTGTGATCTAAAATATGGGAATAACCAAAGGTAGTTTTCTGAAAATGTAAATAAGAAAAATACTATTCCAGTTACCCACATCCATACGTAAACTGGCCATTTTTTTACATTTGTTATTGCTTTAGAAAAATTTATTATAAATAAAATCCACGCAACCGCTATTGGTAAAGCCCAAACTGGATTAAATTCCCAATATTCTCTTCCTCCAAATTGATGTGTAAAGTATGAATAAAATATTCCTATAATTGCTACAATCCATAAACACCATTGAATAAACGCAATTTGAGGTGAGAATTCTATTTTTAAAATAGAACGTATTCCGTTATACACACATCCTGTTCCGCCTAAAATAATCCAAAATAAAGCAGAAGAAACATGAAGTGGTCTTAAAGAAATAAAACCAATATTTTCTTTTAAAAAATTAGGGTACAAATAAGTAAACGCTGCTAAAATACCAAAACACAAACCAACAAGTAACATTATTATTGCAGTTACAAGAAAAAGATTGCCAATATTTATTTTATTTAAATTCATTCTTTTTCTATCATTCCAAAGCTATTGCTTCTAAATTTTCTAGGATCAGCACTTCCACTATTATCCGCAGCTTTTAAAAATGAAATTAATTCTTCCATTTCTAAGTCGCTTAAATTAAAAGCTGGCATTTGTTTGTTGCCAGATTTTATCATTGCTTTTAACAAAGGCTCCCCTTTATTTTGTTGAGACATTAAATTGGTTAAATCAGGGCCAAGGTATCCTCCTAATCCATATAATTGATGGCAACTTTGACAATTATATTTTTGCCAAACTAATTTGCCATTTATTATATTTTTAGTCTTTGCGCTATTATTATTTAAATTATATGGCTCTAAATAAATGCTAATTGTGTATATTAAAAATAAAACACTAAGTATAAAAAAAGTATGGCGTGCTTTAAATTTCATTTATTTAAATCAATTTATAACTTTTCAAATTTTGCTTGAAAAAATCTTAAATACTTAGGCTCATAAACCATTTTTAAACCTTTTATTGTTTTTCTTTTTTCATAAACAGCAGCGGCAGATTCAGCAATCACATCCATATGTGCTTGAGTATATACTCGGCGTGGAATTGTAAAACGAACCAATTCTAGTTTTGGATAATAATTTTCGCCGTTTGCTTTTCTACCTGCTGAAACAATACCACGCTCCATTGTTCTTACGCCAGAATCAATATATAATTCAGCTGCTAAAACTTGTGCAGGAAATTGGTCTTGTGTTAAGTGAGGTAAAAATGCTTTTGCATCAACAAAAATTCCATGTCCACCAATAGGTTTTACAATTGGAATATTATATTCCATCATTTTATGCCCTAAATATTCTACTTGTCCTACCCGAGCATGTTGATGATTATCGTCTAAACTTTCAGCAATACCAACAGCAATTGCCTCCATATCTCTACCAGCTAAACCGCCATAAGTGTGTAAACCTTCATAAACAACAACTAAATTTCTTGCTTCTTCAAAAACATCCCAATCATTTATAGCTAAAAAACCCCCTATGTTTACTAAAGCATCTTTTTTTGCGCTCATTGTAGCGCCATCGGTGTGCGAACAAATTTCTTTTACAATATCTTTAATAGATTTTTTATCGTATCCTTTTTCGCGTTGTTGAATAAAATATGCATTCTCTGCAACACGTGTCATATCATGTATAATGCGTATGCCATGTTTTTTAGTATAAGCTCGCAACTCTTTTAAATTAGCCATACTAACAGGCTGTCCGCCCGCAAGGTTAACATTTGTAGCTAAACATACATATGGGATTTTTTTTGCGCCATGTTTTTTAACTAATTTATCTAATTTATTAATGTCTATATTTCCTTTAAACGGATGTTCATTTAATGGGTCATGCGCTTCATCAATAATTACATCTTCAAACTTTCCTCCAGCTAACTCTTGATGTAATCTTGTAGTCGTAAAGTACATATTTCCAGGAATTATATCTCCTTTTTTAATTAAAATTTGAGATAATATATTTTCGGCTGCACGCCCTTGGTGGGTTGGTACAACATACTTATATCCATAATATTTTTGAATTGCATTTTCGAGTAAATAATAACTTTTGCTTCCCGCATATGCTTCATCACCTGTCATAAATGCGCTCCACTGCCTATCACTCATTGAGTTAGTTCCACTATCTGTTAATAAATCAATGTACACATCTTCTGATTTAAGTAAAAAAGTATTATATCCAGCTTCTTTAATTGCTTTAATACGTTGTTGCTTGGTTGTCATTTTTAATAACTCAACCATTTTCATTTTATAAGGCTCTGCCCATGAACGTTTTTTTAATGTTTTCATAAGAAATTTTTATTGTATTTTATAATTTATCTAAACGCGCCGTAAAGTGTCTTAAAAATGGCGGTTCATACGTAATCTTATACCCTTGTGTTTGGTTTTTTAATTTTAAAATATCATCGAAAATATCAAGAACATAATCAATATGACTTTGTGTATAAACTCTTCTAGGAATAGCTAGTCTAACCAATTCGTTTGTAGCTGGGATTAATTCTCCTTTATCATCATATTTTCCAAACATTAAACTTCCTACCTCAACTGCACGAATTCCTCCTTTAATGTATAAGTCGCAAACTAACGCTTGCCCAGGATATTGATTAATAGGAATGTTTTTATATAATTGTTTTGCGTCGATATATACTGCATGACCACCAATTGGCCAAACAACAGGAATACCTTTATTTCGTAATTTTTCTCCTAAATAGGCAGTACTTCGAATTCTATAATGTAAATAATCTTCGTCAAAAACTTCTGTTAACCCAATTGCTAATGCCTCCATGTCTCTTCCCGATAAACCACCATAAGTTGTAAATCCTTCAGAAATAATTAAAAGATTTTTACATTTAACAGAAAGCGCTTCATCTTTTACGGTTAATAAACCTCCCATATTAACCATTCCGTCTTTTTTAGCGCTCATTATAAATGCATCGCCTAAACGCAACATTTCTTTTGCAATTTCTTCGCATGACTTGTTAATATACCCTTCCTCTCTATGTTTAATGAAATAGGCATTTTCAGCAACTCTACATCCATCTATAACTAAAGGAATATTGTATGTATTGCAAATTTTTCTAAGCTCTTTAACATTTGCCATGCTAACCGGTTGGCCGCCTGATGAATTATTGGTTACTGTAATTATTACTGCGGCAACATTTTCTTTACCGTGATGAATTATTAATTCATTTAATTTTTCTAGATTAATATTTCCTTTAAAAGGTAAATCTATTTCAGGGTCTTTAGCTTCGTCGTAAATAATATCAATTGCTGATGCTCCAGTAAATTCGATGTTTGCGCGAGTTGTATCAAAATGGGTGTTGCTTATAAACACTTTATTTTTTCCTCCTAAAATACCATACAAAATTCTTTCAGCGGCTCGTCCTTGGTGTGTAGGCAAAATATAAGGCATTCCTGTTAATTCTTTAACAACTCTTTCTAAATGTTCCCAACTTTTTGCTCCTGCGTAACTTTCATCACCCATCATCATTCCTGCCCATTGTTTATCGCTCATTGCGCCCGTACCACTATCAGTTAAGAAATCTATAAAAACATCGCTTGAACGAAGTAAAAAAGTATTGTATCCAGCTGCTTTTAATGCTTCTTTTCTGAAATCTTCGGTTGTTACTTTTAGGGGCTCTACCATTTTTATTTTAAATGGTTCAGTTAATGTTCGCATTTTTTCACTCATAATCTTTTGTTTAATAAACTAATTTTTTTTCTTCGTTAAATGAATCGAGTAATTGATTAATTGTTTCTTTTAATTTATCTAAATATTGGATGTTTACTTTATTAAAGATTCCTAATTCTGCTTTTAGTTTTGTGCTCAAATTTTCGTAGTAATTTATACCAGAAAATAAATTTTGTATAAACCCTTTAAAAAATGATTCATTTCTGTTTGAAATCCCAATTGCGTATTTTTCAATTTCCTTTTTTAAATAGTCTACATACAACTCTAATTCTTTAATAAAAAAATTGGGGCGAAACAACTTATTTAAAATATTTGTTTTTCCATATATATGATCAACCATTTGTTTGAAAGAATATATACCAGAAAAGTAAGCCAAATTAGGGCCTGGGCAAATTGCAACCGCACTTAAGTTGTGCGATAATTTAGTTTTACTTACTAAAAGTGCAGATGCTCCAAGCCCTTCACACAAACAATCTTTTTCTTTAACCAATTCTATTTGTTTATTAATAGCGATTGAACTTAAATTACTTGCTTTTATTTGATTAATTTTTAAATTTTGATATTGCCTTGATGCGGTACAAATTACCCTTTCTGTAAATTCTTTATTATTTGATAAGAATTTTTTATAGCAGGGGCTGCCAGGTTTGTTTTTAGCAATACGCCTTTTTCTTTGTTCTTCAGAACTACTTAACCTAAAATTATTAAATGGTACGCCCAATGGTGAAGCTTCGCTTAAAAAATAATCTTCTGTATTTGCTTTAGCTAACTTTTGTAATGTCTCATAATCAACATTTGTAACTTCTGGCACTAATAAAAAAGGGCTTCCCCAACCAACTGAATCTATTTTATAATATTCAATTAACAAATCATTTTCTGATGTTGTACCAACTCCTCCTTGCGCGGTTATTTTAAAATCTGGATTTTCGCTTAATTTATTTTTATTTAACTTGCTTAAAGCATTATTACAATCCGTTAATAATTCGTTAAGCAATTCGTTTCTTTTTAATTTAAATTCTTCTAAAATTGGTCCTAATAAAATTCCATTTGAAATAAAAGTATGCCCACCGCAATTAATCCCTGATTCAATTCTAAATTCAGAAACCCATAATCCTTTTTTTGCTAAAAATTTACCTTGAATTAATGCTGAACGATAATCGCTAACTTTTAATACAATTTTCTTTTTAATTTGACTTTTTTCGTCGGGAAAAAAATCAGGAAAAGATTCGCAATATGTAAATAAACGGGGGTTTAATCCAGCAGAAAAAATAATACTTGAATTTAATTCAGAGTTTGCATATCCCCTAAGTGCTGATAAAGCATCAGAAAATTCGTTTGGTAACTCATTACCATTTTTATCATAATTTACCTTATCTAATTTAGTCATGATGTTAACATCAATTGAACCAGGCTTAATAAAATCTTTTAACTTTTGATAAACAATTTTTTTATCCTCTTCGTTATATAAATTAAGTGTTTGATAAATTTTTTTTTCTGTTATTGAATCTGGTAATAGTTTAAAATAATTATTAATGTCATAATCAGTTTCAAAATTTTCCGATTTAATTTTTTCTGTTTGTTTATTTACAACATTATTTAATAAGTTTAAATATTCTGTAATTCGCTTAGCCCTATAATCATATTCATTTTCGTTAATACGATTGTAATCATAATTTTCTCTCTTAGAAACTACCTCTCGCATTTGTTCAATTAAGTGATCTTCCATAATTGAAACAACGCTTGTAACACCATATTTTGCAACCTTAGTGGGCGTATCTATGGTAAACCCCAAACCCATAACAGGTATATGAAACGTATGTTGTGATATATTATCCATTAATAATAAAACTTCTTTTTGCAAATATAGATACTTAAACTTTAAACTCGGACAATTATATCCGATATATATTAGGAATTAAAATGACCTTTATCATATATGAGCTATTATGAACATTGTATTTTTACAAAAAAAAGAATATGAAAACAACATTAAAAAGTATTTTGTTAATTGGCTTTTTAGGCTTATATGCCTGTAACTCCGAAGCGGTGCAGAAACCAGAAGAAGGGAATGCATCACCAGCAAATGAACCACAAGCTCAAGTTGTTGGGCAATCAGGCGTTCAAGATGCAACATCTGCGCCAAATATTGTACAAACAGCTGTTGGCAGTAAAGACCACACTACATTAGTAACAGCAGTTAAAGCCGCAGAGTTAGTAGATGCCTTAAGCAACGCTGGGCCATTTACTGTATTTGCACCTACAAACGCAGCTTTTGATAAGTTACCTGCGGGTACAGTTGACGGTTTATTAAAACCAGAAAAAAAAGGAGATTTATCGAGTATTTTAGAGTACCACACATATGTTGGTTCTTTAAAAACAGATTACATGCAAGATGGTCAAGAGTTTGAAATGGTTAATGGTGGTAAAGTAAAAATTACTAAAAAAGATGGTAAAACTTTTGTAAACAATTCAGAGATTGTAGCATCTATATCAACAGCTAATGGAATGATACATGTAATTAACGACGTTTTATTACCTAAATAATAAAAAACTTTAATCAAAAACTAGATGGATTGATTGCCTGAAAAAGCAGCAACAATTTTAGAAATCATCAAATCCATCATCAATAAGGTTATATATTTTTCATTTTTTACACAGTTTTTTGATTAAATAGAAAGCGGCTAAATGGCCGCTTTCGCTATTTATTACACACGTGTATAATTGTTTTTAATTGTATTAAATTAACAATAGTCTTTAAGAAACATGATTAGAATCATTATAAATAACATTCTAAATACTAAACTTTGTATAAAAATATATTATGGAAAATTTAATTATTAAAGATCTTCATAACCCATTAAATTATGTTCAATATAAAAATTTGGTAACAACTCTTGCTGAACAAAACAAATGTACTGGCGAACAAATTGAAGAAAAAATTAAAGCAACAAGTATTAATGTACAAAGAATTAAAAGATTAGATAAACAAACAGAAATTGTTGATGATTTAAAATTAAAGATTAAAGAAATATCTGAAAAACAAATTTGGATAATTTTAGTTGAATCGTGGTGTGGAGATGCTGCTCAATGCTTGCCTGTAATAGCTAAAATAGCAGAATTAAATACAAACATTGATTTAAAAATAATTTTAAGAGACGAAAATTTAAGTATTATGGATCAATTTCTAACAAATGGGTCTCGTTCAATTCCTAAACTTTTAATTTTAGAAAAAGATGAAATAATAGATACATGGGGTCCTCGCCCTAAAGGTATTCAAAAAATGGTTTTAGAATACAAACAAACAAACCCTAATGCTTCACATGATGAGTTTGTGAATAATTTGCATTTATGGTACGCAAGAGATAAAACTTTATCGCTTCAAAATGATTTTATAGAATTATTAACAAATAAAATAACTCAATAACAAACAATAAATATGGAAACAATTGAAACAATTGATGTAACAATTCTTGAACCAAGGATGAAACATCCAACAATTTTTAAAAAATTTGACGAAATACTAGCTGGAGAAAGCTTTATTATTTTTAACGATCATGACCCTAAGCCATTATATTACCAATTAATTGGCGAAAGAGGAAACATTTTTACTTGGGAGTATCTTGAAAATGGTCCTGAAAATTGGTTAGTTAAAATTCAAAAAAACACTGCCGAACAAAATGAAAAAAGCATTGGTGAAATGGTTGCTAGTGATTACAGAAAAGCAGAAGTGTTCAAAAAATTTAATATTGATTTTTGTTGCGGTGGCAAAAAAACAATATCTCAAGCATGTAAAAACAAAAATGTAGATCAAAATGCGTTAAAAGCTGAATTAGATAAACTTGATTTGACTCCAGCAAAAACATCAACAAATTACAACGAATGGTCGGCAGATTTTATGGTTGATTATATTGTTAATACACATCATAATTATGTAAAAACATCAACACCTATTTTATTAGAATTTTTAGCTAAAGTTGCTAAAGTGCACGGCGATTCGAACCCTGAAGCTATCTCAATTTATAAATTATTTGTAGAAATTGCCGATGAGCTAACGTCACACATGGAGAAAGAAGAAAACATTTTATTTCCTTACATTAAACAACTTGCAACTAAAAACAAAACAAATGCTCCATTTGGATCAGTTAAAAATCCTATTAATATGATGGAACATGAACATGATTCGGTAGGTAGGTTGTTTGAACAAATAAGAGAGTTATCTAACAACTATACACCGCCAAAAGGGGCATGTACCACTTACAAAGTTTCTTATCTTAAATTGGAGGAATATGAAAATGATTTACATCAACATATTCATTTAGAAAATAACATTTTATTTCCAAAAAGTATTGCTTTAGAATCAGAACTAAATTAAAACGATAGGCCCTTAATTGGGCCTTTATTTCTATGGAAATAAACGAAAATACAAAAATTTCAACCATAATAGCACACAACCCCGATGCTATAGAAAAAATAGTTTCTATAGCAAAACATTTTGAAAAATTAAGAATTCCTGTTTTAAGAAAAGTATTAGCTTCTAGGGTTTCAATAAAACAAGCTGCAAAAATTGGAGGCGTAACTGTGCAAGATTTTTTTGATAAATTATCAACTATAGGATTTGTTTGCACTAAATTAAATAAAACAGATAATTTAACTAATATAAATAAACATGAACAGCATTTTATTAGCGAAAATATTATTGAATTAGATGTAAGGGAAATGTTACAAAATAATATTGATCCATTTAATAAAATAATGAAACTAACTAAAAATTTTCCTTTAAAAAGTACATTAAAAATAATAAACACTTTTGAGCCAACCCCGCTTATAGCTATTTTAGAAAAAAAAGATTTTAATTATAAAGTGGAACATGTTAGTGCTAATTTAGTAAACACTTATTTTTATAAAAATAATAATCCAGATAGTTTAAATATAAACACTATTAAAGACAAAGGAAATATAATTAGTGTGAGCGAAAGCATTTCTTCAAAAGATTTAATTAATTTATATGCAGGAAAAATTAAAGAAATAGATGTTAGAAATTTAGAAATGCCACAACCAATGATAAGCATCTTAAATGAATTAAAATTATTACCTAATAATTTTATGTTACTTGTGCACCATAAAAAAGTTCCTCAATTTTTATTTCCTGAATTAGTTGAAAATAATTTTAAATGGTTAGTTGAAGAAATTGCAGAAGGAAACGTAAAATTGTATATTTTTAAATAATGCAACACCTTACTTTTAACGATAATAGGGTTTACAATATTTCTATATTGCATTATGTTACGGCTGCAATTGTATTTTTCTTTATAAGTGTTTTAATCCCGTTTAATAGTTTACATTTTATAGGGCATTATTTTCATCCAAAAGTATTGGCAATTACTCATCTTACAACAATTGGTTGGATAAGCATCATCATAATAGGTTCTCTTTATCAACTTGTGCCTGTTATTACAAACTCTAAACTATACAGCGTTAAATTAGGTTATATTTCATATTGCTTAATTATGCTTGGGCTTTTTGTTTTAACTTATTCTTTTTGGAATTTTAATGTTGGTTTACTTATACAAATTGCTTCTGTATTAGTGTTTTTAGGTGTATGTTTTTTGTTTTTTAATTTGTATTTAACTATTAATTCGGCAAAAGAAAAAAGTATAGAATTAGATTTTATTGGCGTTTCATTACTTTGGTTTTGGCTTACTGTATTTTTAGGCACTTTACTTGCGTTTAATTTTAGGTACGCTTTTTTAAATAAAGATCATTTATATTTTTTAAAAATACATGCTCATGTAGGTTTGTTAGGATGGTTTTTAAATTTAGTTTTTGGTGTTGCATCAAAATTAGTTCCTATGTTTTTGTTATCAGGCAAATTAAACAATAAAATAATTAAGTTAAGTTTTTATGTTTTAAATGTAAGTTTGTTTGTATTTGTAATTGACAGCGTTTTTTTTAATGGGCTACAAAGGTCATATTTTTATTTAAGTGTAGTAATTATTGCTGTAATAATGTTTGGTACATATATTTACCAAGCTTTTAAAACACGTTTAAAAAAACAACTAGACGTTGGCTTGTTACAAACATTAATTGCGTTTATACTAATTTTAATACCTATTGTGCTTTGGTGTTTACTAAAATTTAAAACATATAAAAGCTCAGATGTTGAGATGCAATTAAATATTGCATTGGTTTATAGTATACTATTAGGGTTTTTTACAATTTTAATATTTGGGCAAACCTATAAAAATTTATCTTTTATTTCTTGGTTAAAAATATATTCTAATTATCCTACAACTATAAAAAAACCAATGCCAAAAGATTTGTATTCTAATAAACTCGCTAAAACACAACTAAGTATTTATTTATTTGCTTTTATTATTTTATTATACGGAATATTAACCTCAACAAGTTATATAATTAAATTTGGAGGCGTTTTAATAATTTGTTGTGCTTTACTATATTTAGCAAACGTATTTAAAATTGTATTCCACAAACCAATAATATATAAAACTATTAACTAATGGATTTTTATACAGAAGGGGATAAAAAAGAAATTGCTATACTTCATAGTTTAAAAGAAGTTATAGATCCAGAAGTTACTATTAACATTGTTGACATGGGTTTAATTTATAAAATCACTTATAATAGTATAAATAAATCTATTTTAGTTACAATGACATTGTCTTCAAAAGGCTGTCCAATGAGTGATTTAATTTTAACACAAGTAAAAGAATGTTTAAATAGAGAACATCCTGAATGTACAACAGAAATAAATCTTGTTTGGGAACCAAAATGGACAAGAGATTTTATAACACCAGCAGGAAGAAAACAATTAGGGCTTACTTAAACAACCTAATTTGCAATATTGTACTAACATTAAATGCTTTTTGTTTTATCGTTTCGGCATTTTCGCCTACAAATAATTCGTCAACAGTTTCATTAAATAACTGTATCCATTTTGAAAAATGGTTAGTGTTTAATGCTGATTTTGAATTTATATCCATGTGTGTTTGCATTGGGTTTCCAACATAATTACCACTATAAAACAAAGCATTTTCCCAAAACTTACACATAGTTGCAATGTGTTTTTTTTCATTAAAATTTACATTATTAAAAAAATGTTCTAATATTTTATCATGTTTAGCTTTTTCAAAAAAAGAATGAACAAGTTTTTTAATATCTTTTTTATTTAGTAAATCTTTTTTCATGATTTATAAATCTTTACTCTTAAATTTTAAAATAGATGCATAATATGGTATAACAATCCATAATAACAGTATAATAAATACAATAATTATCCCTAAAGATGTGCCAAAAAATTCTTTAAAAACAGCTCCAGTATGTCCCATCATTGCAGAAACATCGAGATGTAATAAAATTAATATTCTAGCTAAATCAATTGGATTTAATGCTGTAATACCTATCATTAATTTTTCAATTGGATAATCTGATAATTGAAATAATAAAAACAAAACAATACCATCAAAAAGTAAACCAAAAAACAACCAAAGTATAATTGAAATGCCAATACCTTTTGCTTTATCTCTTGTTAGTATAGAACTTAAAAAAGCAATAGAAACAAAAATTGTTGAAATGAAAATACCAACTAACAACATCATTATACCAACATCATTAGGCGAATAAATTAAAATTGGTATTCCTACGCCAATAAAAAAAGATAACATTAATGAAATTACTAAACCCATAAATAAACTGTTCCAAATTTTTGATCGTTTTATTGGTTGGCTTAATAATAACTCAATAAACTCGGAACTGTTGTATAAATATATGGTAGAAAATATAACTGAAACTAATGGTACAGTTAATAAAATTACATTTAACAATGTTAACATTCCTTTTGAACTATTGTCTTCTAAACTAAATACACTCCATGATAAAATTGAAAGTAACAATGTGTAAATTATTACAATTTTATTTTTCAAAATATCTAAAATTATATACTTTACTATCCTATTCATGTATAGTGCTTTTTAAAACGTTTGCTATAGCTTTTGAAATTTTTTGTTCACCTGTTGCATCTTTTAAATCAGCTATTGTTTTATGAAATTTAACTTGTCCTTCGTTCATAAAAACAACATGACTAATTAGTTCATCTAATTCGCTTAATAAGTGCGATGTAATTAAAATTAATTTTCCTTTTTGTTTTTCGGTAATTATTTTTTCTTTAAGAATTTCAGAAGCTAATGGATCTAAACCAGCGGTTGGTTCGTCTAAAATTAAAATATTAGGGTTAAATAAAAACGCTATGGTTGCACTAACTTTTTGAGTTGTTCCACCAGATAAAGTTCTCATTCTTTTATCAAACATACTTTTAAGTAAAAATTGATTAAGCAATTCTTCATCTAGTTTTTGATTTGTTTTTCTAATATCTTTTATCATTTCGATAATGTGGCCAATTGTCATATTATCTGGATATCTTCCAATTTGTGGCATATAACCAATTTGCTCGCGGTATTGATAATCTTTAGAAATTAATTTGCCATTTACTTTAATATTTCCTTTATCAGGAATTACCATGCCTAAAATGCTTTTAATTAAAGTTGTTTTTCCGCAACCATTTGGCCCTATTAAAGCAATACAATCTC
Organism: Bacteroidota bacterium; assembly: GCA_020162035.1. GTDB lineage: Bacteria > Bacteroidota > Bacteroidia > B-17B0 > Aurantibacillaceae > Aurantibacillus. The sequence continues at coordinate 66,095 of JAIUNM010000006.1, read as the reverse complement.
CGCTACTAAATGTTAAATTAATGTCGTTTAATACTTTTAGTTTGCCAAAACTTTTGTGTAATTGATTTATTTCTATCATAAAGTAACGGCGTTCATTAATGGTTTATTGTCAATAAAATTATCAGGAGTTAAGCTTGGTAATATTTTTTCTGATTTATCTAATAAATTTATCATAAAACTTCTAAATAAAAGCATTGCAGGTGGGTTTTTTTCTACAATAATTGAAAATAAACTTAATGGATGATATGGAATATCGCCAATTTTATCTTTATTTAAATCGTAGCCTTCGTATTTATCCCAATAATTATTATCAAAATTATTTAATACTACGCTTCCGTTAGTGCTTATATCAAATGTGTTGTTTAAAAAATTATTTTGTTTAATTTCATTATCCATACAGCTTGCCTGTATTTTCATGCCCCAACCATTTGCTTGTAAATTGTTTTTTTCAACTTTAATTCTGTTTGTACCTTCCATGTATATTCCCGTAGTATTTCGTTTAAATTGATTGCCATAAATATAACTATCAGAAATTTCTTTTAACATTAAACCGTAAGCTGCATCTCCCCAATTTTCTTCAAAAATATTATTAATCATTTTAACTTTATGAGTAAACATAACTGCAACCCCGGCACCGTTATTTTTAAATGTATTGGAAATATACGCATCATTATTTGAAAACATAAAATGCAAACCATACCTAATGTTTTTTATTGAATTGTTTTTCCAAATAATAGAATTTGTAACAAATTCAAAATAAATTCCATCTCTGTGCCCTGTTACATCGTTTTCAATAATTTGTAAACTATCACTTTTCCAACAGTGAATGCCGTTGCCAATTTGTTGTTCTTCTGTTGCGTATGCAATTAGTTTATTGTTTTTAATAATACAATGTTTACTGTATTGTAAATAAATTCCAAAAAAATTATCGTCTAAAATATTATTGCATATTGTTACGCACTTGCTATCATAAACTTTTATCCCTCCCGGATCATCTAAAGTTGCCATTCCAGATTTTTGAAGTTTAAACCCTGTAACTAAAACATTATTTGCTTTAATTGATAGGACTTCGAATTTTTTTTGGCCATCAAGTACAGGGTAATCAATTCCAAATAAAGATAAAGGTTTATCAATAATAATGTTTCCTTCTTTATAAATGCCCCCATAAACAAAAATACTATCTCCTTTATTAGATTTACTAATTGCTTCTTTTATAGATAGTATTGGTTTTCCAGCGCCTACATTTAATTGTTTCCCGAAAAAACAATTAGGTAAAAAGAATACTAAAAATATTTTGAAAAATATTTTCAATTTATTTATTTATTAAAGTCCAATCTATTTTAGCAGCTTCCCATTTATTTTTATAAACTTCGGCGCTGTCTTTGTTTGAAAATGCAGCTATATTACCTCCCATTGGACTATTAACATTTTCTCCTGTTATAAAAATTAAATTGCTGTGTTGTATTAGTTCATTTGGAGTTATATAATCTTGTATATAAAACAAAGCGTTATTAGTTTTGTCCTTGTTTTCTTGATTAAAAGAAACTAAGCAAGAAATATCGTCAAATTTATAAACTCGTCCTTTTTCAGTAACTAACTCGCAAGCAAATCTTTTATCTGAGATAGACATTTTACAATTATCACAATCGTCTTTATTTAAATTAATTTTTTCTGGTCCTGATTGTCCACAACTAGTTAAAATAAAAGTTAAAGCAAATGCAGCTAAAGCAACATTAGACTTTTTTTTAGTAAATTTTTTTAAAATTTCAGATTCTTTTAATACAGCTACAAGCATTAATAAGCCACTACTAATAAAAAGCCAACCTCCTAAATCAGGAATTGAATAAGCACCAAAGTTAAGTAATTGCTTAAACCCAATTAATGGCGGTTGATATGCCATTCCAGGTACAATAATTGCTGCATTAGGGTCTAAATCATGTCCATATTCATACTCCCAATGCCAAAAATCTACCATTGCAACTATGCCAAATAAAACAAACAAAGTAAAAACGGTGTATAAAAATTTCTTTTTACCAAATATTGCAACTAATAAAGAAAGGCCCGCAAAAAAATAAATTATATATGGTAAAACTTTAAATTCAATAAAATCATCGGTATGTAAAGTTTTCATTCCAATGTAATGATTTAATCCATTTATAATATCAACGTTCCCTGCTAATTTATTAGCATGAATTTTTAAATTAAGACCTTCTGGATATTGAGGGGCATCTAAATCTATTTGCCAAATAGGTACAAATACAGAGTAAACTAAAAAGCCTGTTGCTATTATCAATAAAAACCTTGATAATATAGAAATATTATTTTTCATAATGTCAAATTTAAGGATAAAAAAAAGGAGCAGACAATTTTTTGTTTCTGCTCCTTTAAATAATATTAGTTAATTATTACTTTGAAGCAGGTTCTGCTTTAGGTAAATTCGTTCCAACACTCCACTCTAGTTTTACGTTGCTCCCTGCAGGAGATACGCGAACGTATCCTTGCATTTCTTGATGTAATGCGCTACAAAAATCTGTACAGTACATTGGCATCATTCCAGCTTTATCAGCAATCCATTTTAAAGTTTGGGTTTCGCCTGGCATAATTAATAATTCTCCATTATTTGCGCCTTTTATAGCAAAACCGTGTGGCACATCCCAATCTTGTTCTAAGTTAGTTACGTGAAAATAAACCTCATCGCCAACTTTAATTCCTTCGATGTTATCTGGGGCAAAGTGAGAGCGAACGCAAGTCATATAAACGTGTACTTTATTTCCTTCTCTAACAACTTTAGATTCTTTTTCTCCTTTTGTTACATAAGGGTGTTTGTTTTCATCAATTTTAAAGAGTTTTAAAGAATTTTTAGAGACAATATCAGCAGCAATTATTTGTGCGTAGTGTGGTTCGCCAATTGTTGGATAATCTAAAATCATTTCCATTTTATCACCACTTATATCAAATAACTGAGCACTTTGAGCTAATTCTGGGCCTGTTGGTAAATATCTATCTTTTGTAATTTTATTGTAAGCAATCATGTATTTGCCATAAGGTTTTTTAGTATCACCACCAGCCACACATAAATGTCCAACTGAATAAAAAGTAGGAACGCGATCTACAACAGTTAAGTCTTTTAAACTCCATTTTACAACTTCTGAAGATACAAACATAGAAGTATAACCATATCCTTTGTCATCAAATTCGGTATGAAGAGGGCCTAAACCTGGTTTTTTAACTTCGCCATGTAAAACAGCATCATATTTTAAAACCGGAACACCTTCATAATCTCCGTCAAACGATTTTGATTCAATTGCTTTTAACATTTTTGAATAACTAAATACGGGTATTAATGCAGCTAATTTTCCGCTACCAACAATGTATTCGCCTGTAGGATCAACGTCACAACCATGAGGAGATTTAGGACAAGGCATCATATAACATAAATCTGGGAAATCTTTTATGTTTAACACAGTAACTTCGTTTTTAATTTCAGAAGTAGCAGAGTGTGTTTCGTCACTGTATTTGTTATGCGCATATTTAGCAGGTATTTTTTTACCTTTACCAGCTTTGATGTATTCTTCAGCTTTTTTCCAGTTAACAGCCATTATAAAATCTTTATCTTTTTGCGAAGCGTTTACTTCTAATAAAGTATTAGCTTGTTCAACATTGTAACATGAGAAAAAGAACCATCCATGTGAAACACCTTTACCAGCACGACTTAAATCAAAGTTCATACCTGGACATTCTAATTGAAAAGCAATATCTAAGTTACCATCTTCTTTACCAACACTAATAAAACTTAAATAACCTTTAAAGTTTTGTTTGTAGGTGTTAATAGGCACATCTCCATTTGCATTATCTGGTGGCACACTAAAACGAGTTCCGGCAACTAAATACTCAGTGTTTTCAGTAATATAAGGTGATGAGTGGTTACCTGCGCTATTAGGAATTTCAAGAATTTCTTCGGTTCTAAATGTTTTCAAATTAATACGCGCAACACGAGGAGTGTTGTTTGCATTTCCAAAAGCCCATTTTCCGTCATACTCTCCATTTGTTTTAGACATTTGTACGTGGTGTAAATCGTCCCAAGGGATAGAACCTTTTGAAGTGTTTAACATTGGTTTTGTTTCTTCGCTATATCCCCACCCTTTTTCAGGGTCAACAGCAAAAACCGGGATTACACGAAGTAAACGTCCGCTTGGGATGCCGTAAACACTCATTTGTCCACTAAATCCACCACTTACAAAGTTGTAATACTCATCTAGTTTTCCTGGGGCCACAAACGATTTAACCGCTGCATTTCCTGTTACTACATTGCTTGTATCTTTTGGTTTACAAGATTGCAATGCAGCAGCAGCAATTAACACACCGCCTACGGCCATGTACTTTAAGTTAGTTTTCATATTTTTTATTTTATTTTGTTATTAATTATTTTACACCGTCATTTTTGCGCATAAATTCTAATATTTGACGAGATTCTTCATCAGTTAAATTTTGGTTAGGCATACGCACTAAGCATAACTCCAACATTGCTTGCGCCTCGGGATCTTTATCTAACATTGGATCAGGATTTGTAATAAAATTCATAATCCACTCAGGGGCTCTACGTTTAGTTACATCTTTCCAACCTGGACCAACTAATTTTTCATCAGTATATTTGTGACAAGAAGCACATTTAACTCCTGAAGCAGTTTCGCCTGCTGTAGCCATTGTTGCATCTAATTTATCAGTTAATGCTAAAGATTCGGCAGTATATTTACCTTCACCACGTTTTGGATCATATTCATTTGGATCGGGTGTAGTTGTTGCAGTTTGATCTTGTGCAGTTGTAGCTTGAGTGTCTGTTGATTTTTTTTCTCCTCCACCACAGCTAAATAATACAGCAGAAGTGGCAATTGTTGCAATGATTATTAAATTTTTCATGTTTTTAAATTTTAATCAAAGGTAGCATAATTTTTAAATATAGAATTATGATTAAAGGCAGGTTTGACTATAGATTATTATCATGTAGCTTTATGACAAAACTCAGTTTATTACGTTTTTTTACTTATTAAAACACCAACCCTTTATTAAAATAATGAAAACTTACTCTAAATCTAAAAAATATAGTTGAAATTGAAAAAAAACTAAAATAAATTATAATTAAGCCTCTTTGTCTGTGTCGGCTTTGGTTGCAGCAGTTGTTAACGCCTGCATATCTCTATCAAAAAAATACAAGCCTCCTTTATCGTCGCCAATTAGTTTTAATTTATCAACTATTTGTCTTGCTAATGCTTCTTCTTCTATTTGTTCGCTAACATACCATTGTAAAAAATTATGGGTTGTGTAATCTTTTTCTTTTAATGTAATGTCAACTAAATTATTTATTTCGTTTGTAACTTTTACTTCGTGTTTTAATACTTCTTCAAATACAGATTTTACCGATTTAAAAGTTACCGGTGGTTGTTTTAACGCAGGAACTACACCGTGACCGCCACGCTCGTTTACAAATTTTATAAGTTTAATCATGTGCATTCTTTCTTCATCGGCATGCGAATATAAAAATTGAGATACACCGTTTAACCCTTGTGTTTCTGCCCAACTTGCCATTGCTAAATAGTATTGAGACGATGAAGCTTCTAATTCAATTTGCTTGTTTAATGCTTGACTTACTTTGTTTGATAACATAATTTAATTTTTAGTAAATATAAGAAGTATTAATAAAAATTAGAGTTAAAAATAGTTTAAGCTATAGTTTAGAATTAGTTTAATTAATCAAAAAACTGCCAAGTTACACCAAACCTAAACGCTCTATCTGGTTGATAATAGCCATTAACTAAAGAGTAATTTTTACCTGAAAAACCTTGTAAAGCGTTTTCAACTCTTATAAAAAAATTTACTGGCCTAATGCGCGCGTTTAAAAACAATTCAGTAAACCAATACTGCCCGGTTTGTTTTTGGTCTTGTAAGTAAAACACTTGAGTTACAGGCATATAATCGTAACTATAAAAATTGCTATATGTTTGCACTTGCGCCCCAATTTGTAACCATAAATTTTTGTGGGCTAAAAACCCTTCGTAAAAAAGTTTGCCCTGCAAATAGTGGTTTGGTAAATACAAATAATTATTTCCATCAGTTGTTTGATAAGTATATTGTGCCGATAGCCCTAAGTGTTTTAAAAAAACCGTTTTAAATCCAAACTTTGCACTAAACACATTTATAGGTGTAATTATTTGGCGTGGAATTGCAATGTTATCGAAATAAATTAAGTTGGAAATGTTTGCATAATTAATACTTGAAAATAAAGTTTGTTTTAATTGATAATTAAATTGTACTGCATTAGTTTTAACTGCTAAATAGTTGTTGTTCCAATTAAAATGGTTGCTATACCATGTTTGTTGTAACAAATTTGGTTTTCTGTTTTCGGTTAATACCGTTAAACCCAATTGTTGTGGTAGTTTTTTAGAGTTTATATTAAACGCTAGTTCGTTTATTAATTGATAGTCGTTTTTATTATACCCAAGCAAATTGTAACTCAAACCAATGTGGTTTGTTAAAGTATATTTTTCTTCTTTTACCGAATCTTTACTGTAAAAAACATTTTTATAGTAAAAGTTACTATAAGCAATATGGTTAAGATAAATAGTGTCAAAATATTGATAAACTCTATTATACTCGTGTTTATAGCCTATATTAAAATAATTGTTTTTTGATTTTAAATCGTAGCTTATACTGTTTTGAAGTTGTATTAAATTGGTACTATCTTTAGTTTTTAAAGTGTCAAAGTAAGTAACGTAATAGTAGTTATTATTGGTTAAGTTGTCATCAGTATATTTTAATATGTTGTTGTAAATTTTTGTTTTAAAGTTTATATAACTGTTTATAGGTTTTAGACTATCATATTTATTTAACCTAAAATAGGGGTTAAAATAAAATCCTACATCGTTATTTTTTCTTTTAGCTGAAATTAAATTAACTAATATAACTTCTTTATTAAGTTTAACCTGTTTTTCACTTAATGTGTCGTTTACAATACCTCCGTTTTCTTGGTTGTTATTTGTATTGGCTATAGCATAAGCCATCCACCCAAAACGTTTGTTTTTAGTTTCGTGATTTAAACTTAAATAAAAATTATTTGTGTAAGATTGTTGTCTTCTATAAAAACCTGTACTCGTGTATCTTTTAAAAGCTACTGCTACGTTTAATTTGTTTTTAAATGTGTTTGTAAATAGTAAATCGAAATATTGATAAACCTTTGTGCCTGCAATGCCGGTTAATTGCGCGTATGGGCCTTTAGTTTGATAATATTTTATGTCGGTTTCGGTAAAATTTTGGTAAGGATTATCGGTAACTTTAAATCCAATTGCTTGAGGTTTAATTTGCCATAAATAATTAACATTAGGTAAGCCTAAATTACCTAAATAATTAATCGGGATTTGTTGATTTATGTTATTAATGCTGGTGTCTGGATAAGAACTTTTAAAATCTTTAAAATTACTTTTAGTAAAAGAAACTGTATTTATGTAATTTTTGTTTGTAGTATAAAAAGTTTGAGCGTAAGCACAATTGTATGTTTTAAAAAAACAAAAAATTAGGATTATTATTTTAAATAACTTATACAATTAGCTTAATTATGCAAAGCTATTATTTTAGGCTAAGAAAATCTATTAAAATTTGCCAAAAAAATGTTCTTCAACATCAAAGGTTGAGCGTAAGCCAAGTTGGTCGTAATCTTCAGCAATCCATTTATCAGCAATTGCACGTCCTTTTTCTTTTAAACTTAATAAAAAATCCCAACTTGTGTTCATTTTACTGCTGTAACTTAATTGACTTAAAGCTTCGTAACCACTAATAGTATGAACAAAAATTTCTCTATTAGCATGGCCATCAACTTTTAAAATGCCATTTCTAACTAATTCATTTCGATAGTGAATTAATTTCATTTCATTAATTAAACTGCTATTAAAACTTATTTCATTTACTCTATCAGCAATATCACGCGCAGTAGTTGGAACCGAATTTATATTTATAGAATTAATTTTAATTAATACAATATCTCTAATGTTGGTATTTGTAATAAGTGGGAAAATAGGTGGATTACCCATATAGCCTCCATCCCAATAAAATTCACCGTCAATTTCAACTGCTTGAAATAAAAATGGCAAACATGCACTTGCCATTACAGCATCTACTGTAATTTCTTTATTAGAAAATATTTTAGCGCGATTGGTTTTTACATTAGTAGCACAAATAAATAATTTCTTTTTATTATAAAGTTGTAGTTCTTTAAAATCAATTAAATCATTTAAAATATCTCTTAACGGATTATAATTAAACGGGTTAAAATTATAAGGAGACATTACTTGTGTAACCGCATTAAACCACATATAACCAGGGCTATTAAAAAGATCGCCGTTGCCATAAGTTTTATCAAACATGCCGGGTTTAAATAAAAAACTGCCGCTTAATGCAACTCTTCGCCAAAGTTCTTCAAGTATTTGTTTTGCTTTTAATGGCCCTCCAACATGTAAACCGTAAGCTACAGCAACAGCATTAACAGCACCCGCACTTGTGCCACACATTGTTTGGGCTACTATTTCATCTACTTCTAATAAACGATCTAACACTCCCCACGTAAATGCACCATGCGCTCCGCCACCTTGTAATGCTAAACCAATATTTTTTACTTCCATAGTTTGTCAAATTTATAACTTTAAATGCATTTAAAAAGTACTTTTGTCTTATATTTACGCCATTCATCTAAAATATTTAAAATGAAAACGATAATTGTTACCGGAGGTGCCGGATATATTGGCTCGCATACTTTAATTGAACTATTAGAAAAAACAGATTTTAATATTGTTTCGATTGATAACTTTAGTAATTCCGATAAAAACACTTATACGCGCGTTTCTAAAATCACCAATAAATTGTTTGAAACAATAGAGTTAGATTTATGTGATAAAAACGCTTTAACAAAAGCTTTAAATAAATATGAATCTATTGTTGGCGTAATTCATTTTGCTGCATTTAAAACTGTGCCAGAAAGTGTGAGTTTGCCTTTAAAATATTACAACAATAATTTAACTTCTTTAATAAATTTACTTGATTATTGTAAAGAAAAAAACATAAATAATTTTATTTTTTCATCTTCATGTTCAGTTTACGGAAATGCTGATAAATTACCCGTTACAGAAGAAACGCCCTTAAAAAAAGCAGAAAGTTCGTATGCACATACAAAACAAATTGGCGAAGAAATTATTAATTATTTTGCTCCATCTGTTTCCTCATTTAAAGCAATTATTTTAAGATACTTTAATCCTGTTGGCGCCCATATTAGTGGAGAAAACGGAGAACTTCCTATTTCAAAACCAAACAATTTAGTGCCTATAATTACTCAAACCGCTTCGGGCAAAAACAATTTAACGGTTTTTGGTAACGATTATGATACGGTTGACGGCACATGTATTAGAGATTATATTCACGTTTCAGATATTGCTGATGCTCATGTTAAAGCATTAATTTATTTAATAGAATCTAAATCCTCAGAAAAAGTTTCGGTATTTAATTTAGGAACAGGAACTGGTGTTTCGGTTTTACAAGCAATTAAAAGTTTTGAAAAAATGAACAACTTAACCTTAAACTATACAATAGGAGACAGAAGACCTGGTGATGTAATAGCTGTTTATGCTAATAACGAAAAAGCAAAGTCTATTTTAAAATGGGAACCAAAATTAAATATAGATGATATGATGTTAAGCGCATGGAAATGGCAACAAAATTTAAATAAGGGTTTAACAAATTAATGTTCATTATTAATTTTATTATTAACTTTTTATTGGCTCTATTTTGATACTTTTATTGCGTGAGCAAAAACGTAACTAAAAACAATATAAAAACATCTGGAATTACTGTAATTATTAGTTTATCCTTAGTGCTTTTTATGCTTGGTGCTTTAGGTTTATTAATTATTAATGCAAATAAATTAAATAAACATTTTAAAGAAAACATAGGTTTCCAGGTTTTTTTAAAAGATACAGCAACTAGTGCTCAAACCGATGCTCTTATTCAAGAAATTACAAACTCAAATTTTGCAAAAACAGTAACTTTTATAAGTAAAGAACAAGCTGCTGAAAAACTAAAGCATGATTTAGGCGAAGACTTTGTGAATTTTTTAGGCTCAAACCCTTTGTTAAACAGTATAGATATTAAAATAAAAGCAGATTTTGCTGTTACAGACACACTTCAATTAATTGAAAAAACATTATTGCAAAAACCTTTTATTAAAGAGGTGGTATATCAAAAAGATATGATAAATTCTTTAAATAAAAACACAAACGCAATTGCATTTTTTATTTTAATTTTTAGCGGGGCATTGCTAATTGTTGCTGTAGCGCTAATTAATAACACCATTCGTTTATCAATTTACGCGCAACGCTTTTTAATTAGAACAATGTACTTAGTTGGGGCAACAAGGCATTTTATTAGTAAACCATTTATTTTTAAAGGAGTAAAACAAGGCGTTATTGCTGGTATTTTAGCATCTCTATTATTAGTTGGATTTTTAATTTTAAGCACTAAATTTATTCCCGATTTACTCGCCATACAAGATGAAAATGTTTTAATATTATTATTTTCAGGGTTGTTATTATTAGGTATTATAATCTCTGCTTTTAGCGCATATTTATCTGTTTTGCGTTATTTGCGATTAAAAACAGCCGATTTATACTTTTAGCCCCTTTTTAGGTGTTTTTTCTCCTTTATTTTGTTAAATTTACAATCTATTTTTAAACAATTAAAATGGACAAATTTTCTTACGTTGGAACAAGTGATGTAAATGCCATTGAACAACTCTTTGTTCAATATCAAAAAGATAATCAATCAGTTGATAAAACTTGGCAAGATTTTTTTAAAGGGTTTGAATTTGCACAAACCAATTACGAAACAGCCCCTGGTGGTGGTATTCCCGAAAATGTAGCCAAAGAGTTTAAAGTTATTAGTTTAATTCGTGGTTATCGTCAACGTGGTCATCTTTTTACAAAAACTAACCCTGTTCGCCAACGCAGAACATACCATCCAACATTAGCGTTAGAAAATTTTGGCTTAACCGATAAAGATTTAGAAACTTCATTTCAAGCAGGTAATGAAATAGGTATTGGTAATGCTAAACTTAAAGATATAATTTCTCATTTAGAACAAACTTATTGCCAAAGTATTGGTGTAGAATATTTATACATGCGCGACCCCGAAATAGTTAAGTGGTTACAAGAACGCATGGAAAAAAACAAAAACACACCTAACTATACCTCTGCTGAGAAAAAAACTATTTTAAAAAAACTAACACAGGCCGTTGTTTTTGAAAATTATTTACACACAAAGTTTGTTGGGCAAAAACGTTTTTCGTTAGAAGGGGGCGAATCTATTATTCCTGCAATGAACTCTTTAATGGAACATGGCGCAAATGTTGGTGTAGAAGATTATGTAATTGGCATGGCTCATCGCGGAAGATTAAACGTTCTTACAAACATTATGAATAAAACATATAAAGATGTTTTTACAGAGTTTGAAGGGCGACCTAGCGAAGATTCATTATTTGATGGTGATGTTAAATACCATATGGGTTATTCATCTGACCAAATTAGTGATGATGGAAAAAAAGTACACATAAGTTTAACCCCAAATCCATCGCATTTAGAAACTGTAGCTCCTGTTGTACAAGGTATTATTAGAGCAAAAATTGATAATCAACACAAAGGAGATAATGGTAAAGCTTGCGCAATTGCAATTCATGGCGATGCGGCTGTAGCTGGACAAGGTATAGTTTATGAGGTGTTACAAATGAGCCAGTTAGATGGATATAAAACTGGCGGAACTATACATTATGTTATAAATAACCAAGTAGGTTTTACAACTAATTTTTTAGATGCGCGCTCATCTACTTACTGTACAGATATTGCAAAAGTAGTTCTTAGCCCTGTTTTTCATGTTAATGGAGACGATGTTGAGGCTTTGTGTTTTGTTTCTAAATTGGCAATGGATTTCCGACAAACATTTAAGCGAGATGTATTTATAGATATTTTATGTTACAGAAAATATGGCCATAACGAAGGGGACGAGCCACGTTTTACACAACCGTTACTTTATAAAGCAATTGCTTCGCACCCAAACCCTAAAGATATTTATGTGAAAAAATTAACTGCAGAAAATTCTGATTTAGCTAACGAGGCTAAAGTTATTGAAACTGCATTTAAAGCGGAGTTAGATGTAAATTTAGATGAAGCTAAAAAAACTGAAAAAGCTAAAATCACTTCGTTTTTAGAAGGAAATTGGAAAGGCTTAAAAATGGCTACAGACAAAGATTTTGAAGCTTCTCCAAAAACACAAGTTGATAAAAAAACATTTTTAGAAATAGCCAACAAAACCGTAGAATTACCAAAGGATAAAAAATTCTTTAATAAAATTCAGAAATTATTTGATGATAGAAAGGCCATGATAACCAACGACAATTACGATTGGGCAATGGGTGAATTAATGGCTTATGCAACTTTAATGAACGAAGGGAACGATGTTCGCTTTAGTGGGCAAGATGTAGAGCGCGGAACTTTTAGTCACAGACACGCTGTAGTAAAAATAGAAGATAGCGAAGAAGAATATACACCATTAAATAACTTTGGTGCAAAAGGAAAATTAAGCATTTATAACTCACACTTAAGTGAATATGGTGTACTAGGTTTTGAATATGGTTATGCTTTTGCGGCACCAAACGATTTAACCATTTGGGAAGCACAATTTGGCGACTTTTTTAACGGCGCACAAATTATAATTGACCAGTATATTACAAGTGCAGAATATAAATGGAGAAGAATGAATGGCTTAGTTGTATTGCTTCCGCATGGTTACGAAGGACAAGGCCCTGAACATTCAAGCGCACGAATGGAACGTTTTTTACAAGCATGTGCCGAAAACAATATTCAAATTGTAAACACAACAACTCCCGCACAACAATTTCACGCTTTACGCCGTCAATTAAAACGAGATTTTAGAAAACCTTTAGTTTGTTTTACTCCAAAAAAATTATTACGCTATCCAACATGTGTAAGTAAATTAACCGATTTTACTGAAAATAATTTTAATGAAGTTATAGATGATAAATTAATAGATGCTAAAAAAGTAACACGTGTTGCATTTTGTAGCGGTAAAATTTATTATGATTTAATTGAACGTAGAGAAAAAGAAGGAGTAAACGATATTGCTTTTGTTAGGTTAGAACAGTTATATCCATTTCCGCAAAAACAAGTTGCTGAAATTTTAGGTAAATACTCTAAAGCTAAAGAATTTTTATTTGTTCAAGAAGAGCCTGAAAACATGGGCCCGTGGCGATTTGTTGATAAACATTTACGTAACTTAAATTTAAAATATGTTGGAAGAGAAGAAGCCGCAAGCCCTGCAACTGGTTTTGCAAAACGACATAATGCAGAAAACGAACAAATAATGAGTGTTTTATTTTCAAAGGTTACAGTTAATTAAATGATTAGTAATACAGAAAAAAATATTATAATAGATACACTTAAACCATATAATCCTGTTTTTATTGGATTGTTTGGATCTTATGCAAGAAACGAAGAAGCAGAAAATAGCGATATAGATATTCTTTATGATTTTAAAAGCGACTACACATTATTTGATTTAATGGATATTAAAGAGCTTTTAAAAAATAAATTAAATAAAAATGTAGATTTAGTTTCTCGTCAATTCCTTAATAGACATTTTGTTCAAAGTATAAACAACGACTTAAAAATATTATTTAATGCTTAATAAGGATTTAACATATTTAAATCATATTTTAGACTGTATTAATGATATTGAAGATTTTTGTAAAAACTACACAGAAGTAGAATTTATTAAAAGTAAAATAACTTTTAACGCTTGTATTAGAATGCTTGAAGTAATTGGTGAAGCAACTAAAAAAATTTCGAATGAAACTAAAAATAAATTCCCTGAAATAGAATGGAAAAAAATTGCAGGTTTAAGAGATGTGTTAATTCATAATTACGAAGGAGTAGATTTAAAATCTTTATGGGGAATTATACAACTAAATATTCCTGAACTAAAACAAAAAATAAATCAAATAATTATACAATATAATAAAAATTAAATTTTATGGCCATAGTAGAATTAAAAGTACCAAGCCCTGGAGAGTCAATTACAGAAGTAGTAATAGCACGATGGGTAAAAAACACAGGTGATGTTGTTGAAAAAGATGACGTGTTAGCAGAAATAGATTCAGATAAAGCAACATTAACATTAAATGCCGAAGAGAGTGGTAAAATTGAAGTATTAGCTGCAGAGGGAGATACTGTTAAAGTTGGTCAAGTAGTTGTTAAAATAGATACATCGGTAAAACCTGAAGCAAAAGCAAAAATTGAAACACCAAAAACAGAAGTTAAAAAAGAAGAGCCTAAAAAAGAATCTGCAGGAAATACTTCCATAGCAAATAAATCTAATGCAACTTATGCAACAGGCACACCAAGTATTGCTGCTGCAAAATTAATGGCAGAAAATAATGTATCTACTAATCAAATTAGTGGAACAGGAAAAGATGGTAGAATAACAAAACAAGATGTTTTAAGTGCTTTATCAAATGGTTTACCTAATGTTCAACAAGTTTTAAGTAATACCTGGAAAGGCGGAAGAGATAAAGACAGAAGTAAAATGACATCGCTTCGAAAAACTGTTGCAAAACGTTTAGTTTCTGTTAAAAACGAAACAGCCATGTTAACTACTTTTAATGAAGTTGACATGACAGGTATTTATGAAATACGAGCTAAATACAAAGATAAATTTAAAGAAGTCTATGGTACTAATGTGGGCTTTATGAGTTTCTTTACTAAAGCCGTTACAGAAGCACTTTACCATTTCCCTGCTGTTAATGCAATGATTGATGGCGAAGAAATAGTTTACAATAAATATTGTGATATTGGCATAGCTGTTAGCGCGCCAAAAGGCTTAATGGTTCCTGTTTTAAGAAATGCTGAATTAATGAGCTTAGCAGAAATTGAAAAAGGAATTAAAGATTTAGCCATAAAAGCACGCGATGGTAAATTATCCATTCCTGATATGGAAGGCGGTACATTTACTATTACAAACGGTGGTGTATTTGGCAGTATGATGAGTACACCAATTATTAATCCGCCACAAAGCGCTATTTTAGGAATGCACAACGTTGTTGAACGACCAATGGCAATTAATGGGCAAGTGGTAATAAGACCAATGATGTATGTTGCTTTGAGTTACGACCATAGAATAATTGACGGTAGAGAAAGTGTTGGTTTTTTAGTTAAAGTAAAAGAAATGTTAGAAAACCCTAACAGAATGTTATTTGGCGGAAAACTACCCGAAGAGGTTTTATTAGGACTTTAAAATAATAATTTTACCGTTCCTAAAATAATTACAGCATTTGAGAAAATAATAAATAAAAGAATTATAATAAATATTAAACTTATATAAATAATAAAAGAGAGATGAAAAAAATTACACTATTACTAATATTGTTTTTAGTATCTAAAATTAATACTGCTCAGCTTATTTATGATAAATGGCCTCAAGTGTATAGTTTTACAACAGCTGTAACTAACAAAATAAGTAATATTTATGGTACATTACCTACAAATACAGGTTTTTTAATGTTTCAAGATACTGTTAATAATTATTATGCTTCTCCATACAAAACTTCCTTTGTTCGTTCATATAACGCCTCAACAAACAGCATTACAGATGTGCCTTATGCTATTTCTCCTATTGATAGTGGGTTTACATCAATGGCTACCGCGCAAACAAATACGCCAGGCTTAAATTACACCTATTTTTCTTGTAGAAATCCAGAATTTGGAATAACATCATACAAAAATTTATATAAATACAATTCGCAAACCGGAAACATAAGTGTTGAAACACACACCACAACCCCTTTTATGCAATTTGGTTATGGTCATTTAGCTTTTTATAGCCCAACAACAAATAACGATTCGTTAGCTGCATTTGAATATTCAGGGTCTGGTTCATATAAGGTTTATAGAAAACACTATAACCAAACAGGTATTTTGACTGCTGGCGCAAGCTTTACTGCAAATAGTATAATTAAATCAATCGTTTATAAAAATAAATTATTTTTATCCGCTATTTACAGTGGCTTTGCAGAAGGTGTATTATATGTTGGTGATAATAATTTAACCACATTTACAATTAATCCTTTTACATCAACTTATTTATCAGGCTTTGGCGATAGGTTTATTTCAGATATGGACACATTAAATGGAGATTTGTATTTATCTCTGTCTCAAACTGAAGGTTATTATGATATTTATAAAACTAACGATGGGGTTAGTTACACAGCCGTAACTTCTGGTTCATTAATCTCAATAGGAAAAGTTGTTGATATGTTAAAATTCAAAAACAAATTATGGTGTGTTATTAAAAACAAATCTGGGGGGATAGAATATGGCGAACGACCAGGTGTAGGCTACATAAGCAATGGTAGCTTTACCTTAGGAAGAGATACGCTTGGGAATCATTATAACATTGGCGAGAGCTTTAGGTTAGCTGCGCATAGCAATAGTTTATTTGTTGTTGGAGATGTTGATACATCAATGACACCAGAAATTACTGGTACAAGAATTTATAGATTAAAATATCCAACAGCACAATATACCCCAACAGCAAGTGCATATTGTTTTGGTAAGACGTACACATTAACTAACACAAGTACCGAAGCAGATAGTGTTCGTTGGTTTAAAAACGGGAATTACTTTTTAGGTACTGGTAATACGTTTACAACAAACTTTAGTACAGCTGGTTCAAATACAATTGGTTTAATTGCAATTACAGGAACGATTAAAGACACAATAAAATATGTTGTTAATGCTAATGTTATTTCATCAACTTTAACCGCACCTCCAACCATTTGCGAATCTTCACCTTTTAACATAAGCGCAAACATAAGTGGCGCAACAACACCCAATGTTTATTCATGGACTAAGTACAATCCCGCTCCAACCACAACAGTTGCATCTACACAAAATTTAGCAGTAACAACAATTACAAATGGGGCATATAGCTATAGTTTTAGCGTTACCGATGCTTTAGGTTGTAACCATACAAATACAATCTCAATAAATGTAAACTCTAGTAAATTTATTAGTGCAACGGTGCACCATAGTTTAGCTCCTGTATCTGGCAGTGTTACGCTTTACCGTTACGAACCTATATTAACAAAGTTTGATTCCATTTCTACTGAAATAATTAATGGCGTTGGGCAGGTAACATTTAATTCTATACCAACTGATACTTATATTTTACTTGCTATACCAGTTAGTAATACTTTACAACCAACTTATGGCTATTCTGCTGTTAATTGGAAAACAGCAACTAATGTTATACATGGTTGTATAGCAAGCTCAAATCAAACTATTTCTGTATTACCAATTACAAATCTTGGTGGGGGTCCAGGCGTTTTAACTGGTAAAATTACCGAAGGTATTGGTTATGGTTCAAAAGGTACAATGGTGCCAGGCGGACCAATAAAAGGAGTTTTAGTTAAAGGAGGGCGTAACCCTGGGGGTGATATTGTTGCTCAAGGCCGCACGCAACCAAACGGCACATATACTTTATCTGGATTACCTTTAAATGCAAGCAATGAAGAATATTTTGTTATTGTAGATATACCTGGTTTAGATACTAATGGCACATATAGAAGAATAATTACAGGCACCAATACAATTGCAACAGGTTTAGATTTTGTGGTTGACTCTGCTAAAATAAACCCAACTAACACGGTGGGTATGCAAAAAATTAATTTTGAAGGTTTAGTAATTAAAACATATCCTAATCCTGCAAAAGACTATTTAAAAATAGTTATTGAAACAAAGCAAGAAAACAACATTATGTTTAGTGTATCTAATATTTGGGGTCAAAACCTTTATACAAATAGCGTACAAGTGGGCGAACAAAAAGAATTTGTTGTTAATACAACTAATTGGCTAAGTGGTGTATATTTTATTAAATATAAAATTGAAAATTATTCAAAATCAATTAAAATTGTAATTGAATAGTATTTTTGGTTTACGCTTTAAGATATTTACATAAAGTCAAATTCATATTTTTATTTTTTATACTTTTTAGTTTAAAGTATATCGCACAAACCTATGCATTTAAAAATTATTCGGTTGAAGATGGTTTAAGTCAATCTCAAGTTCTATGTGTTTTTCAGGACTCTAAAAACAGAATTTGGTGTGGCACAAATAGTGGTGGGGCAAATATGTTTAATGGTAAAACTTTTTATAAATTCAATAAACAAAATGGACTAAACGGTAATTACGTAAGTTCAATTTTAGAAAAAAATAATACAATTTATTTGTCTACAAATAACGGTATTGCAATATTTAACGGTAAAACCTTTAAAAACATTGAAATAATAGAAAAAGGTAAGTTTTTATTGTGTTATGATTTAAAGTTTTTAAAAGATACGCTATTAATTGCAACAGAAAATGGATTATATGGATACTTTAAATCAAAATCATTTAAAATAAAATTAGACACAACATTAGACAAAAGTTCTATTTATAAAATATCCGTATTAAATAATAAGTTAGCTTTTTCTACTATAAATAATGGATTCTGTTTAATTCAAAACAAAAAAGCAAATTGGTATAAAAATTTTTTAAATGTAACGCCAAATGTAATTTTATGTTCGGAATTTATTGACGATAGTTTAATATTGGTTGGTACAAATGAGGGTTTATATAAATTAAATTACAAAACAAATAAAATATCCGAAACATTTAAAGGTCATATTAATGTTGGATTTTATCACATTAATAAATTAAATAATTATGAATTTTTACTAAGCACCTTTGGGCAAGGAGCATTGGTGTATAATTATAAAAGTAATTTAATTCAAAAAGTTTTTAATCAAAATTCAGGTTTTACAAAAAACTCTATATTTTTTAGTTTACACGACAAAGAAAATAATCTTTGGTTTGGCAGTGACGGCAAAGGTCTTTATAAATATAAAAATGATAGATTTTTGTACTATACTAAACTAAACGGGATAAAAGAAGAATACATTAATAACACTTTAATAGATTCAAAAAATCAACTCTGGATTGCATCTCGAAACTCAGGTGTAACTAATATTAATCAAAAAAATGAAATTGAATATTATAATAAAATTTCAAAAGAAAGTCATTACATTATTGATGATGAAGTTTTGTCAATCTATCAGTCAAAAAATAAGTCTATTTTCTTCGGGACAGCGTCTGGAATTACATGTAAAACAATAATTGGGGACTCATATTCTATCTCTAATTATTATACTCTATGTTTTTTTGAAGATAATAACAATATATTATGGGCTGGAACTAGTAATGGAGTTGGAATCGTAGAAAATAAAAGTATAGTAATTAAAAATATTTTTAGTGAAATAAACGATCTATTAAACTCACAAATTTTTGTTATATCAATTACTCAAAATAATTTAGGTGAAATGTATTTTGCAACTAATTTTGGATTAGTAAAATATTATCAAAATAAAACAAAGCTATACAAAAATTTAAAAGAACAAATAAACTCTGTTGAAGTTGATTTTAAAGATAATTTATGGGTTGGTTCTGAAACAGGACTCTACATAAAACAAAATGAAAAAATTAGTCCAGTTTTAAATCAAAACAACGAAAGTTTTGGTTATGTAAATTTTGTAAAAAAACACAAGCATTTAATTTATGTAGGCACCAACAACGGCTTTTACAAAATTAATTTAGATGATTATTACAATAATAAAAATACAATTAAACAATTTAAAAAAGAAGATGGTTTATTAAGCGAAGAAACTAATGTAAACAGTTGTTTTATTACAGATAGTGGGGTTGTATATATCGGTGGCATTAATGGTTTACAAATTTATAATCCAAAATTTGATGTGCCTAACACCGTACCTGCAACAATTTTAATAAACTCAGTTTCATTATTTAATGGCTCAGAAGATATATTTAAATATTCTGAAATGGATAGCTTAAATAATTTGCCTAAAAATTTAATATTACCACATAACAAAAATAATATAACCTTTAATTTTATTGGTATTAGTTTAACTGCACCAGAAAAAGTACAATATAAATATAAAGTTATAGGTTTAGATGATGCTTGGTCTCAACCCATTAAAGACAATAAAATTACCTATCCTTCAATTCCACCAGGCAGTTATACTTTTGCTTTGCAGGCAACCAACAGCGATGGTGTTTGGAATAAAGAACCTGTATTTTATGAATTTGTAATTAGTCCGCCATGGTATAATACAAAAACATTTTATGCTTCGGTTATAATTACATTAACTCTTTTAATAATAGCATATAATAAACACAAAACTAAAAAACTTGTACAGGATAGAATTAGATTAGAACAAATAGTGAATATTAGAACAAAAGAATTACGAGATGAAAAAGAAAAAGTTGAACTGTTTAATAACGAAATTGTTGCTCAAAAAAAATTAATAGAAGAAAAACAAAAAAACATTATTGATTCTATAAACTACGCTAAACGTATTCAAACGGCATTAATGCCAACAAAAAAGTATATTGATAAATATTTAAAATAAATGTTGTTTATACTTATTTAGAAATACTAAAAAAGAATTAAACAGGATCAATATTTATATTTACTCTAAAATTCCAGGCTTTATACTTAGAATTAAGCGCATTAATTTGTTCAGTGATTAATTCTCTCGTTTTTAATACAGAATCGTTTCTGTTTATTTTTAAAAGAATTCTTTTAATGTATAAAGTTTTTACTCTTTTAACTAATGGAAATTCTGGGCCCAATACATTGTTTTTATTTATTAAGTTTTTAAAAAAACTTGCTAATTCGTCAGATAAATGATTTAGTTCATTTAAATCTTTGCTTTGAATATTAATTTCTACCAATCTGCTAAATGGTGGATAAAAATGTTCTTCTCTTTGTTTTATAATATCAGAATAAAACTCAGGTAAATTGTTTTTTAAAACATGTTTAATAACTTCGTGGTTAGGTTGTGATGTTTGAATATAAAATTTACCAACCTCTTTGTTTCTTCCTGCCCTACCCTTAACCTGTACAAATAATTGATATGCTTTTTCATACGATCTAAAATCAGGAAAACTTAAAACTGAATCGGCATTTAAAATTCCAACAACAGAAACATTTTTAAAATCTAAGCCTTTAGTAATCATTTGGGTTCCAACTAATATGTTTGTTTTTCCGTCGTCAAAATCATCAATTATTTGTTTAAACGAATATTTGCTTCTTGTTGTATCTAAATCCATTCTTGCAATTTTAGCTTGCGGAAAAAGAATTTCAATTTCTTCTTCTATTTTTTCGGTACCTAAACCTTTATGAATTAGTTTACTGCTTCCACATGCGTTGCAAATTTGAGGTGGCGATGTTGAATATCCACAATAATGGCAGCTTAACTTATTACTTTGTTTATGATAAATTAAACTCACGTCGCATTGTACGCATTGAGGAATATAAGCACAATCTTTACATTCTGTGTAAGGCGCATACCCTCTTCTGTTTTGAAATAATATTATTTGTTTTTTGTTTTCGAGTGCATTTACAATTGCATTATATAAAGGCATTGTTAAAACACCTCTCATTTGTTGCGTTTGCTCAAAATATTTTGTATCACAAATTTCAATTTGAGTACCACCTCCTTTAATAAATTGGTTTGTTAAGTTAACCTCTATGTATTTGCCTGTTTTAGCTTGATAAATTGTTTCTACACTTGGTGTTGCCGAACCTAATAAAATATTTGCTTTAGAAATATTAGATAAATACAATGCAGCATCTCGTGCGTGATATCTAGGGCTTGGGTCGTGTTGTTTAAATGAATTATCGTGCTCTTCATCAACTATAATTAATCCTAATTGTTTAAAAGGCAAAAACAAACTTGATCTTGCTCCTAAAATTATTTTATAATCTATTTTATTTTTAGATGAATTAAAATTTAAAACATTTTGCCAAATTTCTACCCTTTCGTTTTCGCTAAATTTAGAATGATAAACTCCAACTTGTTCGCCAAAAACAGCTCTTAATCTTGTAATAAGTTGTGTTGTTAGTGCAATTTCCGGAATTAAATAAAGAACTTGTTTTCCATTTAAAATATAATTATTTATTAATTGAATATATATTTCTGTTTTACCACTTCCTGTTACACCATTTAAAACAACAGGTTTATTTAACTTAAAGCCTTCAATAATTTCGAGTAGAGATTTGTTTTGTTGTTGATTTAATTCAGAAAAAGATTTATTACTTTTTTCAAATATTAATCTCCCCTCTTCTATTTTTTCCTCAACAAATATTTGTTTTTTTATTAAAGTGTTTAAACTGTTATTTTCTAATTTAGCATTAAGTTCAGATTTAGAAACCCAGCCGTTTAATGGAGTTTTATTTTGTTTAACAACACTTAAAAATGCCATAATAGTTTCAAGTTGCTTAAAATTTTTTTTATTAAAGCTTTGTAATAAATCGTTTATTGCGTTTTCGTTATTAAAATTATCATGAATTTTTATGTACGTTATTAATTTTGGTTTGTACTTATCTTTTACTTCTTCATAAACCTGTATAGCATTTTTTTTAATTAAGTTTGCAATAATTGGTTGAACACTTTTAACTGTTAAAATTTTTGCAACGTCTTCAAATTTTAGGGTTGGTGTAATATTTAAAGCATCAAATATTTTGTGTTCGTTTTTTGTAAAAAACTCAAATGACGTTTCTTCAAAATTAAACTCAGGGTTTATTTGAATATGAGAATTACTATTTAATTTTAATCCGCTGGGCAGTGCAGCATTTAAAACATCTCCAGGGTTTGCACAATAATACAAAGCTAACCAATCCCAAAATTGTAATTGGTTTTGTAAAACAATTGGTTGTTCGTCTATTACTGCTTCAATGTATTTAGCTTCATAAAATTGTGGGGCTAAATTGTGTATTTTATAAATTATACCAGTATAAAGTTTTGATTTTCCAAATTGAACTATTACTCTTTTGCCTATACAAATTTCTAAATTTAAATGAGTAGGTACCCTATAAGTGTATTTATTAGGAACTGATAATGGAACTATTACATCTATAAAAAATGTTTCCAATTTTTTAACTTATTATAAAAGCCAATAATACTCCAACCAATAATGCAATTATTTTAGGAAATTTATATTTGTGATTTTCGCTACTTTCAAACATAATAGCAGTGCTAATGTGTAAAAATATCCCAATTACTAGGCCGTAAGCAATTGGCATAAAATCTTTTAAGTTCACTTCTGTTGATGTTCCTAAAAAATAAGAAGTTAGTAACCCTAAAGGTGCCATTAAAGAAAATGTAATTAATAATGCAATTACTTTTATAGAATTTGAATGATGTTCTTTAAGTAGTGTAGCAAACGCAATTGCAATTGGAATGTTATGTAAAGCTAAGCCCAACATTATTTTATAATTAAACGTATTATTTAAACTGTTATACAATGGTAGGCCTTCTAAAAATGAATGAAACATTAAACCAAAAATTATACTTACAGGAAAATGACTTTTACACGAATTGGAGTGTGAATGAACATGACCATGCTCAATTCCACTACTAAACGTATCTATTATTAATTGTAAACAAAATCCTATTACAATAAACAAACCTATTAATTTTTGATTTTGGTGCTCATAAGCTTCGGGTAACAAGTGCATCATAGCTACCGAAAAAATATAAGTTGCACTAACCGCAAGTAAAAGTTGTAAGCCGTTTTGTTTAATTTTTATTAAATAGGTTAATAAGCCAAAAATTAAAATTGGAGCTGAAAGGTAAAATATACTATATACAAGTTGCATTATTTTTTAAAAATAAGAATTAATCTATCGCTTATGTTTTCATTAAAGTCATTCAGTTGATAATCTCCAAATTTATAAACAAGCTTAAAACCACAAGTGTTTGCAAAACTTAAAAAATCATCTTGTTTTAATAAATTTACTTTTTCTTCAAAATAAAAATTTTTATCATCGGCACAAAACTCTATTTTTTTAACTATCGAATTATTTTCTATTTTTTTGGTAATTTTAAAATTAATGTTTTCTCTTACTTCATTACTATTGCTAATTAATTGGTTAACTACCTTATTGCTATTAAAAAAATCTATAACAAAATAACCGTTTGGGTTTAATGCTTTGTAAACACTATTAAATACCGAAAAATTATCGCTGTGTTTTTTAAAATAACCAATGCTTGTAAATAAATTTACAACAATATCATAGTAATTAAACCTAAAAGGTAATCTCATATCATGCACAAAAAACTCTGTATTATTATAATTAAACGAAATTGCTTCACTAATACTATTTTCTGCTAAATCCGTTCCGGTAGTAAAATGCCCAAGCTGACTAATAAATTTGCAATGTCTTCCCTTGCCACAAGCATTATCCCAAACTTTAGAGTTTTTATTTAAATTAATTTTACTAAAAAGGTTATTAATAAAGAGTTTAGCCTCATCATCATTCCTTTTATTATACAATAAAAAATAATATTTTGAGTTAAACCAATCTGCAAACCATTCTTTATCCAACATTATAGAGCAAAAATAAGTTAATCGTCAGTTGGGTCGGGCGCAACAGATGGTTTTGCTCTTTTAGGCTTAATTTTATTAGGCCACATAACATTTATTAACTCGTTATGTACGCTTAAAAATGCTTTACTAATACCATTAACTATAGTAACGTTTTCGTTGCTTTTATTTTTCCAGGTACGTTTAACCTCTTCATAGCTTCCGTCGCTTAATAAAATATAAAATTTTATTATTTTCCCTTTTAAAACCTCAGCTTTTCCATTATTACAAGTGGCTTTATTTGCGAGTCTAAACGTAACAATTACATCTTCATAAACACCATCTTTTACATCATCTGCCCCTCTATCTTCAAATTTTAAAGCCCATTTGTTATAGCAGTTCAAATCGGCATTTGTTTTTTCTTGTGCATTAATAACAGTTACAAAAAGAAACAAAAAAAGCCCTAATCCTATGTTTTTCATTAATAATTATCTTAAAGTATTATTCAAACATACTAAAAATATTTATCCAAACAAAAGGTAAAACAATTAAAATATTTATTAATTTGGCAATATGCTTGTAAAAACCTTTGGTTACGCTGTGCAAGGCATTAATGCTACTAAAATTACTGTTGAGGTTAACATTTCAACAGGGGTTAATTTTTATATGGTAGGCCTGCCAGATAATGCAGTAAAAGAAAGCCAACAAAGAATAGATACAGCATTAAAACAACTAGGTTTAAAAATTCCAGGAAAATCAGTTACAATTAATTTAGCTCCTGCTGATATAAGAAAAGAAGGCTCAGCTTATGATTTAACCATTGCTGTTGGTATTTTAGGCGCTAACGAACAACTAAAAAACGAATATTTAGGTGAGTGTGTAATTATGGGTGAATTAGCCTTAGATGGCGGTTTAAGGCCTATAAAAGGGGCCTTGCCTATTGCTATACAAGCAAAAAAAGATGGCTTTAAAACTATAATTCTACCTAAAGAAAATGCGCCTGAAGCCGCTGTGGTTGATGGATTAGAAGTTTTAGTTGCCGACAATTTAGCTGATGTAATTAAGTTCTTTAATAGTGAAATAAAATTAAACCCATGTATTGTTAATTTAAACACTACTTTTAATACAAGTTACACTAATGTTGAGTTTGATTTTAGCGATGTAAAAGGACAAGAAAACATTAAAAGAGCTTTAGAAATTGCTGCCGCAGGCGGACATAACGCTATTTTAATAGGTCCGCCAGGTGCCGGAAAAACAATGCTAAGTAAACGATTGCCAAGCATTTTGCCTCCACTAACCTTAGATGAAGCTTTAGAAACAACCAAAATACATAGTGTTGCCGGCAAAGGAGGTAAAGGTTTAATTGTTCAGCGTCCTTTTAGGAGCCCGCACCATACAATAAGTGATGTTGCATTAGTTGGCGGTGGAAACAATCCACAACCTGGAGAAATAAGCTTAGCCCATAATGGTGTGCTTTTTTTAGATGAATTGCCTGAATTTAAACGAACTGTTTTAGAGGTAATGCGCCAGCCTTTAGAAGACAGGGTTGTGAATATAAGCCGAGCAAAATTTTCGGTAGATTACCCCGCAAGTTTTATGTTAGTAGCCAGCATGAATCCTTGCCCCTGTGGTTATTATAATCATCCAGAAAAAGAATGTGTATGTGCGCCAGGGGTTGTACAAAAATATTTAAATAAAATTAGTGGTCCTTTGTTAGATAGAATAGATTTACATGTTGAAGTAACACCTGTAGCATTTAACGAATTATCTAAACAAACAGAAAGTGAATCTAGCGAATCTATAAGAAATAGAGTTGTTAAAGCGCGGATTATACAAAACGAACGATTTTTAAGTCAGCCCGAAATTTATTGCAACGCACAAATGAAAACAAAAGATTTAAGTGTTTATTGCAAATTAACAGAATCTGGCGTTACTTTGTTAAAAAACGCAATGGAACGTTTGGGTTTAAGCGCAAGAGCATACGATAGAATTTTAAAAGTATCGAGAACTATTGCAGATTTAGATTCATCTTTAAATATTGAAACACAACATTTAGCAGAAGCAATACAATACAGAAGCCTAGATAGAGAAGGTTGGGCAGGATAAATGAAAAAATACACTAAATATTTATACTTTGTAATTATAGTAACTTTTGTAGGTTGCAATTTTTTATTTAGTCAAATTAATCACGAAAAATTTTATGAGGCTTTTCAAAAAGCAAATACAAAAGATAAGGTTAAAATGGTTGCTAATGAGCAATACGAAAACATTAAAATTATTTTTCCGTTAATAAGCGATACATTAGAAAATATTAAAAAAAATATTTACCTAAAAACTAATTACAAAGAAGCAAGATTTTATTTTGATAAAATAGACATTAACATTGATGCATATCATAAAAATTATGCAAAAGCAATTAGTAAATTATTAAAAACTTTAAGTGAAAATTGCAGTACGTTAGATGATTCGTTGTGGTGTTACATAAACCTTAAAAATTGTTACCTCGAAATTAAAGATGGAATAAAAGCCATTGATATGAATAGATTTATAGAACAAAATTATAACAATAGACAAGATAAAAGTTTGGAGTACGGCGAAGCAAAAAGTAAATTATACAGCAGTATAGGCATGTATCGCGAAAGTATTATTGAACGAAAAAAAGAAAAAACATGGCCTAGAAATTTACCTATGTTTGCTGATGTAAGTTTAAATAATGATGTAGGACATTTTTATAATAAACTAAATAAATTTGATAGTGCAGCACATTATTTTTTATTAGCTAAAACTGCTCTTAAAAAAATTCAAACAACACCACAAACCGAAAAAACCATTAAATTTTATTATGGTTTAATTGGTGGTAACCTAGCTTATTCTAAATTTTACAGCGGCAATTATAGTGAAGCAATTCCTTTATTAGAAGCAGATGTAGAGGCAAATAACGCATCAAAAGAATACCGTAGCGCTTACAATGCATACTTAATGTTAATTAAAACCTATTTAAAATTAAACTCATCGCAAAAAGCAAAAATATATTTAGATACTCTTCAGGCTTTTCAAAAAAGATTTCCTGATATGTTTTGCGATTCTAAAATAAATTTAATTTATGGCGAATACTATAATTTAATTAAAGATTACAAACAAGCTTCGCAACATTTTAACCAATACATACAAAGTAACGATAGCGTACTTTCTATCGAAAAAGAACGCCATTTTATTAATCAAAGTGTAGCCTATAACGTTCAAAATAAAGAACTAGAGCTACGACAAAAAAATATAATATTAGCAAATGCAAAATTAGAAGAATCAAAACAAAAAACATATAGAGCATATACTATTACAGGAATTATTTTATTAATTGCTATTATCATTTTATTAGTTTTAAATAACCAATATTCTAAAAAAAGAGAAAAAGAACTTGCTCAAATTAATAAACAAATACAATCTCAAAACATAATTATAGAGCAATCGTTAAAAGAAAAAGAAATATTATTAAAAGAAATTCATCATAGAGTAAAAAATAACTTACAAATAATTACCAGTATGTTAAGCTTACAAATTGGTAAAACATCAAGCGAAGAATCTTCTTTTATTTTAAACGAAGCCAAACAACGAATTGCCTCTATAGCACTTACTCATCAAATGTTGTATCAAAAAGGCAATTTGTCTTCGTTGCAGTTAGATGATTTTATTAGTAAACTTGTTTTGCAAATAGAAAGCACAATTCCACAAAATAATGTAACTATTTCTCTTAATCTTCAATCTAACAACACAAGCATAAATATTGATACAGCTATACCATTAGGTTTAATTATAAATGAAATTATTACCAACTGCTTTAAACACGCGTTTCCAAATAATCGTACGGGCAACATTAATGTTTCTCTTATTAAAGAATTAAATCAATTAGTTTTAACTATTAAAGATGATGGCATAGGTTTTAATGTTGAAAATGCTAGCCAAAATAAATCGTTAGGTTTAGAGTTAATAGAAATATTAGCTGAGCAGTTAAATGCTTCTTTAAAAACAATTAACGAAAATGGTACAAAGTATATATTAACTTTAAATACTAATTAGTGTTGAAAGAAGCTAACCAAATACTATTAGATTTAAAAAGAAAAATAGTTAAACCTATTTACTTTTTATGTGGAGAAGAAAGTTATTATATAGATTTAATTTCTGATTACATCGAAACTAATTTATTAGATGAAGCAGATAAAGAGTTTAATCAAAATGTAGTGTATGGAAAAGATGTAGATTTAGTTTCTATACTTGGTTTAGCTAAACAATTCCCAATGATGAGCGAATACCAAGTTGTAATTGTAAAAGAAGCGCAGAATCTTAAAGAATTAAATAAAAGTTCGGGAGAATCTTCTGAAAGTAATTCAAAATCAACTTCTTCTAATTCAGCCACACAACAGTTATTAGGCTATATTCAAAACCCACAGCCCACAACCATTTTAGTTTTTGCATATAAATATAAAAGTTTAGATAAAAGAAGTGCACTTGCCAAAGCATTACAAAAAAATGCAGTTTTTTTAGAAACTAAAAAATTATACGATAATGAAATTCCTAAATGGATTACCGAATATGTTACTGAAAAAAATTACAAAATAAATCCAAAAGCTGCATTTTTATTGGCTGAATTTTTAGGTAACGATTTAAGTAAAGTAACAAATGAATTTAATAAACTTATTATTAACTTGCCTGAAGGAAAAGAAATTACTCCTGAGTTAGTGCAAGACAATATTGGCATTAGCAAAGAGTATAATGTTTTTGAGCTTCAAGAAGCGCTCTCTAAAAAAGATATTTTAAAAGCAAATCAAATTGTAAATTATTTTGCCGCTAATGAAAAAGACAATCCAACTGTTTTAGTTATAAGTTCGTTATATGGCTACTTTTCTAAAATTCTAAAATATCATTTTTTACCCGACAAAAGCAAATTTGTAGCAGCAAGTGCATTAGGTGTAAATCCGTTTTTTGTTGATGGTTACGCAAGAGCCGCATCAATGTACGGTACAATTAAATTAAAAAATATTTTTGGATACTTAAAAGATGTTGATTTAAAAAGTAAAGGTGTAAACAATACTAGTTTAAATACTTTAGACTTATACAAAGAATTAATTTTTAAAATATTACACTAAAACACTGCTTTTGCAACAGCTCTTGTTGCTTCGCTTGTTCCCATTGTATAATAATGTAAGCATGGCACATTGGCTTTTAATAATTCTTTACTTTGTTCAATGCACCACTTTATTCCTACTTCTTTTATTTGTTTATCGTCTTTACACTTTTCTAACTCTTCATAAAACGGTTGAGGAATATCAATGTGGAATATTTTTGGTAAAGCAGTTAATTGCTTTTTACTGCTAAATATTTTTAAGCCAGGAATAATTGGAACATTTATTCCGTTTTGTTTACAAACATCAACAAATTCAAAATATTTTTTATTATCAAAAAACATTTGCGTTACAATATACTCTGCTCCTGCATCAACTTTAGCTTTTAAATATTTTAAATCACTAATTAAATTTGGGGCTTCAAAATGTTTTTCAGGATAACCAGCAATACCAATACAAAAATTTGTTGGTGCAGCATCTTTCATTTCCTCATCCATGTATTTACCTTTATTCATTTGGTTTATTTGTGTAACCAAATCTAAGGCATAATGGTGGCCTCCCGGCTCAGGCACAAACGAAGGTTCTGTTTTTATACTATCGCCGCGTAATGCTAAAACATTATCTATCCCTAAAAACTGTAAATCTATTAATGCATTTTCTGTTTCTTCTTTTGTAAAACCTCCGCAAATTATATGTGGCACCGCTTCAACATCATATTTATTCATTATGGCTGCGCAAATACCAACAGTTCCAGGACGTTTTCGAATGCTTACCTTTTCTAAATATCCACCATCTCGTTTTTTATAAATATATTCCTCACGATGGTAAGTAACATCAACAAAAGCTGGTTTAAACTCCATTAAAGGATCAATCCCATCATAAATACTTTGAATACTTTTCCCTTTAAGGGGTGGTAAAATTTCAATAGAAAATAATGTTTTTTTGCTTTCAGAAAGTTTTTGTACTAGTTTCATGTATTTTAAGTGTTAGGATGTATTTTATTTTTAAATAAAACAAAGTGTATTTGTTAGTTTTGAACAGCTTGCACCTCTTTAATTTCAGGCACAGCTTTTTTAATAGTTTCTACAATACCTGCTTTTAGTGTCATAGCACTCATATTACATGTTTTGCATGCTCCTATTAATTCTATTTTTAATATGTTATCGTCTGTAATTTCTACAACTTCTACATTTCCACCATCAGCTTCAAGGTATGGTCTTATGGTATTTAAGGCCTCTTCAACTTTGCGGTACATGTCATCCATAACTAATTTTTATGTAAAGGTAATAGATAAACCACATACCACAAAATAAAATAATTTATGCCTAAATTTGCTTTTATAATGGATAACGAAAATTTAATATTTGGGACAAGAGCCGTAATTGAAGCTGTACAAGCAGGTAAAACGTTAGAAAAAATTTTAATTCAAAAAGGATTATCAAATGAACTTTACCATCAATTACGTAAAGCTATAAAAGATACAACTATTCCTCTTCAATTTGTGCCCATAGAAAAACTGCAAAGAATTACAACAAAAAACCATCAAGGCGTTGTTGCGTTTTTAACCGAAATTACTTACTACAACTGCGAAGATTTGTTAACTGAAGTTGTAGAACAAGGTAAAATTCCATTTGTATTAATACTTGATAGAATTACAGATGTGCGTAATTTTGGTGCAATTGCTAGGAGTGCCGAATGTGCTGGTATTGATTTTATAATAATTCCTACTCGCGGCGCTGCACAAATTAATGGCGATGCAATTAAAACTAGCGCCGGGGCTTTGCATAAACTTAGGGTTTGCCGAGAAGATAATTTAAAAAATAGCATCGATTATTTAAAAAACAGTGGGTTACAGATTGTTGCTTGTCACGAAAAAACAACGAATAATTATTACGATGCAAATTTTAATAAACCTACAGCAATTATAATGGGTAGCGAAGAAAATGGTATTAGCGGCGAGTATTTAAAGCGTGCGGATTACGAGGTTAAAATTCCAATGGCAGGCAATACTGCATCATTAAACGTTAGTGTTGCAACAGGTATTATATTATTTGAAGCTCTAAAACAAAGAATATTAAACAAATAATGTCTTTTCTGTTAAAAAGTCATTTATTTATAAGTATTTGTGTTGCTGTATTCACAACTCAAACCTATTGGGTGTTTAGTAATTTTAATGGATTAAGTATAACGCCAGTTTTAATTAATTTTATTGGAACATTTGTTGTTTATAATTTACAAAAGCTTTTTGACTCTACAAAAGATGAATTTATAGTGTTTGAAAAATATAAATGGTATACTAAATACAGAAAGCTTTTGTTTACTTTATTGTTTCTGTTTGTTTTTATTTCTGTTCCTACTATTTATTCTTTTTTTAAAAACAACAGCAATTATTTTTGGTTATACATAATTGCTTTAATAGGAGCTTTTGTGTATTATTTTAAACCCATAAAGCTTCGTAGCATAGGGTGGTACAAACCTTTACACATCGCTTTAATTTATGTGTTTTCTGGCATTGTTATCCCTTTAAATGCTCACATAAATGAAACTGTAATTGTTTATTTATCAGCACAGTTTGTATTAATTTATTGTCTTTGTTTAATATATGATTTAAAAGACTATAACCAAGACAAGGTAATTAATTTAAAAACTATAACAACACGTTTAAACCTAAAAACATTTAAAATTGTATGTGTATGTTTACTTTTATTACATGTTTTATTAAACTTGTTTACTCATGATGTAAGTTTAATATACAGTTCAATGTGTGTTGCTTTGTATTTAATTGCATTTATTTTATTGCTGAACTACAACTTAAAATACATTTTTTATTTATTGTTTGTAGATGGGGTTTTTCTTTTACAATTTTTATTAATTATTATGTTTAGCAATTATGTTTAGCAAAATTCAATTAATTACAGAGTGTAAAACAGTATTAAACATAAAAATTAATCAGTTAAAATCCGATTTAAATCTTATTAATGATGCCATTCAAAATGAAACAAAAAGTACTGTAGGCGATAAACATGAAGTTGCTAAAGCGCATTACCAAACCGAACAACAAAAACTACAAACGCAATTAATTAATGCAGAGTTTCAATTAAATCAATTATTAAAAATTAATTTGCAACACACAAAACAAATAACGCTTGGGTCGTTATTTAAAACAAACAATCAATGGTTTTATATGTCTGTTTCAATAGGTAAGGTTTATGTTGAGAATAATTGTGTCATAACCTTGTCTTCAGATTCTCCATTTAGCAAAGCCTTTAGTGGTAAAAAAGAAAACGAAACAGTTTTCTTTAACAATATAAATTATACAATTGAAAAAATAATTTAAATTATATTAATGATTTTGTTTTGATAAAAAAGGATTTATTAACTTTATAGCAAGTTGTATTAAGCAAAAATGAACGAATTAATTACTGAAAATAAACCCTTACAAACTATTATAAATTCTAGCTTAAGTATAGAACTAAAAGATATTGCTACTAAAGTTTTTAATAACGAACGTGTTTCTTTTAGTGAAGCTGTATTACTTTATCAAAAAGCAGAATTAGGCTATTTAGGAATATTAGCCAACCATATAAGATTTAAAAAAAATAAAAACTATGTTTATTTTAATCACAACTTTCATGTTGAACCTACAAATGTTTGTGTTTACAGTTGTTCGTTTTGTTCATATTCTAGATTAATAAAAAATCGCGAACAAGGTTGGGAACTTTCGGTTAATGATATTTTAAATATTATTAAAAAATACGATGAACAAGCAGTTACAGAAGTTCACATAACAGGAGGGGTAGTTCCAAAACAAGATTTGTTTTTTTACAAAGAATTATTTGAAAAAATTAAACAACATAGACCTAACCTACACATTAAAGCATTAACACCTGTTGAATTTCACTATATTTTTAAAAAAGCAAAAGTTACTTACGAAGAGGGTTTACAAATTTTACATCAAGCAGGTTTAGGAAGTTTACCGGGCGGAGGTGCTGAAATTTTTGATAAAGAAATTAGAGATCAAATTGCCGGAGGCAAATGCACGTCTGAAGAGTGGTTAAGTATTCATAAAATTTGGCACAACATGGGACTTCAATCTAATGCTACAATGCTTTATGGCCACATCGAAACATTTGAACACCGAGTAGATCATATGGATAAGTTACGAAAACTACAAGATGAAACAAAAGGTTTTAATGCATTTATTCCTTTAAAATTTAGAAATAAAGATAACCAAATGGCTCACGTGCCCGAAGTTAGCGTAATTGAAGACTTAAGAAATTATGCTATTGCACGAATTTATTTAGACAATTTTAATCACATAAAAGCCTATTGGGCAATGATTGGACGAAAAACGGCACAACTATCATTAAATTTTGGTGCAGACGATTTAGATGGCACAATTGATGATACCACTAAAATATACAGCATGGCTGGTAGTGAAGAACAAAACCCTAAACTAACTACACAACAATTAGTTGATTTGATAAAAGCAGTTGGTAAAAATCCTGTTGAAAGAGATACATTATATAATATTGTAAAAGAATATTAAAATCATTTGTTGTTTACTCTTTAACTTAAATCTATTATCTTTGCAAAAATCTTTAAAATGAAAAAAATCATATTTTATCTAAGTACTTTATTACTAATTTCTACATTATCTAATGCACAAGACACTATTAAAAAAGACACTACATACTGGAAAAAATCTGGTTTTTTTGGTTTAAATGTTAGCCAAACCGCATTAAGTAATTGGCAAGGTGGAGGGCAAGATAATGTGGCGGCAAACGCAATTATTAATGCTGAAGCGGTGTACAAAAAAGCAAAAGTTACATGGACAAATAAATTTGATGGGCAATATGGTATAATTAAACCAGGCGATGTGAAATTGTTTCGTAAAAACATAGATCAATTGTTTGCGTTATCAAAACTAAATATAGACGCCTTTCATAAGCATTGGTTTTATGCAGCGCAATTAGATTACCGTACACAGTTTGCTCCTGGATATAATTACATTGGCGATTCAATTGCAGGCATGGCAACTTCGGATATAAATTCGCCAGGTTATGTACAACTTGCAGTAGGTTTAGATTATAAACCAGCTCCTTATTTCTCGGCGTTTTTAGCACCAATTGCAGGAAAGGTAACTCGAGTTAATCGTCAATATTTAGCCGATGCCGGTGCTTTTGGTGTTGAAAAAGCAGTTATTGATGCAAATGGTTTATTAGTATCTCATGGTAAAAA
This sequence comes from Bacteroidota bacterium, assembly GCA_020162035.1. Taxonomy (GTDB): domain Bacteria; phylum Bacteroidota; class Bacteroidia; order B-17B0; family Aurantibacillaceae; genus Aurantibacillus. The sequence goes on along the minus strand of JAIUNM010000006.1, from coordinate 31,156 downwards.
AACAAGAACTGAAATTGGAGGTAGATTAGTTTTGAAATTTAAAAAAGATATAGTTAAAAATGTAAACTTAGATTCTTATTTAGATTTGTTTTCTAATTATTTACATAACCCTGGTAACATAGATGTAGTATTTAATAACCTTTTAACTTTTAAAATAAATAAATATTTTACAGCAAATATAATATCGCAAACCGTTTACGACGATGATATAATTATTAAACACGATTGGAATAAAGATGGCTTATACGATAATAAAAACGATATAAATGGGCCAAGATTACAAATGTTAACAACGGTAGCTATAGGTTTTGGATACAAATTCTAATTTTTAATTTAACTTTAAAATAAAACCGCTAATTTTATTAAGCGGTTTTTTATTTTTACACCAAATAATTCGTTGCAAAAACAAATACAAATACAAACAAGCCCAAGTGTTGCAGCTGATGATGCTCAACTTAAAAAAGAACTAATTAACCAATTAAGTTTAACTAATAATGATTTGTTGCATTATAAAATTGTAAAAAGAAGTATTGATGCAAGAAACAGAAACATAAAAATAAACTTAACTATTAATGTTTTTATTAACGAAGATATTAAGCCAACAAGCATTACTATAAATTACCAAAACGTTAGTAATAAAAAATGTTGTCATATTATTGGGGCTGGTCCTGCGGGATTGTTTGCTGCACTAAGATGTATAGAATTAGGCATTAAACCAATAGTATTTGAAAGGGGTAAAAATGTTAAAGATAGAAGGAGAGATTTAGCAGCAATTAATAAAGAGCATGTTGTTAACCCTGAAAGTAATTATTGTTTTGGAGAAGGTGGTGCCGGAACATACAGTGATGGTAAATTGTACACTAGAAGTAATAAAAGAGGAGATATTGAAAAGGTTCTTAAAACACTTGTTTTTCATGGTGCGAGCGAAGATATATTGATAGAAGCACATCCGCATATAGGAACAAACAAATTACCTCAAGTAATTACACAAATTAGAGAAACAATTTTAAAATATGGTGGCGAAATACATTTTGAATCTAAATTAATAGATTTTGAAGTGAAACAAAATAAAATATCAACCATTACCATTCAAAACCAAAATTCTAAAAACATCTTTCCTATTTCAAATATAATTTTAGCTACTGGCCATTCGGCTAGAGATATTTATTTTTTATTAAATGCTAAAAACATTTTACTTGAAGCTAAGCCTTTTGCTTTAGGTGTAAGAGTAGAACACCCGCAACATGTAATTGATGCGGCTCAATATCATTGCAATTCATTAATTGAAGTTAGCGAAAAAAGAAAATTATTGCCCGCTTCAAGTTATAGTTTAGTTCATCAAGTAAATGGTTATGGCGTTTATTCTTTTTGTATGTGCCCTGGTGGCATTATAGCCCCGTGTGCAACAGATAAAGAAGAAGTTGTAACAAATGGCTGGAGTCCAAGTAAAAGAAACAACCCTTATGCAAACAGTGGTATAGTTGTTGGATTAAATTTAAACGATTATAAAAAACATGAAAAACTAGGAGCGCTATCAGGCTTAGCTTTTCAACAAGAAATAGAAAAACAAGCTTGGGTTTTAGGTGGCAAAACACAAACAGCCCCTGCACAAGCTTTAGCAGACTTTATAAATAATAAATTTTCTACTCAATTACCTAATTGTAGTTATCAACCCGGAATAAAGTCAACAAATATGTTTGATGTGTTAGGTAAAAATATTGCATTTAATTTACAAGTTGCATTTAAAAATTTTGGTAGTAAGATTAAAAATTTTATTACTAACGATGCTTTAATTGTTGGTGTAGAATCTCGCACATCTACTCCCGTTCGCATTCCTAGAGATAAAGAAACATTACAACACTTGCAAATTTCTAATTTATATCCTTGTGCAGAAGGTGCAGGTTATGCTGGAGGAATTATGAGCGCAGCAATGGATGGAGAAAAATGTGTTGAAGCAATTTTAAAAAACAATTTTTAAACAATTATTTTTTTATCAGTAAAATGTTTTTGTTTTTAATCATTTCTGTTCTTCCGATATCAGATATTGTAAGGGGTTCTATTAATGTTACAAATCCATCTGAAGCGGTGCGCACATCATAATTTCCGGGAGGTAAACTAATAACATATTTTCCTGTTTTAGAATGAGGTACAAAAGTGTATTCTTTTTTATTTGCTTTATTTGTAGCAATCATTGTAATTTCATAAATACTTCGCGTTTGAGTTGAGTCTCCTAAAAAAACTTTTCCGGTAATTATTTTACTTATTTGTTCATTGTCGTTAAATCTAATTCTGTAAATGTCTAAATCTCCAAATCCTCCTGGTCTAAAAGAGCTTACATACCCTACTCGATTATCTGGTGTAACACAAATGTTTCTATCATCATCTGTAGAGTTAATTGGATAACCTAAGTTAATTGGTTTTGTGTATTCATTAGTTTCAGGATTCCAGGTTGTTTTAAATAAATCATACCCCCCCATACTGTTGTGTCCTTCGCTCGCAAAGTATAAGGTTACACCATCGTTACTCAAATAAGGAAAATCTTCGTTGTACTCTGTATTAATTATATCTGGTAATTTCTGAGCTAAGCTCCATTTCCCACTTGGCAACATTCTACAAACATACAAATCACTTTTAGCGTCAACTTTATCTCTACGTGCAAAAAACATTAGTTGACCATCTTCGCTTAAACAACCACTGGTTTCAACTTTCTCGTTTATTATAGGATCCATTCCTTTACTTTTAGGAAAATCTACGCTAAAGTCTTTTCTTTGAGTTATATATAAATCACCAAATTTATCTATATGATCTAAGTAAACACACATTTCTAATCCATCTGATTTTAAGCCAACAACTTGTTCATCAAGGGCTGTATTAATCATTTTTCCGGCATTTTGAGCTTTTGTCCAATTACTGTTTTCTACTTTGCTGTAATAAATATCGCTACTTCTATACCCATCTATTTCTAATTTTTTACCTCCAATGTTTTCTTTTCTTCTTGATGTAAAAGCTAAAAAAGTTTCATTTGCATCAACAAACGGATAATAATCGGGGTCTTCGCTATTAATTTCTTTACCTAAATTCATAAATGTAACATTTGTAGGATGTTCCATTAATTCTTGCGCGTTTTTACATTGTTGCTGATAATATTTTACCTCATCACTTCTTTTAGGTTTAAGTTCAATAAATTTATTAAATGCTTTATTTGCAGCATCTAATTTGTTACATAAATGATAGGCTCTTCCTAGCATTATCCAAGCATCTTCATCTGCTTTTGGTTCTTTTAAATAATCTTCTAAATATTTTATTGCTTCTTGCCTATTAATTTTAGTGTTTACTAAACAAGTTCCTAATCTAAATTTTATTTTACTATTTAATGGGTCTTTTTTTAATTCGTTTTTATAAATAGGAATTGCCATTATATAATTTCTGTGTTTAAAATGTTCTTCGGCGTCGTCTATCGACATGGTGTAAACATTTTTTTGCCCAATTAAAAAATTGACAAATAAAACACAAATAAGAATATTTAGTTTTTGAGTAATTATACCCCTAAAATAAAGAAATTTTATTGTTTTTGCGAATATTTATTTAATTCGTCTTTTTCGGCTTTGGTTAAACTTTGGTAACCACTTTTTATAACTTTATCTAACAATTCGTTCATTCTGTTTTCTGAAAAAACTCTCTTTTCGTTATACTCGTAATCTTTATCTTTTTCGTAGGTTACAATTTTTAAATGTTTGTTTCTTTTTTTAGAAAAGAAATTTAAATTAAACAAATCAATCCCTTTTTGCAAATAATAGCCATATAATACGCCAAATAAGGCGCCGCCAATATGTGAAATTTTACCTCCCATATTATACGAAAAATCAATTATAGTAGTTAATAAAACTGTACCAATTGCAATGTATTTTAATTTGGTTGTTATTGCTCCAAAAAAAATGCTTAAAACTAAGTTTGGCGAATACCTAGCGCAAGCACATAATAAACCAATAACAGAGGCCGAACAGCCAACTAAAAAAGTTTGTTGAAACTGATTAACAAAAACCATACTTAAAACAATAATTAACAATGCGCCTACAAGGCCAGAAAGAATATATACATATAATAATTTTGAGCCAATGGTTTGAGAAAATAAATTTCCGATAAAAAAAAGCAATAAAATATTAGATAAAAAATGTGCAAGGTTTAAATGCACAAACATGTAAGTTAATAACGTCCACGGTTTATAAACATACTCGTAATTGCCAATATTAAGCACTAAATAATTAACTAAATTTAATTTTAAAAAATTATCTAAAATGTTTGTTACAACAAAAACGCTTAAATTTAAAATTAATAACTGTGTTAAAACGGTTTGTTTTTTAAGTGTGTATTTTATTTGATTAAAGTAGTCTTGCACGGTTTAAATAATTCTTCTTTTCCAAAGATACGCAATAAATACACCAACAATTAAGCCACCTAAATGAGCAAAGTGTGCAATATTGTCGCCTTTAACATTAACCAAGCCAAGAAAAAACTCAATTAAACCATAAATTGTAACAAGCCAAACTGCTTTTATTGGGGGCAAAAACATAAATGATAAGGGTTGGTTTGGAAACAACATTGCAAATGCGCCCAATAAACCAAACACAGAGCCCGAAGCACCAATAATTAAACCACTATTTAATATAGCATCTTTTTGCGAAAGATAATCGTAATACTGTGTTTGGTTTTGGCTGGTGGCTTCTAATACTTGGTTTATTTCATTTATAAATGGGGTATATTTTATATGCATAATTATTAATTGAGCTATTGCGGCAGCAATACCCGTTAATAAATAAAAATTAAAATATTTTTTACTCCCGGCAAATTCTTCTAGTACTCGCCCAAAAACAAATAAACCAAGCATATTAAACACCAAGTGCATAATATCTGCATGCATAAATATGTATGTAATAAACTGGTGTGGTTTAAATTTTGTTGCTTTAAAATAATGTAAGCCTAAAATATCATCTAAATCTACACCGCTTTGTTTTAAAATAATTTTTAAAATAAATAAAGCAACACTTACTATAATAATGTATCTTGTTACAATTGGCAAACTGTTAAAACTGTTAGGATTATAAGGTCTGTAGTTCATTTATTTTTTAAAAAATTTTTCTATTTCAGTATTTTCTATTTCCATCATAATAGATTTTCCATTTGCGGTATATAATGGGTTTTCACAATCAAACAACGACATTAAAAGTTGTTTCATTTCAATTTCTTGTAAAACTTTTCCGTATTTAATTGATGTGCTTTTTGCAATTGCTCTGCTTAAATTATCATGACGATCTGTTTTTGAATCTATTGTGTTAATTTTATAGGACTCCAATATAAAATCTATAGTTTGTTTTATGTTAAAATCGGCTAAATCTGATGGTATTCCATTTATTATAAAACTGTTTTTACCAAAAACTTCTAAGTCAAATCCCATTAATTTAAACTCAGGCATTAATTGCTGAATTAAAACAAAATCATTTGCACTTACATCAAATTGTTCGGCAAATAAAATTTGTTGTGAGTTTATTCGGTTATCAATTGTTGTCTTTAAATAATGCTCATAAACAATTCGCTCGTGCGCCCTTTGTTGATCAACAATTAGTATATTCTGATTGTATGTTGTTACAATGTATTTTTTATTCATTTGAAAAACCGAAAACTCTTTTGTTTCGTTTTCTATGTTACTTATAACTGTTTGTTTTTCGCTTTGTTGTTCTGTGGGTAAATTATCCGTAAATCCAGTAAAAAGTTTTTCCCATTGTTGTTTGTTAACTTTTGTGTTTTGTTGCTCAAAGTTGTGTTGATTATTAAAGGGGTTATATGAAGGATTTATATTTATTGTTGGAGCTGTTACATTTTTTGATGCATTAATAGTTTGCGTGTTAAATGCTGTTTCGGTTTCAAAGTTTAACGAATCGCTTGCTGCACCTTTAGCAATAGCTCTTTTTATTGTGCTACATAATAATAAATATGCTGTTTTATCGTCGGTAAATTTTACTTCAGTTTTTGTTGGATGTATGTTAATATCAATGTTTGCTGGATCTAATTCTAAAAAAATAAAATATCTTGGGTGCGATTGAAAACTAATAAGTTCTTTATATGCTTCGTAAATTGCATGATTTAAAAACGGATTGCGCACATACCTGTTATTTACAAAGAAAAATTGTTCTTTTTTTGTTTTTAAACAATACTGTGGCAAACTAACATAACCGCTAATTTTAATATATTGTGCGTCTTCAGCTAACGGCACAAGTTCTTTTTGAATGTAAGAGCCAACAAGAGATTTAATACGGCCAATAGTAGTAGTTGCAGGAAGATTTAATATTTCGTTTCCGTTACTTTGCACAATAAAATGAATATTAATGTGGGGTATTGCCATTCGTTCTACCTCATCAATAATATGTTTTAATTCAATTTGATCGCTTTTTAAAAAATTTCTTCGAGCAGGAATGTTAAAAAACAAATTTTTTATTGTAAATGATGTTCCTACAGGGGCTTGGCATTCGGTTTGGTTTATAAATTTTCCACCGTCAATATTTATTTGAATAGCGGTTTCGTTTTCGGTTTGTTTAGTTTTTAATTCTACTTGCGCTACAGCTGCAATACTAGCCAAAGCCTCTCCCCTAAAACCTTTAGTACTAAGTTTAAATAAATCTTCGGCTTCAATTATTTTTGAAGTTGCATGCCTTTCAAAACATAACCTTGCATCTAAAGCATTCATGCCCTTACCATTATCAATTATTTGAATAAGGCTTTTACCGGCATCTTTAATTATAATTTTAATTTGAGTGGCGCCCGCATCAATTGCATTTTCTACTAACTCTTTTACAACACTAGCAGGTCTTTGTACAACTTCGCCAGCAGCAATTTTGTTTGCCACATTATCAGGCAATACTCTTATAATCCCACTCTCCATATAAACTTTGATACGAAAATAACACCTTTTATACAAATTTTATGTTACTGTTAGTTAAATTAATTTGATTAAGTTCTATTTCATATTTAATGTTTTAAATTTATCAGAATACAAGAGAATTTTGTATTGTTTTTATCACTTTTGCATCATCTAATTTTAGTTTAAAATTGTTAATATCTTCGACTAATTTTAAATTTTCCTCGTTAAAAAAATCCACTTTATCGTAAATTTTTACATTTTAACTTTTATTTGATTAACACTTTGTTAGTTTATTAATTTTTTATAAATATTTGATATTTAATGCATTAACAATTAATTTTTGTGTTGTTAACTATAACCTAACAGCTTTTAAACACACTTTTAACATCGCTTTTAACTAGCTTATTTTTATTCGTCTAAAAAATAAAGTTATTAACAATTTTGTTTGTATCTTTGTGTTGTATAATACGCATTGTTATGTTAGAGATTTTAAAACAATTTGAAACAAAATACGGTACTTTAAAAAAGAAAGGATTGCGTATTGAAGGTTTGTCTATGATTGACCCTAAAAGAAAAAAACATGTTATAATGGTTAGTAAACCATTTATTTTTGATAACCGCCAATTACCTAAAACTTACGAAGGGTTAGAAATTAAAGCTAAAATTGAGGGTTCGTTACCTAAAGAGTTTGCTATAAACAAGGAAACAATTAAAAAAGATTACGTTTGGGCACCAAATAAATTTGAAAAATATGTTGATAGATGTGCCGATGATATTAAAAAACAATTTAACAACCCAAGCATGACACGCCAAGAAATGCTTGATGCGCTTGCATTTGGTAGTTTTGAAGATCATAAGAAAAAGAGTTTACAATTATTAAAAGAGGGTAAAATTCCTCCATTTAAAATGAATTAGTTTTTGTTGATTTGTTAAACAAAAAAAGAATAAGCGCAATTGTTATAATTAAGGGTTAAACTTTTGTGGCTTTGGTTCAAAAAAGTCGGTTGGTTACCGGCTTTTTTGTTTTTACCTATAAAGTAAATTAAGTTAAACTTTTTTTTTATCCCTTATTAATTATTAGTACCTTTATACTCTAAAACTTTTTAAAATGACATCTTTATTTATACTTGGTTTTTTAGGAATGGGTCCTTCAGAAATTATTATTGTTTTAATTATTGTACTTTTATTATTTGGAGGTAAAAAAATTCCAGAGTTAATGAAAGGTCTAGGGCGTGGCGTAAAAGAATTTAAAGATGCTAGTAAAGGTGATAACAACGCCGAAGTTGATAATAAATAAAAATTAAAAAATTAACCAAGCGTTACTCCTTATAGGGGTAACGCTTTTATTATTTATAAAATTGTACGCTTTTAAAAACATTAAACAATTACAAGAAGATTTACAAACAGGTAAAACTAACTGCGTTACACTAGTTAACGAAACAATAAAAAACATAGAAAGTCAAAAACATTTAAATGCTTATTTAGAAGTTTTTACCCAAACTGCTATAAAACAAGCAGAACTCGTTAATCAAAAAATTTTAAATAAAACTGCAGGTAAGTTAGCTGGTGTAATAATTGCATTAAAAGATAACATTTGTTATAAAAACCACAAAGTATCTGCATCATCAAAAATATTAAATGGTTTTGAATCGTTATATAGCGCAACTGTTGTAGAAAAACTACTTAAAGAAGATGCCATAATAATTGGAAGATGTAATTGCGATGAATTTGCAATGGGAAGCAGTAATGAAAACTCTGCCTATGGCAATGTACAAAATTCACTAAACACAAAATATGTGCCCGGTGGTTCATCTGGCGGCTCAGCTGTTGCAGTTGCTGCAAATTTATGCCATTTGGCATTAGGTTCAGATACAGGAGGTTCTATAAGACAACCCGCTTCATTTACAGGTACAGTTGGTGTTAAACCTACATATGGCAGAGTATCAAGATATGGTTTAATTGCTTATGCGTCTTCGTTTGATCAAATAGGGCCAATAACAAAAAACATACAAGATGCTGCTTTAATTACAAGCATTATTAGCGGTAAAGATGAAATGGATAATACCACTTCTTCTGCAAACGTTTCTAATGAAACTATTACAGCCTCATCAAAAAAATTTAAAATAGCTTACTTAAAAGATTGTGTTGAAGCCGAAGGCCTTGATCCAGAAGTTAAACAAGCAGTTTTAGCTAAAATAAATTATTTAAAAGAAAACGGACATACAGTAGAAGCGGTTGATTTTCCTTACCTTGATTATTTAGTTCCAACCTATTATGTTTTAACAACAGCCGAAGCAAGCAGTAATTTAGCTCGTTTTTCTGGCATTCACTATGGGTACAGAAGCAACGATGGTAAAGACTTAGAAAGCACTTATAAAAAAACAAGATCGCAAGGTTTTGGTAAAGAAGTTAAAAGACGAATAATGTTGGGAACTTTTGTTTTAAGCGCAGGATACTACGATGCTTATTATAACAAAGGACAAAAAGTTAGAAGAATAATTCAAAACAAAACATTTGAGTTGCTTAAAACTTACGATGCTTTAATTACTCCAAGCACTCCAGGCACAGCTTTTGAATTTGGAAAAAATAGTGCAGACCCAATAAAAATGTATTTAGAAGATATTTTTACTGTTCAAGCAAACATTGCTGGCGTTCCTGCAATTTCAATACCATCGGGCATACACAGTAATGGTTTACCAATGGGCATTCAATTAATGTGTAATTACTTTGAAGAAGATAAATTGTTTGAAATTGCTTCGTTAATTGAATAAATTATTTACTACAAGGTTTTAAATATAAAACTTGTTAATTCATAAATTCTATTGCTTCTTTTTATATCTTTAATATTGAAAAAATTTCAATTTAATGGATTCAATATTTATTAACGAATTTAAAGACGCTTTTATAAGTAAAGATTATAGTCTTTTAACTCGCAGGTTTTTAGATGCTTGTAAAGAATATGAAGTTCCAAACGAGCTTCATAAAAAAACTATAGCATTAAGAAAAAAATATTTAACTTTTTTAGATGGATTATCTGAACCCATTACACAAGATGAAGCACAAGAATTAATAACTGAATTTACCACTTCTAATTTTAATCCAAAAATTAGTTCAGATTTTGGCAACACGGTTGTTCAAGCAAACGAAATAACTAAACAGTTTACAAGTGGCAACTCGCCTTTTAAATTACACGAGCTTTCGCTAAACTTAATGCTTGGTGAAATTACAGGAGTTGTTGGAGAAAACGGAAACGGAAAAACAACATTATTAAATTTAATAGCAGGAATAATAAGCACAAGCAGTGGACAAATAAATTATCCCAGTTTAAATAAAAATAATTTAGATTATTATAAAACAAAACAACAAATAGCATTTATTCCACAACGTATAGATAAATGGTACGGCACGTTAATGCAAAATCTTCAGTTTTTTTGCGCAATTCATAACATTAAAGCAAACAATATTGATGATGAAATAGAATATATTTTATGCCGCTTAGGCCTAGATAAATTTAGACATTTAACTTGGAACGAAATTAGTAGTGGATATAGGTTAAGGTTTGAATTAGCAAAAATGTTATTGTGGCGCCCACAACTTTTAGTGCTTGATGAGCCACTAGCAAACTTAGATATTAATGCGCAACAATTGTTATTACAAGATTTAAAATTTTTTGTAAAAAGTAAAGCTTATCCATTAAGTATAATTTTAAGTTCACAAAATTTACATGAGGTAGAACGGGTTGCTGATAATTTAGTTTTTATAAGGCAAGGCAAAACCATATTTAACGGAAAACAAAATCAAATTGGCGAACAAAATCAAAACAATCAATTTGAAGTTTCTGGAAATTTTACATTAAAAGATTTGAAAAATATTTTTACAAATGCTAAAGTTGAAGATACTGGTACAACTTTTATAATTACAATAGATAAAAACACATCTTGGTTTGATGTTTTATCTAACTTAAATAAAAATAACTTACAGCTTAAATATTACCGCGATATAACAAACAGCACGCGTTTATTGTTTCATAAAGACATTTAATTATGCTAAAAAACTTAACCCCCAATTTTTTAAAAAAAATAGACGAGTATTTAATTAAAAATCATCCTACCATATGGGTAACAAGAATTCACATGGTATTGTTTTGGTTTATCAGCTTATCTGTTTTATCCTTAATTATTGGCTACTTAATGCCATTTGATGTTATAAACAATAACATAACATTTTTATGGTATGCGTTAATTTTAATTACATGTTTTGTTTTAAGTTGGTATTGGGGTTATAAAAACATTGTGTTTAATGTTGAAAAAAATTATGGTAAAATAACAACTCCTAATGTTTTTGCAAATGCTTTTTTAACTCTAATATGTATTTATTTACTAACCGTTATACCAAATTTTTATGTTTATGCCAACAACCAAAAAATAAATAAAACGTTTAGCGATAAAGAATTGTTTGAAGATATTGCTACAATGGATGCTATTGAACCGTATATACCTACTACAATGTATAATTATGAAAACATGTACGATACGGTGTTAAAAGTTAACAAAGTAAACTTTAGGCGTTATAAGAGTTATTATGAATACACCCCATATAGTTTAGTGCCAAACAGTATGGAAGATTACAATCGTGATGAAACAATTGGGTTTAAACCAGTAAAAGCTATTTATGATAAAAAATATTTGCTAAGTTTAATAAACAAACACATTCAAATTTGCTCAAAGTATAATGTTGAAGTTTCAATAGACCCAAATGCAATTGCAGATACATTTATAACGTTTCATAAAGCTGGCTGGAAAACTACAAACTATGGGGATAATAATGATTTTTATAAAACCAACATTAAAAATGCTTTTAGAAATATTTATGCCGCTAAGTTTCAAACGCCATTTTATTTAGATTCCGATTTTTTATATGTACAATTATATATTGTATTTACCTTGTTTATTTTTATTTGGTTGTTTAAACTATCGTATTGGCGACAATATTTACTTACTGCTGTTATCTTCTTTTTATATCCTTTAATTACTCTTATTATATTTAGTATAATTCCAGGTAAAACTGATGAAATGATGTTTTATTCGGTGTTTTTGTACTACCTTGTTTCTGTATTTTTTACAGTTAAATCATTTGGCACAAACCACGAGTTTAAGCCCGTTCAAATGATAGCAACCATAGGTACTTTAATTTTAACACTATACATGCCTATGATCATTGTTTCGTATTTAAAAGAATGTACTCCGTTTTTTAATTATATCAGTGCTTTAGATAACGATAAAATTATATTACAAAAAGAAATTAATAACACTATGCGTTACGCTTATAGTTGGGAGCATTACTATTCTTCTTACATGCATGAATTATGGTACCAATATTACAAAAAAAGTATTTTTATAGTTAAAAATATTAGCCCAATTTTTGTTTTTTTGATTTTACCTTTATTTCATAAAATTCTCACAAAACAATTAGCATTACCTAAGAAAAATTAATTAATAGTTTTTCTTTTATAAGAAACAATATTTATTTCAACACGTCTATTTTTTGCCATTTCATTTTCAGTTGTTGCATCTGGATAAAGCATGTGTTTTGCTCCGTATCCAACAGTTGTCATTCGATTTGCATTAATCCCTTTTTCAACTAAATAATTATATATCATTTTAGCCCTTTCATCTGACAACCATTGATTAAACTCATAAGAGTTCATTCCTTTCGGAACATATTTTTCAGAAACTCTTTTTTCAAATTTAGGGTTTGGCCAACTGTTAGGGTAATTTACATGCCCTTCAATTTTAATTATTAAAGATTTATTTTTATTCATTAATTTATAAAGGTCGTTTAATGGAGAAATTGATAGAGCAACAAGTTGTGAAGTATCTCCTTCAAAATTTAAATTTTCTAAAATGTACTTATTTCCTTCTTTTAATTTTAACAAAATTGTTTTTAAATTTTTGTATGGCAATCTTGAGTTAGAAATATTTATAATTTTTGAAGAGATAAAAGATGAATCATTATAATAAGTTAATGCGTAATCTTCATTTTTCTTTAAAATTGTTTTAAAAGTATATTTGCCATCTTTACTACTTGTTGCCGTTTTTATCTCATTGCCATTTTTATCATTAAGCGAAATTTCAGCTATTAAGGGCTTTTTATTTTCATTTGAAATAATGCCGTTAATAATAATTTCAACCTCATCTGTTGCAGGTAATTTTGTTAATATTGTTTCGCTTTCGTTTATTTTCGTTTTAAATTTAAATTCTATTTCTACGCATCTGTTTAAAGCGCGGTCATTTTCATTTAAGTTTTTATTTAAAGGGATTCTCTTACCTAAAGCTTTTGTTTCAATTACCTCGTTATTAATCCCCCCTAAAATAAGTTGAGTTTTTACAGTATTTACTCTATTAGTTGAAAGTTCATCATTTAACGTGTGGTTTCCTAAATTATCACAATGGCCTTTAAGAATTATTTTCTCAAAGTCTTTAATTTTAATTAGGCTATCAATAACTTGTATTGATTTTTTATCAAGACTATAATCATTGGTTTTAAAATAAACAGTAGCATTTTGACTAAACAGTACTTTAACTGAAAAAACAAATATTATTTTTAAAAATAAAACAGAATTTAAATATTTAATTTGCATTTATTTAAAAAATTAATTTTAATAAACCCTACCTAATTAACGTAACATTTCCTTTTTTGAAATTTTCTTCTCCATTAGGGCATTTAACTTTTAAATACCAACCAAAAACACCAACATCAGCTGGCCTTCCTTTGTATAAACCATCCCAGCCTTTATTTTTATCTGTGGTTTCAAAAACTAATTCTCCCCATCTATTGTAAACAGCAAAATAAATTTGATCTATAAATGCACTTCTTACAAAAAGATTATCGTTAGTTCCATCGCCATTTGGTGTAAAAGTGTTAGGCACAAAAGTATCTTTATCTATACAACTATTACTAGTAACTTCAACAATTACTTTGGCATTGTTTTTACACACGCCATATTGCGCAATTGCTGTATAAGTAGTTAAAAGCGAAGGGGTAGCTGTTACGGTATATCCTGTTGTTGGAATTGTGCTTCCTAACGGATACCATGTTACGGTTGCGCCTGGGTCTCCTATAAATGTTAAAGTACTGTTATTACCTAAAACAACCTTTTGTGGGTTTGCGTTAGCACTAACCGGAATAGAAGATGGATAATCAACAATTACATTTGTAAATAAAACAAATTGGCAACCGGTTGATGTTGTTATTATTACAGAGTAAGTTGTGCTTACTGTAGGGTTAGCTGTTGTTGATGCAACGTTTGGAAATGTTACAGTTTGCGAAGGTGTCCAAGAGTATGAAACTCCTCCGCTTGCGGTTAAAGCTGCTAATTCTCCAAAACAAATTTTAGGTGTTGCATTTACTGCCATTGGCGGAGGGGTAATAACGTTTATTGTTTCTGAATAACTATCAGTACATCCAGCAGTTGTAGTAACAACTAAAATTATATTTTGTACACCTCCACTTCCATAAAAATTATATGGGTTTTGTAGCGTACTTGTAATCGTAGGGGCAAGTGTCCAGTTATGTATTGCACTATTAGTTGATGAGGTGCTTGAAAAATAAACACCACCGCCGCATGAATTTTGGCTATATGTAAACGATGCCGTTGGAGAATAATTTACTACAACGTTAGTTGTTAGCGTTTGATTACATGGGTAACCTGTAGAGTTGTTTAAAATTTGAACTGTGTAAACTGTATTAACGCTTGGATTTGCAATTGGAGAAGCAATATTAGAATTATTAAGAGAATTGTTTGGTGTCCAAGTATAACTTGTACCTCCATTTGCATTTAAGGTTACATTTTGTCCCTGACAAATTGTGCCTCCAGTAACTGAAGTTGTAAAATTAAACAAACTAATTACGGTTTGGGTTGAGTGTGCACAACCATTTACATCGCTTATGTTTAACGAAATAGTGTATGTACCTTGTGTGGGGTAAGTGTATGTTGGATTTGTAAGAGTGCTTGTTGCAGGGCCTAAATTCCAAGTATATGAAGTCGCGCTTAAACTCCCTGTTGATAAATTATTTAATTGTAAAGTGTTTGAACAAGGCGAAAATAAAGCATTAAATGCGGCATTTGGTTTTGGCAAAACAGTTATTATACTTGTAGTACTATCTTTATAATTACAACTTGTGGGGTCTAAAACAACTAAAGCAACTGTGTAAGTGCCCGGTGTTGTATATGTAAAACTAGGATTAATATTAGTTGTATTTGTTCCGCCTAAACCGTTATACCAAATAAAACTAGAGTTTGTGCTAGTTGGTGCAGTTGCGTTTGTAAAACTAACGGTTAACGGGGTGCAGCCAGAAAACGTGTTGTTGTTAATTGTTGCAACAGCTACTTTAATTTGAAAATCTAATTTTATAACGCCATTATTGCAATTAATCGATAAATTAGGCCCTGGTGGGCAAGGCGACACACCACAAGGATAAGAAGTGCTTGGTATAATTGGATAATCGTCATTAGTGCTGCAACCTGCACAAATAGATTGGTAAATTCTTCCATTTGGGTCAAAACGAGATGTTCCACCATCTACGTGCTCTTCGCTTAACGGGCCACCAAAATATGAACCAAATTTTAAATTAACTGCATTAGAATCTAATCCCATAAAATAAAAATCGTACCCACTTGGAGGAACAGAGAAACCAGGAATTGCACTAAAAGTTGGCATACCAGACATTGCAACTGTATTGGTTAATATACCTCCACCCCAGCCAGACAAGTATATGTTGCCACACACATCAACTGCAAATGCTGAAGGTGATATATCTGCTTCTGTTATTGTTTTACTACCAAACTTAGTTGAAAAATATAAACTAGTTAAACTGTTTGTATATGCACTAATAAATTGATGTGTGTTAGGAACTGAATAAATTCCAGAAGTTGAAGTAGGTGCTGCAATTACAGGCATGTTGCCATAAGACTGGCCATATACATACACTTTATTTTTTTTATCGGTGGTTACAAAAAACGAATTATCGTAATCTGTAGTTCCTATATAAGTAGCGTTTAAAATTGTAGAACCAGTAGGGCTAATTTTATATAAAAATCCATCAGTTCGTCCTCCAATATAAGATGGGATATGCCCTCCACTCGTTCCTAACAAATTGCTGCTGCAAGTACCACCGGTTACAAAAATATTATTACTATTATCTAAAGCAATAGAATTTCCACAATCATTTTTGCTTCCGCCAATAAAAGAACTAAAAAGCAAATTGGTTAAATTTGTGTTGAATTTTGCAACAATAGCATCTTGTTCGCCGTTAATTGTATTATCAAAACCACCAACCATTGGTATGTTTGATGAACGCGAAGAGCTTACAATATAAATATTATTTTGTTTATCAACTTGTATTTCTCCTCTAAATTGGTCGCCATAATTCATTACTAAAGAATCGTAAGGAGTTATTAAAAATGTGTTTTGACATGCGTTAGCCGCAGGGCTTAAACTTACCGCATATAAACCACTTAAATAATTTACACCATCGTTTCCGCTCCCGCCATAAAATGTAGTTGCTAATAATGAGCTCCCCGAAGGATTAAATTTTGAAATAAAAATATCTGAACCGCCACATAATACAATTCCGTTTTGATAAAATCCAAAACTAGAACCACCATTAAAATTAGGGTAAGCACTTTGTGGTAACGAAGGGAAATTTGAAGACGCTGTAACGCCGTATAAACATAGGTTTCCGCTATTGTCAACAATTAAACTGCTTACCGCTTCGCTTTGGTTACCGCCTAAATAAGTTGAATAAACTAACCCCGCACCATTTGGTGTATATTTAGAAATAAAAACATCTGTTCTGCCATAACCAACAACATTATTAAACGTATTATCGTATGCGCCAAGACTACCAGGCAAACTAACGTCATAAATCATTCCTCCGCTGTACAAATGCCCCTGGTTATCATAAGTTGCTGTCATTCCAAAATTATCAGAAGTGCTGCCTAATGATGCAGAAAACACAACTAATGGGTCAATAATTAATTCATAATTTTTATTGTATCCATTTGGTAATTCGTAAGAAATTTGATTGTTTGTTAATTTATAATTGCACTTAACCTCAACAACTTTGCCATTAATTAATTGATAAGCATAAGGTTTTTGTTCCCATATTTCTTTAAAGGCAAGTTTAACAATTAAATTACCCTCTTTATCAATTTTAATATGGCTAGCTCCGTTGTATTTAATGTTAATTAAATTTACATCTGCGTTTGGTTTAACTCTCCAATTGTATTTTATTCCTCTTCCATCTGCCAGCACTTCATAATCTATGTTTTCATAAATATTTTCGTAAACAATTTGTTTGTAATTTTTTACATTACTCGCCCATTTTGTTTTATCGT
Organism: Bacteroidota bacterium; assembly: GCA_020162035.1. Taxonomy (GTDB): domain Bacteria; phylum Bacteroidota; class Bacteroidia; order B-17B0; family Aurantibacillaceae; genus Aurantibacillus. Next base: position 13,844 of record JAIUNM010000006.1, on the reverse strand, counting down.
TCCCTATAAAAAAGTTTTCGTAATCGCCTCCTTGTTGGTAATTATTAATTTGTGGTTGTGTTGAATTAACAAACTCCACTTTTATCGCATGCCCTAAATACTTTTCGTTAGAAACAGTAGGTAATGTTTTTTTACCATGGTCAGCAAACAATAATTTTCTGTTTAAAAAATTTAAAACAAATCCATCTTTTTGCAAAAACATTGCACCTCCAGCAAAACAACTTTTATATAAAATTTCTGGTTCCCACTGCCCAATGTTTTGGGTAAATTTGATAGAGCCTTTAAGTTGAGGGGTAATAATTCTGTTTTCTGTTTGCGCATTTGTACACAAAAAAATTACAAAATTTAGAATTATAAGAATACCTAAGCGCATTCAATAAAAATAGAACAAAATAGTTTAAAATACAACAATTTTTAAGAAACATAAATCGGTTTAAATGCCCTTTTTTTATTACCTTTATAGGCTATGGCAAACATTGTAGCAATTGTTGGGAGACCAAACGTAGGTAAATCTACATTATTTAATCGCCTTACCGAAACACGCCAAGCGATTGTTGATGAGGTTGCAGGTGTAACGCGCGACAGGCATTACGGGAAATCTGAATGGAACGGAGTAGAGTTTAGTTTAATAGATACAGGAGGATACATAAAAGGCAGCGATGATGCCTTTGAAAGCGAAATCAGAAAACAAGTAACCGTTGCAATTGAAGAAAGCAGTGCGCTAATTTTTGTTGTAGATATAACTGATGGCATTACTGATTTTGACAGAGAAGTATCTAATATTATTAGAAAATCAAACAAAAAAGTAATTGTAGTTGCAAATAAAGCAGATAATCATGAATTAAGTAACTACGCTGCTGAATTTTACAAATTTGGCTTAGGCGAAATTTATGCAATAAGTGCAATTAGCGGTGCAGGAACAGGAGATATGTTAGATGCTTTAGTTGAGTTGTTGCCTAAAGATGAAGGCGCAATTAACCAAATAGATTTGCCTAAAATTGCAATTGTTGGGCGCCCAAATGTTGGTAAAAGCAGTTTAACAAACGCATTGTTAGGCGAAGAAAGAACAATAGTTACCGATATTGCGGGCACAACCAGAGATACAATAAACACAAGGTACAATAAGTTTGGTCACGATTTTTGGTTAATTGATACTGCGGGTATGCGAAAAAAAGCCAAAGTACACGAAGATTTGGAGTTTTACAGTGTAATGCGAACCATTAATGCAATTGAAAATAGCGATGTTTGTTTGCTAATGATTGATGCTCAAAATGGCTTAGAAGCTCAAGATTTAAGCATATTAACCTTAATAGAAAAAAATCGCAAAGGCGTTGCTATAATTATTAATAAATGGGATTTAATAGAAAAAGACACTAAAACAGCCGATGCTTTTGAAAAAGCAATGCGCGAAAAAATTGCACCGTTTAGAGACATTCCAATACTTTTTATTTCGGTTAAAGATAAACAACGTATTATGAAAGCTGTTGATGTTGCAATGTATGTTTATCAAAACAAAACAAAACATATTCCAACACGTCAACTAAATGATTTTTTACTTCCTTTAATTGAAGCTTATCCTCCCCCATCAATTAAAGGAAAAGACATTAAAATAAAATACACCACACAATTAAAAGGCGAAGCTTTATTTATTTTGTATTGTAATTTGCCTCAATACGTTCAAGAAAATTATAAACGATTTATTGAAAATAAATTGCGTGAACAGTTTGATTTTTGTGGTGTTCCAATGGTAATTAGTATTAGAAAAAAAGTATAAATTATGAAAAAAATAATTATTGGTTTAATAGTTTTTCCGAGTTTAATTTTTTCACAAAAAAAATTAACTTTAGAAGATGCTTGGTTAAAATACTCTTTTTATCCTAAAAGCGCACAAGGTTTTAATGTACAAAACAATGGCTTAAATTATGTAGATGTTGAAGGTGAAGGAGATGCTGCAACACTTTCGCAATTTGAAATAAAAAGTGGTAAAAAAACAAAAGTTTTAGTAAACGCGAGTGATATTAAGTTTAACGACAAATTAATTGATATAAACAGTTATCAATTTAATCCTACAGAAACAAAACTTTTATTAAGCGAAAACGCGGAATATATTTATAGACGATCTCCAAAAGCAAACTACTACATTTATGATATTGCAACAAAAAAAACAATTTCACTTTGCGATAAAGGCAAACAAATGTTCCCAACTTTTAGTAAAGACGGTAATAAAATTGCATTTGTAAGAGAAAACAATTTATATATTTTAAATTTATTAGATGGCGCTGAAACAACAGTTACAAAAGACGGAGAGTTTAATAAAATAAAAAACGGCTGGGGCGATTGGGTTTACGAAGAAGAGTTTAGCAAAGCAGATTATTTTAGTTGGAGCCCCGATGGAAATTATTTAGCTTATATAAAATTTAATGAAAGTAAGCTAAAAGAATACACTATTGATAGCTATAATGGTAATTTGTATCCTGATAAATACACATATAAATATCCAAAAGCTGGAGAAGACAACTCTATAGTAACAGTTCATATTTACGATACAAAATCAAACAATACAATAACCGCAGATATTGGAACAGAAACTGATATATACATCCCAAGAATTGCTTTTACAAATGATTCTAAAACACTTTCTGTACAACGTCTAAATCGCTTACAAAATAAATTAGAGTTGTTGTTTATTAACGCAACTAATGGTGCGTCTAAAGTTATTTTAACCGACGAAGCAAAAACATATGTAGATGTTACAGATGATTTATTGTTTATAGGCAACAAAGGGTTTATTACATCAAGTGAAAAAGATAATTATAACCATTTATATTTTTACGACTTAAATGGAAAATTAATAAATCAAATTACAAAAGGGAGTTGGGATTTAATTCAATTTAATGGCTTTGATGAAAAAACTAATTTAGTTTATTATACAAGTACAGAAAATGGCGCTATTAACCGTGACGTTTATAGTGTACAATTAGATGGTAAAAATAAAAAACAACTCACAACTAAAATCGGATTTAATAGTTTTGAATTTACAAATGGATATAAATACTATATCTCTAGTTACAGCAACGCAAATACTCCACCGGTATATGAACTTTGCGATATTAAAGGTAAAACTATAAAGGTGTTAGAAGATAATAAGTCGTTAGTTGAAAAATTAAAAACTTATAACTTAAGTAATCGTACATTTTTTAAGTTTAAAACTACCGAAGGCGTTGAGTTAAATGGTTGGATGATGAAACCACAAAATTTTGATTCAACTAAAAAATACCCTGTTTACATGTATGCTTATAATGGACCAGGTGCAAACGAGGTAAATAATTCTTTCGATCCAATAGAATATACTTGGCACAACTTATTATGTCAAGAAGGTTATATGGTTGTTTGCGTAGATGGAAGAGGAACATTTGGAAGAGGTAGAGAATTTAAACACAGCACCTATTTACAATTAGGTAGACTAGAAACTATAGATCAAATAGAAGCTGCAAAATATTTAGGCACTTTAAATTATGTAGATAAAAGCCGTATAGGTTTTCAAGGTTGGAGTTATGGCGGTTTTATGGCGTGCAATTTAATTACAAAAGGAGCTGATTATTTTAAAGCTACAATTGCTGTTGCTCCTGTTACAAATTGGAAATATTATGATAACATTTATACCGAAAGATTTATGCGTAAACCAAAAGATAACAATTCTGGTTACGAAGATAATTCGCCCACATCGCATGTTAAAAAAATAAAAGGTAAATTTTTATTAATTCACGGAAGTAGTGATGATAACGTTCATATACAAAATAGCATGGAGTTAGTTGCTGCAATGGTTAAATACAATATTCCTTTTGAATACATGGTTTACCCAAACAAAAACCATGGTATTTCGGGTGGAATGACGCGTATGCATATTTACGGAAAAATGTTTAAATTCGTTAAAGAGAATTTGTAATAAATTGAAAAACGTTATTGTAATATTCTTTTGTTTAATTGTTAGTGTTGGCACTTCAAACACTAATCCTTATAATTTTAAAGGCCATTCGGATACTGGTTTAGTAACATATACGATAAAAGCAATTGATGAAATACAAAACGATAAATTAAGTGAGGCGCTAAATAATCATTTATACAATTATTGTAAATTAATGATTCCGAAAGTTGATAGCGTAAAAGCGAGAGTGTTTTATTTAGGTTTAGCAAATAGCATTAACAATAAAGGATATTATTGTGATATTAATTCAAATTACAACGAAGCATTTAATTTTTACAACGAAGCATTACTGATTTGTAATAAACATGCTTTTTACAGTTTAGCCGGCGATTGTTTGTTAAATTTGGGTAATGTTTGTCAAGAGCAAGGAAACTATACCGCTGCTAAACTTTATTACAAAAATTCTGTACTTAATTTGCTTAAAGTAAATAATAGGTTGCATGCTGCAATTGTGGTTAACAATCTTGCTTCGTTAACTTATAGAACCAATCAACACGCTCTTAGTATTCAATACTTAGAAAAAGCCATTTCACTAATAAAATCTGTAAACGGAAATAATGCAAACTGTGTTGATGAATTAATTCATATAGCAAAAAACCAAAGGAGTTTAAGTAGGTCTGCGCTTTATAAGCAATATATTTACCAAGCATATACCGAATCTATTAAATTAAATATTCCGTTTTATATTGCTAGAGCTACTATTGCAAAAGGCATTTACCATGTTGATGTTTTAGAATTAGATTCTGCAAAAAAAAGTATAATTACTTCTAAAAAAATGTGTAGCGAAATTAAAAGCACATTTTTAAACGAAGAATTAATTAATTTACAAAAAAAATATGATGTTGCTTTAAACGATAAATTAAATAACATGCTTTTAAATTCTAATAAAAAAAATAAACAAAACAGCGAGTTAATTTTTTAATAAGGGCTTTGTTTTCTTATAATTTTAGAAAATAATTTAGGTAAAAACCGTTTAAGCTTTATCATAATTAATTCTTTTCCACCAATAAAAACCTCTTCTTTGTTATTTGAAATTGCATTAATTATCTTTATTGCACATTCATTTGCACTCATAGCATTTGCATGACTTTCATCCATTTTATTATGTTCATTCCCTTTAGCATCTACCGCATGAAAAGAAATGTTAGTTTTAATTTTACCCGGGCAAACAATTAAAGTTTTAATTCCAAATTTTTCAGTTTCTAGTCTTAAACTTTCAAAAAAACCATGTAATGCATGTTTAGATGCACTGTAACCAGAGCGTAAATAAAAACCAAACTTACCGGCAATACTACTAATTACAACTAATTGCCCTGAATTTTTGTTTTTCATATAAGGCAACACTGCCTTTGTTAAGTTTATATAAGCAAAATAATTTACTTCCATTAACTCTCTGTCAATTTTAATATCTGTGCTTATGGCTTCGCCACGCTGACTATATCCACCATTGTTTATTAAAACATCTATTGCTCCAAATTTGTTTATTATTTGTGCTATTAAGGCTGATGCATTATTAGTATTTTTTAAATCAAAAGGTAAAATCATTAAATCAAGAGGTGGTAATTTTGTAAGTAAAGCAACTCTATTTAATTCCTCTATTCTTCTTGCAGATAAAATTAACCTTGCGCCTTGTTTAGCAAATTCAATTGCTAAAGCCTCGCCAATACCACTACTTGCACCAGTTATCCATATAACTTTATCTTTAAACTTATTTGTCATTTTCAATTTCTTTTAAAACTTCTAAAACGCTAATACTTTTAATGCACTCGCAATTATTACTTTTTAAACAATTATCACAAATTTGTTTTTTCACTAAAAAAACTGCTTTTTTACCTAACGGAGCCCATCGTGTTGGAAAAATTGGCCTCATAGGAGAAAACAAGCCTATTGCTTTTTTATTTAATGCTGCAGCTATATGTAAAGGTCCAGTGCTTGCAGCAACTAAAACATCAGCTGAATTTATAAAAGCAATAAATTGCTGTAAGCTAAATAAACCTGCAATTGAAGTAACACTTGGGTGTTGTACAAGTTCTGGCATTAATAAGGCTTCATCTTTTGTGCCACTAATAAATATTTTAAATTTATTAGTGGGTAAGTTACTTATTAATTTCAAATAATTTTCAACCCCCCACTCTCTAGCACTACCTTTACTTTTAGGGTGAAGAATAATATTAATTTTAGATGAATCTATTAATGATTTAAACTTTTCTTCTAAAATTGGTGTATTTTCAAATCCATAATAGTTATAAATTTCATTAAGGGGTTTATTAAAACTTATTCCAATTTTCGACAACAATTTTATGTTCAATTGCGCTTCGTGAAAATTTGAGTTTTTTCGTTTTAAATTAATTATTTTATTACAAGTAAACCAATGGTATAATCTACTTTTTGTGCCAATTTTAATTTTTGAATTAGATTGGCTAAAAAGGTGTGCTATATCTTTAACAGGGAAAACATGTACAACTACATCAACATTTAATTGATTTATAAACGTAACCCGTTCATTTAAACTTAAATGTAATAATTCGTCATAATTAATAAACTCATCAACATGTTTACTTAAAGTAACAACATCTTTTGTATATGTTTTTCCTAAAAAACTAATTTTACAATTGGGATATTTTTCTTTAATAACACCAGCCATAGGTAGGGTTAAAACAACATCTCCAATACTGTCGGTTCTACTTAATAATATATGCTTAAAATAATTCAATTAGTTTTTTTCAATTTTCTGATTTTTAAATATTTTAAATAAGTAGCATAAGCACTTATTTTACTTATTCTATACCCGGCTAAACCATCTAAAAAACCTAAAGTTATAAAGTAATGATGAATAAATTTGGCAATAGGGTTAACAATTAATTTAAAAAATGGGGCTGACTTTCCTTTATCTATATATGCTTTTGCTGAAATATTGGTAAAATACTCTACTTGCTTATAATGATCATTTAATGTATAATAACTATAATGCAAAATATCTCCTTTTATAAATCCCGTTTTAGTATCTCCTTCAAACATTTCGTATTTATCGTGTGGGTTAATTCCTGTCCATTGTCCTAGTCTGCTATCCCATAACCTTAACTTTTTATCAGGATACCAACCACAATGTTTAACCCAATGTCCACAATAATTTGTTAACCTATTAATATAATAACCTTGTTTATTAAAATTCAATTTTATTTCTTTTATACTGTTTAATAATTCAGGGCTTAAAGCTTCATCTGCATCTAAACTTAACACATGAGGATATTTAGCAAATGTAATTGCTCTGTTTTTTTGTTCTATATGTCCATCAAAAGCGTGTTCAAAAAAATTTGCGTTGTGTTTTAAACAAATACTTTTTGTGTTATCCTTGCTATAAGAATCTAATACCACAATATCATCAGCTATTTCTTTAACCGATGTTAAACATCGTTCAATATTTTTCTCTTCATTAAAAGTAATTATAACTACAGATAATTTTATCACAGCATAAAGTTATTAATTTTAATATAAATGCTAAATTTGTTTTTGTGGATTGGTTACAAACAAATAAATATAAACAGTTTTACTTTTATGGATTGTTTGTTTTATGTTTAGTAGTATATTTTAAAGCATTTTATTTTAAAACTATTAGTTGGGATGACCCCGAAATGGTATTTAACAACCCAGATGTTTTTATATTCAATTTAAAAAACTTTTTTACAAACTATTATGTAGGAAATTATATTCCAATTACAATGATTGTTCATTCAATTAACTTTATGTTATTTAAAGATTGGGCAGGCGGACATCATTTAATAAATATTTTTTTTCATTTAATAAATGCATGGCTATTATATAAATTACTTTTAAGTTTAAAACTTAACCAAACCTTAGTGTTTTTTACTGTTGGTGTTTTTTTGCTTCATCCATTACAAGTAGAAACAGTAATTTGGATAAGTGAGTTAAAAACAATTTTAATGTTTTTTTTCTTTTTATTGGCTTGTACTAATTATTTAAAGTTTATACAAACTAGCAAAACTGTGTTTTACATAACTTGTATTTTATTTTCAACATTAGCGGGCTTAAGCAAATCTTATGCGGTTATTTTACCGTTTTTTTTTATTGCAATTGCTTATTATAATTATAAAAAAATATCCTTAAAACAAATTACTTTTATTATTCCAATATTTTTGGTGTCATTAATTTTAGGAATAGTTAATTTAAAATCTCAATCTAGCGATCAATTTATTAACTACTCACATAATTATTCTATTTATCAAAAAATATGTAATGCTGGTTATGCTATTTATAATTATTTGATTTTGTTTTTAAAACCAAGTCCTCTTTACCCATTATATTCATTTCCAAAATTTACACCTACAGTAATTGGTATAGGATTATTTGTTGTTTTATTTATTATATTGTTATTTATTTATTTTACAGTAAAGAAAAAATATTATGAATTAATTTTAACTTTTCTTTCAGTTATAAGTTTAGTGCTTGTTTTACAGTTTATTCCATTTGGCGAAGTTCTTTATGCAGATAGATATATGTATGTTACAATTATTTTCTTTAGTATTGTTTTCTTTTCAGTATTTAAATTTATTAATCTCTTTCAAAAACCTATAATAATTTTAGTATTATTAATATTAGCATTTATAACTTATACTCAACTAAATTATTGGACAAATAGTAAAACTTTATACACTAAAGTAATTAAACATGAACCCAATTCGTTTGTTGCATTAAATAGTTTAGGGGTAGAATTAATGTTAACCAACAATGATTTTGAAGCAGAGCAATATTTACAAAAAGCAATTTTAGCTAACACAAAAAATTATAAAGGTTATTATAACTTAGGTTTGCTTTATTTAAAAATTAATAACATAAAAAAAGCGATTAGTCAATTTAATACCGTGTTGTCTATTAAAGATTACAATAAAGCCATTGTTGCAAGAGCCAGCGCATATTATATGTTGCAAGATTATAGTAAAGCAATGGCAGATGCCGAACGTGTTATTGAAAAAGATCCTTTGAATAGTAAAGCCTATTTTGTACTTGGAAATTGTTACAACGATATTAATAATTTAGATAAAGCTTTTTTTTATTTCGATAAAGCTATAAGCATCAACGCGTATAATTCAGAATTTTATTTAAAAAAAGGAATAGTGTTGGGTAAAAAACAAAATTTTCAATTATGTTTAGAAAATTTAAATAAAGCAATTGAATTAAACTCCAACTATGGCGAAGCTTATTATTGGAGAGGTGTAGCTTTAATAAATCTAAAACAAAATCCTTGCGAAGATTTTAAACAAGCTGTAAAACAAAATTATCCTCAAGCTGTAAATGCATTAAATCAATATTGTAAATGAAAATAAATTTAGTTCAAACAAATATCTTTTGGCAAGATTCATTAAAAAACAAAAATAATGTTGAGTCTTTATTATCTAAAAATTCCGAAACAACAACATTAACAATATTACCAGAAATGTTTAACACTGGATTTACTATGCAGCCCAATAAATATGCAGAAAAATTTAAAACAGAAACTTATAATTGGTTAAAAAATCAAAGCAAAAAATTTAACACCACATTTGTAACTAGTATAGCAACAGAAGAAAATTCAAATTACTATAATAGGTTACATTGGATAGAAAACAACGATAGAGAATTTTTTTACGATAAACGGCATTTGTTTAGAATGGCAAAAGAAGATGAATTTTATACCGCGGGAAATTCTTCAACAACAATAAGTTTTAATGATTGGAAAATAAAGCCATTAATTTGTTATGATTTACGTTTCCCTATTTGGTGTAGAAATAAATTTGATTTAACAACTAAACAGTGGAACTATGATGTTTTAATATTTGTAGCCAATTGGCCAGAAATTAGAAATTATCCTTGGCAACATTTATTAATTGCCAGAGCAATAGAAAATCAATGTTATGTTGTTGCTGTAAACCGAATTGGTGTTGATGGTAATAACATTAAGCATAGTGGAAACAGTTTGGTAATTAATCCAAGGGGAGAAATAATTTCTCAAATTCCATTAAATACCGAAGGCTGTTTTATTACAGAAATAGATATGAATTATCTTCAAGAATTTAGAAAAACATTCCCTGTAGGTTTAGATGCTGATAATTTTGAATTATTTAATTAATTTAATTCTGTTTTCTTTTCCACAAAGCTTTAACAAAGCTTTATTTTAAGGTAAAATTTACTTTTATTTGTTGTTCTAGTTTAAATTATGAAAAATATATATTTTATTTTATTTATTGTTATTTGTAAAATTTCTGCATCTCAAATTTCATTTGTAAAAGCCTATTTAATAAACGAAAAGGGAGATACTTTAAAAGGAGAAATAAAAATTAATCCTAAAAAAGAACAAGATTATCATAATAAGGTTTTTTTTAAAGATGAGCAAGGAATTCAAAAAAACTACAAACCAAGTAAAGTAAAAGGATATGGTTTTAACAACAACAATTATTTAAGCATGGATTGTGATGATGAAAAAAAATTTTATAAAGTAATTGCAAAAGGTGAAATTAGTTTGTATAAAATGATTTTTGAAGAGGTTAATATGAACGAAGTTAATTACGTTGCTGATTATTTTTTACAAAGAGAAGGCGATAAAAAAATGATTGATGTTAAACCAAATAAATTTAAAAAACAATTACAAGAAATGATGAGTGGCTCTGCATCATATGCAAGCGATTATACTGGCGAAAAAGAATTAGACGAAACTTCAGCGGCGCAAGTTATTAATGCATATAACACTCGTAGTAAATGATCACAAAAGACACACCTAAAAAACTTTTTCTTTTAGATGCTTTTGCATTAATTTATAGAAGTTATTTTGCGTTTAGTAACAACCCTCGTATAAACTCAAAAGGATTTAACACCAGCGCAATTTTTGGTTTTTGTAATACTTTGTTAGAAATATTAAACAAAGAAAAACCTAGCCACATAGCTGTAGTGTTTGATACTGATGAGCCAACACAAAGACACATTGAGTTTGAAAGCTATAAAGCAAATCGTGAAGAAATGCCTGAAGATTTACGCAAATCAATTCCCTTTATAATTGATTTAATTAAAGCATTTAATATCGAAGTAATTGGAGTGCCAGGCTTTGAAGCAGATGACTTAATAGGAACTTTAGCGCGTAAAGCAGAAATTGCTGGTTACACCACCTACATGATGACTCCCGATAAAGATTATGGACAATTAGTAGATGAAAACACATTCATATACAAACCAGCAAGATTAGGAAATGGTGTAGAAATTTTAGGGGTAAATGAAATTTGTAAAAAATGGGAAATTAAAACTGTTAACCAAGTAATTGATATACTTGGTTTAATGGGCGATTCCGTTGACAACATTCCAGGCATACCTGGCGTTGGCGAAAAAACAGCTATAAAATTTGTACAAGAGTACGGAAGTGTTGAGGGTCTATTGCAAAACACCGACAAGCTAAAAGGTAAAATGAAAGAAAAAGTTGAAGCAAATAAAGACTTAGCTATTCAAAGCAAAAAACTTGCTACAATAATTTTAGATTGCCCAATTAATTTTGAAGAAGAAAAATTAAAATTAAAAGAATATAACAACGATGCCTTATTAGAGCTTTTTACCGAATTAGAATTTAGAAATTTAGCTCAACGAATTTTAAGTAAAGATATTCCTTCAAATCAAAATACTTCGTTTAAAGCAAAATCCAACGAAGGACAAACAGATTTGTTTAGTACAGCTAATTACTTTAATAATCAAGCAAATCTTAATTCAGAAGTTGAGGAACTTAAACCCGTATTTAAAACTATTAATGATGTTAATCATCAATACATCCTTGTTAACACATCAGAAAAATTAAATTTATTATTAGAAAATTTAAGTGCTGCATCTGAATTTTGTTTTGATACAGAAACAACATCTTTAAATACTTTAAACGCAGAGTTAGTTGGCCTTTCTTTTGCCATTAAACCTTTCGAAGCATTTTATGTGCCAATCTCTTCAAATCAAACAGAGGCATTAAAAGAACTTGAACCCTTTATAAAAATATTTACAAATTCTAACAAAACATTAATTGGTCAAAATATTAAATACGATTTACACATATTAAAAAATTACAATGTTGATATTAAAAATAAATTGTTTGATACAATGGTTGCTCATTTTTTAATTAAACCAGACATGCGACACAACATGGATGTTTTATCAGAAACATATTTAAATTATCAACCTATAAGCATTGAAACTTTAATTGGCAAAAAGGGAAAAGATCAATTAAGTATGCGAGATGCAGATCTTGAAAAAATTACAGAATATGCAGCTGAAGATGCAGATGTTACACTTCAACTTAAAACTGTTTTTTTGCCCGAACTTCAAAAAAATGGAGTTAATGTTTTATTTAACGATGTAGAAGTGCCTTTAATAAGCGTATTAGCTGAAATGGAACGAGAAGGTATTAATATAGATGTGCCTGCTTTAAAAGAATTTTCAAATCAATTACAAAATGATATTATAACTGTTGAAACAGAAATTCAAAATTTAGCGGGAACAAAATTTAATGTTTCATCTCCAAAGCAAGTAGGAGAAATTTTATTTGAATATTTAAAAATTACCGATAAAGCAAAAAAAACAAAAACAGGACAATATGCAACAGGAGAAGATGTATTAAGTAAATTAGAAAATACACATCCTATTGTTTCAAAAATTTTAGATTATCGCGAACTAGTTAAATTAAAATCTACCTATGTTGATACGCTCCCTGAATTAGTGAATTTAAAAACTAATCGTATTCATACTTCGTTTAACCAGGTTGTTGCTGTTACTGGGCGTTTAAGCAGCGATAACCCTAATTTACAAAACATTCCAATAAGAACTGAAAGAGGAAGACAAATTAGAAAAGCATTTATTCCTAGAGATAATCAACATGTTTTGTTAAGCGCAGATTATTCGCAAATAGAGTTACGTATTGTAGCAAGTATGAGCGAAGATAAAAACATGTGTGATGCCTTTAATTTAAATAAAGATATACATACGGCTACTGCGGCAAAAGTTTATAATATTCCAGAAAGTGAAGTAACTAAAGAAATGCGTTATAAAGCTAAAAGTGTAAATTTTGGAATTATATATGGACAAGGAGCTTTTGGTTTAGCAGATAACCTAAACATACCGCGAGCGGAAGCAAAAGAATTAATTGAAAATTATTTTAAAGAATATACATCTATAAAAAAATACATGGATGAACAAATTAATTTTGCTAGAGAAAATGGTTATGTACAAACCTTATTGGGTAGAAAACGTTGGCTTAAAGATATAACTTCAAACAATGCAACCGTTAGAAGCTTTGCAGAGCGTAATGCAATTAATGCTCCAATACAAGGAAGCGCAGCGGATATGATAAAAATTGCAATGATTAATATTCAAAAAAAATTAATACCATTAAACTTAAAAAGTAAAATGATTTTACAAGTACACGATGAATTAATTTTTGATGTGTTTAAACCAGAATTAGAAATTATTAAACCCATTATAGAAAGTTGTATGCAAAATGCTTTACCTTTAAAAGTACCCATAGAGGTAGGAATGGGAGTAGGTGTTAATTGGCTAGAGGCGCATTAAAGTTTAAAAGTACACTTTGGTTTGAAACGGAACAGGTTGGTTTGTATGTTTGGTTTTCCTGCGCAACTAAAAAATTGCAAAATAGTAAGAGTAAAATGAAAATTTTTTTGTTCATATTTTTTTGTCTTGAAAAAAATCACACATTATTCGTGGAATTCCAAACAAAAAGTGGACAAAAATTTATTAACATTAAGCTGCATTTTTTAAGTTATTATTAATTGATTTTTGATACTCTAATATAGTTAAATTATTTAAATGTTTATGCCTTCGTTTTGTG
>JAIUNM010000005.1 GCA_020162035.1 Bacteroidota bacterium | reverse complement strand
GTTGTTTAGCTCAGAGGACATAAACAAAGGCTGGGATGGTAAGTACAAAGGAAACGATTGCAAAGCCGATACCTATATTTATAAAGTTTCGTACAAGGGAGTAGATAATAAAACAACTACTAAAACAGGACACGTATCTATTCTAAGATAAATTTAAACTAAATTATTTTATAAAGGCTGGATTAAAATCCGGCCTTTATGCATTTAGGGGGTTTTAAATGAGTAAAATCAACTTATTAATTATTAGAAAGTTGCACGTTCTTGTCGAAATGTTATTAATATTGTAGTATAAAATCTGCTTGAAATGAAAAAAATATTTTTACTTGCGTTTACCTTATCTTTTTTAATAGGGAAATCACAAATAGATTCGTTAGAAGGGTTTAATCATAAACATGCTTGGGAGCACACACTTAAACTAAGTACAGATTATGAAAAAAAACAATTATATGAAATTATAAAGCGCAATTGGATTAAAAGAAAATTTGGATTGTTTCCAAAATCAAATAATCCAGCATTAAACAGTACTTCTGGTATTGGAAACTTAAGCTCAAGCGGTAATAAACCCGGAGTAGGAACAAATACTAATTCAACTTTTCAAGGTGTGCAGCCTGCTGGTTGTACAAATATAGATTTTGAAGCGGGAACAACAGCAGGATGGGTAACCAATGGTGTTACTCAATTAATGACTGCTGGAATCGATACATATGGTGGGTTTCCTCGCGTTTTTCCCGGTGGAGGAACAACATCTTTAAAATTATCTGGTGATTGGGCTGCGGCGCAAGGCGGTTGTTTTTGTACAAACTCTATTCCTGCTTTTGGTGGAGGAAATTTTTGTACTTCTTCCGCATCTAAAGTAATAAATGTAAACGCTCTTAATAATCAATTAAAAGTACATTTAGCTATGGTAGTTTTAAACTATCCTCATGGCGCTAATGATGCAGCGTATATTAAGGTTGATATTTTAGATCAAAATGGTAATCCAATACCTTGCCCTTCATTTAAAGTTTATTACGATGGAAATACGGTTCCCGCATCGTTTGTTGGGTTAAACGGATTAACCTCAAGTATTGGAACTTCAACAAATGGTTGTACAGGAAATAACAGTACCTCAATATTACCATGGACAACCGTAAACGTTGATTTAAGCCCCTATAATGGACAAAATGTAACATTACGCGCGCAAGTTGATTGGTGTTTATATGATTGCGATTGGGCTTATGCTTATTTAGATGCAGATTGTGGCCCTTCTTTATTAGGGGTTTTACCACCAGTATGTACTGGCACACAGGTGTGTGCTCCAGCAGGTTTTGCATCATATACCTGGACGGCACCAGGCGGAGGCGTAGTAGCATCAACCCAATGCTTTACACCAACCATAGGCGGAACATACACAGTAGTTTGTAAACCAACGGTTACTTGTTCACCTAACCAAACCTTAACATTAAACGCATCGGCACCATATACACTAGCAACAAACTCAAGTTCAATAACATGTTTTGGAGCAGCAAATGGAGCAGCCACAGTAACAGCACAAAGCGGCTTTGGGCCATACACATACACATGGACAAACGTTGGAAACACAGGCATAGGCAATAATACAACACTTAACAACCTTGCTCCAGGAGGTTATACCGTTTCGGTAAGTAACGGATCATGTATAGCCAAAGCATCAGTATCAATAACAGAACCACCAGTATTAACAGCATCAGTTGTTAATGTTACAACAGTATCTTGTTTTTCAGGAACCAACGGCGCAATAACAACATCAGCAAGCGGAGGCGTAGGAGGCTACGTTTACAATTGGACACCATTAGGGAACGCCACAGCGACTATTAGTAATATACCAGCAGGCGGCTACACCTTAACAGTAACAGACGCTAATAGTTGTAGTGTAAGCATAAACACAACTGTAGCACAACCCACACAAGTACAAGTATCCATAACCTCCAACACCAATCAGGTATGTGTGGGCAATAGCATTAACTTAACAGCCAATTCCAGTGGAGGATTAGGCGCCTATACTTACACGTGGAGCAATAACGCAACAACAAGCTTAACCTCGGTAAACAACAACAACGGCGCATACAGTTATACCGTAACCACAGCAGACGCTAACAATTGTAAAGCTAGCGCAGTAACCACAGTTACATTTATTGCAAACCCAGTTGTAATAGTAGCAGATAGAGCCATGTGTTATGGAACCCAAGTGCCATTAAGTGCTAACGGCGCAAGCAGTTATACTTGGACACCCAACATAGCTATATCAAACACAGTAGGCTCGTCGGCATGGGTAAACCCATCATCAAACACAACCTATACTATTGTAGGAGCAAATGCTTTTTGCCAAGCCTCTACAACGGCCTTTGTACAAGTAGTACAATACCCAGATTTAAACTTAACAACAGCAGAACAATATATTTGCGAAGGTAAATCAACTATATTAGTAGGGTCTGGCGCACAAAATTATTTATGGTCACCAAGCGTATATTTATCTAACACTACTAACAACTCAGTTGTGGGTACCCCACCAGTAACAACAGAGTACACCTTAGTAGGAACTAACGCATCAGGAACGGTAGCATGTTCGGTACAAAAAATGATAACAATAGTAGTTGTACCAAACGTAACCCCAACAATAAGCCAAAACAAAACAATTTGTAAAGGCGAAAAAGCAGCCTTTTCGGCAGCAGGCGGAGACACTTATGAATGGCGACCAACAACAGCGTTAAGCAATACTAATTCAGCAACTGTAGTATCAACAGCCACAGCAAGCCAAATTTACACAGTGTATATATCAAACAAAGGAAGTTGTGGAAACACAGCAACGGTATCGTTAGCTGTTAATCCATTACCAAAAGTAAATGCAGGGGAAGATGTGACCTTTAATGTTGACGATCAAATATTTTTAAATGCAACCGGAACAGGCACTATGACATGGATAAGCGGAGAAGAAATAGTTTGTAAAGATTGCCCAACCACACAATTAACAGCAAAACGTAGTGGCTGTTATGTAGTGCAAACAGTAAATGAGTTTGGTTGCAAGTCACAAGATGAGGTGTGTGTAACGATAACATATGATTATGGTATATATATACCAAACACATTTACACCAAATGGAGATGGCAAGAATGATGAATTTAAAGTGTTTGCATACTCAGTACAACCCGATGTTAAGATGGAAATATTTGACAGATGGGGCGAGAAGTTGTTTAGCTCAGAGGACATAAACAAAGGCTGGGATGGTAAGTACAAAGGAAACGATTGCAAAGCCGATACCTATATTTATAAAGTTTCGTACAAGGGAATTGATAACAAAGTTGTAAATAAAACAGGGCACGTTTCGATTCTTAGATAACAGTTAAAACCTCAACAAAACAAATTTATTTTTTATAGATTTGTTTTGTTGAAACTAATATTCTATTCCAAGCATTAATAGTTGTAATAATCATAATTATTTGCGCTGTTAATTTTTCGCCAAAACAATTTATACTGCTTAAATAGGTATCATCAGTTAACCCTTTATTGCTAATTGTTGTAATCTCTTCCGTTAATTTTAATAAAACTCTTTCTTCACTTGTAAATAAATGAGATTCGTGCCATACAGAAATTGCAAAAAGCCTTCTTGGTGTTTCTCCTAATTTTACAGCTATTTCGGTGTGCATATCAAGGCAATAAGCACAACCATTAATTTGCGAAGCCCTTATTTTAATTAGTTCTTTTTGTAATGCAGGCAATTCGCAATTTTTACTCCAATTTTCTAAATTTAACATTGCGTCATACGCAGTTGAATCTAATTCTTTTATTGATTTTCTTTTATTGATTTCCATAACTAATTAAGATTTAATCAGAGTTTTTAAATAATCGGTTGTAATAGTGTTTCCCATAATTTTATCGTAGCCATTTTGTTGTAATAAATCTTCGGCAAGGTCTTTCATTGATTTAATAGCAGTTTTTAAAAATCCAGGACCTAAACTTACCCTAGCAACACCTATCTTTTCTAACACATTAAATGGAGGTATGCCGGGTATAGCTAATATATTAATAGGTACATTTATAGAGGACACTAATTGAGTAATCATCGTTTCGTTTTTTAATGCTACCGGAAAAAAACAATCTGCACCAGCGTTTATGTATTCTTTCCCTCGTTTAACTAGCTCTACTTGTTGCGCCTCTAAATTAGAAAACAATGAAGAATGTAACATAACATCTGTGCGCGCATTAATAAATAAGTTAACACCCATTTCGATAGCAACACTCCTAATAATTTTTATTAGCTCGCATTGATAAGAAATATCATTTAATTGTTGACTTTGTTTATCGGTATCTTCAAAATTAATACCAACCACACCAGTGTTTATTATTAAACGAATATTTTCTTTTAATTCGTTTTTGTTACTTGCATATGCACACTCAATATCAGCTGTTACGGGCAAACTTACGTTATCACAAATACTTTTTAAATTATTTAATACGGAATGAAATGGAATATTTTCTCCATCATAATATCCATTAGAAAAAGCAACAGATGCGCTTGCAGTTGCTATTGCTTTATACCCTATGCTTTCTAAAAGCCTTGCGCCTAAAACATCCCAAATATTAGGAAGAATTAAAAGTTTATTAGAAAGATGCAGTTGTTTAAAATCATTAGCTTTTTCAGCTTGAGATTTTTGACTGTTTTTATGTACACTCATATTTTTAAATAGTTAAATTAAAATTAAACTAAAGTACAATTACAAATTGCTAATTACAAAAAACTTTATAAACCATAAAAAACCAAAATAAGTTTAACCAAAACAACTTTTTTAACTTAAATTTTATGTTTTGTAAAAAACCATTTACCTTTAAAACACTAGTAAAATCAACTAATTTTTAAGATGCTACAAAGTATAGCAACACATTGCTTTTTTTTGTTGTTACCTTTGTAGAGAAATTAATTGATAGTGTTAATTAAAAAACAAAAATTAAAAAATACTTTAATTAACTTTAAAATAAAGAAGTAATAAATAAAAATAAATATATATGGCAAGAAAAACAGCAGAAGAAGTTTTAGATGAAATGGAATCTTCTTCAAGTAAAAAATCGGTAAACTCAGAAAAACTTAAAGCTTTACAATTAACTTTAGATAAGTTAGAAAAAACATATGGTAAAGGAACAATTATGAAGCTAGGTGATAGTAAAGTTGAGCAAATGGAAGCGATAAGTACTGGTTCGCTTGGTTTAGATATAGCTTTAGGTATAGGGGGTTTACCTAAAGGCCGTATAGTTGAAATTTATGGACCAGAAAGTTCAGGTAAAACAACTTTAGCTATTCATGCAATTGCAAGTGTACAAAAAACAGGAGGTATTGCAGCAATTATTGACGCAGAGCATGCTTTTGATAGATTTTATGCAGAAAAATTAGGCGTTGATACAGAAAGCTTATTAATATCTCAACCAGATAATGGTGAACAAGCTTTAGAAATTGCAGATAATTTAATTAGAAGCGGAGCGGTTGATTTAGTGGTTATAGATTCGGTTGCCGCACTTACTCCAAAAGCTGAAATTGAAGGAGAAATGGGCGATAGCCGCATGGGCTTACAAGCACGCTTAATGAGTCAAGCGTTACGTAAACTAACTGGTACAATAAACAAAACAGGATGTTGCTGTATATTTATTAATCAATTACGCGAAAAAATTGGTGTAATGTTTGGTAACCCCGAAACAACAACTGGTGGAAACGCACTTAAATTTTATGCATCAGTTCGTTTAGATATTAGAAGAGTAAGTCAGTTAAAAGAAGGTGATGTTGTAAGTGGAAATCGTGCACGAGTAAAAGTAATTAAAAACAAAGTAGCACCACCTTTTCGTCAAGCAGAGTTTGATATAATTTTTGGAGAAGGCATTAGCAAAGTAGGCGAAATTATTGATATAGGTGTTGATAAAGGTATAATTAAAAAAGCAGGCTCTTGGTTTAGTTATGATGATACAAAACTAGGACAAGGGAGAGATGCGGTTAAATCTTTATTTTTAGAAAACCCTGATTTAGCCGAAGAAATTGAAAACAAAATTAAGGATGCTTTAATGGCTGAAGCTGCTCCTTCGGAGTAATTGCTTTTGTTAATTGAGGTTTGGTTTAATCCCATGGTAGAGGTACCGTGGGATTTTTATGTTAAAAAGTAAAAACTATAACAACTAATTTGTGTTGATTAAACAGGTTAAAGATTGTACTTTTACATTCCATGAAAGTACTAAGCGAAAGAATAAGTGTATTAAAAAAAGAAAACCTTTTAAGTATTGTAATTTTAGCTAACTCAAGCAAAAGCAAACTTGGCATGATGTTTTTATGGTTGTTTGCATGGACGGTTTGTGGTTTGGTTGTTTTATTTAATTACTTTAGTAACACAAACCAAGACGTAAAACTAGTTATTATTGTTTACCTCTCTTTTTGGTTGTATTTTGAATATAAGATAATTAAAGCTTTTATTTGGAAAAAATTTGGAGCTGAAAAAATATGGTTACAAGATGGCCAATTAAACTATCAAAGAGAAATTAATAAAAAAGGAAAAATTTACAGTTTTGATAGCCATTTAATTGATGAAATAAAAGTTATTGAAATTAAAAATACCAGTTGGGCAGATAATATTAACCAAAGTTTTTGGATAAAAGGAGGAGAAAGAATATCGTTTCAACATCAAGGAAAAACAGTTTTTATGGCAATGCAAATAGAAGATAATTATGCCTATCAATTAGTTGGAGAACTAAAACAATTCATTAACAAAGAAAATAAATAATTTTAGGACATAAATTGTTTTTTGTTACTTTGATTTTTACTAAAAACACAACGGCTTATTATTTAAGAAATATGTTCAATTTTAAAAGCAATTATGGTTTAATTTTTATCGAACTAAAACTTTAAATTGATTTAATAAGTTTTAATGGTTAAAAAACTTTATTAGTGGTTTTAATAAAATTCAACTATATGTTATCTTGTAGTTAAATTATTAAGACATGAAATCAACATTTAATTCAATTTTAATTGTTCTTTTATTTACAGTTTTTACGCAGTTAAGTAAAGCGCAGTTAATAACAACAACTCGCAATTGCGGTACTGCTGCTCCTAACAATCAATTTGAAAACTGGGTAAACTCATTATATCCAACACAAGCAACAACTAAAGGCTCTGGTAGCGGAAACAACTCAACAATGGCTGTTTTTAATATACCCGTAATTGTTCATGTTGTGCATAATAACGAAGCAGTTAATACAATTGGAGCAACTTCAGGGAATAATTTAAATTCGGCACAAATTCAAAACCAAATTACAATACTTAATAGAGATTTTAATGGTTTAAACCCTGATACCACTTTAATTCCAGCAATTTTTAAACCCCTACTTGGTAAATTTCAATTCAATTTTTGTTTAGCGGTGGTTAACCCAACCGGCGGAGTTTTAGCCGAACCAGGGATAGATAGAGTAAACAGAGTAAGCAAAGGATGGAATGCTTTTCCTTATTCTATGGCTTATACTGATGCAACGGTAAAACCAAATAGTATATGGGATCCAAATAAATATTTAAATATGTGGACAGTTCCTTTATCTGGTGGAATTTTAGGATATGCTACTTTTCCAAATCCTGGAACTTCTGGAATTACAGGAATTCCAGCACCATATGGATCTGCAACAACGGATGGTTTAGTTATGCCTCCAAATTATTTTGGAAGCATAGGAACTGCGGCGGCAAGTTATCCATATAATGGAGGGAGAACTGTAGTACACGAAATGGGTCATTGGGTTGGTTTACGACATATTTGGGGAGATGCCACATGCGCAACAGATTATTGTAATGATACACCAACTGCACAAACTTCAAATGGAGGATGCCCTACACACCCATACAAACTTGGTGTTTGTGGAGGAAATACAACTGGAGAAATGTTTATGAATTATATGGATTATACGTATGATGCGTGTATGAATATGTTTACGATGGATCAAAAATATAGAGCCCAATTAATTATGACACATTCTCCTATGAGAGCAGCACTTTTAACCTCAACAGTATGTAATTTACCTCCAACAACAAATGACTTAGCAATAATTAATGTTATATCTCCAACATACTCTCAGGTTATCAATTGTAACAACACATTAAACCCATCAATTCGTGTAGCTAATTTAGGATCTAACATAATAACTTCTGCTGTTTTTAATTATAGCGTAACTGGCAAACCTACTCAAACTTATACATGGACGGGTTCATTAGGTGTAGGAGCAACATCAACAATTAATTTACCTCCAATAATTAACATTACTAACGGTGTAAAAGCTTTTACTGTTAATTTATCTTCAGTAAATGGAGGTTCTGATTCTAATAGCAGCAATAATAACAATATGCAAAATTTTTCTGTTACAGGATCATTTACATTATCTGCTAGTAGCGCAACTATTTGCGGAGGAAGTAGCGCAACCCTAACGGCAACAGGTGGAGCCACAGGCTACACATGGACACCAGGAAGCACAACAGGCACACAAGTAGTTGTTAATCCTACAACAACTACAATATACACTTTAACAGGCAACACAGGCACTTGTGTTAATACAAGAACCACAAATGTTACGGTTAGTGGCGCACTTTCAATAAATGTAAACACAGCAACTATATGTAGTGGAAATTCAGCAACACTAACGGCAACAGGGGCAACTACTTATACATGGAACACAGGATCTAATAGTAGTAGCATAACCGTAAATCCACTTTCTACAACATTTTATACTGTTAGTGGCACAAACGGTTCATGTTCAGGCAGTAAAACTACTACCGTAACAGTATCAACTACGCCAACCGTTAGTGTTAATAATGCAAGTATTTGTGCTGGCGGAACAGCAACTTTAAGCGCTAGTGGAGCTTCAACATATTCTTGGAACACTGGTGCTACATCATCTAATATTAACCCATCTCCAACAGTTACAACTATTTATACAGTTACAGGAAGTAATGGTGTTTGCTCAAACGTTAAAACTGCAACAGTTAGTGTTACTGGTGCTATAAATGTTAGTGTTTCAGCAACATCTACAAATATTTGTACTGGTAATACAACAACCTTAACTGCAGGTGGCGCAACTACTTATACATGGAACACCGGAAGCAATGCAACGAGTATAAGTGTTAGCCCTTTGGTTGCTACAACTTATACAGTAATAGGTAAAACTGGCTTATGTACGGCAAATAAAACAATTACAATAAACGCAACAATTACACCTACAGTTACTGTTAATAATTCAACAATTTGTTTAGGAAACACAGCAACACTAACCGCTACAGGAGCAAGTGGATATAGTTGGAACACGGGAGCAACTACTTCAATTATTAATCCTTCTCCAACCGGAAACACAGTTTACACGGTAACAGGCAATAATGGTTCTTGTATAAATGTAAAAACTGCTACAGTAACAGTGGTTTCAAATCCAACAGTTACTGTTAATTCAACTACCATTTGTAGTGGTAATTCTATAAACTTAATTGCAACTGGAGCATCAAATTATGTTTGGAGCACTGGAGCAACTACTTCTTCTATTAACATTAATCCTTCAACTACAACTGTATATACTGTAACAGGAAATAATTCATCAGGTTGTACTAATGTAAAAACAGCAACAGTTACAGTTAATACAACTCCAACAGTAAGCGTTAGTAATGCAACTATATGTGCGGGGGGCACAGCCACATTAACAGCATCTGGCGCAACATCGTACAGTTGGAACACAGGCGCAACAAGTTCTAATTTAGTTGTTTCGCCTTCATCAAACACAACATATACAGTTGTTGGAAACATATCAGGTTGCATTAACTCTAAAACTGTATCTGTAACAATTGGTAGTGGATTAAGTGTTAATATTAGTGCAAACAATTCTACAATTTGTAGTGGCTCATCGGTTAATTTAAGTGCAACAGGAGCATCAAGTTACACTTGGTCAACGGGGTCAAACAGTTCATCAATAAGTGTATCACCTACAAGTAATTCAAATTATACGGTAAATGGATCTTTGGGAGTGTGTACAGGCTCAAATGTTGTAAGTATTATTGTAAATGCACTCCCTGGCTCAACGTCTAGTACAACCTTGGCAACTTGCCCTTCTTGTTCAAATGGAGCGGTTTCTGTAAACGCTACTGGCGCTTCGCCTTTTACATATAATTGGATTCCGGGTAATTATACAACATCAATAGTAAACAATTTACCTGTTGGTTGTTATTCTGTTATTGTTACCGATGCAAATGGTTGCACAACTAACAATAACGCTTGTATTATATCGCAAACACCAAGTGGGTTAAAAAACAATTTAATTTCAAACATCGTAGTTTATCCAAACCCAACAAACGGTGTATTAACTATTAGTATTCCAACAGAAGGTTTAAAAATTATTTCGTTGGTTGACATAACAGGAAGAATTATTTTAGTTAATGAAGAACAAACAACGGTAAGTAAAGTAGATTTAAGTAGTTTTTCAAAAGGAGTATATTATTTATCTGTTAAAACCGAAAACGGGTTTAATGTAACTAAAAAAATAATAAAAGAATAACCAACCCAAACATCTATCAACCCTTTCTTTACACTAAAGAAAGGGTTTTTTTGTTATATTTAAGGTCTAATTATTATGTATGCAAAAAATATTAATAGCAAATAGAGGAGAAATAGCGCTTAGAGTAATGCGAAGCGCAAAAGAAATGAGAATTAAAACTGTTGCTGTATATAGTGAGGCCGATAGAAACGCCCCTTTTGTAAGATACGCAGATGAAGCTGTTTGTATTGGTCCGCCCCCTAGTTCGCAATCTTATTTATTAGGCGATAAAATAATTGAGATTTGTAAAAATTTAAATGTAGATGGTATTCACCCAGGTTATGGCTTTTTAAGTGAAAATGCAGATTTTGCTCGAAAAGTTAGAACTGCAGGCATAACTTTTATTGGCCCAAGCCCCGAAAGTATGGATATGATGGGGGATAAATTAAGCGCTAAAGCTACCGCAAAAAAAATGAATGTACCAATGATAACAGGTAGCGATGGAGCAGTTACTGATGTTAAAGAAGCCATTAAAATTGCCAAAGAAACAGGATTTCCTTTATTAATAAAAGCAAGTGCAGGAGGGGGAGGCAAAGGTATGCGTTTAGTTGAAAAAGAAAGCGAAATTGAAGAACAAATGAAACTAGCTATGAGCGAAGCAAAATCTGCTTTTGGCAACGATGCGGTTTTTATTGAAAAATATGCAAGCAGGCCTCGCCACATTGAAATACAATTAATTGCCGATAATCATGGTAATTGTGTTTATTTATTTGAACGCGAGTGTAGTGTACAACGTCGCCACCAAAAAGTAATTGAAGAGGCGCCAAGTTCAGTGCTAACACCCGAATTAAGAGAAAAAATGGGCAAATGTGCAGTTGATGTTGCTAAAGCTTGTAATTATAGTGGTGCAGGCACAGTTGAGTTTTTAGTTGATGCAGACTTAAATTTTTACTTTTTAGAAATGAATACACGCTTACAAGTAGAGCATACTGTAAGCGAAATGATAACGGGCTTGGATTTAGTGAAAGAACAAATAAAAGTTGCCCGCAATGAAAAGTTAAGCTTTAAACAAGAAGACATTAAAATAAATGGACATAGTTTTGAAGTTAGAGTATGTGCCGAAGATCCTATGAATAATTTTTTACCAGAAGTAGGAAATTTAGTTGTATATAAAACTCCTCAAGGTAATGGCGTTAGAGTTGATGATGGTTTTGAACAAGGAATGGATATTCCAATTTACTATGATAGTATGATTGCGAAACTTATAACACACGGCAAAAACAGAACCGAGGCAATTGAAAAAATGTTACGCGCAATTAACGACTATAAAATTGTAGGCGTTGAAACTACTTTAGATTTTTGTAAGTTTGTTTTAACACATCCAAAATTTGTTTCGGGAGATTTTGATACAGGATTTATAAAAAATTATTTTGAACCCGAAATGTTAATTGAAAAAACTAACCAAAGCTCAGAAATTGCAGCTATTGCCGCTAATATAATTTTTAACAAAAAAACATCTTCATCAAATAAAAATGAACCTGTAGATTTTGTTAAAAAAAGCAAATGGAAAACAAATAGATTATAAATTGTACGCAACTTGTAGGTTACTTTTTGCGTAAACAATTATTAACTATAAAAGAATGATTAAGCTTAAAATTAAATATTTAGTATTTTTATTAAGCACAACATTAACAACTTTTGTTAATGCTCAAACAATTAACCAAGACATTACACAACCCGTAACAAATGGCATTCGTTGTCAGGCAGAAATTTTAAACGACGATACAATACCTGTTTTTTATTGCAATTATGTTGAAGTTGTTACTACTTTTCAATTTAAAAATCATCGACATTATGAATATTGGACAAGAACAAAACATAATGTTAAAAAAGTTTATCCTTATGCGTTGCTTGCAGCAGCTAAATTAAAAGAATATGACAAAGCACTTTCTGTTATAAATGATGAAAACACAAAAAAAGCATTTTTAAAAATTTGCGAAAAAGATTTAAGAAACGAATTTGAAGATGAATTAAAAGGATTAAGCGTTACGCAAGGAAGAGTTTTAATGAAATTAATTGATAGAGAAACAGGTAAAACTACTTATGAAATTGTTAAACAATTAAGAGGGAATTTCCAAGCTTGTTTTTGGCAAGCTTTAGCCAGTTTGTTTGGAAATAGTATGAAAGTTCAATACGACCCAATAGAAGACGTAATGATTGAAAGAGCAGTTAAACTTGTAGAAACCGGACAGTTTTAATTGAAAAACAAATTACTACATATTTTTTTGCTTTTATTTTGTTCTGCTTTTATACAAAACAATTCTTTTAAAATAATACAAAAACATCAATCTTTTAAAGTAGATAATTTAGGTAATATTTATTTTGTAAATAACGATGAAGTAATTAAATACAATCAACAAGGAAAATTAATTAACAGATATAGTAATTTACAATTAGGCAACATAACTACGCTTGATGTTACAAACCCTCTAAAAATGATTGTTTATTATAAAGATTTTCAACAAATTGTTTTTATTGATAATCAACTCTCAACTAATAGCGACATTATAAATCTTGAAGAACTTGGCTTTGAACAAACAGATTTAGTTTGTACAAGTGTAAATAATAGTTTTTGGATATTTGACAAAAGAAATTCTGAATTAATTAGATTTAACGAACAATCTAAAATTGTAAATCGAACAGGAAATTTAAATTTAATTTTTAATAAAAAAATTACACCAAATTATTTAGTTGAACAAAACGGATACGTGTATTTAAATTGTTTTGACTCGGGCATTAATGTTTTTGATATTTATGGAACATTTAGCAAAACTATTGGCATTAAAAGTTTAACACAGTTTCAAATAAGTAACGAATTTTTATTGTATCAAAAAGACAGCGTTTTAATTAGTTATAACACTAAATTATTTAACGAAACACAACAAAAATTCAACAAAATACCCACGCAAGTTCAATATAAAAACGGACTACAATACTTAGGATTTAACGACACTTTATTAGTTAAACCAATTTGATTTTAATTTACAATTAATTAATTTTATAAATCTTTTTATGCCCGAATTACAATTAATTAAAGAATTTAACGCAGCGCCCGAATTAGTTGGTAAAATTTATAATTACAGTTTAAAAAAAGAATATAAACCAGGAGAAACCGTTCTTGCAGAACACACAAATATTCGTTCTATTCCTATTGTTACTAAAGGAAGTTTAAAAGTAATTAGAACAGAAGAAGACGGGAGAGAGATTTTGTTGTATTATATAAAAACTGGCGAAAGCTGTATAATGTCATTACTTGGCGGTTTGCATAATGATACAAGTAAAGTAAAAGCCGAAGTTGAAGAAGATTCGGAAATTTTATTTTTACCAATTGAAAAAGCTGTTTTATTAATTAAAGAATACCCCGAATGGCTAGAGTATATTTTTAAATTATATCATAAAAGATTTGAAGAACTTTTAGAAATTATAAATGATATTGCATTTAAAAAAATTGATGAAAGAATTTTAGACTTATTAAATAAAAAAAACGAATTA
This sequence comes from Bacteroidota bacterium, assembly GCA_020162035.1. Taxonomy (GTDB): domain Bacteria; phylum Bacteroidota; class Bacteroidia; order B-17B0; family Aurantibacillaceae; genus Aurantibacillus. The sequence continues at coordinate 174,752 of JAIUNM010000005.1, read as the reverse complement.
ACACAAAGCAACATAATTTATATTACACACGAACAAATTGCTAACGAATTAGGAACCGCCAGAGTTGTGGTATCCAGATTATTAAAACAACTTGAAGAGAGTAAAAAACTGGAATTAGGAAGAAATAAAATTACAATTTTAAATTAAATCCAAATAGATTTATTTCTTTGCGATGCGCTGTCGCGTATTTTTAAGTTTAAAGACTCAGCAATTAATTTTGCTTTATTAAATATTTCGGTTTGATTTTGAGATTCGTGAATTATAATACGCCTATTTTTATTATATACTAAAGATAATTGCAATAAAGAGGAGTTGTTAAAATCTTCGATTGAACAAGTTTCACATTTTGCATATAATGTTCTAAAAATTAAAACATAATCTATTAAGGGTAAAGGCGTACATTTTGCTTTAAAAACAAAAAACCATAAAAAAGTATTATTTTGACGCAAACATTTTTGATTTAAATCTAAAATTACTTCTTGCTTATAAAATGTGTTTGATGATGCGTATTTTCCGGTTACAAACATAACTATGCAAAGTTAAAATTTACGGTTTAATTGAATTGATACATTTGTTACACACAATGCAGAAAAACAAAAATGATTGTGAAAAAAACACAAAAATCAAAATTTAATCATCTTGTGTAACATTAGTAACCAACTAACACTATATCTCTTTGTAACTTTGCATAAAACAAAATAAATATGTTAGGATTAATAAAAAATATGTTTGGTGGTTCAAACAACGAAGAGTTAAAAAACATAATTAAAAATGGCGCTTTGTTAATTGATGTTAGAACCCCATCAGAGTTTGCAGATGGAAGTGTTAAAGGCGCAATTAACATACCAGTTGATAGTATTGAAAAACAAACTAATAAAATAAAAAACAAAAATAATATTGTTGTTTTTTGTAGAAGCGGAGCAAGAAGCGCAATGGCAAAAAGTATTTTAGAAAAAAACGGATTTAAAAACGTTGTTAACGGAGGAACTAAAAACAATGTAAATAATTGTTTATTTGAAAATTAAAAAAATGGAACAAATTTTTATAGTTGAAAACATTAAATGCTCAGGTTGTGTTAATAGCATTAAAGATGCTTTGTTAAAAATAAAAAACATAACCCACGTTGAAGTGAATATTGAAAAAGAATTAATTACAATAAATGGCGATGTAGATAAAGATGCGGTAGTTAATAAACTAACACTTATGGGCTATCCAGAAAAAGGAAACAATGATTTAATTAAAAAAACAAAATCATACATAAGCTGTGCAATTGGTAAAATGAAATAATTATGAAAAAATATTTTTTAAGTTGGAATTACATGCGGGTTATTAGGTTTGCTTTAGGTTTATTTATTGTAATACAAAGCATTCAAACGCAAGAGTGGCTATTTTTATTAATGGGTATTGGGTTAACTTTATTACCTGTATTTAATGTTGGTTGTTGCAGTTCATCTGCTTGTGCAACGCCTGTTTTTAAATATAAAAACAAAACCGAAGATGTTTCTTATGAGGAAGTTAAATAAAGAACTATGAAATTATTTATTAAAAAAAATAAAATAACACTAATTGGAATTTTAATAGGTGCATTAATTGGTTATTTGTATTGGTTTATTATTGGTTGTAGTAGCGGCTCTTGTGCTATTACATCTAAACCATTAAATAGTACAATTTATTTTGCTGTATTAGGAGGATTAATTTTTTCTATTTTTCAAAAAGATAAAAAAACAAAATCAACATGAGTTTTAAGGAAATTATAAATCAAAATAAACCTGTTTTAGTAGATTTTTTTGCTGAATGGTGTGGCCCATGTAAAACAATGGCACCAATTTTAGAAGATTTAAAAAATAGAGTTGGGGATACAGCAAGCATTATAAAAATTGATGTGGACAAAAATCAACAAGCTTCATCAACTTATCAAATTAGAAGTGTGCCAACTTTAATAGTATTTAAAAAAGGAGAAATTATTTGGCGTCAATCTGGTGTTGTATCAGCAAACGAACTCGAAAAAATAATTAAAACAAATTTATAAACCTCTTATAGGTTATCAATAAAGTAATTGCAAATTTTTTCCATTAAATGCGCTCTGTCTTTACCCAAAACATTATGATAGTGCCCTGGATAAATGTAATAATCTAATTGAACTCCTAAATCTACCGCCTTTTTTTGATACAATACACTGTGTTGCCAAACAACAACATCATCTTGCGCACCATGAATCATTAATAACTTACCATTCAGTTTATCTACATAATTTAACAAATTATTATTTTTATAACCATCTGGATTTTCTTGAGGTGTATCCATATACCTTTCGGTGTACATAATTTCATAATATGTCCAATCTATTACTGGGCCTCCGGCACAACCAACTTTAAAAACAGTAGGGTTTCTTGTCATTAAACTTGTTGTCATAAATCCGCCATAGCTCCATCCGTGTACACCAATTCTATTGGCATCTACATAAGGTAAAGATTTTAAATAATCTACACCAGCAAGTTGATCTTCCATTTCAACTGTACCAAGTTGACGATGTGTAGCTTGTTCAAACGCCTTGCCTCTATAACTTGTTCCTCTTCCATCTAAAGTAAACACAATAAACCCTTTTTGAGCCATGTATTGGTACCATAATTCGCCACCCGCAAGCCAAGTATTAGTAACCATTTGAGAGTGTGGCCCATTATATAAATAAATTAAAACCGGATATTTTTTAGTACTATCAAAATCAACTGGCAAAAAAATTCTGCTATATAAATCTAACCCATTTTTATTTTTAATAGTTTGTAACTTCCATTTTCCTAATTTATAATCTGCAATAGGATTTTCAGCATCAAAAATTAAAGTAGATACACCTGTTGTTGTGTTTATTAACTTGTTTTGACGGGGCACATCGCAACTTGTATAATTATCTATAAATATTGTTTTATTGTTTGAAAAAATACCTGTATGATATCCATTCCCCTCTGTTAAACGCGTAATTTTTTTATTTTTTAAATTAACTTTATAAACATCTTGATTTATGGGACTTTGCTCATTTGCTTCAAAAAATAAATTTTCGTTTTTTTCATCAAAACCAATTACATTTTTAACTTCCCAATTACCTTTTGTTAATTGAACATTTAATTTTCCTGTTATATCATATAAATAAATATGATTATAACCATCTCGCCTACTTTGCCAAATAAATTGTTTTCCAGAAGCTAAGAATTGTATAGGATGCAAGGGTTCTGCGTATTTTTCATCTTTTTCTTCAAAAAGCGTAGTTATAAATTCTCCTGTTGTAGCGTTGTATGCATTTACTTTAAAATGATTTTGTTCTCTGTTTAAAACTACAACATAAATAGTTTTTTCGTCATTACTCCATGCAATGTTAGTTAGATACTGATCTTTTGGCCCTTCAATTTTTAAAAACAAATTTTGCTTATCTGCAACATTATAAATACCAATAGAAACATAATGACTTTTATTACCAGCCATTGGATACTTTATGTTTTTATTTTTTGCCGGATAGCTTGCCCAATCAATTATTGGATAATCTGTAACATCAGTTTGATCCATTTTATAGTACGCTAAAAGATTACCATTTGGACTCCAAAAAGTTCCTTTGCTAATTCCAAATTCATCGCGATGAACAGATTTTCCGTAAACGATAGTATATCCACCATCATTAGAAATTTGAATATTTTCTTTTAAATTGTTTATAAAAACATTATTATCTTTTACAAACGCTACGAATTTAGTTTTAGGCGCTTCATCAGCGTTTTCGTTACTTAAAGCCGAATTATAAATTTCTTTTGTTGCTGTTTTATTAACTAAATCAATCACAACTTTAAATTCAGCTAAACTTAAAACCAATTGATTGTTGTTTTCAAATTTAAAAGGAACTATGCTTACTAAAGTATCAATATTGTTTTTTTTAAGCAATTCGTTAAGCTTTTTAACGTCTAGCGTATTAATTAATTTATTTGTGTTACAATTAACCAATTTAATTTCGTTATTATCAAAACAAAAATAACTTTCGCTATTATTTGTAAACCCTATGTTTAAAAGACGTTTTGGAGCTAATGAGTTTCTTCCTTTTAAAACGGCGTCTTTTATAGTTAGTAATTTGTTTTGAGAAAACAGTATAATTGAAGGCACAAAAAACAATGAAAAAATAAAGGATTTACGCATAAAAGTTTATCTTTATAAAATTAATAAAACATCTAAAATAATTATTTTCTTTTTAGTTTTATGCATTTTTGTAACACATTTTACAAGCTTGCTTTTATACAATAGCAACTCTAAACTTAAATATATTGCTGGAGTATATATTTATCCGTATTTCCATCAAAACTGGGAGTTTTTTACATACCCCCCTAAAAACAATTTTAAATTAATTGTTGAATCAGAAAATCATACTGAAGATGTTTTAACAACCCTAGTAAATAAACACCAAAACAACAGATTTGCAGGAAACGAAGCACATGTATTAACCTTAACAAATTTAATACACTATTTTACTCAAAACTGTAACGTTAAAAATGGAGAGGTAAAAAATGACAACAACTTTAATTTAATTTTACATTTTTTAAAAAATTATTTAAGTAATAAAAGCATAAAAAAAGTTATATTAGTAACAGAAAACATTGAAACAAAAGAACAAAAAATTTACTATAGTATTTTATGACTCAAATTAAAAAAATTGATTTAGCATTACAGGGTGGTGGCGCACATGGCGCTTATAGTTGGGGTGTTATTGACAGATTGTTAGACGAACCCAAAATTGAAATTGATGGTATTTGTGGCACAAGCGCAGGAGCAATGAATGGTGTTTGCACAATATATGGCTTAAGCAAAGGAGGAAGAAACTTAGCTAAACATACATTAGTTAAATTTTGGCATAAAATTTCAGAAGCAGGAAAATTATCGCCCTTACAACCAACTTGGTTTGATAAAATGTTAAGTCCGGGTAATATGGATTACAGCCCTTTGTATAAACTATTCTCGGTTACTTCTGAAAATATTGCACCACAACAATACAATCCTTTAGGCTTTAATCCTTTAGAAAAAATATTAAATGAGTTAATTGATTTTGAAGAATTACAAAAAATTTCACCACCAAAATTATTTGTTTGTGCAACAAATGTAAAAACATGTAAAGCTAAAGTTTTTGGTCCAACAGAAATTACTTGTAAAGCAGTATTAGCAAGCGCATGTTTACCTTATTTATTTGATGCTGTAAAAATTAATGGCGAATATTATTGGGATGGTGGATATATGGGTAACCCTCCTTTATGGCCTTTAACTAAAGGAACCGTTGGGACAGACGATATTTTATTAGTAAAAATTAATCCGTTTAAAATTGATGAAGTCCCTTCTAACAGCGAAGAAATTAAAGATAGAGTTAACGAAATAAGTTTTAATTCATCATTAGCACTTGAAATTGAACATTTAGAATTTATAAATAATTTAATTGATAAAGGAGTAAACTTAAACGGCCAATTAAAAAAAATACAATTACATAGTTTAAGTGCAGATAACACATTATCTAATTTAAATTTATCGAGTAAATTAAATACGACATGGGATTTTTTAATGCACCTTAAAAATAAAGGCTACGAGGCATGCGACAAATGGATTTCAAAAAATTATGAAAACATTGGCAAACAATCTACTTACACAATTTAATTTATGCAAAGAAACTTTATTGATAAAAATTTTACAATTACAACTTGGGAAAATTTAAAACCATACTTTGATAATTTACTAAGCAGAGAATTAAATTCTGTTTCAGATTTAAAACAATTACTTCTTAACTCAAGCGAACTTGGGGCAGTAATAAGCGAAAACATGGCTTGGCGTTATATAAAAATGACGTGTGACACAAGTAATACAGATTTAAGAAATAGTTTTAATGATTTTGTGCAAAACATAGAGCCTCATATGGCCCCAATAACCAATCAATTAAACATTAAAATAAATAATTGTAATTATAAAAACGAGCTAAATACAAGCGCATATAATATTTATTTTAAAGGAATTAAAAACAGTATAGATTTATTTAGAGAAGAAAATATAGAACTTAACACTAAATTACAAGAGCTTGAACAGAAGTTTGGTGAAATTAGTGGAGCGCAAACAATTGAACATGATGAGAAAACACTTACCATGCAGCAAGCAGGAGTGTTTTTGAAAAATTTAGACAGAAACATACGCGAAAGCATTTATAATAAACTGCAAATACGCAGAGCGTTAGATGAAGAAGCTTTAAATAATTTATATTCGGAGTTAATACAATTAAGGAATAAAGTTGCGCTTAACTGCGGATTTAAAAACTTTAGAGATTATAAACACCAAGCTTTAGGAAGATTTGATTATACGGTTAACGATTGCCTTAATTTTCATAATTCCGTACAACAACATGCCGTTGATTTATTAAATGACTTACATAAAAACAGAAAAGAAAAATTAAAATTAGAAACATATAAGCCCTGGGATACAAGCGTTGATGAAGAAGGGTTAACTCCTTTAAAACCTTTTGAAACAGCAAATGAACTAATAGAAAAAACTATAAAATGCTTTAATAAAATTGACCCCTATTTTGGCCAATGCATTTTAACAATGCAAAAAATGAATAGGTTGGATTTAGAAAGTCGTATTGGTAAAGCTCCTGGCGGATATCAATACCCTCTATACGAAACAGAAGTTCCTTTTATTTTTATGAACTCTGTTGGTTTGTTGCGTGATTTAACTACTATGGTTCATGAAGGCGGACATGCTATACACTCTTTTTTGTATGAAAAGCAAGAATTAATAGATTTTAAATCGCCTCCAAGTGAAGTAGCAGAGTTAGCGAGCATGAGCATGGAATTAATTAGTATGGAACATTGGGATGTTTTTTTTAATGATAAAGAAGATTTACGACGTGCTAAAAAACAACAATTAGAAAGTGTAATAGATACATTACCTTGGATTGCTACTATTGATAAATTTCAACATTGGGTTTATACAAATCCAAACCATACTTTAATTGAAAGAAAAGAAAATTGGTTAAAAATTGCAAATGAATTTAGTGCAAGTGTAATTGATTACACGGGATTAGAAAGCAATTTAGCTCGTAAATGGCAAGTGCAACTACATTTGTTTGAAGTGCCTTTTTATTACATTGAATATGGCTTTGCTCAACTTGGTGCTATTGCAATGTGGAGGCAATATAAACAAAACCCTAAACAAGCTATCGAAAATTACAAAAACGCTTTAAGTTTAGGATATACAGCAACAATTCCTCAAATATATAATGCGGCCGGAATAAAATTTGATTTTAGTGCAACATATATAAATGAATTAATGCAGTTTTTAAAAGAAGAATATCTAAAACTATAAAATATAATAGTACCTTTGTATATGTTTACATTTGAACAATTAAAAGACTTGAATGATCGCAGTGGCGAGTTAAGGGGGTTTCTTTGACTATGATAAAAAGAAACATGATTTAGAGTTATTAGAAGAAAAAACTTTAGATCCTAATTTTTGGAACGATTCAAAAAATGCCGAAAAAATTTTAAACGAAGTTAAACTATTAAAAAGTTGGACACAAAGTTACGATGCGCTTAAAGCACAAGTAGAAGATTTAAATACCCTTTATGAGTTTTATAAAAGTGGCGATGCTACAGAGCAAGAAACTCAATTAGAATACGATAAAACCTTTGTTGCGCTTGAAGACATAGAATTTAAAAACATGTTGCGTGGCGAAGAAGATAAATTGAGTTGCGTATTACAAATTAATGCAGGAGCAGGAGGAACAGAAAGTTGTGATTGGGCGGGGATTTTAATGCGTATGTATTTAATGTGGGCCGAAAAACAAGGCTTTAAAGTAAGTGAATTAGATTATAATGCTGGAGATGTAGCAGGAATTAAATCTGTTTCAATACAAATTGATGGAAACTTTGCTTATGGGTATTTAAAAGGCGAAAATGGCGTACACCGTTTAGTTCGCATAAGTCCATTTGATAGTAATGCTAAAAGACATACAAGTTTTGCTTCTGTTTATGTTTATCCTGTAGTTGATGATAGTATAGAAATTAACATTCATCCAAGCGATATTGAAATGAGCACCTCTCGAAGTGGCGGAGCAGGCGGACAAAATGTAAACAAAGTAGAATCAAAAGTACAATTATTACATAAGCCAACAGGAATTGTTGTAGTTTGTCAGGTAGAACGATCGCAATTAGGAAATAGAGAACGGGCAATGCAAATGTTAAAATCGCAACTTTATGAATTAGAAATGCGAAAACGCAACGAAGCCAAAAACGCTATTGAAGAAGGAAAAATGAAAATAGAATGGGGCTCACAAATTCGTAGTTATGTCTTACATCCCTACAAAATGGTAAACGACCACAGAACGGAATTAAAAATTACAAATGCCGAAGGCGTGTTAGATGGAAATTTAGATGAATTAATAAAATCTTATTTAATGGCGCTTGGAGGAAAACAAACAAATAAAAATTAATGCAAACGGTTAAAGCAAAAAAACATTTAGGCCAACATTTTTTAAATGACGAAACAATTGCTAAATCAATTGTAGATGCTTTAATTAACGAAAACTCCGACACGATTATTGTTGAAGTTGGCCCTGGAATGGGCGTTTTAACCAAACATTTAATTAAGTTAAATGCAAATTTTATTGCCTTTGATGTTGACGAAGAAAGCATTATTTACCTAAAACAAAATTATCCTGAGCATTCAAGTAAATTTTTATTACAAGATTTTTTATCTCAAAACACAACTAAACACGTTAGTGGTAAATTTAATTTAATAGGAAATTTTCCTTACAATATTTCCAGTCAAATTATGTTTAAAGTTTTAGAAAATAAAAACAATATAGATTGTGTTGTAGGAATGTTTCAAAAAGAAGTGGCAGAAAGAATTGCTGAAAAACCGGGAAGTAAAACCTATGGTATATTAAGCGTTTTATTACAAGCTTATTACAATATTGAATATTTATTTACTGTAAACGAAAATTTATTTACACCTCCTCCAAAGGTAAAAAGCGCTGTAATAAAATTAATACGTAACAATACAAATAAATTAAATTGTAATGAGGAGCTTTTTGTAAAAGTAGTAAAAGCATGTTTTAATCAACGTCGTAAAATGATTCGTAACTCTGTTCAATCTCTACTTCAAAACAAAAGCATTCAGCATGAACTTTTTACATTAAGACCAGAGCAATTAAGCGTGCCTCAATTTGTAGAATTAACTAATTTTGTTGAACAAAACACATTAAATAAATAACATGAATTTTATAATTAAATTAATAGTTTCGGCATTAGCGGTTTTTATAGTAGCCCATATTTTACCTGGGGTTAGTTTAACTAATTACGTTTCTGCCCTTTTAGTTGCAATTGTATTAGCGTTTTTAAATGCGGTTGTAAAACCAATATTAACAATATTAACAATACCTGTTACAGTTGTTACTTTAGGGTTGTTTTTATTAGCTATAAATGCTATAATAATTTTATTTGCAGATAAAATAGTTAGTGGTTTTAGTGTAAATGGTTTTTGGACAGCTTTATTTTTTAGTATAATATTATCTTTTATTACAGGAATATTAAATATGATATTAGGGGTTAAAAAAGAAGATCAAAATTAAGCTGCTGTTAACGAAAATATAAATTTAGTTCCTTTTCCAATTTCACTTTCTACAACTATAGATTTATTATGTGCATCAATAATGTGCTTAACTATAGAAAGCCCTAAGCCTGTTCCTCCTTGCTCTCGGCTTCTTCCTTTATCTACCCTGTAAAAACGTTCAAACAAACGCGGCAAATGACTAGCCTCAATACCATCTCCATTATCTTTTATCTCAACTAAAACATCATCATTTAAATAATTAAATTCAGTAATTGTTTTTCCGTTTTCTTTTCCGTATTTAATACTATTGGTAATTAAATTTACAAGCACTTGTCTAATTCTATATTTATCCGCATTAACCAAAATGGGTTTTTCGTATTTTTTTGCTAATTCTAATTTTATATTTTTTTTACTCGCTTGAATTTCAAGAGATATGTAAACATCTTTAATTAATTGAGCTATGTCAAAAACATCAATATCTAAAATTAATTCGCCTGTTTCTAATTGAGTTATTGTTTCTAAATCGTCAATAATTTGAATTAACCTTTCAGTACTTTTTTCAACCCTTTTTAAGTAATTTAAATTTATGGTTTCATCATTTAACCCACCGTTAATTAAAGTGTCCACATATCCTTGAATATTAAAAATAGGTGTTTTTAATTCATGCGAAACATTGCCTAAATACTCTTTTCTGTAACTATCTAAATTTTTGTAATATTCATTTTCGGTTTCTTTTAAAGAAATTAAACTTTCAACCCTACTGTTTAAAGTTGTTATAGCATCTGGCTCCTCTAATTGGTTTATACTTTTTGGAATTTCGTTTGTAAATAACTTTTGTTTAATCCTTTCATTTAAATTTTCTATACGTTTGCTAATATTTAAAATGTAAAACAGGTACAACAATGCAAATACGGCTAAAAAACTTAAAAATAAAATAAGTAAATAAATAGCAAATTCAAACCCTCTTTTAAAAAACAAATCAATTACAAACACAAACAATGTAATTGTTATAGCTCCAATAGAACTAAATTTAAATAAGATATTGCCTATATTAAACCTATTCATAAAAAACAAAGGTACACATATTGATAAATTATTCTAAATTCAAAAACATTTTTATCTTTGTAGTTAATTATGACTGTTGCGGTTTACGCTCGTTCTACTAACGACAATGTTCCTCAATACCTAGAGTTAATAAATAACACGCTTATTCAAGAAAATGTTAAGCTAGTTGTTTATTTACCTTATTTAGAGTTTTTAAAAACTCAATTTTCTTTTTCAACGCCAATAAATACTTACACCACTAGCGAAGAACTTATATCTAAAGCAGATTATGTAATTTCTTTAGGTGGTGATGGTACTATGCTCGAAACCTTAGATTTAGTTAGAAATTCTGGAATACCTGTTTTAGGTGTAAACACCGGAAGGTTAGGTTTTTTAGCCTCTGTAAACAAAAACGATTTACAAAAAGCCTTACAGCTTTTAATAAAAGAGAAATTTACATTAGATAAACGCGAACTTATTGAACTAAAAGATGGAAGTAAATGTTTTGGAGAAATTAATTATGCTTTAAATGAATTTACTATTCATAAAAAAGATAGTGGAGCTATGATAAACATTGAGGTTTATGTGGATGGTGTTTTTTTAAACTCATATTTTGCTGATGGTTTAATTGTTAGCACTACCACAGGCTCAACTGCTTATTCGTTAAGTTGCGGAGGGCCTATTATGGTGCCCGATTCTGAAAACTTTATTTTAACACCAATTGCACCTCATAACTTAAATGTAAGGCCTATTGTTATTTCAAACAACAAAACAATAGAGTTAAAAGTTAGTGGCAGAAGTGATTTTTATAACCTTTCTTTAGATTCTAAAAGCGCTAAAATTAAGGCTGATTCTGTAATTAAATTAAAAAAAGCAGATTTTAGATTTAACCTTGTAAATTTAGAAGGGCAACATTTTTTTACAACCCTCAGAAATAAATTAATGTGGGGAATTGACAAAAGGCAATAATCCTATTTAAAAAATTTTAGCCTAAAGTTGTTTAGGATTATATTTACTGTTCTATTATTAAATAATGAAAAAAACTATTACTTCAATTTGTTTAACAATTTGTTTGTTGCAAATTAATGCTCAAATCAACACTTCAAAAACCTGGTCTTCTGTACAAGAATCTAACATCTCTAAATCTGGCCTTAGACAAATAATACCACAAAAATATTTAACATTTAAATTAAATATTAACGATTTAAAAAACAATTTGGCTGTAGCACCAAATGAAAAAAACACACCAATACATAAAAGTGCCTGTGAAATAACACTACCAACACCTAGCGGACAAATACAAAAATTTAAAGTTGTTGAAGCCCCAATAATGCACCCAGATTTGGCAGCTCAATTTCCTGATATTAAAACATACAGCATAAAAGGAATAGATGATATTTATGCTAATGGCAAAATTGATGTAACAGAATTCGGCTTCCATGCAATGGTTTTAACTGCAAGTGGAGATTATTTTATTGACCCCTATTGTTTACAAAACACCGAAGATTATATAACTTATTTTACAGCTGATTTTGTTAAACCTAGCCACTTAATTTTACCTGAAGCAGGAGTTTTAGAAAACACAGAAAAACCAAAAACTTCACAAAACACAACCCCATTAAATCCAAATCAAAAAAACTTAAACTCCCCACCAGCAATATGTGTAGGAACTCAATTAAGAACTTACAGATTAGCCGTTGCTTGCACTGGAGAGTACGCAGTTGCTGCTACGGGCTCTGCAACCCCAACAGTTCCTCAAACATTAGCTAAAATTGTTACAAGCGTAAATAGAGTTGATGGTGTATATGAAAAAGAAGTTTCTGTTAGGTTGGTTTTAGTACCAACAGAAACAATGGTTATTTTTACAAACGCAAGCACCGACCCATTTAACGGAAATAACAATGCTGGAACTTTAATAGGAGAAAGCCAATCTATTATTACCAATACAATTGGAACAGCTAATTTTGACATTGGCCATACGTTTAGCACTGGAGGCGGAGGCTTGGCTGGTTTAGGAGTAGTATGTTCTAATTCACAAAAAGCAAGTGGCATTACGGGAAGCCCTAGCCCGGTTGGCGACCCCTACGATATTGATTATGTTGCACACGAAATGGGACATCAGTTTGGAGGTAACCATACATTTAACTCTACAACAGGAAGTTGTGGCGGAGGCAACAGAAATGCCGCTACAGCTGTTGAACCTGGTAGTGGTATAACCATAATGGCATATGCAGGTATTTGTGGCACAAACGACTTAGCAGCAAACAGCATTGCGTATTTTCACGCAATTAGTTACGATGAAATCGTAAATTTTACTAATTCAGGTGGAGGAAATAGTTGTGCAGTAACATCTACAACTGGTAATAACCCACCAACCGTTAGTAGCTTATCTACTTTTGCAGTACCGGTTTCTACACCGTTTTATTTAACGGGCTCAGCTACCGACCCAAATGGCGACCCATTAACCTATTCATGGGAAGAAACAACTGTTGGAACATCTGGAAACTGGAACTCAAACGTAAAACCGTATTTTAGATCTTACACGCCAACAACAACCGTTACAAGATATTTTCCTCAACAAAACCTTGCCTTATCAGGTAATTTTACAGGAGTTAAAGGCGAGTTTATGCCAAGTACTGCACAAAATTTATCATTTAGATTTACTGCCAGAGATAATAAAATGGGCGGCGGAGGAGTATGTTATGCAAATACAAATGTTAGTGTAGTAGCTGGCGGAGCTTTTAGTGTAACGGTTCCTAATGCAACTGGTGTAACATGGTATAATGGAAGTTATGAAACAGTTACATGGGATGTTGGTTTAACAAACACCACACCTATTTTTTGTGACACGGTAAGAATATTAATTTCGTTAGATGGTGGAACAACATATTCAGTACTAAAAAACTCTACGCCTAATGATGGTATAGAGACTGTTTCTTCTCCAACTGTAGCAAGCACAATAACAACTTGCAGAATAAAGGTAGAAGCTAAAGGGAATATATTTTATGACATAAGTAATAATAATTTTACTATTAGTAGCTCTCCTGCTGCAGGAATTAAAGTTAACAGCTTAAACCAAGTAGGCTTAAGTGCTTTCCCTAACCCATTTAATACTCAACTTACAATTATTGCGGGGAATCTTAATTCTATTTATCCAACTACAATAAAAATAACCGATGTTTTAGGAAAATTAATTAAACAAATTGAGTATCAAAATAAAGCGGTGTTAAATGAAATTATTGAAACAAGTAATTTAAATAAAGGGATTTATTTTATTACTGTTGAGAATAATAACAAAAAATCAGTATCAAAAATTATTAAAGAATAATTATTTTATCGAACAATTTATTAGTTTAGACCTTTTAACTCTGTTGAAAGGTCTTTTTTATTGCAATAATATACTAAAATGATTAAATTAGTATTCTTTAAAAATGATAGATAAACCTATATTAGAAGTAAAAAACTTAGTAACCCAATTTAGGTCGGAAGACGAATTTGTTAAAGCTGTTGATGACATTTCATTTACATTACATCAAGGCGAAACTATTGGAATTGTTGGAGAAAGTGGCTCTGGTAAATCAGTAACTTCTTTATCTATTATGCAATTAATTCCTAACCCTCCTGGAAAAATTACAGGAGGAGAAATAATTTATCACACCAAAAACAATCAAACAGTTGATTTAGTAAAAATTGATAAAGAAAACATGCGCCATTACCGCGGTAATGAAATAGCAATGATTTTTCAAGAACCTATGACTTCGTTAAACCCTGTAATTACATGCGGAAATCAAGTTCTAGAATCAATTTTATTACACCAAAAAATTTCAAAACAACAAGCTAAAGAAAAAGTAATTCAACTTTTTAACGAAGTTCAGTTACCAACGCCAGAACGTATATATAATAGTTATCCTCATCAATTATCAGGTGGCCAAAAACAAAGGGTAATGATTGCAATGGCTATGAGTTGTAATCCAAATGTTTTAATTGCAGATGAACCAACAACAGCTTTAGATGTAACAGTTCAAAAAACCATATTAGAGTTAATGCAAAAACTACAAGCACAACACAATATGGGAATTTTATTTATTACCCACGATTTAGGTGTAATAGCCGAGTTAGCAGATACAGTTGTAGTTATGTATAAGGGTAAAATTGTAGAAAAAGGTCCTGTACTTCAAATTTTTAGTCAACCACAACACCCTTATACAAAAAGTTTATTAGCTTGCCGCCCTCCATTAGATAAACGATTAAAACGCTTACCAGTAGTAAGTGATTTTATGACGAGAACAGAACAAGGCGAAATAATTGAAGTAAACTCAAACATAAAAGAAACCATAAACTCTGTTATAATTACACAACAAGAAAGACAACAACAACATATTGAATTATATCAAAGAGATAAAGTTTTAGAAATTCAAAATGTAAAAACTTGGTTTCCTGCTAAAAAAACTTTGTTTGGAAAAGTATTAGAGTACACAAAAGCTGTTGATGATGTTACATTTGATGTTTATGAAGGAGAAACGCTAGGCTTAGTGGGCGAGAGCGGTTGTGGCAAAACAACTTTAGGAAGAACAATTTTAAAATTAGTTGATGCCCATGAAGGTAAAATATTTTACAAAAGGCAAGAGTTAATAAGAATGAAAGAAGTTGATTTTAGAGAGTTGCGAAAAAACATGCAAATTATTTTTCAAGACCCTTACTCTTCTTTAAACCCAAGAATTACAATTGGAGATGCTATTATGGAACCAATGCAAGTGCATCAAATATTTAATTCAAATAAAGAGCGAAAAGATAAAGTGTACGAGTTGTTGAAAAAAGTGGGACTAGAAGAAAAACATTTTAATAGATATCCACATGAGTTTAGTGGAGGACAAAGACAGCGTGTTTGCATTGCAAGAGCATTAGGCTTAAATCCACAATTTATTATTTGTGACGAAAGTGTAAGCGCATTAGATGTTAGTGTGCAAGCACAGGTATTAAATTTATTAAACGATTTAAAAAAAGAATTTAAGTTCACATACATTTTTATTAGCCACGATTTAAGTGTAGTAAAATTTATGAGTGATAGAATGGTTGTAATGCAAAAAGGTAAAATAGAAGAAATTGGTGATGCAGATGAAATTTATTTTAATCCTAAAAGCGAGTACACTAAAAAATTAATTCATTCCATTCCAAAAGGTAGTTTAGAGGACATTAAACGATTACAAGAGAAAAAAAACAGCACAATGCTTGAAGTTTAATATTAAGAATGTAATAAAATTTCATTAGCATTATTTTTTATTTTATCAGCAATTTCATCAAGAGGCAAATCATTATCATCAGTACCAAAAGGATCTTCAATCTCTTCACTTATTAATTCTAATGATGCAAAAGCATAAAACATTATGGTAACAATTAACACACTCCAATAACCAGTTGTTAAACCAAAGGTAAAAGGCATAGTAACAATATAAATAAAAACAATTTTTTTAATAAAAATACTATAAGAAAAAGGAATTGGAGTGTTTTTAATTCTTTCACATGCCCCACATATTTCAGTTAATTCATCAATGTTTTTATTAATTAAAACATCTTCATTGTTTGTAATTTTTGATTGTAAACACTGTTTGTAAATGTATTTTGTTAATTGGCTTGCAATAAAATTTGGCTTGTGTACAGCACTTTCAAATTCTTTTTTTGAAAATAAAGAACATCCATCTTCTATACTTATTGGCTTATTGTCTCGCAAATGTTCTTTTAATACAAAAGCATAATTACTAATTAAAAACACAATGTTTTTCCGCTTTTCTATTTCATTTTCTGGAATAAAAGTATTTAGTTTTATTAATAAATTTCTGCAATTATTTAATAAACTACCCCAAGCTTTTCTACCTTCCCACCATCTATCATAAGCTGTATTAATTCTAAAAACCAAGGTTAAAGAAATAACAAAACCAGCTATTTGATGAAATAATGTTAAAGAATTTGGAAGTTTATTTTTTAAATATGTTTGTTCAATATAAGAAATTAAAGCAGTAAATATTGCCATTAAAATTAATGCGGGGGCTAATTGCCTTAACGAATCACTTTTATGAAATTTTAAAATTAACTTTAGCCAGTCTTTTGGGTTATAAGTTACCATAGTAATGCAAAATACAAATATTATTTAAATTAAAAATGATAAATTTAGTATCTTTGTATCTCTTAAAATGCGGTATGTTTTACATATAATTTTTCTTTTTATCTTTTGCTGTAACTTTTTAATTGCACAAAAAAACAAAGATACTTTACAAAAAGTAAATTTATTAAAAAAGAAGTTAGAAAGCGAATTTGACATTAAAAATTATAAATCAGACCCCCACGACAGATTAATTTTTGAGTTAAATCATACAGGTTTTTTAAATTTACCTCCTACTATTAAACAAGATAATTTAAAATCTATTGGATTTAATTTTGCATTTATGTTTGATAAACCACTTGGCAATTCTAATTTTAGTTTTGCTTATGGATTAGGACTATTAAGCCATAATTTTCATAGTAACGCAGATTTTATTTATGTAAAAGACAGCATAAAAACCGGATTACTAACCACGTTAAAACCTTTTGAGAGACCTTATACATTAAATAGATTTGCTCAAAAAATATTAGAAGTGCCATTAGAATTTAGGTTTAGAACAAAAACCGATAAACAGTTTAAAATACATTTGGGAGGAAAAATTGGCTATGTGGTTAATGATTTTAGATCTATAAAAGATAATGACGGAAAGGTAAGATTATATCATATTAAAAATGTAAATAAGCTAAGGTATGGTGTAAATTTTAGAATTGGTTACGAACAATTTTGTTTAACCGCAACGTATTATTTAAGCGAAGTTTTTACTTCAAATGGCCCAACAGGAATAACACCATACACAATAGGTTTAGCTATTATACCATATTAAAATGTTTAAAAAATTAAACTTAACAAATGAACTTAAAATTATTAAACAAAAAAATAATAACACCGAAGATGAATTAATAGTACAAACAAAAAAAATTCTTCAAAACGATATTATTTACACAACAAAAATTTTAAATCATTTACCTTATTATAACAAGCTTTTAACTGTAGTTTCAGAAGAAGAGTGCGATACAAATTTAATTTTTTCTATAAACGAAATTAAAGAAGTTGCAATTAATAATAGGTTAAGATTTTTAGAAAGAAAATATTTTAAAAACAATTTGCCATATGAGGCAAAACTTAAAATTTTAGACATTGAAAAAAAACAATTAAAACAATTATCTAACTTTTTTGTTTTAGCGCCATACTCGTCTTTTAAAATTAAAAATTCTCAAAATAATTGTTTGCTTTTTTCTGAAACAAATTATGGTAATTTTTATTTAATTCATAATTGGGGAAATCAATTTAAACAAGTTCACAAATTAATAATTTGGCCATTAAAAAATTTTGAAACCCTTTTTATATCATTATTAATTATTTCAGCACTAATTACGCTTACATTACCTAATAATTGGTTAACAAACAAAACACAAAATTTACCATATTGGAATGTGTTTAGATTTGTTGCTTTTTTACATTTATTAATTGTTGGATTTGGCGTTTCGGTTTATTACATAATGGCTTTTAGTAAAAACTTAAGCAACACTATTTGGAATAGCCACAAAGAGTTTGACAGAAAGTAAAAAGTTGTTTTTATTAAGTAGCAATTTTTTCTTTTTTAATAACCCACGCACTTACAAATACACTAAGTTCGTATAACAAATACATTGGCACAGAAACCACCATTTGGCTAGTTACATCAGGACTTGGCGTAATAATTGCCCCAACAATTAAAATAATTACAACTGCGTGTTTACGATATTTGCGCATAAATTGTGGGCTAAGCAGTGTAAGTTTAGTTAAAAAATAAACTAAAACAGGTAATTCAAAAATTATCCCCGCAACTAAAGTCATGGTTGAAATTAATGAAATATAATCATCAAAAGTATTGTTGGTTTGTACAATACCACTATCCGAAACGGAGTAATTAATTAAAAAATTATAACTCATTGGAAATAATAAAAAGTAACCAAACAATACACCAATTAAAAATAAAAGGGTGGCTATGGCAATAAATACTTTAACTGGCCCTACTTCTTTGTCTTTTAAAGCAGGTTTTACAAACTTCCATAATTCCCATAAAATAACCGGAAAACCTAAAATTAAACCAGTTAAAAACGCTATCCACATGTGATTAAAAAACTGCTCGCTCGCACTTAAAGTTTGTAATTTTTGTGCCTTTACAGTTATACACATTGCATCTCCAACTCCTATTTTATGACCCAAGCTACATAAGGCACGATAACTAAAAAAATCTTGTTTTAATGGGCCAAAAATAATCTCATCAAATAAAATATTATTATATACAAAAGCTAATGTTGCAAAAAGCACAACAGCAATTGCACATCTAAATAAGTGCCACCTTAAAGCCTCAAGGTGCCCTAAAAAACTTAATTCGTTAGGATTATTATTGTTTTTTATACCAAAAAGTGCCAAAACGAGGATAAATTTACGGTTTAATTACTTATTTAGACTAATATTTACTTTGTTTTTTTTATTAAAAAGTACAAAATTATAATTTAGCACTATCTTTAATACTATGGAAAAGAATATCTTAATTGTAGATGACGATAAATTATTCCTACGCGCTTTAGGGCAAAAACTTTTAGATGCTAATTATAATTTAATAACTACAAGTAAAGTTAATGATGCTTATGTAAAAATTACAAATAAAAAATTTGATATTGTTATATGTGATTTAATGATTGATGATTTAACAGGTGTAGATTTAATAAGGGCAATTAAACAAAATGTTTCCGAAAACATTCCAATAATTGTTGTTTCGAGTTTAGATTACGGAAAAAAAGTTATTGATGATTTAGGGCTTATAAATGTTTCTTTCATCCATAAGTCAAAAGTGTTTGAGGAAATTGTTGAGGTTATAGAATCTCTAACTAAAAAATAATTTTAATAAAGATAAATTGGTTTTCAGAAATGTTTTCAAATAAAAACACACCTATTGCTGAACTAATTATTAACGACAACTTTACTTGTGTTGCCGAAGTAAATACATCTTTTATTAAACTATTTAAATTTAATTCTTCAGATAAAGTAATTGGAAAATCATTAAATGAACTTAATATTTTTAATCCCAATGGAATAAAACATATAAAAGAAAAATTATTAAGAGAAGGAGAATTTAATGATGAAAAAATGTTTTGCTTAACTAGCAAAGATGAAATGCTTGCATGTTTAGTAACCGTTCAAAAAGAAATTCAATTACAAGACAATAAATATTTTATTTATTTTCACGACATTACTCAACTTCATAATTTGGAGTTACAACTCGAAAAATCTAAACAAACCGCAGAAAACGCACTTAACCTTCAAGCAATGTTTTTAGCAAACATTAGCCACGAAATTAGAACCCCAATTAATGGAATACTAGGGTTTACAGAACTTTTAAACAACACAAAATTAACTCACGAACAATTAGATTATTTACACTCTATAAAAATTTCGGGAAATAATTTAATAAAAATTGTAAATGATATTTTAGATTCAACTAAAATTGAAGCGGGCTTAATTGAATTAGAAAATATCGCATTTAACATTGCAACAACAATTAAGGAAACTATAAAAACATTTATTCCTCAAGCGCTTTCAAAAAACATACAAATTAACGCTAATATAGAAAGTAATTTGCCCGAAATTGTTTATGGCGATCCAACAAGGTTGTTTCAAATAATTAGCAATTTAGTTAATAACGCATTACGGTTTTCTAAAATAAATGGCTCAGTTACAATTAACGCATCTGTTGCTCAAAAAAACAACTCAAATTGTGTAATTAAATTTAGTGTTGTTGATAATGGAATTGGAATTGAAAAAGATAAAATCGAATCTATTTTCGAAAAATTTATTCAAGGAGATAGTTCAACCACACGAAATTATGGGGGAAGTGGATTAGGCTTATCTATTGTAAAAAAATTAATTGAGCTACATAAAGGAAACATTAATGTTTCAAGCGAAAAAAACATAGGTTCAACATTTAATTTTTATATCCCATTTAATTTAACTCATCAAAATGATTTTACAATTGAAGTTACACAAACAAACACTAATTTTTTAAATAATAAAAAAATATTATTAGTTGAAGACAATGAAATAAATCAAAAACTTACTTCTACAATTTTAAGTTTAGAAGGAGCAAAAGTTACAATTGCGCACAATGGCGAAATAGCACTACAATTATTACAAAATTTAACTTATGATTTAATTTTAATGGATATTCAAATGCCTGTGCTTGATGGTATATCCACATCATTAATAATAAGAAAAGAACTTAATTGTGTTACGCCAATAATAGCAATGACGGCAAATGTTATAACCGGCGAAAAAAAAGTTTGTTTAAAAAGCGGCATGAACGACTATATAAGCAAGCCATTTAGCGCAAATGATTTAATTAAAATTATTAATAAACACATTGCTAATAGCAATTTAATAGATAAAGAAGAATTTAACAACAAAACATCTAACAACAAACAACATACAAGTTTAAAATATTTATACGAATTTTCTAAAGGAAATAAATTGTTTATTAAAGAAATGATTGAGTTGTTTTTAGAACAATCTCCAAACGATATAGATAGACTTAATGTTGCTGTTGAAAATTATGATTTTGATACGATAAAATCTATTATTCACAGATTACAAACATCTTTAGGATTTATAGGTTTTGATGAAAATATACTTAAAGAATTAAAGCAAGTAGAAGAGTGGTGTTTAAATAAAACTAATTTTTCTGAAATTAAAAAAATAATTGATGATTTAATTAACGAATGCAAATTGGCACAAATTGAATTAAAACAAGGATTATTACAATTATAAAAACATGAGCTCGCTAAAAATTTTTGTAATAGATGACGACCCTATTTTTTTAAATTCTATAAAAGAAAAATTTTCTAAATTATCTAATTATACATTTTTTTATTTTAACTCTGGCGAGCAAGCTTTGCTTGAGGCCTACAAAAAACCAGATTTAGTTTTTGTAGATTATTATTTAGATTCTAAATTTCCTGATGCAGAAAATGGATTTAGGATAATTAATAGTTTTAAGGTTTTACTTCCAAATTCAAAACTCACTTTAATTTCTTCAAGCACAAACGTTAATTTGATAAATGAAATTAAAGCATTAGCCAATGTAAATTATATTCATAAAAATACAAATGTTTATAATGAAATAAAACAAGTTATACTTGAATATAAACCAGCTAAAAACACAAATTTTTTCAAAAGATTTTTTAATTGAAAGTAAATTTTATTAAATAGCGCTAAACTATTTTTACCCCAATTAATAACACATCATCTACTTGTTCTTCGGTTCCTTTCCAGCGAATAAATTCATTTTTTAATTTAATTTGTTGTTCATTAACAGGTAAATCATAAATTTTTAATAACAACTCTTTTAATTTTTTATAGGTGTATTTTTTTTGCTTTGGCCCACCAAACTGATCGGCAAAACCATCGGTTAATGTAAATACAATATCGTTTGTTTGTAAATTAAAAACAGATTCTGTAAACGAAATAGAATCTTTAATGTGTTTACCTACTGGCATCCTATCAGGTTTTAATTCTATTAACTGTAATTGCTCTATGTTTGCCTCTTTTACATTTCTAATTATCCAAATAGGATTATTAGCAGCAGCATAATTTATTTGTTTATTATCAAAATCAAAAACAACAACGCTACAATCCATACCATCTTTACCTCCTTCTTCGCTTCCGTCTTCTGACAGTGAGGTTATAATTCTTTGTCTGGCATAATTTAATATTTCTGACGGGCTAGTTATTCTTCTTTCGTTAATTGCTTCATTTAAACAAGAAATATTTAACATACTCATCATTGCACCAGGCACACCATGTCCTGTACTATCTGCGGTAACTAACACAAATTTATTATTTTGAGTTGCTGATGCCCAATAAAAATCTCCACTAACAATATCTTTTGGTTCAAATAACACAAAATAATTTTTTAAATTTTTAGAAAAAAGTTGATCGCTTGCAAGCATTGCACTTTGTATTCTTTTAGCGTAATTTATACTATCAACTATTTCTTTTTGTTTTTCTTCTATTAATTCTTTTTGTTCTACAATTTCAGCAGTTCTTTCTGCAACTACTTTTTCTAGTTCAATTTGTTTTGCTTTAAGCTGTCTTGTTCTAATATTATTAAAACCCATTACAATTGTTATAAAAGCAACTATATATAATAGATATGCCCACATCGTTTTATACCACGGAGCTCTAATTGTAAATGGATATTCAAAAACTTCACTCCATTTCCCTGAAAGTCCTACTGCTTTAACTTTAAAAACATAATTATCGTTATTTAAATTGTTGTAAAATGCTTTGTTTTCTTTAACAAGAGGGCTCCAATCAGCTTCTAAATTATCACCTTCTAATTTAAATTGATATTGTATTTTATCTTTTGCTTCCCAGTTTATTGCACTAAATACAAAATCTATTTGATTTAAATTATGAGGCAAGTTTAATTTTGTTGGATAATTATAAAATAAAGAAACCGAATCAAAAATTAAACTTTTTAAATCTTTTTTATCTTTTACTCCTACAATTGTTTGATTGTGTTTAATTGTAGTGTCTCTTAATTTTAAAAAATCTACAAATGTTTTTTCTAGTTCAATAGATGTTAATTGTATTTTAGGAACAGTATTTGGAACATTAAAGTTGTTTATATTTAATTTGGTTAATGCTTTACCTGTACCCCACCAAATAGTATTATTATTATCTAAAGCTACACTACTTTTCATAAAGTCATTAGCTTTTAACCCTTCTTCTGTGTTATAAATAAAACTTTTAAAAGTATTTTTTTCCTTAATTAATAGATTTAAGCCAAACTCTGTTGCAATCCAAAATTTATTTTCTTTATCTTGAATAATTGATTTTATTGAGTTATTACTTAAATAATTTTTAGTATCAATTATTGTAATTTTTGGATTAGCTGTACCTAAAGTTTTAGCATCAATAATACTTATTCCGTTGGTGTTACCACCTAGCCATATGTTACCTTCATTATCTTTATATACACAATTAATTTTATTATCAGAAAGGCCTGACTTAGTTGTGTACCATTTTAAAAAATCGCCATCATAACAACATGCGCCTGAACCTTCTGTGGCCATCCAAATATGGCCGTTATTGTCTTGTGTAATACTATTAACAATAGCTGAGGTTAAGTCTTCATCGTCGTTAAAAGTTATAAATTGTGTGCCATTAAAGCCGCACACACCACCTTCATCGGTACCAAACCATATTAAACCATTTTTATCTTTAAACGAGCATTTAATATAATCACTTGATAAGCCTTGCTCTGTTGTGTATAATTCAAAGTTGGTGCCGTTAAATTTCACAATTCCGTTTTGTTCTGTACCTAACCAAACCGAATTACTATCATTTACAATAGACATTATTCTATTACTTGGCAAACCTTCTTTTTCTGTAAAATGTAAAAACGATTTTCCATCATGATAAATTAAACCATCGCCAAATGTTCCAAAAATTAGATTGTTTTTGTTGTCTAAAGCAATACTTCTAACTGTATTATTTACAAAACCTTCGTTTTTTGTGTAATGAATAAAAGAGTTTGAGTTTAATTTGCATAAACCTCCACCATAAGTTGCCATCCATATATTATTTGATAAATCTTTGGCAATACTTAATATATAATTATTAGTTAAACCTTGCTCGTTAGTATAAGTTGTAATTTCAGAATTAGAGTATTTACATAAACCTTTATCATATGTTCCAATCCATAAGGCTCCTTTATCTGCTAATAAAGAAACCACACAATTACTTGTTAATCCTCGTTTTTCAGTAATATACTTAATTGTTTTTCCATCAAACACATTTACTCCTCCATCTTCTGTACCAAAATATATTGTGCCGTTTTCGTCTTCTGCAATTGCATGAATTATACTACTACTTAATCCTATTCTTTCGGTAAAATACTCAAATGATTTTCCATTAAACTTACATGCCCCAGAGCCTGTTGTTCCAAACCAAATATTTCCTTTTTTATCTTGTTTTATGCAACGAACCATGTTGTTGCTTAAGCCTTCGTTTTCGGTATATGGCGTTAAGTTTGAGCCATCAAAACAAAAAGCCCCTCCACCATTTGTTCCAAACCAAATATTTCCTTTATTATCTTCTGTAATAGCTAATACGGTATTATCGCCTAAGCCATTATCTGATGTTAAGTTATAAAAGTTTTTACCATCAAACCAACAAACACCACCGCCTTCTGTGCCAAACCAAATGGTACCTTTGCTGTCTTCAAATATGGTTAAAATTGTATTGTTACTTAAGCCATTTTTTATGGTATAATTTAAAAAACTTTCCCCGTCATATTTGCAAACCCCAGAACCGTTAGAGCCAATCCACACATTACCTTTTTTATCAACAATTACACTTTTTAATCTTGAAGCTAATAAACCTTGGTCAACATCAATGTATTGAATATTATATGAAGAGGCATCTTTAAATCTTGAAGGTAAAGCTTTTATTGGATGAGGCTGTTTGCATAATTTTACTTCTGGATTTACTTTAAAAGGAGTTAATTTTTTTAAAGTATCTTCTCCTGGAGTTGTTATATACAAATCTGTTAAAACATCAAATGTAGTAAGCTCAGTAACAGGTATAACGTTAGAGTTAGCAATAAAATTTAATGGATTAGAGGCTTTAGTAACAATTGGTTTACCCGCAGTTTTAAAATCTAATTTTGCTCTTCGTATTTTTATAACGGCTTTAGTGTTGTCTTGCCCTTCAGTTATGGGTTCTTTTTTATTTTCTTTTATACAAGAAAAATTAAGTGTAAGTAATAATAAGAATATTAAATTGTAAAATTTCATTTTTTAACTAAATAATAAATATACAATTAAATTTTTGTTTTTCAAATTCTTTACCATTAATTATAGGTGCAATAAAATGCGTTCCCTCGTAATATCGGCGAGTACTTAAAGGTTTAAAACTATGTTTTTTATTAAAATTTATTTTCTCTTTTGGATTTATTTGTCGCTCGCTTATTTTAAAAACTTTTTTGTTATGTTTATTGTTAGAAATTTTAAAATATATAGCATATTCAACACGAATATTAATGGTTTTTAAAGAGTTGTTTGTAATTTGAAAGTCAAACCCAAGATTATCTCCAATTTTAATTTGTTTATTTTTTAGTTTAATTGATGTTAACTCTATTTGTTTATTTTCTTTAACTCCAAAGTGTTGTAATGCTTTTTGATTGCCTTGTTTTAAAAGGGTGCGCGCGCCATGTTTTAAAATCCATTGTGTGTTAGAGTTGTTATTTTTCCAATTTTTTAAAATTTTTAAAACCAAATCAGGATGTTCTTTTGAAAAATCATTTATATGATTAGCAACCGATTTTTTTACATACAATTCATTATCTTCTTTTAAACTTTCAAGAATTGGTAAAGTTAGAATTGGATTTTTAATTACCTCATCTAACTTAAACGACCATGGCAAACGTGGCCTGCAACCCTCGCTGGCTAAACGACGAATATGTACATTTTCGTTTTTTGCCCAAGCTTTCATAACTTTTAATGTAGAGGAAAAATCTTTCTTTAAAAAAACTCGTATTGCAAATTCCGAGCTTCCAAATTGTGTAAAATAACTTAAAGCTTCAAGCGAAAAATTAAAATCATCTAAACCATACAAGGCAACATAATCTGGAAAAATTAAATTAGTGTACCCATTTTTAAACTTTGGTGTTACTTGTTT
Source organism: Bacteroidota bacterium (assembly GCA_020162035.1). Lineage (GTDB taxonomy): Bacteria > Bacteroidota > Bacteroidia > B-17B0 > Aurantibacillaceae > Aurantibacillus. The sequence goes on along the minus strand of JAIUNM010000005.1, from coordinate 148,276 downwards.
TAAAATGGAAATGCTTTCTCTATAATTTTTTGGCAAATACGTATTTAATGTTACACTTGTGTGTCGCAATCTTGCGTTTAACTCCCTGCTTTCAATACCTTTTAATACATCGTTTAAAAAACCTTTATCGTTAAAGTTTTTAAAAACACTTTTTACTTCTTTTGCAAGAATTAAATAGTAGGCTTTATTAAACAATTCTTTTAAAGGTTCCATATTGTTATGCTAAAGCTGCTAATTGTTCTTTTATTGCGTTAATTTTTGTTTCAGCATCTGTTTTCTTTTTATTTTCTGAAGCTAAAATTTCGGGTTTAGCATTTGCAACAAATTTTTCGTTTGATAATTTTTTCATTACGCTTTCTAAAAAACCAATGTTATAATTTAATTCTTTTTCTAAACGTGCGCGTTCTTCGCCAATATTTATATTAGTCGAAAGCGGAATAAAAAATTCGGTTGTTTTAATTTGAAACGAAAAAGCACCATCTACTTTATCTTTAGTATAATTAAATGCTGATAAGTTGGCAAGTTTAATAATTGTACTATCAAAAAAACTTCTTTCAGCGTCAGATTTTTCAAACACAATTAATTTTTCTTTTGGCGATAATTGTTTTTGTGCACGCACATTTCTAACGGTTGCCACTAATTCTTTGGCAATTTCAAACTCAGCTAATAAATTATTATCTGTATTGTTTGTTTTAGGCCAATTAGCAACAATTATGCAATCTTTTTCGGTTCGTGTTGCAATTAAATGCCAAATTTCTTCTGTAATAAATGGCATCCAAGGGTGCATTACTTTTAATAAACTTTCTAAAAAATTTAATGTTGTATCATAGGTTTTTTTATCAATTGGTTGCGCCTTGCCATCAACAAATTCGGGTTTAATAGCTTCTAAATACCAAGCACAAAAATCGTCCCAAACTAATTTATAAGTTGTCATTAACGCATCGCTCATTCTATATTTTGCGTAATGATCGTTTATAATTTCTAATTGTTCAGATAATTTATTTTCGAACCAAGTTATAGCAGCTTTAGATGATTGTGGTGTTTCTATTGCTTCATCAACCGTAAATCCTTTTATTAAACGAAAAGCATTCCACACTTTATTTGCAAAATTTCGTCCTTGTTCGCAATAACTTTCGTCAAACATTAAATCGTTACCGGCTGGCGAACACAATAACATACCAACACGCACACCATCTGCTCCATATTTTTCAATTAACTCTAATGGGTCGGGACTATTGCCTAAACTTTTACTCATTTTACGCCCTAATTTATCTCTAACAATTCCTGTTAAATAAACATTGGTAAATGGTTTTAAGTTGGTGTATTCTTTACCGGCAATAATCATACGAGCAACCCAAAAAAATAAAATTTCGGGTGCTGTAACTAAATCGTTTGTTGGGTAATAATATTTTAAATCGGCGTTTGCTTTATCCCAACCGTTTTTAATAATGTTGGCATCAAATACAGTTAACGGCCAAAGCCACGATGAGAACCAAGTATCGAGAACATCCTCGTCTTGTTTAACTTCGTTAATGTTTAATGTTGAGTTTTTAGTTTTTAATAAATCAAAAGCATCTTGTTTTGTTTTACATACAACAGTGTTTCCATTATTATCGTACCAAGCCGGAATGCGTTGCCCCCACCACAATTGGCGGCTAATACACCAATCGTGTACGTTTTCCATCCAATGTTTATAGGTATTAATAAATTTTTCAGGAATTAGTTTTACATCGCCATTTAAAACAGAATCTAAAGCAGGTTTGCTTACTTTATCCATTTTTAAAAACCATTGCATACTTAAACGCGGCTCAATAACTGCTTCGGTGCGCTCGCTGTGTCCTACTTTGTTTTTTATGGTTTCAATTTTTGTAACAAAACCTTGTTCTTGTAAATCTTTAATAATTTGTTTACGACAAGCAAATCTATCCATGCCAACATAAATTGTACACGCTTCGCTAATTTTACCATCTTGTGTTAAGCCATCTATTGTAGGGAGGTTATGTTTTTGTCCTAAATTAAAATCGTTAATATCGTGAGCTGGTGTAACCTTTAAAGCACCTGTGCCAAAAGTTGCGTCAACATATTCATCAAAAATTATTGGAATAGCTTTATTAATTAAAGGAATAATTACTTTTTTTCCTTTTAAATGAGTGTATCTTTCATCGTTTGGGTTTACACAAACAGCAGTATCTGCCATTATGGTTTCGGGGCGGGTAGTTGCAATTGTTATATGCCCATCTTCACCTTCAATTTTATAATTAATATAAACTAATTGTGAATCTTTTTCTTTATAAATTACTTCTTCGTCGCTTACGGCAGTTAAACCTTGGGGGTCCCAATTTACCATTCTAACGCCACGGTATATTTGTCCTTTATTATATAAATCAATAAAAACATCAATAACTGCTTCGCTAAGTGGTTCGTCCATTGTAAATTTTGTGCGGTCCCAATCGCAACTTGCTCCTAATTTTTTTAATTGTTCTAATATAATGCCACCATATTTTTCTTTCCAATCCCATGCATGTTTTAAAAAATCTTCGCGCGATAAGTCTTTTTTATTAATCCCTTTCTCTTTTAATAAGGCAACCACTTTTGCTTCTGTTGCAATACTGGCATGGTCGGTACCCGGTACCCAACACGCATTAAAACCAAGCATACGTGCACGTCTAATTAACACATCTTGAATAGTGTTATTAAGCATGTGCCCCATGTGTAAAACGCCTGTAACATTAGGAGGAGGAATAACAATAGTGTATGGAGTTCTACTATCTGGAGTAGATTTAAAAAATTGTTGTTTTAACCAATGTGGATACCATTTAAGTTCGGCTTCTTTTGGGTTATATGTCTTTGCTATTTCCATGTTTGTTAAATTCGGCAAAAAATTCTGTTAAATTTCGCAAAAATACATAAAGATTACGAGGTGTAAACTATCTTTATGGCACGATATTAGTATTATAACAAAATATTTTAAAATTAAAAACAGAACATTATGAAAAAATTAATTTACACTTTAGGATTAGTTATTGGTTTATCTACTTTTGGCTTTGCGCAAGAACATAGTGCAAACGATGGTCACAACCACGGAGCAACCCCTACCGCAAGTGCTGCACCAACAAGTTTAGCAGATATTAAATTAGATAAACTTACACACGATTATGGCAATATTAAACAAGGTGATAATGGTGATTGCATTTTTAAATTTACAAATAATGGTAAAGAACCATTAGTAATTACAAGTTGTATGGGAAGTTGTGGTTGTACAGTACCTCAATGTCCAACACAACCAATTTTACCTGGAAAATCAGGAGAGATTAAAGTAAAATACGACACAAACAGAGTAGGTGGTATTTACAAAACAGTTACAGTAAACAGTAATGCAAAAAGTGGAGTTATGACCTTAACTATTAAAGGTAATGTTGAGGCAAAACCAGTTGAAACTCCTTTCCCAGAAAATAAAACTTCGCAAGGAGCCCCTGTTGAGAAAAAAAGCTAATTAAAAAGTAAATAAAATGAAAAAGTTAATAGTAGTATTACTTACATTTTTTGGAAGTTTTGTAATTGCGCAAACAGATGCCAATGCGCCAGACATTAAATTTGATTCTGAAATTTTAGATTATGGATCAATTGATTATGATGCAAACGGAATTAGAGAGTTTAAATTTACAAACGTTGGCAAATCGCCTTTAACAATTAGTTCGGTTACAGGTGAGTGTGGGTGTACGGCCACAACAATAGATGGTAAGCCGGGCTGGCCACAAGAACCAATTTTACCTGGTAAAAGTGGTGTAATTAAGGTAAAGTACGACACTAAACGTGAAGGAAGGTTTGATAAAAATGTAACTGTAAGTAGCAATGCAAAAATTGCAACTATTAAGATAAGGATTAAAGGTGAAATTAAAGCTAAGCCTATGGAAGATGCAAAATAATTTAAGATTTAAATATGAAAATCCCACAATAAAAATTTGTGGGATTTTTTTTATACTTTTTCTTTTTTCAAATGTATTAAATGCTCAAGCAAAAATTGAAATTGTTGATGCTAAAAAAAACTTTGGTTTTGTAAAAAAAGGAGAAATTGTAAAAATTATTTATGAGGTAAAAAACATAGGAAATGCGCCTCTGTTAATAGATAGTGTTGAAGTAAGTTGCAGTTGTACAACTAGTGAATATAATAAAAAGCCAATTTTGCCAAATACTACACAAAGTGTAACATTAATTTTTAATACAACTACTACATACGATAGGCAAGATAGAACGGCACTTTTACACAGTAACGGTAGTAAAACCCCAATAAAATTAAGGTATAAAGGCGTTGTTTTAAATAAGTGAAAAATTAATAAGTAAAAGCTTTAACGGTATCAACAAACAATTTTACTTTACTTTTTTCTATATCTGGGTATAAACCATGGCCTAAATTACAAATGTAGTTTTGTTTTCCAAAAGCTAAAAGCATTGCCTGTGTTTCGTTAACAATGGTTTCGTCATCTGCGTACAATAAACAAGGGTCTGCATTTCCTTGTAATGTTTTGCCATTACTTAATTTTTTTGCTAACAATGGATTAATAGTCCAATCTAATCCTATGTTATTGCATTTAGTTTGAGAAATTTTTTCAATGGCATAATGTGCATCTTTTGCAAAAATAGTAACGGGTACATGCGCCCCAATTTCTTCAGCAATTTGAGCCATATATTTTAAACTAAATTCGTAAAACATTTTTTCACTTAAAACACCAGCCCACGAATCAAAAAGTTGAATTATATCTGCCCCGTTTGCAACTTGCCCTTTTAAATAGTTAATAGTTGAATTTGTTATTTTTTGCAATAACAAATGCGCAAGTTTAGGTTCGGTGTATAAAAATTGTTTTGCTTTACTAAATGTTTTACTTCCTGAACCTTCAATCATATAAGCTAAAATTGTAAATGGCGCACCTGCAAAACCAATTAAGGGTACTCTATTATTTAGTTCTTTTTTTGTGAGTTGAATGGCTTTTATAACATAATCTAAATCTTCGACTTGAGCAATTTTTAGTTTATCAATATCATTTTTTGTTTTAATTGTTGTTGGAAAAAATGGCCCTTTTGCCTCAATCATTTCATAAGGCAAGCCCATTGCTTCTGGTATTACAAGTATGTCGCTAAAAATAATTGCAGCATCTACTCCTAAAATATCAACTGGTTGAATAGTAACTTCTGCGGCTAATTCGGGGGTTTTAACAAATTCAATAAAATTTTTTGCTTTTGCTCTTGTAGCTCTATATTCTGGCAAAACCCTTCCGGCTTGTCGCATCAACCAAACAGGAGCTCGTTCTACATCTTTCCCTAACGAAGCTTTTAGTAATAAATCGTTCTTCAACATAATGTATAAAGGTAAAGCTAAATCTCTAAAAATACACGAATGGCAAAGTATTTTAGTTGAATTTTTTTGATATTTGCAAAATATCTTTTATGAAAAACATTACATTTTTATTCTTATTGCTTTCGTTAAATAATTTTGCGCAAATACACTTTTGCGCAAAACACAAACAAACCTCAGTTTCATCACAAATTCAGCACTCTAAATTAACAGCAAATTTATCTACACAAATTTCGCATGAGTTAAAGTATGATGTAAAATTTGTGCATTTAAATTTAAATTTAGAAAGAACAAATAAAAATGTAAGCGGAGGAGTTAAAACTATTGCAACTGTAACCGTTTCAAGTATGGATACTTTTATGGTTGTGCTTCATCAAAATCACACAGTTGATTCGGTTAGATTTAATGGTTTGTTTTTACCGTTTGTTAGGCAAGACAGCTCGCTTAAAATAAAAGCGCCCACACCGTTAGTTAATGGCACAACATTTACAGTTTCTGTTTATTACCACGGAATAGCCCCTGTTGGGGGAGCAGCAATTGGTAATGGTTTTAGTAATGGAACAAGTGGAAGTTGGGGAAACCAAGTTACATGGAGTTTAAGCGAAAGTATTGCGGCATACCATTGGTGGCCTTGTAAACAAATTTTAACTGATAAAATTGATAGTAGTTGGGTTTTTGTAACAACAGATTCTGCAAACAAAGTAGGCTCGAACGGTTTATTAAAAAATGTTGTAACAATTGGAAACAAAAAACGTTACGAGTGGAAAAGCAATTACCCAATTGATTATTATTTAATATCAGTAGCAATTGCTAAATATAAAGAGTATAACTTATATGCAAAACCTCAATATTTAATAGGAGACTCTATTTTAATTCAAAATTATATTTACGATAATGCTATAAATAATGTTGGGTTTGTTAGCCAAAAAAACATATTAAATAAAATGCCACAAGTGGTAAATTTATTTTCTAAACTTTTTGGCATGTATCCTTTTTACAAAGAGAAATACGGACATTGTATGGCGCCTTTTGGAGGAGGAATGGAGCATCAAACAATGACAAGTTTAGGTTTTTTTGATTATTATGTAGATGCGCATGAGTTAGGGCACCAATGGTGGGGAGATTATGTTACTTGTAAAACTTGGGGAGATATATGGATAAATGAGGGATTTGCAAGTTATAGCGAGCATTTAACCGCACAATATTTAGACCCATCAAACCTACAACCAAATTTAAGTACAGCACATAGTAATGTAATGAGTCAAAATGGAGGAAGTATTTTTTTTACAGGTAATGATACAATGGACGCTAACAGAATTTTTGATAGCAGATTAACTTATGATAAAGGAGGCTCAATTATTAGAACATTACAATTTGTAACCAATAATGATAGTTTGTGGTTTAATACTTTAAGGGGATTTTTAAATACATATAAATTTAATACCGCAAGTGCTGTTGATTTTAAAAATTATTATCAAACACAAACAGGCATAAGCGCTACACAGTTTTTTAATCAATGGTATTATGGCGAGGGTTACCCTACATTTAATGTTACTTATAATAAAATTGGAAATACATTTGTGTTAAAGAGTAACCAAACCACAAGCATGCCTAGTAGTGTTCCTGTTTTTATTACACCAATGGAATATAAAATTTCAAGAACTTCAATGTCTGATACTATAATTAGAGTAAACCATAATGTAAATATTGAAACTTATACTGTTGCATTGCAAGGGACTGTTACAAGTGTTGTTTGCGACCCTAATAATTTTGTAATTAATAAAGTTGTAGGCCCAACTTTTGATCCAAACTTAATTGTTGGAGTTTCTGAAAATCAAATTAAAAACTTATTAATTACAGTTGGCCCAAACCCTTTTAAAAACGAAATTCAAATTAGCAATTTAACTAACGATGCAGATTGTATAGAGTTACTTGATGTAAACGGAAAATTAATTTCAAAACACACAGTTATAGGCACTCAACAAACGTTAAGTATAAATTTAAAAACAGGCATTTGTTTTGTTTCAATAAAAAACAAACAAAATCAAATCCTAAAAATTTCTAAGTTAATAAAAGAATAAGAACACAGGGTTTAATTAATAGAAGGTTGTGTGCTAAAATCGCCAAAAATGGTGTAAGACGGTTTAATTTTTTCTAATTGTTTTTTCCAAATAGATTCAACATTTATTTCAAAAATTTGTTTGGAGTTTGCTTTGTTGATAAACCAATGTTTTTTTTCAATTTCGTTTTGTAGCTGTAATTGCCCCCAACCGCTATAACCCATAATTAATTTAAGATTGTTTTCGTTTGCGGCGCCTGTTTCTACAGCGTTTAAAATTTCATCAAAATCTCCACCAATATATATGTTTTGAGAAATTAGTTGAGAGTTTGGGATAGTTTCACCTAATGAATGAATATAAAATAATTGATTTCTTCCAACAGGCCCTCCATCAAATATTGGAATGTTTCCGTTTTTTATTTGTGGCCTTAAATCGCGTAGTTTAAACAGTGTTTTAAAGTTAATAACAAAACCAAAACTCTCTTCGTTTGAATGGCTTGTAATTAATACAACAGATTTATTAAAAAAACTATCAAAAGATAAAGGGTGTGCTATTAAAAAATTAAAATTCAAAACCTAATCAAGTTTTAAATTAGAGCTTCCAATTACTACACCATCACAAGTAACTTCAATTATGTAATTACCACTAACCATTTCTCCTTGCCCTTCGCAGTATGTAACACCTGTAATTTCAACATTTGCATAATTTAATGTTTCTTTACCAGCATAATAGCCACTACTTTTATTAAAAGTAAATTTATAGCCATCGTCGTAACTTTTTGCCATTTCTTTACCATCGGGAGTAATAATTCTAATGTAAACTGTTTTTTCGCCAGCTTTTGCTATTTTATTTTCGCCTAAAGAAAAAGTAACTTTTATTTTTTCTGCTTTTCTTGCTTTGCTAGTTTCTACTTCTTTTTTACCACCACGTTTTAATTGAACACCTTTTGCTGTAATATTAAAACAGGTTAAAATACTTCCTTTTGCAATTGTTGTTTTTAGCTCTTCTTTCTCTTTAATTAAAGTACTTTCTTTTTCTTTTTGTTCATCTAATTGTTTTAAAACTGTTTTCTTTTCAGCAACTAAATTTTGATTTAATGTATTTAACGAATCAATTGTTTTAACATAACCTTTCATTATTTCGCGTAATGTTTCAGTTTCTTTTCTGAGTTTAGCAATAATATAAGCATCGCCTTTATGTTTTTCGGCTTCTTTAATTAACTCTTCAATTCTAGCCTTTTTTTCATCAATATCTGCTTGCATTGCAGCATTATTGGTTTTTAAACCATCAAAATCTGTTTTTAATGCTAATAAATCATTTTTCACATTATCACGTTCTATAATGATTTTTTCGGTTACAATTTTTTGTTCTACAATTTTATTTTTTTCTGTAAATAATAACCAACCCGTTATACCGTTAGTAATTAGTAAGAATATAATTAAAATCCATAAAAAAACTAACCTGTTTTTTTTATCTTTTTGTTGTTCTGACATTGTGTGATTAATTTAACACAAAATTACAAATCTTTAATTGTATTTTTGAAAGAGTGTTATGAGTTTTATTAACGATTTTTTGTCATTAATATTTCCAAGAAATTGCGAAGCTTGTTTAGATGTTCTTTATAAGCACGAACAGTTTATGTGTAATAAATGCCTAATTAACTTACCTAACAGCGTAAATCAACATAAGAGCAAAATAAATTTAATTTTTGCAGGACGAATACCTGTTAAAAACACGTTTTGTTTATATGTGTTTTTAAAAGATGGAAAAGTACAAAAACTACTACACTCAATAAAATATCAAGAACAAAATGAGTTAGCTGAATTTATTGGTAACCAATTTGCATTAAAGTTTAAAAATGATTTAAATGATTTGGATTGTATAATTCCAATTCCTTTACACGCTAAAAAATTAAAACAGAGAGGATTTAACCAAAGCGAGATTTTTGCTAAAGGAATTAGTAAACAGTCTAATTTACCAATAATATCAAATAATTTAATTAGAGAAACAAACACACGCACTCAAACAAAAAAAAGAAAATACGAGCGTTGGCAAAATGTAGAAGGTGTTTTTTCATTAACAAATCCAAATGAATTAATAAACAAACATGTGTTGTTGGTTGATGATGTAATTACAACCGGCGCAACAATAGAAGCTGCCTGGCAACATTTAAAAGCTGTTGAAGGCATAAAAATAACCATTGGAAGTATTGCCTATGCAGCAAAAACTTAAAATATTAGTTACATTAATTTTAATTAATTACAATTGTTTTGCTCAAAGTAATAGCTTAGATAGTATAAATTTATCTAATTGTAGTAACAGAGGCGCATTTAATTTATATATTAAAAAATTTAGAGGAGAGTTTATAGGCGGTGCTTATAGAAACAGAGACCTTACACAATCTTTTAGCCCTTTTAATTTAACTTATAACATTTATCTACCCTTTGAAATCGCTTTAAACTATTTAAATAATATTGCACACGATAAACTTTTAAAAACAAATGTGGTGCTTTTTTTACACCATTCAAATTATGGTAATTATGCAATTGGCGGTGGATTTAGAAACTCCTTTTTATTATTTAAAAACACTTATTTTAATTATCAAATAGGGATTGCTTGGTGCGAAGTTGTAAATAAAAAATTAAATGATGGATTTGTGGGAATGGGCGCAGCATTTCATCATCAAATAAGTTTAAGCTATTTTATTAATAAAAAAATAGAGATAAGTTTAAACGTTTTACACTTATCAAACGGAAATGTTTTTAACAGCCCTGATAACTTACAAGATGTTATTGGTTTAGGTATTACATTTCACCGTTAATTTACCGAAACTGTGTTTCGTTTAAACCCAAAATCTAAAATACTATCAATAAAATTATAAGGTTTATAACCGTTAATTGCTGCTTGATGATAAATACATGTGGCTGGTGTCATTCCTGGTAAAGAATTAACTTCTATAAAAATTACTTCAACTTTATTGGCGTCAAAAATTCTTACAAAAGCATCTATCCTACAATAACCCACAATATTTAAAACTTTTGCAGCAGATCCAAGTGTTTCTTTTACTTTATTTGAAATGAGTTGTCTTTCAGTTTCGTTTCTCGAATATCTTGCTGGAGTAATGTTTTGACCTTGTCCTGCTAAAAATTTTTCCTCTAAACTTAAAATTTCTCCACTTGCTAATGCTTCAGAGGCCTCAAATACTTCATATTCAATTTCTCCTTTACTATTAAATTTAGTAAGCATTCCGCCTGTAATTTCTAAAAAATGTTTTGCGCCATTTTTACTAATTAACTCTTCAACTAAAATAACTTGCTTTTGCGGAAATTCTTCTTTGTCTTTTATGTGTAATAAACTTGCAGCTTTAGAGTCGAATGCTTGAGTAGTTCTAAACATTAAAGTTGCAAAAGCCTCAAACTCTTCAAAGTTTTTTATCATTTTAACAGCACTACTACAACCATCATCAACCGGCTTTGAAATTAATGGGTACGAAAAATCGTTTTGAAGTTTTTGTTTTATTTTTTCTTTGTTTTCATTCCAATCATCAATTGTAATTAAACAATGCTTAGCAACTAAAAAACCATTTTTATTTAAAATTTCATTGGTAGTGTATTTATCAATTGTAATTGATGAGCTTTCTTTTCCAGAACCATTGTAAGATAAACCCACTTTTTCTAATTGTTCTTGCACTGCACCATCTTCGCCTGGCCTACCATGCAAGGCAATAAATACTTGTTTTACTTCTTTTGCTAAAGTTTCGTAATTTAATTGTTTAGGTGCGTTTAAATTATTTGATGATCCATATTTTTCTGTAATTACATTGCATTTATCAATGATGTTTTTTACAACAGGATGAATTTTCCAATTATTTATTTTATCATTAATGTCATCTGCATTATCTTTTAAAAGTGCATTAATAGGCAACTGATACATTAAATGATTATTACTTTTGCCAGTTAAAAAAACAGGAATTGGAGCATATTTTTCTGACGAAGCCAATTTTTCAAAAATATTTCTTCCACTCTCAACTGATATGTGTCTTTCTGAAGAGTAACCTCCTAGTATTACTGCAACAGGAATTTTAGTGTTTGTTGCGCTTTTATCACTAATAATTAATGAGTCGAGTTTATTTAATAATGGAACAAACGAATAATCGCCTTTAGCATTTTTAATACGTTTACTTAACGATGTGCGAATGATATACGTTAAAAATTGAGAAGGGGTTAAACCAATTTCAGCCGCTTGATGAAAAAAGAAAGAAGATGGCATCATCCCAGAAGTTGTATTGGGATCGTTTAAATAAACTTTCCCGTCTGTTCCTAAAAAGCCATCAATACGGGCATACACATCAAAAGATAATTCAGAAAATAAACGTTCGCATTCTGTTCTAATAGCATTAATATGTTTATCATCAACTTCTATGGGTGTAATTTTACGAGACAATCCTGGTAAATATTTGCTTCTATAGTCAAATAGTTCTTTTCCTTTTCTTATTTCAGTTGGAGGTAAAGCAATTACCAAACCGTTAGAATCTGTATCTTCTAAAACTATACAAGAAAATTCTTTTCCATCAATAAACCCTTCAATCATAACAGTACTTTCGCCGTCTAGTGCTTCTAACACAAAGCCATCAGTTGAGTTACAATTATTATTTAAAAAAGAAATTAAATCGTAAGGATTGTAAAATATTAATACGTTTTCTTTCTCGACTTCGCTCGAATTGACAAGATTTACATTAATTTTTAATGGCATTCCTATTCCTTCACGTATATCGGATAAACTACGAACAAATTCTGTTTTTTCTTTATCTGATAATTTTTTCCAATAATTGCAATCGAGCCATTTTGTAAAAAAAGCTTTTTCAACCGCAGCCATAAAATTGGTTTCATTATCTTCATTAAATATTGAAATACCAATTGATGAGCCTTGGTTTGCTGGCTTAATTACTATTGGTAAACCAATTTCTGTTTTAGCTTTTTGCCAAACACCTTTTACATTTCCGTTAATCCAATCTTCTCTATCTATGGTAAAATATTTTGGACTGTTAAATCCTGCATTTACCATTAAACGTTTTTGAACGCTTTTATCAATACCAATAGCGCTTGGTAAAATCCCACTTCCTGAATAAGGGATTCCTACGTACTCTAATAATCCTTGTATTCTACCATCTTCGCCATAAGGCCCATGCAATGCTAAAAAAGCAAAATCAATTAAATTTTGTAGTTCAGTTAATTGTACTTTTTTGCCAATTTTTGAAATGAGTTCATCTTGTTGTTTAACAGATAAATTTCCTAAATTTTCGGCGTAAAATTGAAAATCTATATTTGTTGCTGGAATAAATTCAACAGGCGGATAAAAATCTCTTATTGTACCTTTGTAAACAAAGTTCCAGTCTAACAAAACAAAATTACCAAATGAATCAACAAACAAAGGAATAGCTTCAAAAATTGATTTATTCAAATTGTCATAAACTGTTCTACCTCCTGCAAAAGAAATTTCTCGTTCTTTTGAACGACCACCAAAAAAAATGCCTACTTTTATTTTACCCATGATTTAAAAGTAAAGATAAACAGCAAATACATTGTAATTCAATTTTGCAAATAATTAACATCTCACTGTAAATAGCACATTTATTATTTAATTAATTTTAGCAAATAAATTTTTAGTGTAATGCACTAAATAATAAAAAAATAAAAATGTGGGACTCGTTTAGATTTTTTCTTTTTTTTCTTTTTGTAGCAATTGTTGAATTGTATTTTTACCAAGCTGTTAAAGGCTTTGTGTCAAACTTTAATCCTAAAACAAAAAATGTAGTTTTTACAATCGAGTATCTTTTAATGGCTTTTAATATAATTATTCCTTTAATTGGAATGTTTTATTCGCCAACAAAATGGCCAGATTGGTTTAGGTTTGTTTCTTCAATAGCCCTAATTTTATTGGTGTGCAAGCTTTTAGGCTGTGCCTTTTTAATTTTAGATGATTTTTACAGGGGTATTAGATGGATATACCAATTAATTACAAGTACAGGTGTTGATGTTAATGGGCAAGCTGTAAAAATTAGCAGAATAAAATTTTTTAGTCAACTTGCTGTTGGCTTTGCGGTTGTGCCGGCAATAGGTTTTGTTTACGGAATTATTAGAGGGGCCTACAAATATAGAGTTCATCATGCTAAAGTTAAATCAAACAAATTACCTGCTGATTTTAATGGCTTTAAAATAGTTCAAATAAGCGACATTCATACAGGAAGTTTTTTTAACTCAAACGCACTTGAACATGCTTTTGACATAGTTATGCAACAAAAAGCAGATATAATTTTATTTACAGGAGACTTAGTAAATAATAGAGCTGATGAAACGGAAGGTTTTGAAAATGTATATTCTAAATTAAATGCCCCACATGGTGTTTTTTCGGTACTAGGTAATCACGATTATGGTGATTATGTTCAATGGTCCGAAGGAGAAAAAGAAAAAAATTTAGAAAAATTAAAAGAAATTCAAAAAAAATGCGGCTGGCGTTTACTAATGAACGAGCATATTGCTATTGAACGCGGAAATAGTAAAATTGCTTTATTAGGTATTGAAAACTGGGGAGGCAAAGGGCATTTTCCTAAATATGGTAAAATGAATTTAGCACATGCTGATACGGAAGAGTATCCATTTAAAATCCTTATGAGCCACGACCCAAGCCATTGGGATATGCAAGTTATTAAGGATTATAAAGATATTGATTTAACCTTAAGTGGGCACACACATGGTATGCAGTTTGGTATTGAAATTCCAAACTTAAAGTGGAGCCCGGTTAAATTTTTATACAAAAACTGGGCAGGTTTATATAAAGATGGCGAACAATACTTATATGTAAACAGAGGCTTAGGATTTTTGGGTTATCCGGGGCGATTAGGAATTTGGCCAGAAATAACAGTAATTGAATTACAATCTGCTTAATTATGAAAATAGATATTATAAGCGCAGTTCCAGAATTAATGCTTAGTGCATTTAATCATTCTATTTTAAAAAGAGCACAAGACAAAAATTTAGCTCAAATTAATTTAATTAATTTACGTGATTTTGCAATAGAAAATAAACAAAAACAAATTGATGATTATCCATTTGGTGGTGGAGCAGGAATGGTTTTAATGATAGAACCTATAGACAAATGTATAAACCATTTAAAAAGTAAATGTAGTTATGATGAAATTATTTACATGAGTCCAGATGGAGAAGTGCTTAATCAAAACTTATGCAATAAATTGTCGTTACTTAAAAACATTATTATTTTGTGCGGCCATTATAAAGGCATAGATGAGCGCGTAAGAGAACATTTAATTACAAAAGAAATTAGTGTAGGTGATTTTGTTTTAAGTGGAGGCGAGTTGCCGGCTGCAATTTTAAGCGATGCTATTATTAGGTTAATTCCAGGCGTTTTAAATGACGAAACTTCTGCATTAAGTGATTCTTTTCAAGACAACTTATTAGCACCACCAGTTTACACCAGGCCCGCACACTACAAAGGCTGGGAAGTTCCAGAAATTTTATTAAGTGGTCATACTGCAAAAATTGAACAATGGAGGCACGAACAAAGCTTAATTAGAACAAAAATTAAACGCCCCGATTTATTTAAACCATAAAAAGCAATAAATTACGAAAGAAATTTTCAAAAAAATACTTATATTTACTTTTTAAGCAAGTAAAATGAGTGATAAGCAAAGAACAATAAAACAAGCGGTTTCTATTTCGGGTAAAGGATTACACACAGGTAAAAGTGTTACAATAACTTTTAATCCCGCACCCGTTAATCATTGGTATAAATTTCAACGCATGGATGTTGAAGGTCAACCCATAATTGATGCAGATGCTGATTTGGTAGTTGATACAAGCCGAGGAACAACACTCGAAAAAAATGGCGTACGAGTATATACAACAGAACATGTACTTGCTGCATTAGTAGGCTTAGGTATTGATAATTGCTTAATTCAAATGACAGAAGCTGAAATGCCTATTATGGATGGCAGTTCGTGGAAATTTATTGAAGCCTTAGAAGCCGCAGAAATAGAGGAACAAGATGCAGAAAGAGAATACTTTGAGTTAACAGATAATTTAACGTTTGAAGACCCTGTTAAAAAAGTAGAAATGTTAGCTGTGCCTCAAGATGCATATCGCATTACAGTTATGGTTGATTATAATAGCGATGTTTTAGGCACTCAACATGCAGGAATATACGACATAACTCAATTTAAACAAGAAATTAGTAAGTGTAGAACTTTTGTGTTTTTGCACGAACTAGAAATGTTATTACAACACAACCTTATAAAAGGAGGCGATTTAGATAACGCAATAGTTTTAGTTGACAAAGAATTACCAAAAGATAAACTAGATCATTTAAAAAAGGTGTTTAATAAAGAACATGTTGAGGTTAAAGGAAAAGGTGTTTTAAATAATACAGCTTTGCATTTTTATAATGAGCCAGCACGCCATAAATTATTAGATATTATTGGAGATTTAGCTTTAGTAGGAAAACCTTTAAAAATACATGTTTTAGCTGCGCGCCCAGGGCATAATGGTAACATTGCTTTTGCCAAAATAATTAAAGCCGCTATTAAAAAACAAAAAATAGAAAAAGATTATCCTAAGGTTGATTTAAATAAACCGCCGTTATTAAACATTAATGACATAATGAAAATTTTACCTCACCGTCAACCTATGTTGTTGGTAGATAAAATTATGGAATTATCATTAGAACATGTAATAGGGGTTAAAAACGTTACATTAAACGAAGAGTTTTTTAAAGGCCATTTCCCTGGCGAACCCGTAATGCCAGGAGTAATGTTAATTGAAGCAATGGCACAATGCGGAGGTGTATTAGTTTTAAAAACTGTACCAGACCCTGAAAATTACCTAACTTATTTTATGAAAATAGATGGTGTAAAATTTAAACAAAAAGTTATTCCGGGTGATACTGTAGTGTTTAGCTTAAATTTAGTAACACCAATTAGAAGAGGAATATGCCACATGAGAGGGGTTGCCTATGTAAACAACAAACCTGTAATGGAGGCTGAAATGATGGCACAAATTGTAAAAGTTAAAGGAATAGAAAAACCTGTTGAAGCATAAAAATGATTTCAAATTTAGCTAGTATAAGTTCTAAAGCTCAACTTGGCAATAACGTTACCGTTTCCTCGTTTGCTACAATTTATGAAAATGTTGTAATAGGCGATAATTGTTACATACATCCAAATGCAGTTATTTATCCAGACACAATAATTGGTGATAATTGTCAAATTTTTCCTGGAGCAATAATTGGCATTGTTAATCAAGATTTAAAATATAAAGGAGAAAAATCTAATACTGTTATTGGAAATAATACTGTAATTAGAGAGTATGCAACAATTCACAAAGGCACTGCAGATCGTATGACAACCAAAGTTGGTAACAACTGTTTAATTATGGCTTATACGCACTTAGGGCACGACTGCATTATTGGTAACAATGTAATTATTGCAAACAACGGAAGTTTAGCAGGGCATATAACGGTTGAGGACTTTGTAATAATTGAGGGAGTTGTTGCTGCGCAACAGTTTGTAACAATTGGTGCACACAGTTTTGTTGCAGGGGCATCATTAGTTAGAAAAAGTATACCGCCATATATTCGCGTAGCGCGAGAGCCACTACAATTTATAGGCGTAAACACAATTGGTTTAGGGAGAAGAGGTTTTGATAAAGAAGTAATTAAGCAAATAGAAGATATTTATAGAATTATTTTTGTGCGTGGGCATAATATTACTAATGCCCTTGAAATTGTTGAAAATGAAATTCCAGAGTCTGATGTAAGGCATCAAATAATTAATTTTATTAAAGCACAAAAAGATGGTATCATAAAAGGAATTTAATTTTGGTATCGATAACATTAAATAATTTAGGAAAAAAATTTAAAACGGAGTGGGTATTTAGAAAACTAAACTTTACCATTAACGAAAACGATAAACTGGTTATTTTAGGTAATAATGGTTCTGGTAAATCTACTTTACTTCAAATAATAAGCGGATTTGTTAGTGTTAATGAAGGCGAAATAGTTTACAAGCATCAAAACCAAATTATTTCAGAAGATTTATTACATGAAAAATTAAGCTTTGCATCGCCTTATTTACAATTAATTGAAGAGTTAACACTTAGCGAGTTAGTTGAACATTGTAAAGTTTCTAAACCTTTTAAACAAAACTTAAGTACTCAATCTTTTATTGAAGCAATTGATTTAAAAACATCATCTGATAAATTAATAAAGCAATTTAGCAGCGGAATGAAACAACGTGTTAAGCTAGGGTTAGCTTTATATGCCGATACGCCTTTGTTATTGCTTGATGAGCCAATTAGTAATTTAGATGAACGCTCTATTGATTGGTATCAAAATCAATTAGCAATGTTGTCTAATAACAGAACAATAATTGTTTGCTCAAATAATATTAAACAAGAGTTTTTTTGTTGCGATAAAAGTTTAAACCTTATGGCGTTTAAAAACTAGCTTTTAATTTTTGATGTTTTTTGTGCTAATTTAATAGCTTCGTATAAATTAACAATACCACCATTTTTACCTAAAGCTGTAAATTTTACTAATTCATCTTTACTACCTGGTTTAACAACTTTAGTTTTTTTGTAGGCTTTATTACTGCTTTTTATAATAATTTTTTTAATTTGAACGGCAGTTAAATCTGGATAATAAGATTTTATTACAGCTGCAACACCAGCTACAACTGGAGCTGCCATACTTGTTCCGTTTTCGTCTTTGTATTTGTTGCCTGGAATTGTAGAGTAAATATCTACACCAGGAGAAAACACATCAACTGTTTTTTTACCATAATTGGTAAACGTTGCAGGAATATCTTTTTCTGGTTTCCAATTCAATGCGCCTACATCAATAAAGTTATTTGCTAATTTTCCGTTTTCAAATACTTTAGTTGGATAGTGAATTTCGGTATCAATATCTAAATGAGAGTTGCCAGCTGCATGTATTAATAAAACACCTTTGCTTTCAGCATACTTAACAGCATCATCTACCACTTTTTTATTCCACGAAAAACCTTTACCAAAACTCATGTTTAAAATTTTAGCTCCGTTATCTGTTGCGTATCTAATTGCAGCAGCTACGTCTTTATCTCGTTCATCTCCACCAGGAACTAAACGAACTGCCATTATTTTTACATTGTTTGCAACGCCATCCATTCCAATTCCGTTGCCACGCTTTGCAGCTATAATACCAGCAACGTGTGTGCCATGATGACTGTTAGGGCCTTTGCAATCTGGGTTTCCGTAATTAAAATCCGTATTGTTGTTGTAATCATCTTTTACAATTGTTAAGCGAGGATCAAAATCTAAATTAACACCACACTCAATAAATTGTTTAAATTGCTCATAGCCCGGAGTAATTTTGTTTTCAAGAGTTTTATCTAAACTTTTATCATTACCAATTAAACCAAGTGCTATTTGTTTAAATTGTTTTTCTCTTTTATCAGCAGCTTCAAATTTTGAAATATCTTCTTTTGTAACTTCGGTAATATTAAATTGGGTTTTAGCTTTATTATTTAAATCGGTTAACCCATTATATAAAAAGCTTAATTGTTTGTAAGCCGACTCGAACTCTTCCTTCATTTTAAGGTATTCTTTTTCTACCTTTTTAAAATAAACAAATTCTTCTTTTTCTTTTTTATCTGTAAAATCAGTTTCTTGTTTGCCAGAATATTTTGGTTTTAAAACTCTATATAACCGCGTAACTTCTAAATTATCTCCATTAACATTTTGTCCATCTTTCCCCCCTATAAAATTCCAACCGTGTATATCATCAATATACCCGTTTTTATCATCATCAATACCATTACCTGCAATTTCTCCAGGGTTTGTCCACATTACATCTTTTAAATCTTCGTGTTCATAATCTACGCCACTATCTAACACGCCAACAATAATAGGTGTTGCTGTTTTGTTTTTTAATAACTCATCGTAAGTCCTATTAGTGCTAACACCATTAACTTTATCAAGTGTTGGGTCAAGATTAAACCAATTATCAGGTCTTTTTTCTGTTTGAGAATAAAAGGTTGTAAACGAAAGTAATGCAACGGTGATAAGTATTTTTTTCATGTTAAAAATTTGAAAGAGAAAGGTATATATTATTTTTGTTGTATGTAAGTTTAACAATTGCTTTTTTGTTAAATTTTGACAAATGTTATAAATCTAAAAATCTTGTTTTAGTTTTTTCATTAATTATTTCACATGCAATAACCGAATTTGCTAATGTTTTGCGTTTTTTTGCAATATAATCGTAAAAATAATTTCTAATAAAAGGAGGTATAACTACAAAAATAATAAGCAAAGGCCATAAACCTTTCATGTATAAAGTTAATCGCAATGCCGCACAAGATTTTATATGGGCAGAATAATCTTTTATTAAAATCATGCTATCTATTTTTGAATCTAATTCAAAATGATTTTTCAACAACAAACCCACTTCAGATTGTAATGAAGCAAAATACATTTTGTTATTTTTTTCTTTTTTTAAAAAAAACAAAATGGCTTTATTGCAAAAACCACAATCTCCATCATACAATAAAATAGGTTGCTTATTAAGTAGGGTATTAGTTTCCATTAAGGTTGTGCAAAAATCATATAGGGGTCAACACTCATTTCGTATTTTTTATTAAGCAAAGTAAACGTTTGTGCGTTTATAAAATTAACAAAACCATTTCGCCCAACACAGTTACTAGTATGATGGGGAGCTGGACCGGCTGTGTTTCTGTTTCTTGAAAGTATGTATAACAAATTAGTTTTATTATCAACCGCTAAACCATGAGGTTGGTAGCCACATTTAAGTTTTGTTATTGTATAATTTGTTGCGTTTAATTTTGTAACACTCCCTCTTGTGTTTGCAAAAGTAGTTGTATCCTCGGAATGAGTAATAAAATAAGCATTGTTTTGAGCTGAATATACTAACTCTCTTGGGTCTGGCGATGTTGGAATTATTGTTGTAACAGAATTTGTAATTGTATTAAACACTCTAATATCATTACTTTGTTGGCAAGTAATTATCAATTCGTTAGGGTTTTTACCTGAGATAATTTCATGCGAATTAATTGTGTTACTAGATTCGTTTGCGGGCATACCATCTAATGTGTATTTATTACTAACAGTAAACGCAGTGTCAAATTGAAATAAACAATTTCCCATTTGAGCGGTTATGTAAATGTTTTTTTCATCGTTGGTTAATGCAATGCCATGAGGATTAAACATTCCGCCAACGTAGTGAATTAATTTGTGTTTTTCTAAATCAACACAAGCTACAACTCCTGCGCTTTGCCAACTCACACAAAATGCTTTTTTATTATCTTTTGTAAAAATTAACGTGTTCCAATCGTAAGCATCGGCAGTACCTGTACCTGCAGCTAAAGGACTTAATGGAATGTTTGCAATTAATGAATTATCTGCTGTGCTGTATTTTTGCATAATATTATTATTTATAAATATGATGTAAAAATACTTACCATCGCTTGATACTTTAATGTTATGTGGCGTGTCTGGCCCTGCTTTAGTACCAACCGAAATTACTCGAGTTGGTAGTTGTGTTTCAGAATCAAATACAGTTAATACATCGCACCCTTGATTTACGGCATATAATTTTTTACTGTTAGGGTCTTGCCATTTAACATCGCCGTTTATGTTTGGTGCTCCATCATCAATCCAGTTTTTAATTAGCTTAACCTCATCATAACTTAAAGCTTTTGCGTTTAATGGCATTGTTGGTTCATTTTTTAATCCTAAATCGTCATACGTATTAATGTAAAAACATAAGCTTGAATATGCGCTATTAAACGGAATAACTGGCGAACCACTATTACTACCTTTAAACATTAAATCCCAACTATCTAAATTATAATTATTTGTTGCAACACTACTTTTAGAATTATGACAACCACTTGTGGCACATTTATTTGCTATTATTGTCCCAATTTCTGATGGAAAATCGCCATGGTTTATTTTACCTTTTTGCTTAGCACATGTTTGAAAAACAAATGCAATTAAAAACATATAAAACGGAACAAGAAAATGATGTTTTATAATTCTCATTACTTAATAATTAATTTATTAAATTTTATATGTGCTGTACTGTTTGAGTTAGCCGATTGTATGTTTACCAAGTATAAGCCTTTAGTTAAATTATTGGTTTGAATAATTTCATTTATTTGATGATTTTTTTTAGTTAAAACCAATTGACCAAATAAATCATAAATAAATACATTTACTAGTTGATCGCCATTTTCAGCTTTAATATAAAAGTTTTGATTTGTTGGATTTGGATAAATGGAAAACAGATTTGAATTATTTAAACTATTTTCATTAAAACCTATATTTGGAGATTTAGAAGAATAAAAACTTAACCCGCCAGAGGCATTACCAACAAACAAATCGCGCATAGCATCATTGTTTATATCTTCAAAATATGGAGAGCTTTGTGCGCCCACATTAATTCCGTTTACATAATTATTTAGTAAAGTGTAACTAACGGTTGGACTGGATACACTTGGGAAAATATATTCAAAAATTTGCCCACTAATAGAGCCCACTAAAATTTTAGTATCTGTTCCTTCTTTATATGCATATGGCGTGGCAAAACCATCTATACCATAAACGGCAACATCTCCTTGTACATTTATGTTTCCTAAGGTGTTTGTAATAAGTGTAAAAGAGGGATTACTTGAAGTACCATTGTTTTGATAATATGATACTCTTCCGTTTTTCATGCCAATTAATAAATCTAACAAACCATCGTTATTTAAATCAAATAAATGCGGCGCGGTGTTAGAAGAAATAGTTGTAAAACTAAACGCATTAATTGCAACTTGAGTAAACGTTGCGGGTGAGCCACTTCCTGCTGAGTTTTTTAACCAATGAATTTGTCCAAATGAAGTGCCAACTAAAATATCAATATCTCCATCACCGTCAATATCTCCAACAGTAGGAACAATGTTTGTAAAAGAATATGAACTTATTCCTGCATAATCTCTGGTTATTAATGAAAAACTTGGTGCTGTTTGAGAACCAATATTTTTATATAAGGTGAGTTGAGATTTTAGCATTGTTCCATTGTAGTAACCGTAAGTTCCAATTAACAAATCTTTAACACCATCAGCGTTATAATCAAACAAAACAGGAAATGAGTTTTGTCCAACATCAATCATTTCATCTTGAAATAAATTTTTTTGTTTAAAATTAAAACTCATGGTTGGCGTAGAACTTACATTTTCGTAATACCAAACTGAATTAACATTTTCGCTACCATAAGCATTTGGAGTAGCTAATAAATCTTTTTTTCCATCGCCATTTACATCAACAATATAGGTGCATGGAAAAATATTAAATTTAATTTGATTAGCCGCATTTGGAAATAACTTTGTTGTATCAGTTACAAGTGCAACTGATGAGGTTCCGTTATTTTTAGCAAGCTGAACAACATCACAAGAAATATCACCCATAATTAAATCTTTATCATTATCACCATCAATATCTACACAAGTTAAACAAGAGCCCGCATGCAAAGGTTGTTGATTTACATTTATGTTTAAATTTAATTGTTTAAAAAGCGGGCATTGGCTAAATGAAACCACACAACTACTTTCCTGCATTTTACCCCAACACAAATCGCCAATAATATATTTATTTAATGAATCGGCATGGCCATAAGTTTCCATGCTCATATTTTTGTGAAATTCAACTAAAAAACCAGCAGGCGAAAAAGTTAAAACATCAATATCGTTATCGTTATCAATATCTCCTAAACCGGGCACACCAACATTACTTGCATATAAATTCGAAATACTTGGGGAGCCACTTGGATTATAATCAGACACCAACATTGTTTTAGCAAGAGTAAATGATATCCCTCCTGAAATTGTGCTTGTGTTTTTAAATACTTTTATTCCTCCAGTTGTGCTTGTAAAAACATCTTCTTTCCCATCGTTGTTATAATCTAATAGTATAGCCCAATCTTTTGCAGAAGGGAATTTACCACTTAACGACATATCGTGTGTGTATTTTACTTCACCCGCATTTCCAGTATTAATAAAGCATTTAAAAATTGCCGATCCAAATTGGTTGCTCCTGTCAAATACCACAATATCTTTTTTACCATCAAAATTTAAGTCAATGTTAGAAATATTAGAATAGTTAATTCCTCCTGCCCAACTTAATTTTAATGATTTGCCATTTTCTATTACGTTAATTGTATCAAAAGCAACAGACAATTGTGCAAAACCTTTAAACAGGAATAAACAAAAAAGAATAAAGTAATAACGCATATTTACAAATTTACTAAATAATTAGTCATTTTTTTGTAAAACAACCCACTTATAAAACTAATTAAACCAGTTATTTAACAATTTGCTCAATGTGTTTAGTTTTATTACCTTAGTAGTTCGTGCCAATTAAAAAAGTATATTTTATTGTTTTTTTTGCTATTTGTTGTTTTACTGCAAAAGCATTTCATATAGTTGGAGGCGAAATTATTTACGATTATTTAGGCAATAGTCAATATAGAATTACATTAAAAATTTATAGAGATTGCAGTGGTAATGGTGCTGATTTTGATGGGCTGGGAAATGGAGGGCCGTGCTATTTATCAATTAAAAATATTACTAACCCATTGTTAGATACAACTGTAACAATGGGCATACCAGTTGTTACACAAGTGCCATCATCTATTAATAACCCCTGTATTACTGCCCCAAATAAATGCATTCAAGAGGGGATTTACACCAACACAATTACACTTAACACTAATTTGTATAGCTATTATTTAGTTTACCAACGCTGTTGTAGAAATAGTGTAATTACAAATGTTTTAAATCCTGATCAAACAGGTTCTACATACTATTGTATGGTGCCTAAACTTTCAACTTTTGGGCCTAACAGTTCGCCAAGGTTTACAAATTTGCCACCATTATTTTTATGTAATAAGGTAAATGTAAACTTTAATCATTCAGCAACAGACCCCGATGGCGACTCATTAGTTTATAGTTTTTACGACTCATATAATGGTTTAGATAATTGCTGCCCTGCTTTAAACTCTTCGCCGCAAAATTGCGTGTCGCCACCAGCTAGTTGCCCTACTTTAGCTCCTAGCCCGCCTTACCAATCTACTATTTTTACTTCTACTTTTTCTGCTTTAAATCCTTTACCCGGAAACCCTGCATTTGCAGTAAATAATTCAACAGGTTTTTTAACGGGTACGCCTAACGCTTTGGGAGTTTACTTGGTTTCTATTGCAGTTAAAGAATATAGAAACGGTGTTTTAATAGATGTCCATTATAGAGAGTATCAACTCCAGATTTTAACTTGCCAAATATCTGTTGTTGCCGCAATTGGTGATTTTGCAACGCAATGCTTTGGAAATACAGCTAACTTTATAAATCAAAGTACCAACACTTCTAACTCGCAAAGTTATTTTTGGGATTTTGGCGTTGGTAGCGCTACAAATGATACTAGCAATGTGTTTGCGCCAACCTACGTTTATCAAGATACGGGTAGTTATGAAGTAACTTTAATTGTTAATCCGGGTAAATTTTGTACGGATACAATTAAAAAACAAATAAAAATATACCCTCCTTTTGATTTAGAATTAATTAAAAGCAAAAACCAATGTTTAGTAAACAACAGTTTTAGTTTTGCAGTAACAGGCACTATTATGCCACAAGCCACTTTTTTATGGAATTTTACACCATCAGCTACACCAATTAGTGCAACTTCCAAAACCGTTAGTAGTGTAACTTATTCAAATGCAGGTGTTTATTTGGTTGAGTTAAAAGGAAGTCAATTTGGGTGCAAAGACTCTGTAATTGATACCATAAGGGTTTACCAAAGGCCTAAAGCAATAATTCAAAATTTACCTAATAGTATTTGTAATCCGGGTAAAGTATTTTTTAGTAATGGTAGTAAAAGCGAGTTGCCGGTAAAATACGACTGGAGTTTTTCAAACGAACAATCAAGCCAGTTAGAAAATCCAATAATGGAATTTAATGGCGTTGGTACTTACACTGTAAAACTCACAGTAACAACAACTTCAATTTGTGCAGATACGTCAAATGCAATATACTTAGTTAATGTTGTGCCTAGCCCTACCGCTGGGTTTAAAGCCACACCAAGTGTTACAACCATTTTTGACCCTAATATTTATTTTGAAAATAAATCTACAACTGATGCAATTTATTTTAATTACAAATTTGATGATGGAAATGAAAATACAAATCCTTATTGTAATCATATATACGAAACGTATGGAACCTATTATGTTACATTAACCGTAAGTAATAATTATGGTTGCTCAAGTGCAGTAACAGAGCCTGTAATTATTAACCCAGAATTTAGATTTTGGGTACCAAATGCGTTTACTACAGATAATAATGGTTTAAACGATGTTTTTTTGCCAATATGCGTTGGAACAGAAGAATATGTTTTTCAAATTTTTGACAGATGGGGTGAAAAGCTTTTCGAAACCAAAGATTACAAACAAGGCTGGAATGGAAAGTTTAAAGGAGAATTATGCAAACAAGATATTTATGTGTGGAGAGCGGAATACATAAACGCAGTTACTAAACGAAAAGAAGTTAAGTATGGACATGTAACATTGATTAAAGACCTTTAATATCCGTAGTACTTATTAATCATTAAATAAACAATTACACCGCTTATTGTAACATATAGCCATATGGGGTAACTCCATCTGGTTAATTTTTTGTGTTTTGTTCTTTGGTCTGTTAATCCATAATAAAAAGACATAAGAATAAGTGGCAATATAATAACAGCGAATAAAATATGGGTTAGCAAAATTATTAGGTAAACGGGTTTAATTCCACTAACTATTTCTTTTTCTTGTAAGCTCATTATACCATCATGGTTAATATCTCCATATTTTGTATCAGGAATAAAAAAATGAGCAGTAACGTAGCTTATTAAAAACAAAGCGCTTAAAACAAAAGCTGTTAAATTTAATTTTTTATGTAAGGCAATATTTTTTGATTTAATTGCAATTAAAGATGCAATAAGCAAAACGCTACATGTACCATTAATAAAGGCATTTAAAGCAGGTAATTTGTAAATAAAACTCGGAAAATCTTTAGGAGGAGCAATTAATTTTTGATTTAATGCTACCACCACAATACTAACTAAAATAGATGCACCATAAACAACAAGTTTTACTGTTTTTTCGTTTTGCTTATGAAGTAAATTCATTTTAATTATTTCATTAGAGCATCTAATTGTGCTTGGCTTACGCCTGTAGAAGAGTATCCACCGTCGTGCATTAAATTTTGCATAGTAACCATTTTAGTTAAATCACTAAACAAACTTATACAATAATTTGCGCAATCTTCGGCAGAAGCGTTACCTAAAGGCGATTGTTTTTCTGCAAATTCAAAAAACTCATTAAAGCCTTTAATTCCTCCGCCAGCAGTTGTGCGTGTAGGCGATTGAGAAACCGTATTAATTCTTACTTTTTTTTGCATACCGTAATGGTATCCAAATGTACGCGCGATACTTTCAAGCATAGCTTTAATATCAGCCATATCAGTGTAAAATGGATATGCGCGTTGTGCAGCAATATAAGTTAAAGCTACCACACTTCCCCAATCATTAATAGCATCTAATTTGTGCGCAACAGCTAACATTTTATGGAAAGACATTGCAGAAACATCAATACCTTTATTAAAAAATTCGTAATTTAATTCGGTGTAGGGAATGTTTTTTCTAATGTTTACGCTCATACCAATAGAGTGTAAAACAAAATCTATTTTACCACCT
The DNA here is from genome assembly GCA_020162035.1 of Bacteroidota bacterium. Lineage (GTDB taxonomy): Bacteria > Bacteroidota > Bacteroidia > B-17B0 > Aurantibacillaceae > Aurantibacillus. Next base: position 121,037 of record JAIUNM010000005.1, on the reverse strand, counting down.
AAGTGTTGCATACTTTCTGTATATAAATTTTCAATATCAGTAACAACTGTTGCATCGGCAGGAATAATTTTAGATTTTGTAGCATCGGCTAATTTGTTAATTTCGCCCATACGCATTGCAATTGGCGCATTGGTTAATACAAATGTTGCACCTTGTTCGTGCGCCTTTTGAGCTACTTTCCAAGCAATTGAATTTTCATCTAAAGCACCAGTAATTATACCACGCTTACCTTTTAATAAATTAGTTGACATATTAATAAATTATAAACGCAAATATAAGGTTTTAAAATAAATTAATAGAATGGGATTGCTAAACAAATTATTTTAGGTTTTTAATTTCATCAAGGCAAAAAATATAGATTATTTTAAAAACATACTATTTGAGCGCTCACTTCATTTATAAACTTTTTGAGACTAGCAGTTTAAAATTAAAAAACAACCTATCAAGAATGGAAATATTTTTTCAATTTCGATTTGTCTAATATTATCAGCAAAGTAGGCGGATTCATTATTATGGAACTCTCTAACCATTTCTATTACTAGCTTTAAATTTTTGAAATTTGTTCTATATTAAATGTTCCTTTTTTTTACGTTTTAAAATTAAACTTTTTGCCTACTTTTAAACCGTACTAGTTTATTGCGAGCTTTCATAGAAGTTTTAATATCAAAAGTTTTTCTATATTTGTTACAATTGCGCTTTATATTAAAGGAGTTAAACTTATGGTTGTTTTTAAAAGAAAATACTTTATAACATTACTTTTCTATTATTTACACATCTCTTTTGGCTTTTCTCAAAAATTTAATTTTACAACATTTAATGTTGATGATGGCTTGCCGCAATCAACCGTATATGAAATTTTTCAAGATAAGGACAATTATTTATGGATTGGGACTGATGGTGGAGGTTTATGTAGATATGATGGATTCAGATTTAAGTATTATGGCAAAAAAAATGGATTAAACGGTAATGTTATCAGAAAAATTGCGCAGGATAATCAAAACAATTTATGGATAGCTTCAAACAATGGTTTATATTATTATAAAAATGATTCTATTTATTTATTAAGCAATTTACCAAACAACGCCTCTATTTATTTTTCGTCGGTATTTATTGATAGTAAACAAAATATTTGGGCCACTAGCACTAATAATGGATTATTTAAAATAACTTATAAAGATGGAAAATATGTCGTTAAAAATTACACCACTTCTGATGGATTAAGTGATGATCATCTTTTTGATATTTGTGAAGATGAAAAAAACAGACTTTGGATTGCGTCATTTGTTACCGGAATTGATGTTTTTGATGAAAAAGCAGGAATTTTTATAAACATTCAACACGAATCAAAAGAAGTAAATGAAGTTATTAGTTTAAAAAAAGTTGACAAGGATTATATGGCTTTTGGTACAAAGTCTGCAGGAGCCTACTTTGTTAATACAAATGTTAACACCAAACCAATTTATAAAATAATTCCAGGCACAGAAAATAATCAAGTTTGGAGTTTTTCAATTAAAAACTCTAAAAATTATTGGGTTGCAACTGATAAGTTTGGTGCCGTTGCTTATGAAAAAAACTTTACACTTAACACAGCTGTTGGTTTAAAAAGCAATAAAATTTTTAAACTACTAGTTGATAAAGAAAATAATTTATGGATAGGAACAGATAAAGGTATGGTAAAATATTCAGGAGATAAATATACATATATTACAGTTGAAGAACTGCCTGGGTTATTTGAAGCATCTTCTATTATACAAGATAAAACAGGACTGTATTGGATAGGAAGTAACACAGGGATCTACCAAATAGAATACAAAAATCGCAAATCTAAAATTTTAAATCATTTCACCACAAGTGATGGATTGCCATCAAATGAAATAACTCACATGAGTCTTGCTAAGAATAATTCAATTTGGATATCTACTCAAAACGGTATTTCAAATTTTAACGGCAAATCATTTAAAAATTATTTTGAAACAGATGGACTCGGCGCTTCGTTTTCAAATTATATTTTTAATGATAGCAAAGATAGAGTATGGATTGGCACTTCGGGGGGGTTAAGCTTATTGAATGAAGAAAAAAAATTAACAACTATGTCCGAAGCAAATGGATTGATAAATAACGAAGTAACTTGTTTGTTTGAATCAGTTAATAATAATATTTGGATTGGTACTTATGGTGGGTTAATGAAATTTGATGGAGAAAAATTAAGTTCATTCGATGAAAAAAATGGCCTCGATGAAAAAAAAGTAAATTGTATAGTTCAAAACAAAAAAGGAAATTTATATATTGGTACTTTTGGCGGAGGTATTTATGAATTAGATTTATTATCTGGGAGTAAAAAAAACATTCAACACTTATGTCCTGAAAATCAATTAATATCTGGAAACATAACCTCACTTACATTTCTAAACGACAGCATATTAATTGTGGGTACAAATTTAGGATTGAATAAGATATATTTTAATAAAGAGTATAAAATAAAACACATAACTTTTGTTGGTAAATTAGAAGGCTTTGTAAATATTGAAAATAGTCTTAATTCAGTTATTAAAGATAATGTTGGTGATTTTTGGTTTGGCACAACAAAAGGGGTTACAATATATCATGCAAATAACGATAAAATAAACAATGTACAACCAAAAATTAGAATTACAGATATAAAAGTAAACGGAACAAGTACAACAGTTTTAGATAATTTAAAGCTAGGTCACAATGAAAATTCAATTAAAGTAAGTTTCGTTTCAATAAGCCTTACAAGTCCTTCCTCAAACATGTATTATGCAAAACTATCAGGATTAGACACAAGTTGGAACAAGTTGTTAATGGATAAAGAAAATAGTAATGATTTTGTTTATGCAGAATATAAAAAATTACAACCTGGAAATTATCAACTTTTACTTAAATCAAAAAATAATGATGGAGTTGAGTCAGAAATATCATCTATTAATATTCATATTGCACAACCTTATTATAAAACAAGTTGGTTCATTATAAGTACAATTGTAATTTTAATTACTATTGTTTATTTTTTCTTTAAATACCGCGAAAAAATTTTAATAAAAGAAAAAGAAAAATTAGAAACAATTGTGTCGGAAAGAACAGCAGAAGTAGTTGCAAGTAAAAAGGAAATTGAAACACAAAAAGACCAACTTGAAATCCAAAAGCATGAAATTACTGATTCAATAAATTACTCAAAGCGAATACAAAATGCAATTCTTCCAGAACAAAGTTTGCTGTTTGAAAAGTTTGAACAAAGTTTTATACTTTATGAGCCAAAAGATATTGTAAGTGGAGATTTTTATTTTCTTGCAAATGGAGAAAATGATGATTTTTACGTTGCAGTTGCAGATTGTACGGGTCATGGCGTTCCGGGTGCATTTATGAGCATGATTGGAAGTAAGGAATTAACAGAAGTAATAAAAACAAAACAGCAACCTGCAGATATTTTAAGCGGCTTAAATATAGGTATTAGAAAAACATTAAAACAAGGTAATCTTGAAATAGGAATTAAAGATGGGATGGACATTGCATTTTTATCAATAAATACAAGTATAAAAAATGAAAAACTAAACATTATCTATTCAGGTGCAAATAGGCCATTGTGGCTTTTGAAAAAAAATACCACTGAAATACTGGAAATAAAAGCTACCAAAAGTGCTATTGGTGGTTACACTTTAGATGATCAAATTTTTGCGCAACATGAACTTGTAATTGAAAAAGGAGATAGTATTTATATTTTTTCAGATGGATTTGCAGATCAATTTGGAGGGGAATCAGGAAAAAAAATGATGACAAAAAGATTTAAGGAATTGTTAATCGAAAACTCTCACTTAGCCATGAAAAATCAAGGCACTATGCTTTTTGATTATTTCAATAAATGGAGGGGGGCTACTAATGAGCAAGTTGATGATGTTTTAATAATTGGAATTAGAGTATAATTTACTTTTTAATAAAAATAAAATTTCCTCCTTCATCTCCTGCTTTTGATATAGGATTAAATTCGGGCGATTGATCAGAATTATTTGTAACTGGTATTTTAATTTTACTATAAAGTTGAGACGCATCAAAGTATTTGCCATTGTTATTCTTTAGGGCTTGTAATAAATAATAAGCAAAAATAGAATGCCCTTCTTTTCCACCATCCATAACAGGCTCTAAACCACCCGAAGATATTGCCTGGCGTGACTTAAGATCGTATGTTTTTGTGTAATATTTTTCAGAATTTTCAAAAGGTAAACTTGTAGTTGAACCTCTAAAAATATCTCCACTAAAACATGCATCAGAAACCAACAATGTATGTTTTGAAGGTATGCTCGCTAAAAACGTTTGAATATCAGAATTAGAAATATAATTTGAAGTTGAATTAGTTTTTGCATCTACAGGAACCCAAAAACCTTTGTTCAATTCTTTCTTAAATTCTCCGTGTCCAGAATAATAAATCATCACATTGTCATTTTCTTTAACATTCTCCACTAACCAATCTAGCTGATCAATAATATTCGAACGTGTTGCCTGTGCGTTATATAAATTTTTTACAACATCAAATTTGTAGTTTCCTTTTACAAACGTTTCAATTGCTTTAGCATCGTTAACTGCGTTTTTTAATGGTTTCCAGGTACCAGAATATGTGTCTATGCCAATAAATAATGCATAATATTTACCCGCTTTAATTTCTTTGGCTGCATTAGCAACATTCGTGCCTTTAAAGGGGTCGCTACCTCTATAGCCATACTCTTCTGTTTTATTGTCATCATTTACAGCTACAGGCTCCTCTTTTAGCTCCTTAATTATATTAAAAGTTTTTTCAACGTTTTGTTTTTTTTCGTTTAATACTACTATTGTAACTCTATTCAATCCATCTTTCAATTTTAAATTTGTCGAAAAATTTCCAACATCATCTGATGGTAGTACTTCTCCATTTAATTTTACACTTTTTACATTAGATTTTGAAACAACATAACCGGCTATTTTTAAACTTGTTTGGGTCGTTTTAAATTCTTCATCACTTATTTTAGGTGTAGTTAATACAATTTCAGGTTCACTAATTTTATTTTCAGTTTCTATTGGATTATTTGTAACGGGTTCTTGCTGTTTCGGATTACTTAAAGAAGTAATCCATGGTTTATCATCATTTAAGGCTATGCCGCCTTTAAAGTCACTATTCTTATCAAATTCAGCTTTACCAACTTCATTACTTACTAAGTATAAATTTTTTCCTTCTCCTTTAAAATAATATGTTTTCCCCTTTTCTATTTCAATCGTAATATTATCAGAGTATTTATCACTACCTCCATATTCAGAAAAAACTCCACACATTATGTCTAGCCTACCTGTTTTATAATACCGATATTCAAGTCTGCCACCAGTTGCAATTTGACCAATTTCTAATTTATTCACATAAATTTTATAGCTAATACCTGATGCTACAAACTTTTTCTTACTATAAATAAAAAGTGTAGAATACTCTTGCGTAAAGCCATAGTTTGCATAAAAAATTGCTAAATAAAATAATATTATTTTGTACTTTAAAGATTTACTCATTTTTAAACTATTTATTAATAAAGTAACTAACTAATAATTACATAGAACTACTATTGTACTAACAAATATACGTAAAATTACCTAGGGAAACGAAAAATTAATCCCGCATTAATATGGCCTGTGTATTCTATTCCAACTTCGGTAAAAAAGCCAATAAATTTTGATGGGTAAAAGTCTGTGCCAAGTTTCGTTATTAAACTCATAGAGTCAAAGTCATTTTGCAAACCTAGTTTTACATATGGTCTAAACTTTCTTTCAATATGCCTAAAGTGTCTTTTGTAATAAAATCCAATAACTGGTTCTTCCCAATTAACTAATCCAAATCCAGTACCAAATGCGTTTTTGTTTTTACAATATTCTAGTTCAAAATTTAATCCGGCGTCAGGTGAAGCATAGTCAATTAGATGATCAATGTATCCACCTGCTCCAAAGCTAGAACGTAAAGCAAAATATTTAGTTATCTCTTGATAAGTTTTTTTTTTTAAACCATCTAAATCATTACTATTGGTTATAAAATTATTTAACTCATTTGTTTCAGGTAAATTGTTATTTAAAACATTGGTGTAATCTGTTTCTTTTATATATTTATATAATTGTGTATTATTTATGTTTTGAGGAATAAACATATAATTTAAAATTAAGTTATGTTTAAACGAGTTTGGTTCTATTGCTATTTTATTTAATTGTACAAACAAAACCTGAAGATTATTAAGTTTAAGTAGTCCTTCATCAAGTGCAGTTAGTTTATTAGAATGTAAATAAATTGATTTTAATGATTGTATCTCTGTTATACCAGTAGGTAAAGTTTCAAATAAATTATTATTCAAATACAATCGTTCTAACTCAGTTAAGCATGAAATTGAACCAGAGGTTATTTTGTTGCTACTTAGATTAAGTGTTTTTAAACCTTTTAAATTACAAATATCAGTTGGTATTGTGGTTAATTTATTCCCACTTAAGTTAATTACTTGTAAATTAGGCAAACCATTTAATTTTGAAGTAAAATCTGTTATTTCGTTGTCAGATAAATCTAATTCTATAAGGTTTACAAATTTTGATAAATCGGAAGGAATTTCGGTTAAGCCTTGTTTACGTAATTTTAATGATGTAACAATTGTAGGATCTAATTTAGCTGAAATAAGGTCATCATATTCTACCCTATCAGCTTTACTAAATTTCGTAATCAAATGTTCACTTAACTCTTTTTCGGAAGTTATAGGTTTAACATCTGGAGGATCAACAACTTTAGTTTTGCCTTTTTTACTTTGCGCTTGTAAAGCAAATGTAAAAACGAAGGAAATTGCTATGTATATTATTTTTTTCAACAATTATTTAAAAAAATGAATAAAGTAGTTACATCAATCTGACTATTATTAGCCAAATAATTTTTTATTTACCGAAACAACCTTTAGACATGCATCCTTTTTTCTTCTTAGTTGGCCCAGTTGTACTCCCACCAAATAAACCACCTTTGTTTTTAACAATATTACCTTTGCTATCTAATCTAATTAATTGTTGACCTAACTCAAGTTTTTCGTAATTATAGTAATTGAATGAATGACGGTTAGATTTTGAAATAAATTGAATGGTATTGTTTTGAATTAAAAGATCTTCTGAATCTTCGCGTCCTGCGTCAGTAACTAAAGAAGAAACTTTTCCGTTTTGAAACAAAATATAAACTTTGCTTTCTTCAACATAGTACGAACTACCAATTGCTAAATTCTCTTCTTTAGAATAAAAAGGATCGGCAAAACCCATTTTTTCAAGAGCACCACAACCAGTGTTTTTTCTTTGTTTTAATTTATAATTAAAAATCAAAACTGTACTTCCATCGCCAGCCATGTGATACACATCATAAGGAGGGATACCCAAAGTACTTGACACGTCTGATGTTGTCATGCCAGGAGCAACTTTAACTATTTTTTCTACAGTTGAGTATGGAACAGCAATTCTCTTTGCGCAAGAAGACAATAGCATTACAACAGTTACAAAAGCTAAGAAATGTGTTTTTTTAATCATAAATTTAAATTTTAAAGCGCAATAATAATCTAAATTATTTATAATTCCAAAATTTTACATTCAATAAATTCATTTAATGGCAAAATATAATTAATATAAGCTTTTTTATTCTTTTGTACCCCTATTTTTAACGCAGCACGTTTTCCGCCATTGAAAAAACGTAAAAACTGCGATGTTCCAGTTAATAATGCAGTAATATAATATTTTGTGTAGATACTATAAGCAGTATAACCCACAAAACCAAAGCTAATTAGTGCACTAGTAAATGCCCTTTTTTTTTCTCCTACATACCAAAGTCCAGCACCAGGAAATAATACAGACCTTCTTTTCGCCTTGTGTAAATTATATAATTTTAAATTAGAAAATTTATTCATTTCGGCATAAAAACCCGTAGTGTCTTTCCCTTTACCTACATATAGTGATGTAAGTTTAAAATAAGTCGAATCTAAATACATTAAATGATTATAGTTAAGGATTTTAAATAATTGCAATTCCTTAAAATAAAAGCTATTAAGTTTTTTTTCATCTACAACATTCAAATAATTGAGGCTTTGTTGATAATTATCAATTAAAAACTCGGCTTTTCCTGAAAGCAATAATTTTAAATCTTTGTTTTTTTCACTATCATTTATTTTAGTAATTACGCTAATTGCTTTATCATAATCTCCTTCATTTAAATACTTGTCTATAATTTGAAAATTGATAATCTCTTTTACTGAATCAGAAGTAGCTTGAGTATAATTATATTGTAGAATAAGTCGTTCCATTTTTTGACTTTGTGAGTAACCACAAGTCTGTATTATTAAAAACAACAGCTGTATTTTAATAATAACTGATAAGTTTTGTGATTTCATACTCAATGTTATTTTTAACCTTATTATTAAACTCTGCGTTTTTTCTTTTTGCCGCTTTAAAACTTCCATAAATATTAGATGCGTAAAAAACGGTGCCAATGGAGCCAAACACATATAAATGTGGGCTTTCAAATTTTTTGTAATAGTACCCTTCTCCAGCTTGTGCTAAGTTAAACACAACAGGTACAAAGGATGTTAATGCTTCGTGGGGTTTACCAGCATAAATTTTTCCTGATCCTGGAATAATAGTTGAAAATAAACCAGCTAAAAATCCACTTTTTTTCCTCCTTCGAAACATTTCCGTTTTTTGAACATACAAAGAAAACTCAATCATGGAAGTGTTTGGATTGGTGCATTTACCTGAGTTAAATATTTCTTCAAAACCACCAAAATCGTTTTTTAAAATAGCAGTAGCCAATTGTTGTATTCGCCATGTCTCATAATGAATTAGATTGGTTGTGTAATTAGGTTTTTTTAAATCATCTAACTTTGATATTAAAATATTAACATGATTTTGTAAAAGTGTGTAACTACAGTTTAACTTTGATGAATCTGAAAATAAATTTAAACTTGATTTTAAAAGTGAGTCGGCAAGTTTTTCTCTATGCAACTCTAAAAGTAATTTTACCTCCATTAGTATTAAAGAGTCTATTTGCTCTCTAGAATTGAAATGGTTTAAAATATAAAGCGCATCTTCATGTTGTTTGTTTTGTTTAAGATAATTAACAAAAGTTATTTTTTTTTCTATCGAAATTGTGTCAAAGTATTGACCATAGAGTGATGTGGTAAATAGGAATAACAATATTAACCTCATAATTGTTTTTTAAAATTTAAATAGTTAGTTAAGGTTTCTATTGCTAAGCAAGTTGTATAAGCATCAGATATCCACACATGCTCATATCTAATTGCGCTACCTCCTGAAAAAAACACGCCGCCATTCCAATGTGTAAGAGTTTGGTCGTTAATTCTTTTTTCAAGTAAAAAATTTATACCAGGTTCAATTTCATTTAATATTTTTTTATCAGATGATAACATCATAATTGCATTTAATGCATACAAAGTACACTGAACATCATTTCCTTCAATTTGAGATTCCCAAAACCCTTGTTGGTTTTTTTGTTTTAATATTTCGCTAATTAAAACTTCCTTCAGGTCATTAAATCCGGTTAAACCAGCACTAATAGCTTTTGCTAAAGCATAATGAAAACTAAACTCTGTAGGATAATAAACGCCACAAGTTTGGCATTTGTTTTTTGCGATTACTTTCCGTAAAAACTCTTTTGATTCTTTTACACCTGAAATTGTTGTATCTCCCAATGTATAAAGGGTTTTTAAAATGTTCGCATTAACTACACAATCTACTTCGTTTCTACCATATAATATATTTTGTTTATGATGATATGGAAAAAACCATGTAAAAAAATGAGATGGTTTTCTGTCAGGGCCAAACCATGTAAAAAATGCTCCTGTTCTATACTTAAATCCGTTTTTTTTATTATACCAATTTGTTTTTCTAATACCAGTATCGCGATATAACACAAAATTTTTAAAGTATGAATCGGTATTGAAATAATCAAGCTGGTTTGTTCCCGAACTGTCTTTCACTTTATTACTTAAATAATAAGCCAAATATCCTGCAGAAGTGTCATCTGCATCATCATATATATTAGCATAATTGTTAATAAAGCCATAATGATAATTAAAATTAACAGGGCGACGTTGTTTGCAGTTTTTATGTTTGCATTTTAAGTGACTGGGACGAAGCAATTCAGGCCAAAAATTAAATGAAGATTCGTTTTTAAAATATTTGAAATTTTTTTGCGCCAAACTAAGCAGTTCAAGTATTTGCGAATTTTTATTAAATGTAAGATACAACTCAGCCATTGCATTATGAATAAACAAAGTATTAAAAACATTTGAATCATAGGCAGATTTCCCTTTTTTACCTAGAAAAGGTATGTTGGCACAATTATATATATATGATGGCCATTCGCCAACAAAAGTATTTGGTTGATTATTGTCTTTAATTTGAGTAACATGCAAATAATTAATGCTCTTATTTATAATATTTATTAAAAGTGAATCATTAAATTCTAATTTGCAATTAGCGATGCTTGAATAATAAAAAAAAGATATAAAAAATATCAACCTATGGATTATCTTGCACGAGACCATCATCGTTAAATTTACTATCTGGAATGTCTTTGCTACAAAAAAAAGAACAACGAGTAATTCTATCTGCACTTAATAATATTCCTGGAAAAAATCCGTACTTATTAAGCGCCTCACGCGAATAACGAGAGCAAGAAAGAGAATACAAGCATTCCGCCGAGATAAGCACTGATATATGTTTTTGATATACATTTAACAAAGCATTACCTATTCCTCTTTTCTTTTTTACAACAGCATCAGTTTTCATTGTAGTTAACTCGTTCTGTAATTTTTCCCTCTTTAAAGTTAGTAAGCTTGAATTTTGAGCAAAAAAACAATAGAAACTAAAGCAGAATAAAGTAAATATGATTTTTTTTATCACTACACAAATGTAATAAATATTATTTGTTACCAACACACGCTCGATATAGTTTGTTTTAAAATTTTAAATGTTTCGTGTTTTATTTTTTTCTTGTTTTTAGTATTTGGTTTGACATTAATTTTCCCACCATTGACCCTTTATTTTCTGGAATTAAAAATTTATTTGTGTTGTTGATAAAGGGTACATAATCCAAATTTTCGGTTCGATTGATTGCAAAATACATAGTGATAGTCTTGCAAGTTGTGTAACCTTTTAATTATATATACACTGTTTGCTTGAAAAGTGCACGCAAGGCTGCCAACTTTCTGTGCAAAACCTTAATTTACCCTTTAAACTATTTTTTTAAAACATATTATTATTTAAATTATATCATTTACTTAGCAACAACGCAGCAGGCTTATTAGCTTTTTATTTAATCAAAATCCCTAACAATAATTTATTTTAAAATTTAAACTAAACAATTTATTATATTTATACTTTAATGAAAATAAAATATTATTTATTTGGTTTAATTTTTTTAAGTGTAAACTTGTTATTGTCGCAAGGCTTTCAGGTTAACTTACAAGGGCAAAAACAACAAGGTATGGCAAGTTCTGGTTCTGCCTTTGTACAAGATGAAAGTTTATTGTTTTATAATCCGGGCTCTGCTGCATTTGTAAAAAAAACAGGAATAAATTTAGGAGTAACACCAACAATTCCAAACACTGTTTATTTAGATAGCACATCTCAAACCATTAGTAGAACTGAGTCGCCAGTAAGCACACCGTTTGCTGCTTATGCTTTATACTCTATAAAAGATAGTAGTAAAATTAAAATGGGTTTAGCTGTTTATACCCCTTTTGGCAGCACCGTTCAATGGCCTAGCGAATGGATTGGGCGTTTTGCAATTACAAAATTACAATTACAAACTATTTTTTTTCAACCAACTGTAAGTTATCAAATAACTAACAAAATAGGCATTGGCGCAGGGTTTGTATTAGCAACAGGCAATGTAAATTTAAAAAAAGATATTCCATTAATTAATTCCTCTCGCAATTACGGAACAGCTGAACTTAATGGCAAAGCAAGCGGATATGGTTTTAATATTGGTTTGTACACAAAAGCTTCTAATAAATTGGCGTTTGCAATATCTTATCGCTCTCAAATTAACATGAAAGTAAAAGATGGAAACGCTGTGTTTGTTGTGCCAGAAGGTGTTGCAGTAAATTTTCCTAATGGGAAATTTACATCATCATTACCATTGCCACAAGTAGTAACTTTAGGCACACATTATAAACTAAATGAAAAAATTGATTTGGTTGCTGATGTAAATTATGTTGGCTGGAAAGCTTACGATACTTTAGCTTTTGATTATGAAAACAATACTGCAAGTTTATTGGATACAAAATCGCCACGCTTATACAAAAACACATTTGCTTTTAGAACAGGCTGCCAATATTTATTAAATGAAAAAACACAATTAAGAGGCGGAATTGCTTATGGTATAACTCCTGTACAGCAAGGTTATGTAACACCCGAAACACCAGATGCAAACCGTTGGATTTTTACAACAGGCGCAAGTTATTTTGTTACAACACATTTGCAAATAGACGCATCTTTATATTTTACAGAATTTAAAAGAGCAGCAGTTAATTACGAAACTAATTTAAAAGGAACATTTAAAACCGCAGTGGTTGCTCCAGGTTTAAGCATTAGATATCAATTTTAAATATGAAAAATTTTATTTATATAATTATTTTAATGTTTTGGTTTTCATGTAAACCAAAATTAAAATACGATAAATTATCCAGTGGCGATATTAATCCGAAAAATTTTGTAGCCATTGGAGGTAGTGGTATTGGTGGATACGCAGATGGTGCCTTACATGTTGATGCACAAAAAAATAGTGTTGCCAAACTATTATCTCAACAACTTGAACTTATTGATGCAAATGAATTAATACAACCATTAGTGCCACCACAATTTAATGGCTTTGGTTTAAGTAGTATAAATGCAACTCTTGTTACTGCAAACAGCTTTTTAGGAAATAAAACAGATTGTAAAGGAGTTGTTTCATTATCGCCAATAAAACCAACATCTAATTGTACTTTTAATGATTTAAGAGCTAGCACATCAACTAACTTTTACAACGATTATACTATTCCTTATGTAAAATCGTATCAGTTTTTGCAAGCAGGTTTAGGAAATTTAGGTAATGCGTATTACAATCCTTTTTTTGAACGTATTGCTAAAAATAAAACGACCTCTTCAATTATAAGCGATGTAGAAACTTTAAATCCAACTTTTTTTGTATTGCAACCCGCCTTACACGATGTGTTGCAATATGCTTTAAATGGTGCGGCTTCAGATAGCATAACTTCTGAAGCTAGATTTAATTTAGCAATAGATAATATTATAAATAAACTAACAATTAATGGCGCTAAAGGTGTTGTTTTAAATGTGCCAGATGTAACTACTTTTCCGTATTTTAATACAATACCATATAATGGGCTAACATTAGACGATCAAAAAGCAAAAGATTTAAATTTAGTTTATAATGTAATTTCAAATGGTGCAATTTCGTTTAGTGTTGGTTCTAATGCTTTTGTTGTTTCTGACCCCACAGCACCAATTGGCGCAAGACAATTAAAAGCAGGAGAGTTAGTGTTACTTAGCGCACCGTTAGATTCGGTTAAATGTAATTATTTAGGCTCGTTAAATCCTTTTGAAAACAGAATGACTTTAACATTAAACGAAATTGCTACAATTAAAACGGCTATTACTGTTTTTAATAACAAATTAAAATCGGTTTGCCAACTAAAAAATTTAGCTTATGTAGATGCATATGCTTTTTATAACTCAATTTTTACAGGCATTGTTTACAATGGAGTAACAGTTAATGCTCAATTTGTAAAAGGGGGCGCGTTTTCGTTAGATGGTACTAACTTAAACCCTTTAGGTAATGCCCTTTTAACTAATGAATGTATAAAAGCAATTAATACTCAATATAAAAGTAAAATCCCACAACTTAATGCAAATCTTTATAGAGGAGTTGTGTTTCCATAATATTTTTTGTAGTATTACTAAATAATTAAATTTAAAAAATGAAAAAAATATACCTTACTCTTTTATCAATTTTTGCAATAAACGCAAATTCACAAACATGTACGCGTTATTACAGCGATGTTTTTTCAACCGTTACCACTAGTTCTGCTATACAGTTTGGTTCTAACACAAGCTGGAACGGAAGTGGCACTACAAATTTAATGTTAGATTTTTATCAACCTTCGGGCGATGCACAAGCGTTAAGACCATTAATAATTTTTGCACACGGTGGAAGCTTTTTAGGGGGCACACGAACTGATGCCGACCAAGTTGCATTATGCAATGCATTTGCTAAAAAAGGTTATGTTACAGCTTCAATTGATTATAGAACAGGCTTTTTTCCTTTTGATTCTGCTAACATTGTTCCTGCCCTAGTTAGAGCATATCATGATATGAAAGCAGCAATACGTTTTTTTTATAAAGATGCACGAACAGCAAATCTTTATAAAGTAGATACAAATTTTGTTTTTATTGGTGGAAGTTCTGCAGGCGCAATAACAGCGCTACATGTTGCATACTTAAACGAACAATGCGAAATGGAACCGTATATGAGCACTACTGCAATTAATGCATTAGGAGGAATTGAAGGAAATAGTGGTAACCCTGGGTATCCATCTAAAATTAAAGGTGTAATTAATATTTGTGGTGCTTTAGGAAAATATTGGTGGATGAAAACTGGCGATGTTCCTTTGTGTTCGTTACACGGAACAGCAGATGCAACTGTGCTTTACGGACAAGGTAAAGCAAACCCTGGTTTTCAAACTTTATATTTAGATGGAAGCAGAATGTTATATGCAGGCACACAAATTTCAAATGTACCCCATAAATTTTATACTTGGTATGGCGCAGGGCATGTGCCATACGGCAGTAACGCCGCGTATATGGATAGTACAATTAGTTTTGTGCGCGATTTTTTATTGCCTTATGTAAATTGTAGCAATACTGCAACTTTATTGCCAAACACGCCAGCCGGTACTGTAAATGCGTATTCATATACACCATGTACACCTTCATCAATTAAAGAAATTGCAAACCATTTAAATTTTGTTGCTTACCCAAATCCAACAAATGGCGAGTTAAATTTTAAATTTACAGAGTTTAATACATACCAAATAAACATTTACACAACTAGTGGTAAATTAGTTTTTAGCGAAAAATTAGATGGTGCAGTTATTAAAATAAACCCAGCTTTATTAAGTGGTATTTATTTTGTAAAAATTAATGACAACACCAATAAAACAAGCAATTTTAAATTATTGGTAGAGTAAAAAGCAGTTTTTTAATTTAAATTAGAGATTACTCCAACACAATTTTACTGGTAAAGCTTCTCAAATCCTCATCAACCAACTTTAAAAAGTAAATGCCTTTGGGTAAATTAGCAAGGTTTAATTGTGTGGTGCCATTGTTAAATTGTACGCTTGCATTATAACAAATTTGGCCTATGGCATTGTTAATATAAACTTGCGCTTTTTTATTGGCAAACAATGTGCTTTGTAAATTTAAAAATTGCTTTGCAGGTTGCGGGTAAATGCTTACATCTATTGTTTGGTAGTTTTGTTCTTTAAACCCAACAGTGGCACAATAAGCTGCTGTGGTATCGCAACCAAGACTATCGTATTTTACAAAAAATATTGGTGCGTAATTGTTACTAGAATTTAAAAGTCTTTCAACCGGAACGATAATTCCGCCGTCACTTGTTAATCCTATCCCATTTGCTACCACACCGAAGTTCCAATTTAGGTTGTAGGTATAATTGTAATATTTTTTTGAAATTAATTCACCATCAGAATTAATTTTAAACTTAGAGACCATACCATTCGCAGGTAAATTATTTATTGTATTAGTATCTATATGACCTATAAGATTAATATGCTTATTCTTATCAAACTCAGCATCAAAGAATGAATTTGATACATATTCTTGGTTGTATTCTTTATCAAAAATTGTAGACAAATTGTTACCTTGAATTTTAAATTTTAATAAATATGGCTTAACAGTATAGTGTGGTGCAATATAAGTTTTGTTTTTATATCCATAAATATAATAGTTGTTATCTTGATCTCTTAAAATTCCAGCTGAGGCATTATCCATAAGCTGAGAACTAGGTAAATCATATAACAATGTGCCTAAGCTATCAGTTAAAAAAACTAATTTTTCTTCTATTTGTGAACCATTAGAAAAACCTTTAAAACGCATGCCGGTAATTAATATATTTTTAGTTGCACTATCTTGTATAACATCCCTACCCTCAGCATAATTTGGTGCCGCATTATTGTATTTTTTTCGCCACAATTCATTGCCATTGGCATCTGTTTTAATCAATAAAAGTCTACTGATTGTGAGTGCACTATCAAAACAACAACCGGATAGAAGGAATCCTCCATCTATACTTTTATTAGACTGAAATAAATAAATATGTTCGTTTATAGATGTATATTTTTTTTGCCAAATGGTGTCGCCATTAAAATCTAACTTAATAAATACACCACACCAATATTGATTAATTTTAGCTTTAGCAAAATTAGATATGTAAATATTGTTATCGATTTTTCTGCCTATATTCCTAATCCAATTAAATCCAAACGGGTAGCCAAAATTGGTATCACCAATTTGTTTATAGGTATAAACATTACTAATGGCATTGTATTTAAGAATGTCTAATTTATAATCCCAACTATTACCGGAAATGGCTTTTGTTTTAGATAGAATTAAATAATTATCTGGACTTGTTTCAAAAGCTGCAATGGCCGCTGTACCATATGAACCAGATAAATTAATGCGTTTTCTAAAACCACCCTGGCTGCTTAGCGTTAAGTTAAGCAGCATTAAATAGATGATAAAAATAGATTTAGAAAAACGCATTATATACATCTAAATTACTAAAATTAATTCACTTTTACAAATTTACTGCGGTAAACAAGTTTAGTATTTGTATAAGCATTAAAAAGGTAAACACCGCTACTTAAACCATTAAGGTTGATTTGAGCAGTATTAGATTTTAATTTTTTTGTTTTGTACACAACTTTGCCCAACACATCGCAAATAACAATTTTTAATTAGAACCCCACCGAGAGTTTATTTTTTAACCTCAACGTCTTTAATGTATTTTAACTGGTTTACTAGCTTACCGGTTGAGTCGTAAAAAGACCAAATGCTATCGCGTAAATCGTTTTTATAATAACCTTGGTAACGCATTTTTCCATTATTATAATAAACAGTGTTAATGCCATTACGTATGCCTTTATCATACTCTAGTTCGCTCCATTTAAAACCATTACCAAAAAAACTTAACCACATACCATGTCTTTTTCCAAAACGGTACTGGCCTTTAAACTTAGTTAAACCGCTTTTGTATTTATCTTCATAAGAGCCAGTGTATTCAGAGTCTGGCGGTAAAATTAGCAAGGGGTTTAATTTTTTTAAAGAATCAACAACTCTTTTTTGGTTAGTTTTAGAAACGGAATCAGCTATTGCTTTTTCAGCAAGACTTAATTCTTTTTCTTTGGTAGTATTAGTTTGGCAAGCCGCAAACATTATACAAACAAATACAATACTATTTTTTACGTTCAATGGCATAAATTAATAATTGTTCTAAACTGTTTTTTGCATCACAATTAGGAAATTGTTTTAATACATTTAACGCTTTTAATTTGTAATCATTCATTACTTTTTTAGTGTAATCAACCCCACCTTTTTTAATTACAAAATTTATTACTTCGTTAACTTTTTCACTTTCTTCGTTATGATTTTTTATAATGTTTATTATTTTTCTTTTTTCTAACCAGGTTGAATTATTTAAAGCATAAATTAAAGGTAAGGTCATTTTTTTCTCTTTAATATCTATACCTGTTGGTTTCCCTATTCCATCATCTGATCCAAAATCAAACAAATCGTCTTTTATTTGAAAAGCAATACCAGTAAGTGTGCCAAACTCTTTAGCTAATTTTATTTGGCTTTGGTTTTCGCATACAGAGGCTGTACCAGCGGCGCAACAAGCAGCAATTAAGGTAGCTGTTTTTTTAGTAATAATTTCAAAATAAATTTCTTCACTAATATCTAGTCGTCTTGCTTTTTCAATTTGTAATAGTTCGCCTTCGCTCATTTCTCTAACGGCTGTTGTAACTATTTTTAGCAAATGAAAATCATCGTTTTCTAACGAAAGCAATAAGCCTTTAGATAATAAAAAATCGCCAATTAGCACAGCTATTTTATTTTTCCATAATGCATTTACGCTAAAAAAACCACGGCGTTCGTTACTATCATCAACTACATCATCATGCACTAACGTTGCGGTATGAAGTAATTCAATTAAGGCTGCGGCCCTGTAAGTACTTTCGTTAATTTCGCCAAAACACTTTGCACTTAAAAAGGTAAACATAGGGCGTATTTGTTTGCCCTTTCGCTTTACAATGTATGCTGTAATTTTATCAAGTAGGGGCACACTACTTTTCATGGCGTGTTTAAATTTGTTTTCAAACTCGTCCATGTGCAGGGCAACAGGTTCTTTTATTTTATCAACGGCTTTACTCAAAGTGTGTTTAAATTACTATTTTAAATTTACTTGTGCTAATTTGTTTTTATTGGCTAATTGCCCACATGCGGCATCAATATCTTTTCCTCTACTTTTTCTTACATTACAAATAATACCATTTGAGGTTAAATAATCGGTAAAGGCACGTAAGCGCGAGCCTGTAGTTTGTTGAAATTCGCCATCATCAATTGGGTTATATTCAATAATATTAACTTTACTTTTTAATTTTTTACAATAGTTTGCTAATTCTTCGGCATCTTTTAAACTATCGTTAAAATCTTTAAATACAATGTATTCAAAAGTTGTGCGCGTACCTGTTTTATTATAAAAGTGAGTAATTGCTTCTGCCAAAACATTTAAATTATTTGTTTCGTTTATTGGCATAATTTGATTGCGTTTTTCATCGTTTGCAGCATGTAAACTCAGCGCTAAATTAAATTTTACTTTATCATCGCCTAATCTAGTAATCATTTTTGCAACACCCGCAGTACTTAATGTTATGCGTTTTGGCGACATTCCAAGTCCACTAGGCGAAGTTATTTTATCAATTGAACTTAAAACTTCTTGATAATTTAATAAAGGCTCGCCCATACCCATGTAAACTATATTGGATAGTGGTTTTTGGTGCTGTTTTTTTGCAATTTCATTAACTAAAACTACTTGGTCAAAAATTTCATCGGCATTTAAATTACGCATACGTTTTAATTTGCCTGTAGCGCAAAACTTACATGTTAAACTACAACCAACTTGGCTACTAATACAAGCGGTCATTCTGCTTTCTTTAGGAATTAAAACGCTTTCAACCACATAATTATCGTGCAACTTCATGGCGCATTTAACCGTTCCGTCGTTACTTAATTGGGTTTCTGATACGGTTACAGGATTAAATGTAAATTGCTCTTCAAGTAAAGTTCTAAGTTCTTTAGATAGGTTACTCATTTCATCAAAAGAAGTGGCTCGTTTAGCCCAAAGCCAATCATATATTTGTTTTGCTCTAAACGAGGGTTGATGAAGTTGCTTAAATAGTTGTTCTAATTCTATTAAAGATAATGATCGTATGTCTTTTTTAATACTCAAGTTAAGAGTACAAATTTACCAAAACTAAAGCAAAATATTAATTATTTTAATGTAAAAACGTATTTTTATAGCAATAATGTTGAGGTTTTTAAGCGCAAAACAAATATTTAATCAAACAAAGTTTCTTGAGCAAGATACCGTGCTTGTTGTTGAATTTGATAAGGTTAAAGAAATTACTACTAAAAACGATGTTTCTATAGATAAAATTGAATTTATTGATGGGATAATTACTCCAGGGTTTGTTAATACACATTGCCATACAGAACTTAGCCATTTAAAAGGAAAAATTAATACACATATAGGTTTAATAGAATTTGCTAAAAACATTGTAAATAAACGAAATGATTTATCATTAAACGAAATTGAAACTCATACACAAGCGGCTGATGAATTAATGTTTAAAAATGGTATTGTTGCTGTTGGAGATATTTGCAACACAAACCATAGTTTACCTGTAAAAAAAAACAGTAAAATTTACTACCACAATTTTATTGAGTTGATAGGGTTAAATCCTAAACATGCCGAACATAATTTTAATGAAGGACTTAAATTATATAATTTATTTTTAAGCAATGGGCAAAAAGCAACTTTAGCTCCACACGCACCATATAGCACATCGTTGCAATTAATTAAATTAATTGAAAAACAAAACGCATTAAATATTAGCACAATACACAATCAAGAAAGCATAGAAGAAACTTATTTTTTTGAAGGAGAAAAAAGTAAAGTGAACGATTTATATGACTATTTAAACATTCCAATAACTTTTTTTAGCCCACCTAAAACATCAAGCTTAAAAAATTACTTGCCGTATTTTAATTCAAAAAAAAACATATTAGTTCATAATACATTTACAGAGATCACAGATGTTGAGTTTACTAATGATTTTGTTTTTTGGTGTTTTTGCCCTAATGCTAATTTATATATCGAAAATTGTTTACCTAATTATAAATTATTTCAGAATAAAATAAATAGTATATGTATTGGAACAGATAGTTTAGCAAGTAACTTTAGTTTGGACATTTGTTCAGAAATAAACACAATTTTAAATCACTCAACTGTTTTTACATTAGAGCAATTACTTCAAGCCGCCACTTATAACGGCGCAGTGGCTTTGCAAATTGATGATAATTTTGGGAGCATAAAAGGAAACATTACTTCGTTTAATGTTTTAGAGTTTAAGAATAATAATTTAAAACTTGTTTCTAAACTTAAGTAATATTTCCTTTAAATAGAATTAGTTAATTACGGTTGCTCTTTGTTTTTTAGAGTACTTTTTATAAAAATATTTTGAAACATAAAAACATATAAAAAGTATTGCAAAAATCCCCCAACAATTTACCAGTCCAATTATAATTTCGCCAAATATTTTTATGCCATTTACAAAGGCATTTATAAGTCTTAAACCAAAATTAGGTTTGTAAGGCATAACAGTTGGGGTTATTGCAACTGCTTTAGTAATTGTACTCGCATCTTGATAAAACTCTAAATCTATTTGGCAATAATTTATTTTATCTATTAAATCTAAAATAGAAAGTTGCGTTTCATCAGACAGTGTTTGTTTTTCGTATTTATACTCAGCTGAATTTATTTGTTCTTTTGGTTTTTGTTCGTTGTGCTTAGTGTTTGTTTTAGTTTCAATAATTGCCTCTTGCGAGCGTTTAACCACCAATTTATTAGCCAATAACTGTAACTTTACATTGTTGGCATTAGATTTTTTATACTCCACAAATTCAGAAAGAGGAATTATTTTTCTTAAAACAGAATCTAATTGTTGAGTTGGTACTTTAGCTGATAAAATACATTGAGGGGTAAAATTTATAGATTTTAAAATACTGTCTTTTTTAAATAAAATCTCGTTTTCAAAATTATTAATGGTTGTGTATTCGTTTTTAATTAAATACCCACCATTTAAAGAAACTATGTCCTCAACAGTTTGAACGGTTTTAAGCACATTACTTACTTTACATTTCATACTTGCTGTTTTTACAAAATTATACCCTATACCATTAATAGAGTCAGTTATTGGAGTTCGTTCTTCTTCTGAAATTAAGCCAGAAAGAGCCTTAGCCTCTTCTTTGTTTTTTTCGTTAAATAAAATATTATTTTTACTTGCATCGCTACAACTATAAATTAAACTAAGCATTAATGTAATTAAAGTTAATACAAGGTTGCGTCTAATAAACCTCTTAGGTTCATTAGAACAATTTAATAAACTGCTCATGGTAATTGATTTTTTTAATTTATACATCAATTAAAAAAAGGTAACCTAAAAGTTTTACAATTAAATAAAGTTTGTATTTTTAATTTGTAAATAATGCCATGAGCAATAAACCAAGTTTTAATTTATTTCATACTATAATGTTAGTGTCTGGTAGTATGATTGGCTCTGGTGTTTTTATTGTAAGCGCAGATATAGCCAGAACTGTTGGTTCGGCTGGATGGTTAATTGTTGTTTGGTTGCTAAGTGGCTTAATTACACTATTTGCGGCGTTAAGTTATGGCGAGTTGGCCGCAATGTTACCAAAAGCCGGCGGACAATTTGTGTATATAAAAGAAGCCTTTGGTGATTTTTTAGCGTTTTTATATGGCTGGACAGTTTTTATGGTTATTCAAACAGGTGTAATTGCTGCTGTTGCAATGGCTTTTGCAAAATTTTCTGGGGTTTTTTTTCCTTTTTTCGAAGAAGGAAATGTTGTTTTAAAAATAGGATTTTTAAACATATCATCATCGCAACTTTTAGCAATTGCAATTATATTTTTATTGAGTTATATAAACACATTAGGAATAAATAAAGGCAAATTAATACAAACAGTATTTACTTCAGCCAAATTAATTGCATTATTTGGATTAATTATAGTTGGAATTTACGCAGCATTTAATAGTAATGTTTTAAGAGAAAACCTAACAAATATGTGGAATGCTTATACATGGAAAGACATTTCAATTGAAGGAACAGAAAGCTTTTGGAAAAAACAAAACATTTCAGGTTTAACTTTAGCATCGGCAATTGGTGTAGCAATGATTGGTTCATTGTTTAGTAGCGATGCATGGAACAATGTTACTTTTATAGCAGGAGATATTAAAAAACCAGAACGTAATTTGCCTTTAGGTTTATTTTTTGGTGTATTAATTGTTACAATAATTTACGTACTTGCAAACTTTGCATATTTGTGTTTGTTACCTGTGGCTGGTGATTTTAATTCAAGTGGAGTTGTAGAGCAGGGCATTGCTTTTGCTGATAAAGACAGAGTTGCAACGGCAGCTTTATCTGTTTTGTTTGGCGATACTGCAAAATATATTTTAGCCGCACTTATAATGATATCTACTTTTGGTTGTAACAATGGTTTAATTTTAGCGGGAGCAAGATTGTTTGAAAGCATGGCCAATCATCAATTATTTTTTAAAACATGTAAAAAACAAAACAAACATAATGTACCCGTTAATGCTATAAAACTACAAGGTATTTGGGCATCTATACTTTGTTTAAGTGGTTCGTATGGCAGTTTGTTAGATTATTGTACTTTTTCTTCATTACTATTTTATATTATTACCATTATTGCATTATTTGTATTAAGAAAAAAATTACCAAATTTAAATAGGCCATACAAGGCTTGGGGCTACCCTATAATTCCTGTTATTTATATTATTTTAACTACACTAATTTGTGTTGATTTGTTGTGGTATAAAACATTAAATTGTGGACTAGGATTATTAATAATAGTTTTAGGAATTCCTGTTTATTATTTATTTAAGAGAAACAAAAGTGTGGTATAAAATTTTTACTAATTATTTTGGATTTAATAAACAACAACGCATTGGTTTATATGTATTATTATGCATAATTGTAATTTTATTTATTATTAGAGTTAATATTAATTGTTTTATAAAACCCTCAGATATTGCAATTAGCAACTTACCTGAAATAGAAATCAAGCTAACTGAAAATTATAATTCAAAACAAAAAAATTATAATTCAACAAACTATAATAATCAAGCTTTGTTTGTGTTTAATCCTAATACTGTAACTCATGAACAATTATTAAAATTAGGTTTTAAAGAAAAAACGGCTAAAACATTTATTAAATATAGAGCGAGTGGATTTGTTTTTAAGAAAAAAGAAGATTTAAAAAAAATTTATGGTATCTCAGATTTTTTATACAACAAATTAGAAGAATATATTTTAATTGAAGAAAAATTAAAAAATAATAGCAGCACTGCAAACGTAAGCAATAAAGTAGTTGAAATTCAAATTATAGATTTAAACACTGCAGATAGTGTTAAACTTATTGAGCTTAAAGGAATTGGCCCATCATTTGCTAAAAGAATTATTAAATACCGCACGTTACTTGGGGGCTTTTTAAACAAAAAACAATTATTAGAAGTATATGGCTTTACAACAGAAATGTACAACTCAATTGAACGTAATATTGAAATAAAAACAACAGCAATAATCAAAATAAACATTAACAAAGATGATTTTAAAGTAATTAACCAACACCCTTATATAACTTACGAACACACAAAAGAAATAATGAATTTAAGAAGAAAAACAACCGTAACGGCAGAAAACATTAAAACAATTTTGAATGATGAAGAGTTGTTTGTAAAACTGCTGCCTTATTTAGATTTTGAGTAACGAATTCAAAAATCAGGATACAATAAATATTTAACTCTTATTTTTTTATAATTATTAAGATCTTTTTCCCAGCTTTTCCTAATTTTAGTTTCAGATTGATTTAAACTTATTTGTTTTTGTAAAGTATCATTGCCCGAATGATAATTAAAATTTTTATCAAAAAAATCTTTACTATTATCGTATTTAGCCATTTGTATTAACCACTTTAATTCAATAGTTTTTGGATGATTTTTAAGATAAACATCATTACTTAAATTTAATCCATAACACGTAATTCCATTATATTTAGGGTTATTTGTAAGTTTGTTTGCTAAAGGAATAAAAGTATAACTGTTTGCAACAAATTTTGTTACTCCAACTATTTGAAACGGAAGTTTTGTGCCACGTCCAATACTAGTTTTTGTTCCTTCAAACAAACCTAATGAGGGGTATAATAATATTGATTGTATGTTAGGTAAATTTGGAGATGGGGCAATTGGTAATTCATAACTGCAATTTCGCTTATAATTTATTAAAGGAATAACAGTTAATTTACATTTGATTTTATTTTTTAACCAACCCTCATTGTTAGCCATATTTGCATATTCGCCTATGGTTAAGCCATAAACAATGGGCACATTATGTAAGCCTAAAAATCCTTTGTATTTATTTTGTAATAAAGGTCCATCAACATAAAAACCATTTGGGTTAGGCCTATCTAAAACAATAAATTCTTTATTTAATTCAGCGCAAGCTTCCATAGCATAACACATGGTTGAAATATATGTGTAAAATCTAACACCTACATCTTGTATATCAAACACAACAACATCAACATTATTTAATTGTTCGGGTGTTGGTTTTTTGTTTTTACCATATAGAGATATTATTGGTAAACCAGTTTTTGTGTCAATAGTATTTGCAACTTTATCACCAGCCTCAGTTTTACCTCTAAATCCATGTTCGGGGCCAAAAACCTTTACCACATTTATTCTTAATGTCAATAATGTATCTACAAGCGTGGTGTTACCTACAACTCCACTTATATTAGTTAAAACAGCAACTTTTTTATTTTTTAATAATGGCAAATAGTTTTCAATTTGTTGCGCGCCGCAGGTAACAGTACTATAATTTAAAATACATGTTTGTGCATTATACTTATAAAATATTAATGTAATTAATACATACAAGGCAATCATTTTAGTATTTTTACTTTTTAAAATAGGCATAAATTGAGCATTGAAAAAATAATTGCAGATAAAATTACCAATTCTAGTAAAGTAAACAAAAGCATAAGTAAACCAATAGTTAAAATTGGTGTAATTGGAGTTATTATTGGTGTGGCTGTTATGGTATTAACGCTTGGTATTGTATTAGGATTTAAAAATGAAATTATTAGTAAAATTACTGATTTAACGTCGCATATTATCATAAGCAATGTTAATATTAATTCCAGTAACGAACCAGACCCAATTACAATTTCGAGCGATACCTTAAAAAAAATAGAAAACTTACAATACATTAAACACATTCAAGCTGTTACAATTAAAAACGCTATTTTAAAAACAAAAAATGCTAACGAAGGCATTATTATTAAAGGAGTTGACAATAATTATGATTATAAGTTTATTAATGCAAATTTAATTGAAGGTAAAATACCAACTTATACACAAGATTCGTTAAGTACTGAAGTGTTGTTAAGCGAATCGTTAGCTAATAAATTACAAATTAAATTAAATCAAAAATTTTCGGTTTATTTTATTGTTCAAAAACTGGTTTATGATAGTACAGTTAATGCAAACATTCAAAAGTCAGAACAAAGAACACGTGTTTTTATACCAGTAGGAATTTTTAAAAACAGTTTTTCTGACTTTGATGAAAGTTTAATTTTTGCTGACTTAAAACAACTTCAAAAAATAAATTATTGGTCAAATAAACAAGTAGGGGCGTATGAAATTAAAATAAATAATTATAAAAATTTAGCACAAAACACCGAAAATTTACAAGAATTTTTTGGATATAATTATAGTGTTGCCAATGTAACACAAATTTACGCTAATATTTTTATTTGGCTAGATAAGTTAGATGTTAATGGAATTATTGTTATAGTATTAATGGTAATAGTTGCAACAATAAACATGATTACCGCATTACTTATATTAATTTTAGAACGCACAAATATGATTGGGTTAATTAAAGCGCTTGGAATGCCCAATGTAAGTGTAAGAAAAATTTTTATAATTGTAAGTTTAAAACTTACATTAAAAGGCATGTTATGGGGCAATTTAATTGGGCTTGGCCTTTGTTTTATACAATATTATTTTAAACTTATAAAATTAAACAGCGATGTTTATTATGTTGATTTTGTTGCTGTTCAATTTAATTGGAGCTTAATTTTGATATTAAATATTGGAACTTTTTTAACGTGTTTGTTAATGTTATTACTGCCAACTATAATCATAAGTAAATTAACACCAATAAAAACATTAAAATTCGATTAAATTGGTTAAAAATTTTATTTTTGTAAGCCCAATAAAAGTAAATGGTATTTAGCAGTATTACATTTTTAATTTATTTTTTACCTGTTATAATTTTACTATATCATTTAGTCCCTCATAAATTTAAAAACGGAATATTATTACTTACAAGTATTTATTTTTATAGTTGGGGTGGACCAAAATTTATTTTTGTAATTCTTGCAACTACCATTGTTGATTTTTTGCTTGTAAAAGCTATGCATCAACAAAAAGAAAAAAAGAAAAAAACAAAATTTTTAGTAATTTCTCTTTTAATAAATTTAGGGTTATTGTTTTATTTTAAATACTGTGGTTTTTTTATTGAAAACTTTAATGCTGCTACAGGCGCAAATATTAAATGGTTGGCAATTGTTTTACCTGTAGGTATTTCATTTTATACGTTTGAAAGCATTACATACATTGTTGATGTTTACAGAGGCATACACGCACCATTAAAAAACTTTTGGCATTACCAAACGTACATTTTATTTTTTCCAAAATTAATTGCTGGTCCAATAGTTCGCTATCATGATATAGCAAATCAAATTACAAATAGAGAGTCAAACTATACAAGCAATTTTAAAATAAGTGGTTTTGTTTTGTTTTGTATAGGATTAGCTAAAAAATGTATATTAGCCAATACGTTGGGCATGCAAGCCGATGCCGTGTTTAACTTAAACATAAACGAAATTGATACAGCTGCAGCGTGGATTGGAGGAATAGCTTACACATTTCAAATTTATTTTGATTTTAGTGGTTATAGTGATATGGCAATTGGTTTAGGTAGAATATTCGGTTTTAATTTACCCGAGAATTTTAATAACCCTTACACATCAGCAAGTATAACAGAATTTTGGCGTCGTTGGCACATTACACTTGGCGCATGGATGAAAAACTATTTATACATTCCCCTTGGCGGAAATAAAGTTTCAAATAGTATGTTATATCGTAATTTGGCAATTGTTTTTGTGTTAAGTGGTTTTTGGCATGGCGCAAGTTGGAACTTTATTTTATGGGGTGTTTTTCATGGAGCATTTCTAATTTTAGACAGATTATTTTTATTAAATTTATTACAAAAATCATCTAAAATTATTGCAATACCTTTTACTTTTATTGTAGTGGTTTGTGGTTGGGTTTTATTTAGAAATGAAAATTTAGAAACGGCTATACATTGTTTAAAACAAATGTTTGCATTTAATTTTATTGATGGAAAATTTGCACTTAACAACGACTTTATATTTATGGTAGTTTTAGCAAGTATATTTTCATTCTTTGCTATCACAAACAAAACTCAAAATATTCAAAATATTTTTTACAATGTTTCATTTAACAACAAATACACCTGGCCATTAGTAATTAGTGCAATTGCCTTGTATTATATTTCGTTAAGTTTTATAAGCGCTCTTAACTTTAATCCATTTATTTATTTTAGGTTTTAAAAATTAGTAAACAAAAAACATATTCATTACCTGTTATAGTTGCCTTTGCAGCAATAATTTTACCATTTTTAGCAACAATAAGTAAAAAGGAAAACAAACCTAACTTAACTGGAATAGTTATAAGTGACAATAAGCCAATCCTTTCGCGTGAAACATGGCTTAATGCCTCATATCAAGAAGAACGTGAAGATTATAATGCAGATCATTGGGCATTTAAAGAAAGCATGGTTCGTTGGAACAATCAAGTTTATTATAAACTTTTTAATCAACTAAGAGTAAATAGTTTTGTATCGGGTAAAGAAAATTATGTATTCAGCGAATCTTATATATTTTCTGCGTTTGGCGATGATTTAATTCCTGAAACTGAAATTTCAGAACTACTTAAAAAAGCAAAAGTTTTACAAGATACACTTAAAAAGAAAAATATTGATTTGCTTTTAGTTTATGCGCCAGGCAAAGGATCATATTGTAAAGAGTTTATTCAAGATAAATATGTGCACCCATATAAAACAACTAATTACAATCAATTTATATCAAACAGCAAACAACAAAATGTAAATTATTTAGATTTATTAGGATATTTTGAAAAATTAAAACCATCAACTCCTTATCCTTTGTTTCCAAAATTTGGACACCATTGGAGTTATTATGGCGCATGCATTGCAACAGACACTCTTATAAAACATATTGAGAAACTTCATGCAAAACCAATGCCCCATATTTTTTGGAAAACAATAGATGTTGTTGATTCGTCGAGAAGCAGAGACGCTGATGTTTTAAACAGCATGAATTTAAAATTTAATCCACCACAAGGAATGAAATTAGCATACCCACAAATAGAGTGGGAGCAAGATAGCACAAAAAATAATGTAAGAGTTTTAACCATTTCTGATAGTTATTTTTACGACCAAGTTTATATGCAAATTTTACAAAATAGTTTTGGTAATGGGCAGTTTTGGTATTATAATAATAAAGTTGTTCCTTCGCCAAAACAAGGCGAAAAGGTTGAAACATGGGAATTAGATTTAAAAAGTGAAATTGAAAGTAACCAAGTTATTATGTTAATGTATAGCGATGGCAACCTGCCTAAGTTTGGAAATAATTTTATACAAGATGCATATGAACTTTACACATCGCCAACCACATATTATAATCGCATAAAAAATATTAAACAAGTTCAAGAATATGCTAAACAAATTAGAGAAAATCCTTTATTACTTAAAAAAGCAACAGTCTTTAGTCAAACAAACAAAATAACTTTAGACAGTGCAATAAAAAATAATGCAATGGTTTTGGCCGGATTAATTAAAAACAAATAAAATGAAAAAATTAGCTTTAGTATTTTTTATACTTATTAAAACAACACAATCAATTGCTGATGAAGGAATGTGGTTGCCACAATTAATACAAGCTTTAAACATTTCCGATATGAATAAAAACGGATTTAAGTTAACGGCAACACAAATTTACGACATAAATAAAGCAAGCATGAAAGATGCTGTAGTTTTATTTGGAGGTGGATGTACCGCGGAAATAATATCTAATAAAGGTTTAATTTTAACTAATCACCATTGTGGTTTTAGTAACATTGCTGCTTTAAGCACAGTGCAAAACGATTATTTAAAAAACGGATATTGGGCAATGAATAATAAAGAAGAGTTAATGTGTAAAGGATTAACCGTAACGTTTATTAAAAGAATAGATGATGTTACATCAAAAATTACTTCTTCATTAAAACCAAATTTTAATGAAAATCAAATCGATTCTGCAATTAAATCTCAAATTAAATTATTAGAAACAGAAACAAAAAAATCTTCAGGTTACGATGTTTTTATTAGACCATTTTTTTATGGCAATGATTATTATATGTTTACTACCGAAACATTTAAAGATGTTAGATTGGTTGGAACACCGCCAGAAAGTATCGGAAAATTTGGCGACGAAACAGATAATTGGGTGTGGCCACGACACAATGCAGATTTTAGTATGTTTAGAATTTATGCCGATAAAAACAATAAACCAGCCGAATATAGCGAAGAGAATGTGCCTTACACGCCTAAATATTCTTTTCCTATAAATTTAAAAGGAACTAAAAAAGGCGATTTTACAATGGTTTATGGTTTTCCAGGAAGAACACAAGAGTATTTAACCTCTTATGCAGTAGAATTACTAATGAAACAACAAGACCCTGTAAAAGTTAATTTAAGAGAAAAACGTTTAAACATAATGGAACGTTACATGAAAAATAACGATACCATTCGTTTAATGTACACTGCAAAGTATGCTGGCGTTGCCAATTATTATAAAAAATGGAGTGGAGAAATGTTAGGCTTACAAAAATCAAACGCAGTAGAAAAGAAAAAACAATTTGAAAACGATTTTTTAAATAGTTTAAATTCTAATCCGGCAAACAAAGAGAAGTACACTAAATTATTTAATGAATTTAAAGAAGTTTATTTAGATTATGCGCCTTTAAGTAAACAAATAGATTATTTTACTGAATGTTTATGGGGCATAGAAGCATTTAAATTTGCGGCAAATACGGGTTTAGCGCTTCAAACTGAATTAAAGAAAAAAGAAATAGGAGCTACAAATAATTTTGATGCATTATTAAAAGACACTAAAAAAACAATTCCTTTTAAAAATTTTAGAAAAGAAATTGATAAAGAATTATGTGTAGCAATGTTAGAAATGTATGACAAAGAGATTGAGTCTGCTTTAAGGCCACGCCTTTTAGATTCGTTATACAATACTTATAAAAATAATTACAAAGCAATGGCAGATTTTTTATACAACAATACTTCGTTTGTTGATAATGATAAAGCGTTGCAAATGTTTAACGATTATGAAAAAAATTCTTCGTTGTATCAAAGAGATCCTTTGTATTTAGTGGCAGTTGATATTTTAAAACATTATCAAAAAACAGTTATCCCGCAAATTTCTTATTACGATATTCAAATAAACGAATTACAAAAAGAATATGTAAAAGGGTTAAAAGAAACAATGAAAAACAAAAGATTTTATCCTGACGCAAATGGAACATTAAGAGTTGCTTATGGAAAAGTTAGTGATTACAGCCCTAAAGATGGTTTGCAAAACTTACACTTTACAACAATTGATGGAATAGTTGAAAAAAATAAAACTGGCGCTGAAGATTTTTATGTTAAACCAAGATTATTAGAGTTATATGCAAAAAAAGATTTTGGAAATTATGCTGATAAAGACGGAAAATTACACGTTGCGTTTATTGCAAGTAACCATACTACTGGCGGCAATAGCGGAAGCCCGGTTTTAAATGCAAATGGCGAGTTGATAGGAACAAATTTTGATAGAAATTGGGAAGGGACTATGAGTGATATAATGTACAACCCAGATTTTTGTAGAAACATTATTTTAGACGTAAGGTTTACATTATGGATAGTAGATAAATATGCTGGCGCAGGTTATTTACTAAACGAAATGAAATTAATAAAATAGAATTATTCTAATATTAATTTTTTAGTTAATATTACACCGTTTTTGTTTTTAAATTCCAATAAATAAACTCCAGAAGTATTTGCTTTCAGATTTATTTTTTGTTTTTCAGATGTAATATTAACTACATCAATTAATTTACCTTCACTATTATTAATTTTTAAACTTAGGGGCAATAAATCAAAATCATTAATTAAAACATTTACAGTTTTAATAGTAGGGTTAGGATAAATTTGAATGTCATTAGTTTTTGTTAATTTTTGAATTGAAACGATATTGGTATCCCCTAAATTTCCAAAACAATATTGTCCTAATTTTAAAGTGTCTAGTTTTATATAACCTGTTCTTAATGAACCAATCATCTTAGTAACATGCTTTTGCCACACCCAGTTTGATTTGGTGTCTGGTCTGTAAAACAATGCAACACTATCTGAGTTTACAATAGTAATTAATGTATCCATATAAGAATTTGCACCACCTGTTGATTTATTGCCATCAAAAGAAAATGTAGCGTAACTCCTAAAACCGTTAGCTAATTTTCCATCAACACTCCAATAATGTTGGTTACTTAATTTATGACCTTGAGGGTTAGAAACAAATGCATCTGGTTTAACATAATTATGCGTAATATGAATAAAGTTACTATCAATACCAACATTAGTAATACTTAATGTTACCTTTGCCAAACTAAAACTATTTGAACCTGTATTTTTAATTGTTTTATACTCTGTTGTTGTTGCATCGCCAATTTTAGAATCAAAATTTATAATAGTAAATATTGGTAAAAAATTTAATGAAGTTGTAAATGTTGTTGAAGCGCCATTCACTATTACTTTTTTAACAACTCTTGTCCAATCCGATTTAAAAAAACTAATTTCTAACGGTACGCTTGTGTGTAATGCTGGTGCGCCAAGTAGTTTTTGTTTAACATAAACTGTCGCATCATAATTACTTCCGTTAAGTATATATTTAGTACTATCTATACTAAAATGACTCCAACCCCCATTTAACACCCAATTATTAAAAAACGGAATTAAATTTTGACCGCTTGATATTTGAAATTGATCTCTTAACTCTAAACTATTTATGTTTTTATAAGCATTGTTTGTCATTACATATTTACAAGCATTAAAAAATGCAGTATCGCCCATGTAACTTCTTAAAGTGTGTGCAATATCGGCCCCTTTTTTGTAAACATGGTCGCCATAAGTTAAATTGTGTGGAACCCCAGATACAGCTCTAAAATAATTTTCTTTTTTATGTAGGATATGAATTAAATCATCATGAGTAGATTTATATGCATTTAAATACGAATTTTTACCATATTTCCATTCTAAAAAAAGATAACTTGCATAAGTTGCCATACCTTCATTAATCCACATGTCTTCTTGAGTTTCACATGTAATTAAATCTCCCCACCAATGATGCCCCAATTCATGCGCCATTAAATCGCTTTCGTAACCTAAATTACCTAGCGCCGCTTTTGGATATGCAATTGCAGTTGCGTGTTCCATTGCTCCCGCATTAAAAGGTACAGAATAATAACCGATTTTATTCCAAACATAAGGCCCAAAGAAGTTTTCAAATCCTGCAATACAATTGGGTAAGTTTACAAATCCTGTTTTCATTGCTGATGTATCTGAACCAACAGCTACAAGAGTAATGGGCTTTATGCCACTTAAAGT
Source organism: Bacteroidota bacterium (assembly GCA_020162035.1). Lineage (GTDB taxonomy): Bacteria > Bacteroidota > Bacteroidia > B-17B0 > Aurantibacillaceae > Aurantibacillus. Next base: position 87,666 of record JAIUNM010000005.1, on the reverse strand, counting down.
GTTTACACTCCAGTTTACTTGGTTATATTTGGCTAATGCTACACAAGCTAAATAAGTTGGAATTTCTTTATTTAAAAACCAACGCCTTGTTCGTTTATTTGTAAATGTAACATCTGAAACGAGTTCGCCATTACAAAATGCTCGCCTTGCACTATCGCTGGTAATTTTAAAATCAAACAAACTGCGCTCAATAAAATTATCAAAACACGGAAACCAAACTCTACCATAATTATGTGGTTTTGCATTAAAACCTACACCAATATTATAGGCATATTCAGCGCTTTGTGTGTTGTTAAAATAAAATCCACCAAACGTACTTGCATCTGTTTGAGGTAAGCCATGATAATAAATTTTAATGTTACTGGTGTCGTTTAAATTTTTAACCGAAGCAAAATTTACTTTTAAAATAGTATCGTTGTATGTGTAAGTTAAAGTTGTATTTCCTTCTTTTATTGAATCAACAATTAGTTTTAACAAATCAAAACGTATGTAATTTGTATTGTTTAGTTTAGGAGCAAATTTAATAGTTGTATTGCCTGCAATAAATTTATTTGAAGTTGTACCAAGCTCAACATCAATGGTATATTTAAATATATTAAAAGTATCACTTCTTGTGTTCTCTATACTATAATATAAACTGGGCGATGCTGCCGCTAATTTATTGTGCTGACAAGTATTTACTTGAGCAGAATAAAATTTAAATAATAAAACAAATATTAATAGGCTAAGTTTTTTCATTTACAAAACAATATTTTTATTTAAATAATTTGTCACATAATCAAACACTCCTTCTTCTAAACTAGTAAATTTTTGGTTATAGCCTGTGTTTATTAATTTACGCATATTAGCTTCGGTAAAATATTGATATTTATCTCTAATGTCTATTGGCGTATCAATAAACTCTATTATAGGCTCTTTATTTAAAGCTTTAAAAGTTGCAGTTGCTAAATCATAAAACGACCTTGCTTTACCGCTTCCTAAATTATAAATGCCATTTTTTACATCAGTATTAAACAAATACCAAATTACATTAATAACATCTTTAACATATACAAAATCTCTAAGTTGTCCGCCATCTTTATAATTTGGGTTGTGTGAACGGAATAGTTTTACTTTGTTGTTTTCTTTTATTTGATTAAACGAATGAAAAATAACAGAGGCCATACGCCCTTTGTGGTATTCGTTAGGGCCATATACATTAAAAAACTTTAAGCCATGCCATTTTTTTGGTTGACTGGTTTGTTTAATTGCCCATTTATCAAAATCATTTTTGCTTTCACCATACAAGTTTAATGGTTTAAGTAAGTCTAATTTTGTTTCATCATCGTTGTAACCATTTTCTCCTAAACCATACGTTGCCGCACTAGACGCATATATAAGAGGAATGCTGTGTTCAGAACAAATTGTCCAAATACTTTTAGTGTAATTTAAATTAAGTTCATTTAAAACTGCTTGACTTTTTTCTGTTGTATCAGTTCTTGCGCCAATATGAAAAACATATTTTATTTGCGTATAATTTTCTTTAAACCAATTTAAAAAATCTAACCTATCTATTTTTTTTAGAAAATTTTTAGTTTCATAATTTTTACGTTTTGAATCAAAACTAAAATCATCTACTAATATTAAGTCTGTTAAGTTATTTTCGTTTAATTTAGAAATTAAACAACTAGCTATAAATCCTGCGGCTCCTGAAATTACAATCATATAAACAAAATTAATAAATAGGAATTGATTTTTATTGTTTTCTATTAAAATATTTAAGATATTAGAATAATAATTATGGAAATAAAAAGAGTATTTGACATATTACCTAAAATAGAAAAAACGGCAAATAAAGAGAATTTAATTGCTGGTAAACAAAATAAAGTTTGGGTTAAATACAGCACTAATGATTTTATAAAAAATTCTAATGCAGTTGCTACTGCCTTAATAAACATGGGTTTAAATAAGGGAGATATTATTGCAATAATGGCAAATAATAGACCAGAATGGAATTTTGTTGATTACGGCGCACAAAAATGTGGAGTAGTAACTGCTCCAATTTTTCCAACCATAAGTAACGATGATTTAAAATTTATTTTAAACCATTGCCAAGCAAAAGTGATTTTTATATCAGATAAAAGTGTTTATCAAAAATTAGTAGCAATAGAAACTGATTTACCACACCTTAAAACAGTAATTAGTTTTGATGAAGTTAATGGCGTAAAACACTACAATGATTTTATTAAAAACGAACTGGAAAATATTAATTTTGAAAAATTAAATACTTTACAAGCAAACATTGCGGAAGACGATTTACTTACTATTTTGTACACAAGTGGCACTACAGGCTCGCCAAAAGGCGTAATGTTATCGCATAAAAATTTAATGAGCAATGTAATTGCTTGTCAAAATTATGCTCCTTTTCACAAATCATGGAAAGCTTTAAGTTTTTTACCATTAAACCATGTGTACGAAAGGTTTTTAAATACCTTATATTTTTACCATGGCGTTAGTGTTTATTACGCCGAAAGTATAGAAACCATTGGGGATAATTGCAGAGAAATTCATCCTCAAATATTTGTTGCGGTACCAAGAATATTTGAAAAAGTTTACGAAAAAATAACTGCAACAGGCGAAAAACTCACAGGCTTTAAACGTAAAATTTTTGATTTAAGCGTATCGCTTGCCGAAAAATATGAACCAGACGGAAAAAACGGCGCTTGGTATGAGTTTAAAAGAAGTTTAATTGATAAATTAGTTTACTCAAAATGGAGAGCAGCTATTGGAGGAAACATTTGTTGCATAATAAGCGGAGGAGCTGCAATTAACCCCAGATTAGAAAGGATTTTTACCTGCGCTGGAATTAAAATGTTACAAGGTTATGGTTTAACAGAAACGTGTGTTGTGGTGTCGGTTAACCGTTTAACAAAAGGAGATATGATGTTTGGCACTGTTGGTTTAACTGTTGAAAATGTTCAGGTAAAAATTGCAGAAGAAGATGGTGAAATATTAATGAAAGGACCAAGTTTAATGCTTGGTTATTATAAAAATGAAGAAGCAACTAAAGAAGTAATTGATGCTGAAGGATGGTTTCATACAGGAGATATAGGGCAGTTTGTTGAAGGTAAATTTTTGAAAATAACCGATCGTAAAAAAGAAATATTTAAAAATAGTGCAGGTAAATATATCGCACCTGCATTATTAGAAAATAAAATAAAAGAAAGCAGATATGTTGAACAATGCATGGTTGTTGGAGAAGGCGAAAAATTTGTTTCGGCACTAATTGTACCAAATGTTTTAAACTTTAAAGAATATTGTTCAACTAACAATATTAATTACGAAAACACAACAGAGTATGTTAATTCAACAGAACTTAAAAACTTAATAAATAATCATATAAAAGAAATTAATAAAACGTTAGCACCTTTTGAGCAATTAAAACGTTGCGAAATTATTAATGCAAGTTGGACAGTTGATGGAGGAGAGATAACCCCTAAATTAAGTTTAAAAAGAAAAGTAATTTTATCTCGAAATAAAACAGTAGTTGAAAAAATATTTTCGGTTAGTTAAAGACTAAACGAATTGCTTATAAATTGTATTTAGTTTTTCTGCAATTGAATTTAAACTAAATTCATTAATAAATCGCATCGCATTTTCTTTATTAATTTGCCATGGATTGTTAGTTATATGGTTAATGGCATTACTTAACTCTTTTTCATTTTTAGGGTTTATTTGATAACCAAGTTCAGCAGTAATACGTTCGGTAATTCCGCCACAAACGCTAGTAATAACTGGTTTTAAAAACGAAATTGATTCGCCAATAACAACCCCAAAAGATTCGTAATTACTAAACATAATTAAACCTAAACAATTTTCAAATTCATTAGCTAATTCTTCTTTTGTTAATACACCTAAAAAATTTACACACGATTGTAATTTTAGTTGTTTAACTAATAATAATAAATTTTCACTTGGTTTAGCTCCAATTATGTTTAATTGTATTGTAGAGTTTTGATAATACGAAACAGCAAACGCTTTTAAAATTCCACTTACATTTTTTTGTTCGTCATCTAATGTTGAAACATGTATAAATGTTTTTGAATTTTTTGAAGCCGTATTAGTTTTTAATTTAAAACTAATAATGTTTGGAACAACACTATAGTTTGCAGCTAAACTATGGTTTTGCATTTCTTTTTTTAACGACTCGCTAACAGGTAATATAATTTTTGCATGGTTTATTATTTTTTTAGTAAAATATTTCATTAATAAACCTTTATATCTCCCGTCTTTTGGCATATATCCAGTCCAACATTCATTTATAATTAATGGAATATTGTATTTTTTTGATAAATGCATTGCTCCAAAACCAGCGGGCAACACAACGTTTAGCTGAATAATATCGGGTTTGCCATATTGTTCAGTTATTTTTTTATAACCAATCTCAAAATATTGTTTTGTTTTTTTAAGTTTTAGATAGTTTGAAAATAATGAGTTTGATTTAATTTTTTTGTAATAAACAAAATAGTTAAAAATGTTTTCATCAAAAAAAGATTCAGTTTCATAATCAACATTAATTAAATTTTCATTGGAACAAACATGTATTACAGATACGTTGTTATTTAGGGATGCAGCTTTAACAAAATCTTTATTAAAAATTCCGTGTGTAGGATTTGTTTTGTTTGGATACCAAGAAGAAATAAATAAAATGTGCATTATATAATGCGTTTATTACTCAACATTAACTTTTGCTTCAACACTAAAGTGACTAAACTTATCGTTTAACGAGTTAAATTGTACACCTAGTTTATTTCCGCTTTTCATCGCAATGGTAATAAAACCTAAGCCCGCACCACCTTTTTCGCTTAATTCGTTATTTTCTAAATGTTCTAAATAAAACTCTTTTAATTTTGATGGTTCGTCAAATGAATTTATTTTTTCAATGTCATTTGAAAGTTTAGGAACCGCATTATTTCCCACTAAATTAGCAGTTTTAAGAATAATATGCGTTGGTGTTACGGAAAGTATAATGTAATTGTGTTGTGCGCCATTATCATCTTTAAAACCGTGTATTAGCATGTTTTGCAGTGTTTCTACACATATAAAAAACACTTTTCTTACAACGGTTTTTGGTAAATTTTTTTCTAAAATTTTACCTTCAATTTCTGATTCAAGTTTTGAAATAGTTTCGGAGTTTAAAACCCCATCATAGGCCACAATTAGCTCATTAGGGTTTGTTGAAGCTAGTTTTTGCTCAAACTGAGTATCAAAGTATTCGTCTATTATATTTGTAGTATGGCTCAAGTTATTTAAATAATCCGTTTAATTCTCCATCAATTAATCTTATTACTTTTCCTAAATCTTCTTTACTTTCACTAAAGTTTACATCATCAACATCAATAATTAACATTTTACCTTCGTAAGATGAACTCCAAGCTTCGTATCTTTCGTTTAATCTTTTTAAATAGTCTAATCTTATGCTGTTTTCGTAATCTCTACCTCTTTTTTGAATTTGTTTAACTAAGGTAGGAACACTTGCTCTTAAATAGATAATTAAATCTGGCGCTTTAACTAAACCATCCATTAATTTAAATAAACTAAAGTAATTATCGTAATCGCGAGTAGTCATTAAACCCATTGCATGTAAGTTGGGGGCAAATATAAAGGCATCTTCATATATAGTTCTATCTTGTACTACTGTGTGTTTGCCTTTACGAATATTAAGGATTTGGCTAAATCTGTTATTTAAAAAATATACCTGTAAATTAAACGACCAACGTTGCATATCTTCATAAAAATCGTTTAAATAAGGGTTATCATCTGCGTCTTCATAGTGAGCATGCCATTTATAGTGTTTAGCTAATAAAGAAGTAAGGGTAGTTTTTCCTGATCCAATGTTTCCTGCTATCGCAATGTGCATACTAATACGTTAAAATAATAGACTAATTTAGGTATTTTACTTATAAAAAAAAATATTTATCGATAAAAGTAGAAAATAATAGACGAAAATGCAAGAAATAACTAAAAATTATTCGTTTTAGTCGAAATTTGATTTAAAATTAATTTTAGGGCCTCGTTAATTGGAGTAAATTTAAAATTCAATTCGTTTGTGATTTTTGAATTACTGTAATTTTGTACATTAAAAATACTAGCGGTAGCGGATTTTGATAACACCTGTTTTTTAATTCGAAACAGTTTTAAAAATTTACCAAACAAGTAAAAACAATAAACTTGGTAATATTTTAGTTCAAGCGAAGCTTTTTTTAAATTAAGATGACTTTGGATAAAGTGAAAAATTTCTTTGTGTGAGTAATTATTTTCACATATAATAAAGCGTTGACTAAAAACTTTATTTTCAATTAAATTAATCATACATTTTGCAACATCAGAAGCCAGCACATACGCACTTTTGCCAGTGGTGTAAAATTTTCCGTTTTTAAGGCAATAATCTATAATTTTATTACTGCTTTGGTTTTTAAACCCAGCACTTAAAATTACTCCAGGATTAACTATTACAGCTTTTAAACCCTCTTCAATGCCTCTCCAAACTTGATTTTCGCCTTTATATTTACTTATTGCATAATAACTTTCTTTGCCAGATGTTTTCCAAAACACATCTTCATTTAAATCAATTTTATAATCTAAATTATTAATTGTAGCAATTGAACTTACATGACATAAATAAATTTCAGGAAAAGTTAAACAAGCATTTACCAAATTTAATGTTGCCTCTTCATTAACTTTAAACAATTCTTCTTTATCGCTATCAAAAAAAGAAACAAAACCCGCACAGTGATATACAACTTTAATGTTGTTTTGATTTAAGGCGTCTTCAATGCCATAAACATCAAATAAATCTAACTCTATCCATTTTATTTTTTCAAAATAGGTGTTGTAATTTAAACTATCATTAGCTTTAAATAATTCTAATACTTGATTTAAGTTACTTTTTTTACGTTTAACCGCAACAACTGTTTTGTTTTGAAGTAACAATTGCCAAATTAAATTTGCGCCTAATATGCCTGTGGCTCCAGTAACTAAATTCACTTTTAATTATTTATGCAAAGGTTGATTTTTGAAACGTAAAAAACAAGAGTAGTTGAATGGCTAAACCAACAAAAAATCCTAAATAAACTTCTTTTGGTTGATGCGCTTTTAAATATAACCTTGCCCAGGCTATAATTCCAAATAAAAAAATTAAACCAACATAAACAAAAGTAACATCTAACCGAATTAAATAAGAAATACTTAAAATAAAACCTAACAACCCACCAATAGAAAGTGTATGCGCGCTTATTTTAATTTTAAAATTTATAATAATTGCAATTGTTAATGTAATACCACCTGATAAAATAAATAATTTTAAGCTATCCCAAATTTGCACATCATTTAAAAAATAAAAGAAAAATAAATAAAAAAGTGCCCCAGCAATGTAAGGCAATGTTCTTTCGCTTTGTTCGGTTACATACAAGTTACTTACCTTTTTATACATAGCTAATCCAACAACACTTAAAGCAGGAAAAATGCCCGTAAATAATAAAACTAAAACTGCAACTCTCCATTTTGTTTCTTGCGGTGTAAGTAAATTATAAACAGAATTGTTAAGTCCATAAAATATTATTAATGTTGCATAACAAGGAATAAAACAAGGATGAAATATAAACGAAATAATTTGAGCTAATGTTTTCAATTAATTAAGATAGTTTTTTAGACAGTTCAATCATTTGTTGTTTTGCGGATTTATTTAAATATATTATATTATATACGGCCTCGGTAATTGGCATATTTACATTGTACTTTTCATTTATTTCGTGTACACATTTTACCGCATAATATCCTTCGGCTATCATATTCATTTCAACTTGTGCTTGTTTTACACCGTAACCTTTACCTAACATTGTACCAAACATACGGTTTCTACTAAATTGAGAATATGATGTTACTAACAAATCACCTAAATAAGCCGAATCTTTTATATCTCTATTTATGGGATGCACTTTATACACAAAACGTTCAATTTCTTGTATGGCATTACTTACTAAAACGGCTAAAAAATTATCGCCATAACCTAATCCGTGGCAAATACCTCCTGCAACTGCTACTACGTTTTTTAAAACAGCGCTATATTCAGTACCATATATATCATCGCTAGTAGAACAATATAAATATCGGCAATTAATTAATTTACTTACTTGTTGGGCATAATTAATTTCTTGGCAAGCAATTGTTAAGTAACTTAATTTTTCAAGCGCTACTTCTTCTGCATGGCACGGACCTGTAATTACACCTATATTAGTAATTGGAACATTAAAAACAGTTTGCAAATAATCGCCAACAATTAAATTATGTTGCGGCACTATTCCTTTTATGGCCGAAAATATAATTTTAGTTTTTAATAAATCAGTTGTGCAATGTTTTAATTCATCGTGTAAAAAAGCCGATGGCACTGCTAAAATTATAATGTCAGAATTTTGAATGCAGGCATTAACATTATTAAAAAATGTAATTTTAGTTGTATTAAAAGTAACAGAACTTAAATATTTTGGATTTGTGTTTTGTGTTTTTAAAAAATCAATATCGTTTTGGTTTCTTATATACCAATTTATTTGGGCGCAATTATTTAAAAAAAGTTTAGCTAAAGCTGTAGCCCAACTTCCACTTCCTATAATTGCTATTTTTGGTTCACTCATAATTTAACTAATCTACAAATGTTATATCATCATCTATTAAATTGCCTGCGCCAATAAAGCGGTTGTAAACACGTGCTAAGGTTATAACATCTTTTTTACAATAGTTTACAATTTTATCTAAATTTTTTTCTTCATAAAATGTTTTAGCAACTTGGCTTCCATCTATATCATCTTTAGGCGATGGAATACCTAAAACATGAGCTAATAAATTAAGAGAGCTGAAATTTTTAACATCGCCAAATTTCCACAAATCTAACGTGTCTATATGTTTTATATCCCATGGTTTCAAGCCTTGTAATTGCAGCACTTTAGGCAAAGGCATATTGTTTATTAAAAAACGCCTGCATAAAAAAGGAAAATCAAATTCTTTTCCGTTATGTGCACAAAGTAAATGATTTGGTGTAGAAAAATGTTTTTCTAATAATTCGGAAAACTCAGTTAATACAATTTTTTCATTTTGATTTGCAATTGCTTTAACTCTAAATTTACCGTTATGGTAAAAACCTAAACCAATAACTAAAACTTGTGCAAACTCAGCAAAAATTCCTGCTTTTGCATAATGTTGTTCGGGCGATTGCTCTTTCGAATAAGCCCATTTTTTATTCCAAAGTTCTTTAGAGATTTCATCTAAGTTATTGTACAAATAAGTAACAGGTATTGTTTCAATATCTAAAAATAAAATATTTTCGATTTTATTAATTGTTTTTATCATAACTAAATGCCTCTTTTTTTACGTTGTATTTCGCGCTTGCGCCTTAACGACTCTTGTTTGCGTTTACCACCTAACTGTATTTTTTTATTTTTAGCCTTTTTTTCATGAAAGGCCCCAGTTTTAATTTCAACTTTTGGAAGTTTTTTTAAATTTTTATCAGGCTTAGATTTTTTTTCCCACTTAACTAAAGCTTCCGTTATTTCAACGCTTTCAGGTATTTCTAAAACATCAATTTTCTTTTTCATTAATGTTTCAATATTTTTTAAAGCTGCCTTTTCGTCTTTTGAAACAAAAGTAATGCTGTTTCCGTATTTATCTGCTCTGCCTGTTCTTCCAATTCTGTGTATATAATCTTCTGGAGTAAAAGGTGTGTCAAAGTTTATAACGTGTGTAACTTCAGCCAAATCTAAACCTCTTGATATTACATCGGTTGCAATTAAAGTTTGATGAATGCCTTTTTCAAAATTTGCAATTGCTTCAAAGCGTTGTGGTTGTGATTTGTTTGAGTGAATAATGCCTAGTTTATTTTGTAAAACAGGCTGTAGCTCTTTGTAAACCTCATCTGCCATTAATTTGTCTTTACAAAAAACAATACATTTATTTATTTGCGTATTGTTTAAAAGTAAATGCTCTAGTAAATTTACTTTTGTGTAAAAATTAGGAACCGTATAAACAACTTGTTTTATTTTATCAATTGGTGTTCCTCTTTTATTAACTTCAATATAATTAGGCGATTTAAAAAACTGATTTATTATAATTTCAATTTCTTCTGTTAATGTTGCTGAAAAAAGTATGTTTTGTCTTTTTAATGGTAAAAGCTCTAATACTTTTATTAATTGTGGCCTAAAGCCTAAGCTTAACATTTCATCAACTTCGTCAATTATTAATTTTTGTAATGAGGTAACAATTAATGCTCTGTCTAAAATCATATCTAACAGTCTGCCAGGTGTTGCAACTAAAACATCTAAACCGTTAAACAATAATTGCCTTTGTGTGTTTATGTTAGCTCCACCATAAATCCCCCCAACTCTAACCGTTTGGTATTTACATAGTTTTTCGCATTCGTTTATTACTTGCACAACTAATTCGCGTGTTGGTACAATAATTATTATACGTGGGGCTTTTTGTTGCGAAAAATTTAATTGCCTTAAACTAGGAAGCAAATAAGCAAATGTTTTACCAGTTCCGGTTTGTGCTATGCCAACAGCATCTGCGCCACTCATTATTACAGGAAATGCAGCCGATTGAATAGGAGTAGCGTTTGTAAACCCTAAATCGGTTAATGCGCTTAAAAGTTGTTTTGTTATGTTTAATTCAGAAAAACTCATTGTGCATTTTCTTCCCAAATACTTGTTAAATGTACAATTGTTTGTACTGCTTTTTGCATATCTTGCACGCTAACCCATTCTTGTTTACTGTGAAAAGCATGTTCTCCAGCAAATATATTTGGACAAGGTAATCCCATAAATGATAATCTAGATCCATCTGTTCCTCCCCTAATGCTTGACAAGACTGGAGTTACACCTGTTCGTTTAACCGCTTCAACAGCAAAATTAACAACATGTGGGCATGTATCTAAAACTTCTTTCATGTTACGGTACTGCTCGCTTACCTTAAACTCGTAACTACACTTATCGTAATTTTTTAAAACATCAATTGTTATTTGTCTTAACTCTTCTTCTAACTGTAATAATGTTGGTGTATCAAAAGCTCTGATAATAAACTTAATCTCTACTTGTTCTAAACCTCCGTTAATTGCAGTTGGATGTATAAATGGTTCTTTTTTTTCTGTAGTTTCAGGAGTTTTATGTTTTGGTAACTGATTAACTATTTCGGCTGATATTTTTATTGCGTGTTGCATTTTATTTTTTGCAAAACCAGGATGTGTTGGAAATCCTTTAATTACAATGCTTACTGCATCGGCGCTAAATGTTTCATTTTCTATATGGCCTAACGTTTCCCCATCCATAGTGTAACCATATTTAGCATTTAATTTTTTAATATTTACTTTATCTGCTCCTCTTCCTATTTCTTCATCGGGTGTAAATAAAATTCTAACATCGCCATGTTTTATGGTTGGGTTTGAAATTAAAAAATTAACCGCATCCATAATTTCTGCAACGCCTGCTTTGTTATCTGCTCCTAAAAGGGTTGTTCCATCTGTTGTAATTATATCGTTGCCTATTTGCTCAGCTAATGCAGGGTGTTCAATAAATTTAATTATTTGATTTACATCATTTGGTAAAACAATATCCTTACCATTATAGTTTTTGTGAATTACAGGATTTACATTGGTTCCACTACAATCGGGCGAAGTATCCATATGGCTGCAAAAACAAATTGTTGGTACGTTTTTAGTTGTGTTTGATTTTAATGTTGCATATACGTAACCAAACTCATCTATTTCAGCATCACTTATGCCAATTTCTTTTAATTCTTTCACTAACAAATTCCCTAAATTTTTTTGTTTTTCGGTACTTGGGCAAGTGTTTGAGTTAGGATCGCTTTGCGTATCTATTTTGGCATAACGTATAAACCTATCGGTAACTGTGTAGTTATAATTTAAAAAATCCATATACAATTTAATAAAGGTTAAATTTAATAAAAACATTCGGGTTTATTGGCTAATTTTGAATAAGCTAATTTGATTGAGTATGAAAAAAATTGGGTTAATTACTTCGGGCGGAGATTCACCGGGGATGAATGCTTGTATTAGAGCAGTTGTTAGAACGGCAATATCAAAAGGACTTTGTGTAACTGGTTTTTACAGAGGTTATGATGGTTTAATAGACAATGATTATGTTGAATTAACTGCAAAAAGCGTTTCAAATATAATTCATAGAGGGGGTACTATTTTAAAGAGTGCAAGAAGCCCAAGATTTTTATCAAAAGAAGGTAAATTGCTTGCTGTTGAACACATTAAACAACATTTATTAGATGGTTTAATTGTAATAGGTGGCGATGGAAGTTTTAAAGGCGCATCTGCCTTAACAGATTTATATCCAATAAAAGTGATAGGTTGCCCTGGAACAATTGATAATGATTTGGTTGGCACAGATTACACCATTGGTTACGATACAGCAATTAATACCGTTGTTGATGCAGTTGATAAAATTAGAGATACAGCCGAAAGCCATGATAGAATTTTTGTAGTTGAAGTTATGGGGCGCGATGCTGGTTTAATTGCCTTGCGTAGTGCAATTGGAAGCGGAGCCGAAGCCATATTAATTCCTGAAAGACAAGGCGACTTAGAATTATTAATTGATAAAATTAAAACATGGCGCAACACTAAATCAAGTAAAATAATTATGGTTGCCGAAGGCGATGAGTCTGGCGGAGCTGTTAATGTAGCTAATACTATAAAACGAGAGTTTCCTAATTTTGATGTAAAAATTTCGATATTAGGACATATACAAAGAGGCGGTAACCCAACCTGTATGGAGCGTGTAAATGCAAGTTTAATGGGTTTTTATGCCGTTAATGCTTTATTAGAAGGCAAAACAAATTCAATGATTGGTTTAATAAACAAAAAAGTTTCTTATACACCTTTTAAAGATGCTGTTAAGCATATTGATGAATTAAATCCTGTTTTATTAGAGGTTTTAGAAGTGCTTTCGAATTAAACTTATTTTTTTAAAGAATTAAATTTTTTATAACCAATTAGAGCATCGTAGTAGGTGCCAATTTTACGATGGTAAATATAAAAGTAATAATCATTTTCTGTATCCCAATGGTTTCCTTCGGTTAATGTTTCGTCGCCAGAATTATTTTTATCGTTACTTAATACATACATATAGTTGTAATAACCTTGTTTTAAATACAGTTGTAATTCATATCCAAACCGCTGTGGATTATAAGTAAGTTTAGAATTTTTGTTCATTCGCCAATCGGTTAGTTTACCTATAACATAAAAATTTCCTTTTGCTTCGGGTGTTTGGTATGGCAGAAAAAAATCAACATAAACATAATCCGCATCGGTATCTGTATTTACATTACCTAAAGCGTTTGTATTTTTAATTAAAAACCCACCATTTAAATCATTGTAAAACACATAAGGTGTAACGCGTCTGTTTTTTTCTGGGTTTAATGTTGCGTGGTTTTTATACTCTTGGTCGCGATAAATTTCTTTTACATTTTCAGTAACAAAACGTAAACTTCTTAAATCAAAATGTCTAAATTCATTTCCACCATTAAAATTTGTTGCGGGGTCAAGGGAGTAATTAAAATTATTGTTTCCTATAAAAGTTGGTTTAATTGAGGTAACTGCATTATCAAATCTGTTATTTTGAGCAACTACAACTTTTAAATCTACAAAAGGGTTTGTAACATTGTAATTACCAGGGTAAATTGTAAAATCTATTTGTTGTTTGCTAAATTGTTCGTCGCCACTGGTGCTTTGCCTAATGGTTGAAGTTATGGTTACTTGCGAGTCGTAAACCATAAACCTTCTGCTTAAAACAATGTCTTTTTTATCATTTGTATTATAAACATACACAATGTAATTACCGCTTTTTGTAAATTGTATATTTTGTGTTGGGAATTTTACATTATAGTGCGTGTATTTTTGAATGGTGTTAACCGAAAAATTAAAATTTATTATGTTTAAATCTGCAAATCCATTAATGTATTCAGTAACCATTAAATCGCTTGGTGTCCAATCGTAGTTACAATGAATAAAAGAAATAGCGTATTGTTTTTTATCCCCTTCTAAATCATCAAACTCTAAAACTAATTGTTCTTGAGAATTTAAATTTAAAATTGGCGGAGAACCTTCCCAGTTTGATTCATAAATTTGTACTGTTTTAATATTTGGTTTATATAAGTAATCATCGTACCTAAGCACATTGTCGTTTACATAATCATCTTCTTGTGAATAAAAAGAAAATGAAATAAGGGTTAAAATTAAAAACAAGAGGCGTCTCATTATACAAATTTAAAAAACTAATTCTTTAATAACGTTAATATATACCTAAAAATTGTTATAGGTTTTTAGCGTGTGAATTAATCATTTTTGTTATTTGAGTTTTTGTAGGAAGAAGAGCATTTTGAATTCTTTTGGCGTAATTAATTGAAGCAATAATTTCTTTTTGTTTTTCTACAACTTCGCTTTTTTGTTTTTCTATAATTAAGTTTTGAGACTTAGACTTTTTGTAATTTTTAAAAGCAATTAATGCCAATAAACTTATTAAAACAACAAAAACAGATCCGATTATAAGTATAGTTTTTTGAAGTTTATTGTTTTGTTGTTGTTGTTTTATATCCAACTCCTGTTGTTTAATTTGAGCATCTTTTTTTTCAGATAGATATTGTTCTTCTAGTTCTTTGGTTGCTTTAAAATTTACTATTGAATTAACAAACTCACTGTACTTCACAATACTGTCTAACAATAAAGTAGCTTCTTCAAAATTACCCATTTTAGAATGTGCTTTCGCTAAGTGTTTAAGGTTATTTATTATGTTTTTTGAGGCATTGTTTAAGACTTCGATTTTAATAGCTTTTTGAAAATAATTGATGGCAGCCTTATTTTTATTTTGATCCATGTAAAGGTTTCCAATTTCTGTATAATATTTACCAATAAATGATTCCGAACCTATTTTTTCAGATAATTTTAGACCCTCCATCAAACATTCTTCTGCCTTTGAATATTTTTTTTGATTAATAAAGTATGCTGCCTCATTTCCAATTACCGAAAGCAGCGTTAAGTTATCGTTTGAACTAATACATTTCTGTTTGGCAATATATATATATTTAGCTACTGAATCCCATTTTTCTTTATTCCGATATGTTGTTGATTTTAGACAAAGAATTAAATTTTCCGTGTTGTTTTTTAGTGGTAAGTTATTTAACTCTATTTCGTTTAAATAGTACAACGCTTTATCATATAATCCGGCATTGGTATTAATTACAGCCAAGTTATAATAATTTGAGGCTAAACTTGGAAGCGCATTACTTTCTTTATTCAATTTAGCTGCTTTGGTCAGGTAATAAATTGCACTATCATTCCGAGATATTTCCATGTAACAAAATCCTAAATTTGAGTAGGAAGATGCTAACATCACTTTATCAAATGATTTACCACTATTAATCGAGATTAATTTGTGGTGTTGAAAAATACTTTTTTTAAAATTACCTTGTTCACCGTAAATAGCGGCAATGTTGTTTCTAGCACTAATGATACCTTTTTTAAAGTTGGCTTTTTCAAAATAGCCTGCACTTTTTTCAAAATAGTATGTGGCTGAATCATATACTTGTTTATAATAATATTGCCGTCCAATGTAATTGTAAATGTCGCCCAAGCCTTTTGGATTTGGTGATTTTTGCAAAAGTAAAACGCGTTGGTTGTGGTATTTAGCAGCATTTTCAAGATCGGACGAAAACTCGTAATGTATAGATAACTGGTTTAATGCCTCAATTTTTAGTGAATCGTTATTAGACTCGTTAATTATCTTTTTAAGACTATCAACCTTTGATTCAGCAAGAATCAGCGAAGTGCAGAATAAAAAAAATAAACTAATGAAATATTTCATCATCCAAATATTAATCCAAATACATCTTCCATTTTACTGGCATTTAGTATTTTAATTTTATATGAATTTACATTAATTCCTTTTAAGTTATAGCTACTTATTATTATTTTTTCAAAACCAAGTTTTTCGGCTTCACTTATGCGTTGTTCTACACGGTTAACAGGTCTTATTTCGCCAGTTAATCCAACTTCGCCGGCAAAACAAATGCTTTGCGGGATAGGTAAATCTTCGTTACTGCTTAAAATGGCACATACTAATGCTAAATCAATACCGGGGTCTTCAACCCTAATACCACCGGCTATATTTATAAAAACATCTTTTATACCAAGCCTAAAGCCACATCGTTTTTCTAAAACAGCTAATAACATAGATAATCTTCTTAAATCAAATCCTGTACTACTGCGCTGTGGTGTGCCGTATGCCGCTGTGCTTACAAGAGCTTGCGTTTCAATTAGCATAGGGCGGTTGCCTTCCATGGTTGCACTAATTGCAACACCGCTAGTAGCTTGCTCTCTATTAGTTATTAAAATTTCACTGGGATTAATAACCTCACGCAGTCCGTCGCCATTCATTTCATAAATGCCCATTTCGTTAGTGCTGCCAAACCTGTTTTTAGTTGCTCGTAATAATCTATAAACATGGTTTCTATCCCCTTCAAATTGCAAAACCGTATCAACCATATGTTCTAACACTTTTGGGCCAGCCAAACTCCCTTCTTTTGTAATATGGCCAATCATAAAAACAGGGGTGTTAGTTTCTTTAGCAAAACGCAAAAATTCGGCAGCGCATTCCCTAACTTGGCTAACACTTCCTGGGCTACTATCAACATAGCTGGTATGCAAGGTTTGTATAGAATCTATAATTACTAATTGAGGTTCAATCTCAACAATTTGTTGAAATATGTTTTGTGTGTTTGTTTCTTGTAAAATAAAACAACTTTCGGTTGTAACACCAATACGCTCGGCACGCATTTTTATTTGTTGTTCACTTTCTTCGCCACTTACATATAAAACTTTTAAATTTTTTAAGCGTAAGGCAAGTTGTAGCATTAAGGTAGATTTACCAATCCCTGGTTCGCCACCAAACAAAACTAAACTGCCTGGTACAACCCCACCACCTAAAACGCGGGTTAATTCTTTACCTGGCACAGCAATACGAGGATATTCCATTAAGCCAACATCTTGTAATAACACAGGTTGGTTACTTTTTAAATTTGCATTTTTGTTGCCACTAAATAATTGTAATCTGTCGTTTTTTGATTCTTTTTTTACAACCTCTTCAACTATTGTATTCCACTCACCACAACTGTTACATTTACCTTGCCATTTATCGCTTTGCGAACCACAACTTTGACAAAAAAACGTTTTTTTAATTTTTGCTGTTACTGCCATAAAACAAAGTTACTTTTTAAAATAGTAGTGTGTAGCTATAAATTGTAGCATTGTATTTTTAAAAGGTTAATTAAATTTAATTAATCAACAACGCTTTGTTTTATGTTTTGTTTTCAAAACCTTATATTTGGTTTTATTAAATTTATTTATGCTAAAACGTTATTATAAGTTTGTTATTCTTTTTACTTTTTTAAGTTTATTTTCTAAAGCGCAAAAATTTACACACTTTGCAAATGATACAACAAAGTTTATTAAAGAATTAGGCGCATATTTTATGGATAATTCCGTAAATAAAGTAGAAGCCATGCAATACATGACAAAGTTTGATGAGCTTTGGAAAGAAAATTACATTGCTGGTTATTTTAAAGAAGTTGCAATTAATACAGCAAATGCAATGTTAGCAAAGCGCATGAAACCTAATCCATACTTTGTAAGTTATTTAAACACATTAGTTAATTTCATAGAAACAAAACAAGACGCGCAAAATTTTAAGAATTGGCAAGTTTGCGTTGATAAATTTTTAAAAGCTAAAAGCATTAGAGGAGTAGAAGAATATTTTGAAATGAGTGAAAACATTTTTAAAGATAATGTGTTTTATAAAACATCAAGTTATGTTTATTACTCTGTAGAAGCTAATTATAAGTTTGAATACGATTCTTTACCTAAAGTTGTTTTTAATAATATAACATTAGTAGGGATTAACCCTCGCGGAGATAGTATTGCCATTGAATCTACAAATGGTATTTACTACCCGGTTAATGGAAAATTTGTAGGGAAAACTGGTAAAGTAAGTTGGGAACGAGCAGGATTAACAGACGACGTTTTTGCAACATTAAAACGCTATACTATTGATTGTAAAACAGGAAATTATACTAGTGATAGTGCAACTTTTACAGGGAAACAATATTTTGATAAACCCGAGTTAGGAAAATTAAGCGATAGAATTATTACGCAAAATAAAGAAGGAACATACCCTCAATTTGACTCATATAGTAAAAGAATTACACGCAAAAACATATACCCAGATGTTGATTATGAGGGCGGTTTTGGCATGCGAGGCGATAAATTTGTGGGTTCGGGAACTGGCGTAAATGCCGCAAAAATTATTTTTAAACGTAATGGCGTTAAGTTTTTAGAGGTTGCCGCAAACGCATTTTCAATGAGTAAAGAAAAAATTGCTGCAAGCCCAGGCGTTATTAAATTTTTCCTTGAAAAAGATTCAATTTACCATTCTGGATTAAGTTTTTTATACCAAGTAGAAAAAAGAAGAATTACCATTTTAAGAGGCGATGATGGTTTACAAAAAACACCTTTTTCAAATACATTTCATAAAATGGATATGCATTTTGAACAATTAGTATGGAATATTGACGAACCTTTAATGCAATTTAATTTTTTACCAACTAATTTTCAAGGCGAAGCCTATTTTGAATCACAAGATTTTTACACAAAGGCTAAAGCCGATGCAATTAAAGGCATGGAGAATGTTAGTCCGGTTTTAAAAATAATAGATTATTATAATGCAAGTAATAAACCACAAAAATTTACTGTTGTTGAGTTAGCAAAATATATGAAATGGTTAGCTAACGATTTAAGGCCAGTAATATTTAAAATGGCAATTTTTGGTTTAATTTATTTCGACCCACAAACCGATGTTATTACTGTTAAAAATAAATTGTTTGAATTTGCAGATAATGGTAAACATAAACATGATTATGACATTATCACTTTACACTCTGTATTACCAGGGCAAGATAATGCCACAATGAATTTAATGAATTATGATATTACTGTAAGAGGTGTTAAATCTGTTTTATTAAGCGATACTCAAAAAGTTTTTATATTTCCTAAAAATGGCGAAATTGTTTTAAAGAAAAACAGAAGGCTTGATTTTAGTGGTACCGTAGCATCTGGTAAATTTGAATTTGTGGGTAAAGATTATATTTTTGATTACGATGCTTTTAAAATAAGCATGAAAACCATTGATTCTATTAAAATTTATGTTGAGGCTTTTGAACCCGATATTAATGGCAACATTCCTTTTAAAAAAGTACAAACTTTAATTGAAAATGTAAATGGAGAATTAAGAATAGATGCACCAAAAAACAAAAGCGGATACAATAAAGCCCCTACATTTCCAAGCTTTACAAGCTTTAAAGAAAGTTATACCTATTACGATAAACGAACAATATTTAAAGGAGTTTACAATAGAGATAAATTTTATTTTAAGCTCGACCCATTTAACATTGATAGCTTAGATAATTTTAGAAACGAAGGCTTGCGTTTTGAAGGTAATTTTTCATCAGCAGGAATTTTTCCAACATTTAAAGAAACGTTAACCTTGCAAAAAGACTATTCGCTTGGGTTTATTAGGCAAACTCCTCCGGGAGGGTTTGATGCTTATGGTGGAAAAGCAAAATACAATAATGAAATACGATTAAGTAATAAAGGCCTACGTGGTGGCGGGGAGTTAGATTTTAGCAGTAGCCATTCGGTTGTTCCAGATTTAATATTTTTTCCTGATAGTGCAAATGGTGTTGCAACTACTTATGATATTAAAGAGGGTGATTCACCTGAATTTCCTGTTGTACACGCAGATACTGTTAGATTGCATTTTATGCCTTACAACGAGGTTTTGCAAGCATATAATACACGTACACCATTTAAAGCTTATAAAGAACGAGTAAGTTTTAGAGGAAGGTACGATTTAACAAACAAAGAATTAACCGGAAACGGAAAAGTAGATTTTGAAAAAGCGGATTTATCAGCTGGTAAAATATTATTTGTTAAACGACGTTTTTTTAGCGATACTTCTAACTTTCACTTAAAAGCATTTGATGAAGAGGGCTTTACGTTTAGTACAGTAAACGTTAACTCAAAAATAGATTTTGATAAACGAGAAGGAGAATTTATATCTAACGGTAAGGGAAGTTACGTTAAGTTTGATAAAAATCAATACATAGCCTACATGGATAGATTTAAATGGTTTATGGATGCCGAAGATATAGAGTTAGGTGATTCGCAAAAGAAAATAGATGTTGACGCATCTACTGAAAGCGGGTTAGATTTAGAAGGACCTCAATTTATAAGTGTGCATCCAAAGCAAGATTCGTTACGATTTTTTGCACCTGGAGCAAAATATAATTTACGAAAATATATTATTGAATGTAAAAATGTACCTTTTATAGATGTGGCCGATGCTCGTGTATTTCCTGATAATGGCGATGTAAAAATATTTAAAAATGCTGTTATGGATACTTTGAGAAGATCCGGAATCCTTGCAAATACAGTAACTAAATTTCATAATATTAGAAATGCAACAACTAATATTTATGGCAGAAGAAGTTATTTAGCAAGCGGAGAGTATCAATATATTGATGAAAACGAAAAACCGTATTTAATTAATTTCAAAACAATAAAACCCGATACTTCTGGCCAAACAATTAGTGAGGGTGAAATATCAGAAAAAGCTAATTTTAAATTTAACGATTACTTTAGTTTTGCCGGAAAAGTTTACTTACAAGCAACACAACAATTTTTAACCTTTAATGGAGGAACTAAAATTGTTCACAATTGTAATAAAATTGGCAAATCGTATTTAAAATTTAGCGGCGAAATAAACCCCAAAGATATTTTAATTCCAATAGATAAAGCCGCAGCAGATATTAATGGCGCAGCTGTTGGAACTGGATTGTTTTTTAATCCAGATACAAATAAAGTGTTTTCTGTATTTCTTTCTTTACAAGGCGCACGTAGTAGTAAAGATATTATTGAAGCTGATGGTGTGTTAAGTTACGATAAAGAAAACCAAATGTATGAAATCTCAAATAAAGAAAAACTTGCCGAGATGAGTTTGCCAGGTAATTATGTGAGCTTAAATACCGAAAATTGTGTTGTAAATACCGAAGGAAAATACAATTTAAGTAAAGATTTAGGTCAAGTAAAACTAAATTGTATAGGAAATGCAGCCCATAGTACAGTTAACGATAGCGCATCATTTAATTTAATGATGATTTTTGATTTCTTTTTTGATAATGGGTTAACAAAAAAGATGGCTAAAGATTTTGAAATTTACTTAGGAAATCTTACCCCAACTCCGTTTGAGGGTGATTTGTTTAACCACGGTTTAATAGAATTATTAGGAAAAGAACGCGGAGATAGAGCGCTATCAGAATTAAATTTATACGGTAATTTTAAAAAATTTCCTGACGAGTTAGAAAAACCATTAGTATTAAATAATGTATCACTTGAATTTAACTCAAAAACAAAATCTTATTTATCAAATGGCAACATAGGAGTTGGCAATATTGGTAAAACAGAGATATTTAGATTTTTACCTAACAGTATTGTTGAAGTTAAAAAAAGTAGAGCAAAAGATAAAGACATATTTAATATTTATTTAGAGCCTGACGGTTTAACTTGGTATTTTTTTACATACAACAATGGCGTGTTGTTAGTTGAAAGTAGTAACGAAAGCTTTAATAAAGAATTAAAAGAAATGAAAAGCAAAGCTAAAAAAATGGATGTTGAAAAAGGACCTGGTTTTAAATTTGATTATGCTCGTGGGCGGAAAGATAAATTTTTAAGAGAATTAAAAATGAAAGGCGCTTACAACAACGAAGAAAAGAAAGAAACAGAAGAGGAATAATAGTAAAAAAGCCGCTAAATAGCTAGCGATTTTGTTTTGCAATAAGTGTTTAATTTATAAAAAAAATCTTTATTTATTTTTTAAATGAGTTTTTCAGTAACACCTTTAGATAATTTTTACATACAACAAAATGAGTCACTAAAAAGTTGTTATTTAGCTTTGCGAGATATTATTTTATCTCAACATAAACAAATTACACCAGAATGGAAATATGGTTGCCCATTTTTTTATTTCAAAGGAAAAATGTTTTGTTATTTATGGTTTCATAAAAAATTAAAACAACCTTATATTGCAATAATGAAAGGAAAGTTAATAAAAGATGAATTACTTTTAGCCGAAGGAAGAAAAAATATTAAAATTATGTTGTTTGACCCTAATAATGATTTGCCTATTAAAAAGATAAATGCCATATTGCAAAAAGCTATAGAGCTTTATTAAAATTTAAATATGGAAGAAAGATTCTTGTTATTATTATTCTTGTTGTTAATTATTATTGGTGTTATAATGATAGCAAAAAAAATAATGGTTGCTTACCCTGTTTTATTAGTGTTTGCAGGTTTACTAATTAGTTTTATTCCTGGTTTACCAAAAATTAATTTAAAACCTGAAATTATTTTTATTCTTTTTTTGCCCCCAATACTTTATGAAGCCGCATGGTATTGTTCATTAAGAGAATTGTATAAATGGAGAAGAATAATTTTTAGTTTTGCTTTTGTTGTAGTTTTTATTACTGCTTTTAGTGTTGCTTATACAGCTTATTGGTTTATTCCTGGTTTTACATTAGCATTAGGTTTTTTATTAGGAGGAATTATTTCTCCTCCCGATGCGGTGAGTGTAAACGCAATTACAAAGTTTGTAAAATTACCAAAACGTATGTCAACAATTTTAGAAGGAGAAAGCTTACTTAACGATGCTACTTCTCTAATAATTATCCAATTTGCAGTATTAGCAATTACAACAGGTAAATTTGATGTTGCGCAAGCTTCTTTAAAATTTTTATGGATGATTATTGGAGGTGTAGGATGCGGAATTTTATTAGGGTTTTTATTTACCAAATTGCACAAAATTTTACCTACTGATGCAAATATGGATGTAATTATTACTTTTATCACGCCTTATTTAATGTACATTTTAGCTGAAGAAATACATGGTTCGGGCGTTTTGGCTGTAGTTGCTGGAGGTTTATTTGTTTCTCAAAAACGATATGAGTTTTTAAGTTCTTCATCAAGGGTAAGAGGAGTTAATGTTTGGCAAAGTTTTATTTTTTTATTGAATGGTATTGTATTTATTCTTATTGGACTTGATCTTCCGCAAATTACTGAAGGTTTAGGAGATATTAAATTAACTACTGCAATAGGTTATAGTGTAATTATTACAGCGGCTGTAATTCTTATTAGAATTATTAGTGCTTTTGGAGCCGTTGGAACAACTTTAATTATGCGTAGATTTATAAATGTTGCAGATCCCAATAATCCAGGCATAAAAGGCCCTTTAATTTTAGGTTGGGCAGGTATGCGCGGAGCGGTTTCACTTGCAGCTGCTTTATCTATACCTATTTATTTAGATGATGGCGAATTATTTCCTCAAAGAAATTTAATTTTGTTTATTACGTTTGTTGTTATTCTTCTAACACTTACTATACAAGGGTTAACCCTGCCTTTTTTAATTAAAAAAGCCAATTTGCCTGAATTAGATTATCCAGAACATGAACATAAAGTAGCTTTAGATATAGATAAAGAATTACTTAAAGTTTCGTTAGATTTTCTTCATGAAATTTTTTCTGAAGCTGATCAAAAAAGAAGAAAGTATCATAACATTGTTACAACATTAAAAGAGCAATTATACGAAGAGGAAGAAGTTAAAATTGATGCTTCAGGTGGAGAAATTTATTGTAAGCTTATAAGTTTACAAAGAAATTATTTAATTCAAATGAATAAAATGCAATCTTCAATCGACGAAGAAATTATTCATAAAAAATTAATGATTTTAGATTATCAAGAAGAACGATTAAGGCTTAGATTTAATTTATAAATAAAACATAGAATATAAAAATGTTCGTAACACGCACCCTAAATCGTAGATCATTAATTGGTTGGCTTTCAAAATACATTGTGGCATTGTTTGCTGTTCATGGCACTATAGCTTTTCTATACACTCGCGGTTTTTTAGATATAGCTTTGCCTTGGTTGCCTGTATCAATAGTTGGTACAGCCGTAGCTTTTTTTGTTGGTTTTAAAAACAATCAAGCTTACGATAGAATGTGGGAAGCTAGAAAAATTTGGGGTGGAATAATAAATGACAGTCGTAGTTGGGGCATGATGATTGATTCTTATATACGAAAAGATATGGGTATGCCTGAGAATGAAGTTGCACAAACGAAGCAAAAATTAATATATCGCCACCTCGCATGGATTTATATACATAGATTACAGTTATTAGAACCTATGTCATGGGAACAATTAGGCGATAAAGGAATAGTAGGAAGAACAGCCAGAAGGTATCAAAAGTATTTTGGAATAGGGCAAGTAACAGATGCCGTAAATATTGAAGACATAAAAAAATTTCTATCAGAGAATGAATATACTGAAATGATTACTTATAAAAATATAGCTACTCAGCTAATTAATAAACAGTCGCGCGATTTGATTCAACTGCATGATAAAGGATACATAACGCAATTACAACATAACGAACTTGAGGAAACACTTCAAAGTTTTTACACCTTACAAGGCCAAAACGAAAGAATTAAAAAATTTCCATTTCCAAGAGACTATTCAGGTATGAGTAAATTTTTTGTGTACACTTTTATCACATTATTTCCGTTTAGTTTAATTCCTGAGCTAATGAAAGCGTCTCCTAGTTTATATTGGTTAAGTTTACCAATTTCTGTGTTAATAGGATTAATATATATTATTATGGAAGACCTTGGCGATTATCACGAAAACCCTTTTATGGGAACGCCACATGGAATACCTATGCTTTCGATGTGCAGAACTATTGAAATTGATTTGCGAGAAATGATAGGAGAAAAAGACTTACCTCAGCCAATAAAAGCAACAAATGGTGTGCTAATGTAAAATATATTCTATTGTTTGAAACTGAATAGTTTGACGACACTCAAAAAGTATTTTTAAAATTGTCTTCGTTCTTTTGTCTTGATACAAAAGAACCAAACCTGCCTGCTGTAGGCAGGAAATCAAGCCTTCATAAAATTTAGCTAAAGACTTTTTTGCTTTTTCGGCAGATTTTTATACCTTATTTTTTCAATAAGCTTTCTAATATCAATGCTTTCAGATTATTTGAGGGACGACTTGTTAAAAACGAAAGATGAAATAAAAAAACTTGAAAAAGAAGATGATGACTAGTCCTAAAAAAAGCCGCTAAAAACTTAGCGGCTTTTTTGTACAGGTGAAGGGACTCGAACCCCCACGCCTTTCGGCACCAGATCCTAAGTCTGGCGCGGCTGCCAATTACGCCACACCTGCAAGTGGATTGCAAATTTAAGCAATTTAAATTTATATTTCAAATTTTATTACAAATACCATTATAAGAGCAAAAAGCACATGTTTCAAGGGTTGTAGTTTGCTCAAATGAACCATTAAAATTTAAAATTTCAGTTATTTTGCCAATTAGTATTTCTTCAAACGCATTAAAAAAACTTGAAGTAAACTTGTAATTCTGTTTATTTTCAGTAATGTAATTAATGCTTTTAGTTTTACTTTTAAACGCAATTATACATGGTTGTATTTGTTCGGCTAAACAAAAATTATTTTTAAATAACAACCAAGCATATAAAATTAATTGAAATTGTTTATGATAAGTAGTTTCGATAAACAGAGAGTTTAAATCTTCACATATTTCAAATTTATCGTTTTCGCGAGTTGAATTTTTATAATCAATTACTGTAAAAAAATTCCCGTTTTTTTGCAATCTATCTATAGTTCCTTTAATTATAACTTTATATGTTGTGTTATTTGTATTAATGGTTACAAACGATTCTAAATTATATTCGCACCCAAGTAAAACAGGAGGATTATTTGGGTTTTGTTTTAAAATATTTATATCGCTTTTTATTTGATTGTTAACATGCGCTGTAACAACTTCTTTTTGTAAAATATTTTTACCAAGCAATTGTTTATTATCAAAGTAAAAATTAAAACTTTTGTTTATTTCTGAGTCAATATTTTGTTTAATTAAATTAAACACATCTAAAGTTAAAGATTGATTTATAAAGGGTTTATATAAATTTTCCAATGTTAAATGTGTAATTTGCCCTTGTGTATTACTTTCAGCATATTCTTCAACCGTTTCGGTTTCTTTTATGTTAGCCCCATATTTAAAATAAAATTTTAATGCACAATCAGAGTAAGTGTTAATTGCAGAAGCTGATAACCCTGCGTATTTATTGTTTGTTGTAGCTTTTGTAATAATATTTTGAGTGTTTTCTGGAGTTTTTATTATACTTATGTTATTTTTAAGTTCATCAGTATTTAATACATTTTCTGCAACACTATTATTAATTATAATTTCATTACTATAATTTTTAAGTTCGAGTTGCATTTGCGTAATAAATCTACTTTTTTCACCTTTTCCAAACGTATCGGTTACGCTATCATAAGTAATGGTTGCAAAGTTTACTCTTTGCAATAATCTATAAAAATGATATGCATAAATTGCTGCTTTTTCGGTATAAAGAGGTAACCCAAATGCGCGTTTTAAATCGTTAGGCAAAAACGAATTTGTGTTTTTAGATGAAGGTAATACACCCTCGTTTACATTTACAAAAATAATATTTTCAAAATCTAAAGTTCGGGTTTCTAGCACGCCCATAATTTGTAACCCCTGTAAAGGTTCTCCAATAAAAGGAGTTGAAGATGCACCTACAATTTGTTGAAAAATTTGCTTGTAAGAAATTATATCGCTAAAAGAATTATGTTTAGTTAAAACATCAGAAATTCTGTTTAAATGCAATTTTATTTTATATAAGTATTCTAATTCTAATTTTAAATTAGAACTTTGTTTTTTTTCTGATAAAAGAGATGTTAGCTTGTTAATTAAATTTATTAGTTGAGCATTAAATTCAATTATGTTTGAGTTTAATGTAATAAACCCTTCTATTATTTTATATGACGAATTAAAAAGTTGCTTAAGGGTTTTAAAATTTAAAAAGGCTAAATTTCTATTTTGAATTTCGGCTTTTATTTGATTTGAGTTTATATTTAAACTTTGCAAAAAATCAACCATTAATGGATGACTTATAAAAGCTAAAAAATCTTTGTAATAAATATTTCCTTTGTATTTGTTTCTTTTTAAGGCAACTTGTAAATTAATTATTATGTCTAGTAAATTGTATGCAGAAGTATATTTTAATGGATATTCCATTGTAATATTAACATGCTGTATGTTTATAGGCAGTTGGTTTAGTACAGGCCAAAGTAATTTTTCGTTTGCTAGTACAATTGCAATTTTATTTATATTAACACCTTTGTTAATTAATGCCTCTAACTCTTGTTTTACAACTTGTGCTTGACCAATTTGTTTTGGAACAGAAATAAAATTTAAAGTTTTATTGTTTTTAAAACCAGATGTAATAAACGTTGTGTTAAAATAACCAAATATTTTTTGATTTTCTCTTAAAAACAAACCTGCTTCTTGTATTGTGTTGTTTAAATAATAATCATCGGCATCCCATATAAATTCTGCAATGCCTTTGTTTTGCAAGTGTTTTAATATTTTTATTTCGGAAGAGTTAAGTGCATTAAATCCACAAAAAATAAATTTTTCATACTTGTTAAACAAATTAGTGTGCGATAAGTTATCTACTGCTTTTTTATATGCTTTACCTTGATAAGCCCATTTATTTTGTAATAAATAATCATTAAAATGATCATAAATTTTACCTAAACTTTGCATAAAACGCAAATAGTTTAATTGAATTTCGCTTAATTCTGTTTCACCTAAGCTCCAGTTTTCAATTTCTTTAATGTGTTGTAGGTTGTCGTATAATTGTTTGCTATCAGCAAGGTACCTATCAATTTCGTTAAAATCTTGTAATATTAAATGCCCCCATTTTAAAAATGCATCAAAAGTTTCGGCACCTTCACCATAACATTCTTTATAACTTGAGTATAAATGGCAAACTAAATCAATTTCATTTAAAATAGTTAATTCGCTTAATTCTTCAATTAAATCTTCGGTAGAGATTATTGTTGGTAGCCAAATGGTTTCTTTGTACTCATTAGCTAAATGTTGTTTTAAAAATAAAGAAGCTCTTTTACTTGGTAAAACAATACATTGTTTATTAATTGTTTTATCATATTGGTTAAATAAATGTTGAGCAACTTGTTTTAAAAACGGATTCATTTAACTCAAATGTAAGTATATTTATAGTAAAATGAAATTCCCTCTTTATCGCAAATATTCAAACAATAAAAGTTATTTTAAAGTTTTAAATGAAATAGAGTTTGAAGAATTAAAATTTATTGGTCAGAAAATAGAATTATATAAAGTAAAAGCTACTCAATACCCCGAAAAACTTTTTATTAAAGAATTAATTGAAAATGCTGAAAAAATTTCTGGTGAAGATTACGAAATTATCTTCAACAAACTTTAAAGACCTAAATCGCGCTTACGTTTAACTTTGTTTTCGCGCATATTAAACCATTCGTTTAATAATGAAAAACCTAAAGCAAAGTAAACATAATTTTTATTTAAGTGAAGTTGCATTTCGTGTGGTTTAGCATAATTGTATATATCTAAAGAGCCTTCTATTAATAACACAAAACCTATTATTAATAAAAAACTTAAAGCAATTGTTTTTATACCTGGGTTTTTATTTATAAAATCTGCAACAGAGCCACTAAATAAAATCATTAATATCATACTTATAACAACAGCAAGTATCATTACTAAAACGTGTCCGCTTACACCAACAGCAGCCAAAATACTATCAAAACTAAATACAAAATCAATAATAATTATTTGTAAAATAATTGATCCAAAGGTGTTTTTACCACCGTGTTTATTTTCAATTTCATCTGTATCGCTAGTAATTTTTTCGTGAATTTCTTTAATTGTTTTATAAATTAAAAATATACCACCAAAAGCCAATATTAAAGCTTTTCCGCTTACACCATAGGTTCCTATTGTAAATAAAGCATCTTTTAACCCCGCAATCCAGCCTATAAAAAATAGTAAAATTGTTCTAACCACAAGCGCAAGGGTTAAGCCAATTGTGCGCGCTTTACTTTGTTGAATTTTAGGAAGTTTGTTTACTGCAATTGAAATAAAAATAATGTTATCTATCCCTAATATTATTTCTAAAACTGATAATGTGAGTAAACCAATTAACCCGTTTATACTTAACAGAACATTAAGTTCCTCCGAAAAATTTTGCATTTAACAATTATAAAGTGCAAATGTAATAATCTTTAACTGCTCCAACAAATTTTTATTACACTGAAAATCAATAAATTAAATAATTTTTAACAATTTTATAGTATTATGTATCACATAGTACCAATTAAAACATATATATTTGCATCACCAATTATTGAGTAATACATAATATAAATAAAAAACATGAAAAAATTAAGTTTAATTATAGCTATTTGCATTTGTGGTTTAGTTGCAAAAGCAAACGTAAAAACACCCAATGTTATTTCAAACGAAATACTAGAAGGAATTAAAATTGAAAAACAATTTATAAATCAAAACCAAAAAGTAGAAATTTTATTTACAACCAATTTAAATGGAGATGTAAATTTTGCTTTAGCAAAAACTAATAATTCAAATTTAAAACAAGAATTAGAAAAACAGTTTTCGTTATTAAATTTTAAAGCACTTAAAAGCGAAACAGTTTATAGTATAGTATTAAACATTAAATTAATTTAATTAATGGAGCCAATATCAACAGATAACACAAAAGCTCAAATGCGCAAAGGCGTTTTAGAGCTTTGCATACTTTCTATTTTACTAGAAGGCGATGCATACCCAACTGAAATAATAGATAAACTTAAAGACACCAAACTGGTTGTGGTTGAGGGAACCCTTTATCCATTATTAACTCGGTTAAAAAACATAAACTTACTTACCTACAGGTGGGAAGAGAGCAGCAGTGGCCCGCCTCGTAAATATTATAAATTAACCGAAAGTGGCGAACGCTATTTAAACGAACTCCAACAAAGTTGGAAAGAATTAGTTGAGGCAGTTAACAAAACAATTGAAAGAGGAATTAAATAAAATAAATATTATGAATAAAACAGTAACAATTAATATAAGCGGTATAATTTTTCATATTGATGAAGACGCTTTTAATAGTTTAAGTGCGTATTTAAATAAAATAAAAGTAAAATTTAGCAATAACGAGAGTGGAAGCGAAATTTTAGCAGATATAGAATCTCGTATTGCCGAATTATTATCGCAAAAAATTAGTAATGCAAAACAAGTTGTATTACTTAACGATGTAAATTCTGTAATGGAAACCCTTGGAAAACCAGAAGATTTTGCTGACGAAGATCAAAACGAACAAACGAAACAATCGGAAAACAACAGTTTTAATCAACAAGAAACAAAACGAAGATTATTTAGAGATAAAGATAATAATATTTTTGGTGGTGTTTGTAGTGGCATATCAGCATACTTAGATGTTGATTTAGTTTGGATAAGATTAGCTATGGTATTGCTGGTATTTTTTGCAGGATTAAGTATTTGGGTTTATATTATATTATGGATTGTAATGCCCGAAGCTAAAACAACCGCTGATAAACTAGCAATGAAAGGAAAACCAATTACAATTGATAACATTAGTTCTTCTGTAAAAAATGAATTTGAAGCATTAGGAAATAAATACGGAAAAGGACAACAAGCTAAACGTATGAGCGAAAACTTTAGCAGAGGAGCAACAACCGCAGCAAACACAATAGGAAACATAATTAAACGTGCAATTGGTTTATTTATAGTTTTTGTTGCCGGCACATTTTTAATAGGGTACATTTCAACCTTATTTGGATTTTCTGTAATAGGCGAAAACGAAGATTTTAATAATTGGAAAAACTCTATTTTTTCAACAAGTACAGATTATAGTTTTGCAATTATAGCATTTATAATTGTTGTGGGAATACCTGTTTTTATGCTTTTATATGCTGGTATTAAATTATTGTTAAACATACATTATAAAAACAAATGGTTAAACATTAGTATGGGAATTATTTGGGTTATAGGATTTTTTTTAGGATTAAGTGTTACTGTTAAAACAGTTAAAGAGTTTTCTGAATACAGTAAAGTAAAACAAACAACGCAACTTACTAATGTAGGCGATATATTAATTGTAAAAGCTGTATCACCAGAATTAATTTTAAATCAATATAATTTTATAAATAACGATGAAATTGAAAATGCATTATCAAAAGGACACAATGATTTTACGTTTGGTTCTAAAAATAAAGCACTTAGTTTAATTGGTAACATAGAATTAGATGTAGTTGAGTCTAACACAGATAGTGTTGAGGTAATAGTTTATTACAACTCACAAGGCAACACTAAACAAACAGCAAACAATAATGCTAAAAACATAAAATACCAATTTAAACAAAATGGTAACGTTTTATTATTAGATCAAATATTTGTTGTTGCCGAAGGAGATAAATTTAGAGCTCAAAATGTAGATGTGAAAATTAAATTACCTAAAGGAAAGGTAATTTTACTTGATAAAAGTTTAAAAGGTTTATTAGACAATGTTGATAATGTAACTAATACTTGGGATGGTGATATGGTTAATAGAAGATGGTACATGAGCGAAAATGGCTTAAAATGTATTGATTGCGAAGGATTAGATACAGATAATGATTTGTCTGATGACGAACACGAAACTAAGATTGAAAAAAATGTTACAATAAATGGGAACGAAATAAATATAAATGATAAAAACACTAAAGTTAAAATTACAGATGAAGGGATAAATGTTACCGGAAATGAAGAGAAAGTAAAAATCGACAAAAACGGAATTCACGTAACTAATTCAAAAGAAAAATAAGACTATAAATTTTTAGTTTTTTTATAAAAAATAATACCTCTTAGAAAAAATTTACTTATTGGGTTATAATGATTAATAGTAGTTGTTTAATCATTAATTAACCAAATTTAAATTTATTTTTTCTTTGAGGTTTTTTTATTCAACAACAATTTTTTGTGGTTGTATGTTATTTTGATTTTCAGTTGAAATTAAATATAAACCTTTAGCTAAATTTTCCTTAGAAATAATTATACAATTGTTGTTTTGCTTATGTTTATAGTTAATTAACGAACCCTGTATAGATTGTAAATTAACATGGTTTGGAGGTGTGTCGCTAAAAAACAAATAAATATCAAAATCAGTTTGTGAGTAATAAAATTGTTTTCTTAAACCTAAATTATAATTAACATAAATTGTTTTTAATAATTCTTTTTCGCTGTTTTTGTTTACCGAACTTAGCTTATAATAATTATTTCCTTCAGTAACATTGTTATCTATAGTTTGATATATAAAATTAGTTACATTGTGTTTAATTGCAGAAATATTTTTAAATAAATCCCATTTTATTCCATCAATACTTTTTTCAATTTCATAATGGTCAATATCAACTTCTGAATTTACATTCCATTTTAATGCTACTCCTTCATTAGTATTTTCGCTATAAAAATCAGTAAAAACTATTGGTAAAACAGCATCACAACCCGGTCCGCAAGTGCCTGCTAAGTTTAAAGTAAATGTTGTAAACTCGTCACCCCTATCGCTACGCCCTGTAATAATTACTTGTCCCCCTGTAATTTCCATTTTAACTAACATATCAGCATTTGCGCAACCTGTTGTCCATGCGCTTGAGCTTGCCACAACGCTAGGCGTTGCAGGTAAAGAAGGGTAAGCACCACACCCACCTAAAGAGCAACAAATAGTACCACTTTGGCTTATAACTGTGCCACCAATATTGGTTATTTGTACATAATCTCCTCCATCTGCTCCGGAATTGTTACAACCTGTTGGGTGAATGCTCGGCCGTTTAGCCATTTGAGCATAAACAGTTGCTGTACAACCCGCAGGTAAAATATAAGAAGTTGAAACTGTTACGGCCGAACCTCCAGAACCAACTACAGAATTGCCACAATTTGTAACGCCAAAAATTGAATACCCACTCGCTGCCAAGTTGCATGGATCTGGTGTGTTTCCACAACCGTTTGTATTACCATTACCCATACCGCCACTAATGTAACAACCACTCGGGCTAATTTGAGTTTTGATAACAAGCGCAAAAAAAGTAAATAAAATAAATATTAACTTTTTCAAACTTTTTGTTGTATTAAAATTTCTTAAATGGTTTCGGGTAGCCACCCTATAGGATTTCATTTAAGTGTAATACAAAAATAAAATATTTTATTAATTATTTAATTGGAACTAAATTATTTTTCTGTTAACAAATTGTAACCTTAAAAATAAAGTCATAATAGGCATTTATTTAACTTTACGCAATGCCATTAGATAAAAACAATTTCAACACAATAAATTTATTTATTAATAGTATAAGACAGCTCTCGAATAAGGAAAACATTCCATTTAACGAGCAACTACACATATTAATTAAAAACAATTCTAACAACAAAAATTTAATTGATGAATTTAATGTTTTTTGTAATGAGGTTTTAGATAAAGCTTTTTTAGTAAAAGCATTTACTGATTATGGTATAAATTCTAATAGAGGGTTTTTTCCAGAAATAATAAGCCGTTTTAAGCATAAAATTTTACCCGAAAACTCAACAAATAACGAATTATCAAATTATATTAATTTAATATTTTACAAAGCAAAAGATTATTTATGGTTACAAAAAATTGATGATAAAAATTGGATTGAGTTTGGAAAACTCCTTAATTCCCAATTGCTAAAAACACACTCCAAAAAATTAGTCGATCAAAATCAAAATGCAATTTTAATTTTATGCAACCGCTTAACTTCTATAGGAATTGACCCATATTTAGTTAGTAAATTACCAAAAGCAGATGATAACGACTCTCCTTTTTTTGAATTAAACCATAGTGTTACATTATTTGTTAAAAAACACATTGAAATTAAAGGGCTTGAAATTAATGATGATGAATTAAACTCGGTTTGGAAATGTATTTACAAATGCGAACAAATATTTGTTGATTTGCAAAATAAAAAAGACGAACTAGGCACAAGTTTGCATTTAACATTCATAGTTCAAAGAGCGCAACAACAAATTGAACGAATAAAATTATTATTAAATATTTTTATTGCAAAACAACAAAATCAAAGTAATTCATTAGCAATTTCTCATTTAGTTACCCAATTAACTATTGCTGAACAAACCAAAAACAATTTGCGGTCGTTTATTAAACAAACAACAAATTTATTAGCGTACAGAATTGTAAGCCATACTTCAGAAAAAGGCGAACATTATATTGGGTTTAATAAAAAAGAAAATAAAAAATTATTATACTCATCAATGGGTGGCGGTTTAGTTGTTGTATTATTAGTATTTATAAAACATTTTATTCATCAAATTCACGCATCTCTTTTTTTTGAAGGTATTTTGTTTGGTTTAAATTATGGTTTGGGGTTTGTGCTTATGCATTTAATCCATTTTACTTTAGCAACAAAGCAACCATCTATGACCGCTTCATTTATTGCAAGCAGTATTAATAATGGAAACAACAACATTAAACCTTACGACACTTTTAAACAAATTATCACGAGTCAATTTATTTCATTGATTGGAAATTTAGTAATTGTATTACCTGTTTGCTTTATTATTGCATGGATTTCTAATTATTTTTATGGCAATTCTGTTTTTGATTTACAAGAAACAAAATCTCAACTTTATTCAAACCATCCTTTATATAGTGCATCATTAGTTTATGCTGCAATTGCAGGGGTGTTACTTTCATTATCTGGTGTAGTAATTGGTTATGTAGATAACAAAGTAATTTATTCAGAAATTGCTGAACGAATAATTAAACATCCAAAACTTCGTTCTGTTTATAGTTTTGAAAAGCGTGTTAAAATAGCAAAATTCATCGAAAAAAATTTGGGAGCTATTATTGGTAATTTATTTTTAGGATTTTGTTTAGGGTTTGCTGGTAATTGGGGGAAATTTATCGGCATTCCTTTTGATATCAGGCATGTTACAATTTCATCTGGTAATTTAGGTATTGCTTTAGGTAGCGATTCTCCTTTTAACTTAGCTTTAGTTGTTACAGTATTTTTTGGTGTAATTTTAATTGGTTTGGTAAATATTGCTTCTAGCTTTTTAATTTCATTTATTATAGCTTGTCGTGCCAGAAACTTATCTTGGAAACAATCATTTAAAGTTCTTATAGGTAGAAAAATAAACACTTAGTTATTTAACACATTTTTAAATGCGGTTAAGTATGCTTGTTCATTTGTGAGGGTTGAATAATTATTTTTAACTGTTTGTAAACCTTTTTCGGCAATTGAAAGTCTTAATTGTTTATTTTCTATAAGTAAACATAATGTCGACAACCATTCTTCATCAGTTGAGCATAAAAACCCATTTACTCCATTTTTAATAATTTCATTATTTACACCAACATCACTCATAACAGTTGCAATATTACAAGCCATGTATGTTAAGCCTTTTAAACCACATTTGCCTTTTGTCCAAATGTTATCTGGCAAAGGCATTATTCCTATATCAAAAGTGTTTAATAGTTTATTTTCATTTTCAACAGACCAAACATGCGATTCAATTTCTAATTCTTGATTTTGATATTTTGTTTGCGATATTAAACTAATTTTAATTTGATTTTTATATTTATTTTTTAATTTAGTTAATACTGGAATTAACAACTCAAAATGTTTTATAGTGCTGATACTCCCACTCCAGCCAATTGTTACAAAAGAATTGAAATTGTTTTTTTCAATTGGAAAATTATAATTTGTATTTACGGTAGTTGGAATAACAATTGTATTAGAATTAATTTTTTTAGCTTCATTAGCTAAGTAATTATTGCCTGCAATTACTAAATGTGTATTTTTTATGTTTTTGTAAAATTTATTCGGTTTTTTAAAAAATGAAAATTTTTTATTTTCTGGGCTTGTGTCGTTTAACCAAATACTATCATCAAAATCAAAAATAACTTTTGCAGAACTTTTATATGCAATTTTTTCAAAAAGAGAAATCCCTAAAAAATGAGCCTCTCTTTGTATAAATATAATATCAAAACGATTAAACCTTAAACAATCTTTAAACCTTATAAATAATGTTTTAAATACTATTTTAATTTTCAATAAAAAATTTCCTGATGAATAAAAAATTTTATCATCGTTTTCATTTAATAGATACGACCAAGTAAAATTAAATCCTTTAGTGGTTAAAAAAGTTAAATACTGTTCAAACCTATACCGTTGGCTAGGCGAACGGTTAGGCCGATGAGCACAAATAATGAGAACATTAGGCATTACTTCCCAAATTTAAATCCTAAATTAGATTTTGTTTCTCCTGTTTGGGCCACTAAATGTTTAACATCATCAATTGTTAATGTATTTAAATCAGATGCTTTTCTTTGATCAGAATTTAAAGAAGCTAACCTTAAATTTTGTTTCATAATAACATCGCCAACAATTTGCCTTACAGTTCTAGCATTACCAAAAAATTTATCGCGTGTTGTGTATATATTATTTAAATATTCTTTTAAATAATTTTCGCTTTCAGTATTAGCAACAATAGATTCTTTTTGTAATAGCGATTTTGCTATTTCCCATAATTGCTCAGGCGTATAATCTTCAAACGAAAATGTTTTATCAAACCTTGATTTAAAACCAGGATTGCTTTCAATAAACTCGTGCATATTTTGTGGATATCCCGCAACTATAATTCCGAATTTACCCCTTTGATCTTCCATTCGTTTTAAAATTACTTGAATTGCTTCTTGCCCAAATTCATTATGCCCATTTTTACTTGCAAGCGCATAGGCTTCGTCAATAAATAAAATTCCTCCCATGGCGTCTTCAATTTTATCTGCAGTTTTTATTGCGGTTTGTCCAACATAACCTGCAACTAATCCTTCTCGATCAACCTCTATAACATGACCACGTTCTAATAAACCAAGCGCCTTGTAAATTTTAGCGATAATACGTGCAAGTGTAGTTTTTCCTGTGCCTGGATTTCCTGTAAATACCGAGTGTAACGAAAATTTATGTACAACATCTTTACCAACCTCATTATAAAATCGAATTAACTTAACAAGCTCATTAATGTCTTGTTTTATTTTATCCATCCCAATTAATTCATTTAATTCTGCTAAAGCTTCATTTAGTTGTTTGTCGTTTATAGTAAGTTTTAATTTTTTCTTTTGCTCAGCTAAAAATACACTTTGAATATCTTCTAACGTAATTGTAGAAAGCTGCTCGTTAGTTAGTTCATTTAAGTTTGGTAATTTCATTAATCTTAATCCCATATCGTGTTTAGCTTCTTCAACAACACCATGTACAAATCGTGCATTGCCAAAATTTTCATCACGTTTACGGTACGCTTCGGTAAGTTGTTCTTTTAAATAAAAATCTGCCTCTGGAGTAAAAATAATTTGTTTGTTTTTGGCTGCAAATATTGCAATTTGATAAAGTTCTTCTGGTAAATAATCTTCAAAATTAAAATATTGCGAGAAACGAGATTTTAGTCCGGGGTTACTTTCAATAAATTTTGTCATTTGTTTTGGGTATCCTGCCCCAATAATTGCGATATCTCCAGGCCCATCACTCATTTCTTTTAATAAAATTTCAATAACTTCTTTTCCAAAATCTTTACTGTCATCATCTGCTCGGGCTAAAGAGTAAGCTTCATCAATAAATAAAATCCCACCTCTAGCACTATCAATTGCTTTTTTAGTTTTTGGTGCAGTTTGGCCAATATATTCGCCAACTAAAGCAACTCTATCAACTTCAACTACATGCCCTTTAGTTAGTAAGCCCATTTTGTGATAAATTTTCCCTAACATTTTCACAACAGTTGTTTTACCTGTACCTGGATTACCAGTAAAAATACTGTGTAATGAAATTTTATTTTTGTCTTCAAAACCTTTTTCGTTACGAAGTTTAGTAAAATTTAAATACGTTATATTTTCTTTTATAGATTTTTTAACGCCATCTAATCCAATTAATGCATCTAATTCTTCTAATAACTCATCAAGTGTTTTTGAATCATCACTTTCGTTTATGCTAACATTATTATTATTTGAATTAATACCAGCAGTTAATGCTTCTTCAAAATTTGTTATAAGTGTAGTTTCGCCTTCAACCTCTTCGTTTGAGCAGGTAAATGAAGTTGCTCCTATTAACACATCATTAAATACAATTTCTAAAAGATATTTATCATCTGTCCAAATGCCTGGCGTATTACTTCCCCATGCCCTATTAAACACAAACGATTTATCTTTATTGTTTGCTTCAATAAAACCGCTTTCTTGTATTGAAGCTTTTTGAAGTCCTGCATCATCGTTAAAGTTTAAAAAGAAATCAAAATTAAAATTGGAATTGGTTAGTACTTTATATGTAATTTCTGCCCACACATATTGTGCGGTTTTTTTATTAAATGTTTTTAAGTATTTTTTATTTGTTTGATTCCAACCATCATAATCGCCATTATAAAGTTTAATGCCTGTTATTGCTAAATATGGGTTATGGGTATTTGTTACAAGGCCAACCTCATTTATAAAAAAGTTTACCTCTCCAATTTTAACATCATCAATGTGGGCTTCCCAAAAATAATTACCTTTTTGCCAAAACCCACCTTTATTTTCAACGCCCCACCCATCTCTTAAAAAAAAAACATTTTCTTCTTTTTTTACATCAATATTAATTTCTCTATCGCAAATTAATTTATTATCTGTTTTATTAAAACACTTTAAGTTTACTTTTGCTTTCCAATCTTCTTCATCAAATAATTTATTATAAATGGCTAATTCTATTCTTATATAATCAACTTCGGTTTTATCAAACGCGTTTCTGTATCGTTTGGCATTGTTGGCCATCCACTCATTATTACAAAATGTAAGTAGTGATTTAAATTTAAATCTTTTCTCCATAAATTCTTTTAAATATCCTATATTAAAAGTACCTAAATTATATTTATTTTCAAAAAGAAAAGTTTTGCGTTTAAATTAAAATAGATTTTAATTTTGTAAAATGAATGACTTAAAATTTGACATAGTTGAAATATTAAAAGTTACAATGGTTTTGTTTGCTGTTATTGATATAATTGGGTCAATACCCGTTATTATTAATTTAAAACAAAAGGCTGGTTATTTAAACGTAGCAAAAGCAAGTTGGGTTTCTTTTGGAATTATGATTGTTTTTTTATTTATGGGGCAAGCCATATTAGATATAATTGGAATTGGAATTGGTCATTTTGCAATTGCGGGTTCTATTTTAATTTTTATTG
The DNA here is from genome assembly GCA_020162035.1 of Bacteroidota bacterium. GTDB lineage: Bacteria > Bacteroidota > Bacteroidia > B-17B0 > Aurantibacillaceae > Aurantibacillus. The sequence goes on along the minus strand of JAIUNM010000005.1, from coordinate 48,271 downwards.
TTGCCATGGAAATGGTTTTAGGAATTCAGATAAGTAAAGATACTTTGCCAGCAACCGCAAGTGTTGTTCCTTTGGCTTTTCCTTTAATTGCCGGAACAGGAACTTTAACTACTATACTTTCTATAAGGGCTGAATACAATGTAGTTTCAATTGTTATAGGCATATCAATTAATGTGTTAATTGTTTATTTTGTTTTAAAATATTTATACAAAATTGAAAAATTATTAGGACCTGGTGGAATCGCAATTCTTAAAAAAGTATTTGGGATTGTGCTGCTTGCTTTATCAATAAAATTATTTAGTAAATATACAGGAATTCCACATGTTTAGTTTTATACTTTTAATTTAAAACTAATGTTTTTAGTTTTTTTTATGTTCATTGATGTTTACTTTTTCTGATTTAATTTTTCTAAAACTTGCTCATAAATAAGTTTATATTCTTCGGGATGTTTACTGTAATAGTATAAAGTTGAATCGTATCTTTCTTTACTAACGGTATTATTTTTTAAAATAGAAAAATTGTAAACCGAGTCAAATTTAGCTGAACTAAGATTTTGCACATTTAAATTCATAGCACTTTCCATTAATGCCATTTCACTTAATATTTTTGCTAATGTATCATCATTAATTTTGTAATTTTCAGCTATTGCATTTAAATTATTGTTATTGTTCATGCAAGAAACATTAAATAACACAAATTGTATAACTAAAAGCTTAATTAATATAGTACTTACCTTTGTCATTAATTTTTATTGATGTTAATTCTTTTTCTTTCTCAAAATATTCTCCACAAGCAAATAAGTTTGTCCAAAAAGACACTAAAGGCTCTTCGTATTGCTTCATTGTTTCGGCTAATTTAGTTTTATCTGTAAATTTAAAAGGGAAAATATCAATATTAATAGTTTGCTTATTATTTTGCGATTCAACACATAGAATATAAAGCTGTTCAATAGGCATATCTTCAATGGGAATGCAGCCAATTGTAACGCACTTCCCATGTACCATAATATCGCCACCTAATGGCTCTTTATTGTTTTTTGCATCTGCTTTGTTTGGATAACCAACTTTTAACGACAAATGATAACTGCTGTTTGGATTAAACGCAGTAATTTTATAAAAACCTTCGGGCACTTGTCCATCTCCTTGCTTTTTTTTAGGCCCCAATGTTCCACTATTGCTACAAATATTAAAAGTTTTTAAAAGTTTAAATTTTTTCTCAGCTTTGTTTTTTATCCAAACTTCTAACGCCCCTTCTTTTTTAAATGCCCTTAAATACACATTAAAGTTTGAGGTATCTATTTTTAACAAATTAATTTCTTTTTTTAATGTTACCCAATGGTTTTTATAAGCAGTTTTTACTCTTAAATGCTTTAATTGCTCTTGTTTAAAGCTTAAAGGCATTAACGAACTTAAAAAACTAATTGAAGTAACTAACACTAAATATTTAATAAACTTTTTTATTTAAACTATATTTTTGGTTTTACAATATTAACTTTAAACTGAAATAAAGTTACATGATTATTTTAAAAATATTAAAGAATAAGTATTTTTTAACTATCCTAGGGGTTTTTATATGGGTGTTATTTTTTGACAAAAATGATTTTTTTTCACAATTGGAATTAATTAATAAATGCAAAGATCTTAAAAAGGAAAAAGAATATTACATAAGCGAAATTAAAATCGATAGCGCTCAAATTAGTTTATTAAAAACTAATGCCGAAGCTTTAGAAACTTTTGCGCGCGAAAAATATTTGATGAAATCCGAAAACGAAGACGTTTTTGTTGTAGTTGCAAAATAAAAAATTAGTCTATTATTTGCAATAAAGTTCTAAATGCTGCGTATTTATCTTTAAATTTTGCACTATGTTCTGCTTGAAGTTTTGGAGCAAAGTTTTTGTTGTAATTTTCAATATCTTCCATTTCTAAAAAAGTGTATTGAATGGAATAGGTGTGCCCCTCATCTTGAACATACAATACTTTTACAAGTTTATTATCAATAAAACAACCCGTTTTCATTACATCAGGAATATGGGTACTTCTCATCCAATTCAACCATTCGGCATGAATATCATCAGAAAGGTTAACTGTTACATTATAAATAAACATTTATGTAAAGTTAATTTTAATTTTAAAACAATCCAATTTTATTGTTTTTTTAATTGTTACAACTTATTATAAATTGTATCTTTATTGGCTCAAAATTATGCCATTAATTTCAACTAAAGCTATTAAAATGCCAGCATCGCCAATTAGAAAATTGGTGCCGTTTGCTGAAGCTGCAAAAAAACGCGGAACAAAAATTTACCATTTAAATATTGGTCAGCCAGATATAGAAACGCCAGCTTCTTTTCTTAATGCTGTTAAAAATTCTAACATAAAGGTATTAGATTATAGTCACAGCGCAGGCAACGAAAGTTACAGAAAAAAACTATGTGGCTATTATAAAGAACATAATATAAATATTGATTCAAATGAAATTATTATAACATGCGGTGGGAGCGAAGCTATTGAAATTGCAATGATGACATGTTTTAATCCTGGCGACGAAATTATTATCCCCGAACCATTTTATGCTAATTACAATGGATTTAGCATGGCGGCTGATGTAAAAGTTGTTCCTATTAGAAGTTATATTGATAGCGGATTTGCTTTACCACCAATTTCTGATTTTGAAAAAGTAATTACTCCTAAAACAAAAGGGATAATGATTTGCAACCCAGGCAATCCTACTGGATATCTTTACACAAAAGATGAGTTGCAAGCATTAAAAGAATTAGTAAAAAAACACGATTTGTATTTATTAAGTGATGAAGTTTATCGTGAATTTTGTTATGATGGTAAAGAATACATAAGTGTAATGCATTTAGATGGAATTGAGCAAAATGTAGTTTTGTTAGATTCTATAAGTAAACGTTATAGTGCCTGTGGAGCAAGAATTGGCGCATTAATTTCGAAAAACAAAGAAGTTATGCAAGCCGCTTTAAAATTTGCACAAGCAAGGTTAAGCCCCCCAAGTTATGGTCAAATTGGAGCTGAAGCAGCTTTAGATACTCCTAAATCTTATTTTGAAGAAGTAAAAAAAGAATATTTAGCAAGAAGAGATTTTGTTATAGAAAACATAAATAAAATACCTGGTGTATTTTGCCCTAAACCAAGTGGCGCATTTTATTGTATTGCAAAATTACCAATTGATAATGCAGATAAATTTTGCCAATGGCTTTTAGAAGAATTTAATTTTAATGGGCAAACTGTTATGTTAGCTCCAGCAACAGGCTTTTACTCAACACCAAATGCGGGAGAAAACGAAGTTAGAATAGCTTATATTTTAAATTTAAATGATTTAAAAAATGCTATTATTTGTTTACAAGAGGCATTAAAAGTATATCCAGGCAAAACAAATTAATGCGCGTATTTATTTTCATAATTTTAATTGGATTATTTTTTTCTTGCACAGAAAAAACAAATACGAATGAAAATAAAATTGCAATAAATAACGATACAATTTCTAAGGACAAAACAGACACTATTATTCCAGCAACAGCTTTCGAGTCTTATAGCGATTCTAGCGGAAACATTGGTGTTTTTGAAGTTCCCGAAATGTTGGTGTTTTCATTATTAGATTCATGTAGTTTTAAAGATGCCCCCTTTGTGATTTCTAAAGCCTATTCAATTTTACAATCAGAGATAAAAGAGTGTGGAGCAGAAATTGCGGGAGCAGCAGGATGTATATCATATAATAATGATACAAGTAATTATGTTTTTGAATGTATAATACCAATTAAACAAATCGCTAAAAAAAATCCAAAAAAATCAAAAATGGTAGCTTTAACTGCTGGAAATATGGCTATTTATAATTATTATGGTTCGTACCAATACTTATATAGAGGTTATGCAAATATTAGAAGTTATATTAAAAAAAATAATTACAAAGCTATAGGGCCTATGCGTGAGTTTTATATTACCGACGCTATGAAAGAAAAAAATCCAGAAAAATGGCTAACAAGGATAATGATACCTGTTACAAAAATTAATAAACCAACAAATATATAAGGTTATGCAATACAGAATAGAAAAAGACACAATGGGCGAGGTACAAGTACCTGCAAATGTTTACTGGGGTGCTCAAACAGAGCGTAGTAGAAATAATTTTAAAATTGGACACGAGGGCAGTATGCCAAAAGAAATTATTTATGCTTTTGGATATTTAAAAAAAGCTGCTGCGCTTGCTAATTGTGAGCTAGGTGTTTTATCAAAAGAAAAATGCGACTTAATTTCAAAAGCATGCGATGAGATATTAGCAAAAAAATTAGATGATCAATTTCCCTTAGTTATTTGGCAAACAGGCTCTGGCACACAAAGTAATATGAATTCCAATGAAGTAATTGCTTATAGAGCTCATGTTATGAATGGAGGTTCTTTAAATGACGATAAAAAAGTTTTACATCCAAACGATGATGTAAATAAATCGCAATCGTCAAACGACACATATCCAACAGCAATGCACATTGCAGCTTACAAACAAGTTGTTGAAATAACAATTCCAGGAATGTTGAAATTGCGTGAAAGCTTAAACAAAAAAGCAAAAGCTTTTGAATCTATAATTAAAACGGGTCGTACTCATTTTATGGATGCAACACCTCTTTCTTTAGGACAAGAATTTAGTGGTTACGTTCAACAAATTGACATGAGTGTACGTGCGCTAAAAAATGCACTTGAAGCAGTTAAAGAATTAGCATTAGGAGGAACAGCGGTTGGTACAGGATTAAATACACCTAAAGGATATGATGTTTTGGTAGCTAAAAAAATTGCAGAACTTACAGGATTACCATTTGTAACCGCACCAAATAAATTTGAAGCTTTAGCAGCCCATGATGCGATGATAGAATTAAGTGGTGCCTTAAAAAGAAGTGCTGTTGCATTATTTAAAATTGCAAATGATATAAGAATGCTTTCTTCGGGGCCGCGTTGTGGAATTGGTGAAATAGTTATTCCTGATAATGAACCAGGATCATCTATAATGCCAGGTAAAGTTAATCCAACACAACCCGAAGCTTTAACAATGGTTTGTGCTCAAGTTATAGGTAATGATGTTGCAGCAACTATTGGTGGCACAATGGGGCATTTTGAACTAAATGTATTTAAACCTGTAATTGCAGCTAATGTTTTACAATCAGCTAGATTAATAGGAGATGCATGTGTATCATTTACAGAAAAATGCGCTGATGGAATTGAAGCTAATTTACCTGAAATAAAAAAACATTTAGAAAACTCGTTAATGTTAGTTACTGCATTAAACACTCATATAGGATATGAAAATGCCGCTAAAATAGCTAAAACTGCACATAAAGGAAATAAAACTTTACGCGAAGCTTCTATAGAATTAGGTTTGTTAACAAACGAACAATTTAATGATTGGGTTAAGCCCGAAGACATGATTGGAAGTTTAAAATAAATTATTAATAAAATAAAAAAGCCTCAATTTAATTTAATTGAGGCTTTTTTATTGGAGTAATTTATGCAATTATGCTTCTGGCTTTTTAATTTCTTTAATGTTTTTTGCACTATCAAACATTTTTTGAATTGCTTCTTTACCAAATGGTTCAGCATCTGTAGATTTTAAATCTTCAATTGAATATTCTGCTGTTCCAATTTTTTGGTTAATTAAAAAATGAAACTCAGGTTTAGTGATTTCACTTTCCCACATTATTGCAGTTGGTTCTTCAGCTATAAATGATTTTAATTTGTTTACTTCATCACCTTTAATTTCAGATTTTTTCATTTCCATATCTGATGATTGCTCATTAATTGTAATTGCAAAATTATTACCAATTGAAATATCTAACGCTCCAGATTGTTGTTCTGTAACTACTAGTTTAGCTTTTGTAGTATCTGGTACAAAAATTGCAAACTGTTTGCCGTAACGTGTTAAGTCTAATACATTCATTCCTTCTGGAGCAACAATTGCTTCTTGTTCTTTATCTTTTCCGCCACAAGCGATAAAAAATAAAACAGAACCTGCAATTGCTAAAGTCGAAAATAATTTTTTCATGCTTTGTTGTTTTAAATTATTAATAATGGTAAAAATAAATTAATTTTTTTATATGTAAAGTAAATAATTAAAAATAAAAAAGCCTTGTTGTAATAACAAGGCTTTTATAATTGACGTTAAACAAAAAACCCCCGATTAACGGGGGCTTTTTATTACTTCTTTTTAGCTGCTTTTTTAGCTGCTTTTTTAGGAGCTGCTTTTTTAGCTGCTTTTTTAGCTGCTTTTTTAGGAGCTGCTTTTTTTACTGCTTTTTTAGCTGCTTTTTTAGGAGCTGCTTTTTTTGCTGTTGCTTTTTTTGCCATGTTTTTTTGTTTTTGAGATTTGTTGATACGAAGTAAATAAATTTTTTAATGTTATCTAATTATTAAGGAGTTATTTTTTCAACAACAAAATGTTGAAATTGTTAATAGCGATGTTTCTCATTAAATTTATTTTTTACAAACTACTCTTTTAAAGTTTTAAAAAAACAACGAGTCTCTGTGTTTCTTTATTTATAATACTTGTAGAGGCTCATAATTAATTTTTATTGAAATTTATTTTTTAATTATAATATCTTCTTCAATTTCCCAATCAGAAATTACTTTTAATTCTTTTTCAAAAATTTCTATTCTTTCAGGTTGAATTTGTTTTAAGTAATTACCAGATGACCATTCATTATTGTTATCATCATCAAAAACAATTCGTATTTTATAAGTTCCTGGCATAATATTTTTAAAATAAATTGTTTTTTCATTGCTTTCACTTAATGCATATGAAATGCCATATTGCCTATAAACATTGGATTGAGGAGAGATTAATTGAATTAAATAGTTTTGTTTTTTATTTAATAGAAAATTTAATTTAATGCTTCCTAAACTTGTTTTGGTTTGTAATTTAAATGTTTGAATAAGTGAATCGTTATAATTTCCATTATAATTTATAAAAATATTGGTGTCAATGTTTAAAAAATACTCTTTACCTTCAATAAAGTTGGTTTTTATTTTCAAAGTGTTTCCATTAACATATTCTGTTTTAAACTCCTTTTTTGATTTTAAACTGTCTGTTTTTTCGTAAACTAAAATTTGATTTGTCTTCGAATTAAGAGTATCTATGGCTTGTGGAAATGTTAAAGTAAGATTTGTTTCTATAGGCAAAAGTTTATTGTTGAGGTTAGTTGTAATTGGAAATTTTATATTTTTTTTATTCGATTTTGGATATATAATTTTTATTGTATCATTAAAATTAAAAGTATCGTCTATTATATTAAAGCTTAAAGTGTCAATATATGGCCATGTGTAAATAAATAATGAGTCTGATTTTGGTTTTGTTGTTGTTGTACTATAAAATTTAACCTTAGAATTTAAAGAATATACTTTTGGTGTAATTGGTTTATTAAATGTAATAATAGCTTTACCGCTATTTATAACATTAATTTTTTTAATGTATGTTTTTTGTGGCGTTTCATTAAAAGAGTACAAAACAATGTTAGAATCTTTCCCTGGAGTTACATTTTCATTATAAAAAGCAAGTTTTTCTACTTCTGGTTCATAAACAAGATTTTTATTTTTATCTGTAAAAGCAACTAATTTAAATGTTGAATTTGGTAAATAACTAAAATTAAAATTACCAGATGAGTTAGTTTTACAATAATATAAAGGAGTTGTTTTATAAATTGTACTATCATTAAACGAATTTAAATCATACAAACCAACAATCATTTCTGTTTCAGATTCTTTAGTTAAGGCGTTAAATAGTTGGCCAGTTTGTTTTAAAGTATCTATAACATTACCCGTAGAAAAAACATATTCGTAATCTTTTAAAGGATTGCTTTCATGCATATCCTTAATTGAGCTTCCAAAATATAGTTTATACGTTGTGTTTTTTAACAGCTCATCTTTGTTTAAATTAATTAGTATAGATTTTCCAATACTTTGTATTGTTGGTTTTGTTTTTAAGTTAGGCGAAATTATAAATTCGTTATTTGCGTCTTTAAATTGAACAAATTCATCGAATTTTAGAACAATATTATCACCATTAAAATTTAAAGATTGGTTTAACGGTATTGTACTTAAAACTTTTGGAGCAGTTATATCTTTTTTACCCCCTGTTAATGGAACAACTTGTGCACATCCAAGCAAAAGTATGCTTAATAAAAAGCACAAGTAGTATTTTATTTTAAACCAGTTCATTTTTTGTAAAAATAAACAGATTATTTTATTTAAGTGTATATTTATAAAACACAAATTTTGTTACAGTATTATATACATATTTTTAAAAAGTTAAGCTTTAATAAGCTTTTAAATATGGCTAAATTATTTGTAAGTTTTCATTTGTCAAAAATTTTTAAAAAACCCATTTTGTATGGTTTACCCACTTCAATTAGTTTTGAGCCTACAACAAGTTGCAATTTAAGGTGTACTCAATGCCCAAGCGGTTTACGATCGTTTACAAGACCAATTGGAATGTTAAACGAAACTGTGTTTAAAAATCAAATTAACCAATTTAAAAAACATTTATTTAGTATTGTTTTTTATTTTCAAGGCGAACCTTTTTTAAACCCCGATTTTTTAAAAATGGTAAAATATGCCAATTCTATAAATTTATACACAATTACTAGCACTAACGCACATTACATTAATGAACAAGTATCTAATGAGATTGTAAATAGTGGGCTAAATAAATTAATAATATCTATTGATGGAACAACACAACAAACTTATGAAAACTACAGAGTTGGTGGAAATTTAATTAAAGTTTTAGAAGGAACTAAACAAATTGTGTTAGCAAAAAAAAGATTAAAAGCTAAACATTTATGGATTGTTTGGCAATTTGTAGTTTTTAAAAACAACGAACATCAAATTAAAGATGTTCAAAAACTAGCACTTGAATATGGAGTAGATGAATTAACTATAAAAACGGCACAAATTTATGATTTCGAAAATGCACATGATTTAGTTCCACAAAATCAAAAATATGCAAGATATATTTTAAAAAACGGGAAATATCAAATTAAAAACAAATTATTAAATCAATGTTGGCGCATGTGGATTGCTTGCGTAATTACATGGGATGGAAAAATTGTGCCTTGTTGCTTTGATAAAGACGCAAAATACCAGGTTGGTAATTTATTAAACTCCAATTTTAAAACTATTTGGAAAAGTGAACCTTATATTAAATTTAGACAACAGATTTTAAAAAGCAGAAGCGAAATAGATATTTGTAAAAATTGCACTGAAGGAACTAAAGTATGGGCAGATTAATTATATGAATAAACTAAGAGAAATAGTTTTAATAGGAATTTTATGTTTGCCTTTATTTAACAGAGCACAAAACTCAAAATTTATTGACAGTTTGTTTTATGAAAAGCCAACAATTAAAACAAAAAAATTTGTTAAACCAAAGCTCGTATATAATCCTGTAGGTTATTTGGGAACCGGGGCTTTATTTATCTATCAAAACATAATAAGTGAACAAATTCAGGCTAGTTGTTCTTATCAAATTAGCTGTAGCGAGTTTACAAAACAATGTATTCATAATTATGGTTTTTTAAAAGGAACTTTTATAGGCTTAAATCAACTACTAAGCTGTGTTCCTTTTGCAATAGAAGATACAAATCCGTACTTTATAACATCAACTAATTTAATTATTAATGAACATTACCTTAAAAAATAAATTAATAATTTTATTTTTTTTGATTTGTGTTTACAATTTAAAATCACAAGTAAATTTTGATTTTATTAAACATTTAAAGGAAAACAACCTTAAAACAGAGTATTATTTATACATTAATTCAATTAAAACCAATAACGATACTTTAAATCTTATTCTATTAGATTATTATGTGTTTACTAACAAACCTGATTCTGTTTATAAAATTCAAAACAAAAAATTTAATTTTTTAAACGACACTTTATTACGTTGCGAATTAAGCAAATATTGGCTAAAAGAAAATAAACATAAATATTTTTACAATTGGTTTGATTCTGTACTAAAAACGCCAATTTCATATTGCGATAAAGAAATTTTAACTGTAATTAAAAGGAGTAAGTTAAATTACATAAGCGATAGCGCAACAATGGATAAGTATAAAAACAATTATGTTTCGCTAATAAAAACTAATTCAAAAAAACCAATTAAAGCGGCTTTGTTATCAACTCTAGTTCCAGGTTTAGGAAGGTGGTATAACGGTAAGCCAAAATTGTTTTTAGTAAATTTTATTTCAATTGCTGGATATGGCTTACAAACAGCCGAATCTATTAAAAAATTTGGAATTAAAAACTCTTATTCAATTTTTATGATGAGTTTTGGCGGATTATTTTATATCTCTAACATTTATGGTTCGTTTAACGAAACAAAAATAATGAAGAAAGAAAAAAAACTAACCTATTTTAATGAAGCGAATTTATTTTATAACGATTATTTTAGTTTTAAGTAATATTTGTTCGTTTGCACAAACAAATAAGGTAGATAGTTTATTGCTATTTGAAAAGCAACTATTCTTTACAAGAAACACTGCTCAACAAGATTGTATATTGTTTTATAAATATGAATACGCATTAAAAATAAAAAACTATCAAAACGCTTATCAATCATACTTAAGATTAGAAAAAAGAAATTTTAGAATTAAAAAAGAAGATTATTATTGGAATAATACATTAATTTGCTTAGACAATTTTAACTTTACATCTGCAACTCAAAACTTTAATATTTACAAACTAAATTTTGATAGTTTAAGTCTTAATTCAAACTTATTAGGCTATTTAACTTATGTAAATTACGATTCAACTCAGGCAAAATATTATTATCAAAAATTAATTAAGCTAGATTCAAATTTAGCTTGTTTAAATTGTTTTTATAAATTAATTAATAATAAATACAAAAAGGGAAAAGGTTATATGATTACTAGTGGCATTGTTCCTGGTAGTGGATTAATAGCCATGGGTAAGCCTCTTAAAGGATTAACTAGCTTGGCATTAGTTGGAGGTTCTGTTTTTGGAATTTATAGCTTAATACAGAACAATTTATACTTAAACGCATTAAGTTGGGGATTAAATTTTGGGTTAAAATTTTACGTTGGACAAATCAAGCTAACTAATAAAGAGTATTTAAAAAAACAAGAAAAATTAAATAAAAAGTGTAAATCTAATTACAACAGTGTGTTAAAAAAATATTTTTTTGATTATAAAGTTAGTTCTTTACCCTGATAAAAATCTAACACTTTTAGTTTAAAAATGTAATCAAATTTAGCTTGTAATAAATTACTTTCGGCTACAAAAACTCTGTTTTTAGCATTACTATAATCAAAAGCATTTAATGTGCCAGCATCAAATTTTTGTTGTACAAACTTAAAGCTTTCGTTAGCTGCATTTAAGTTAGATTGATTTGCTAAATATTTTTTTAATGCTGCTTTTGCGTTTGTGTGGGCTTGAACTATTGTTTTATATAAATTTTGTTTAACCAAATCGCTATTTAGTTTAGAGTTTAATGCATTAATTTTTGCGTTTTGTATAGCTGTGTGTGTTTGTAAGCCATTAAAAACTGGCACATTAATGCTTACTCCTATACTTTTGTTTACATTATCTTTAAATTGATCAGAAAAACTTTTATTTCTGTAATTTGGCTCATAAGTTGGCCCAATTACAAAATCGCCACCTGTTGTTATGCCTATAGTTTGAGTGCCAGAATTTACGCTTGTAATTTCTTTTGCTAAGCCAGAATAACCTGTGCCTATACTTCCGCTTAAATTAATACTTGGACTAACTCTACCTTTAGCCGCCAATAAATTTTTTTCTGCACTTTGAGTTTGATATGTTGCACCTTTTATGTTAGGTTGATTTTTAAGTGCGGCTTCATAAATAGAATTTACATCATTTGTAAGTATGTTATTTTCATTAATTTCAAACTTAGGTAAGGATATTTCAAAATTTAAACTACTATCTAAATTCATAATTTGCATTAAATTTAATTTAGCAATTTGATAGTTATTTGTATAGTTAACATTATTACTTTCATCGGTTGCTACTTGGGCTAACAAATCAAATTCGTAACTTTTTGCTAAACTCCCTGCTGTAATTAATTTTTTAGTTCTTTCCAATTGTTCTTTACTTAAGTTTAATTGGTTTTCTGATATTTTTATTAATTCTTCTGCAAAAGCTAAATTAATAAACGCATTAGCAACAGATAATGATATGTCGTTTTGTGTTTGCTTTAAGTTTTCTACAGAACTTAAATAATTAAATTCATTAGCTTTAATGTTATTGTATTGCGAAAGCCCATTCCATAATAAAACATTTGTACTACCATAAAAATTTTGAGATAAAACCATTGTGTTTGCAAAGGTGTTTGTAAATCTATCTATTGTTTGCCCAAAATTATATGTATGAGCAGCTCCTAAATTAATATTTGGTAATACGTTAGCCTTACTTTGTAAGGTGTTATTTTTATTAATTTCTGTTGAAAGTACTTGTTGTTTTAAGCTTATGTTATTATTTAATGCGTGTTTAATACATTGTTGCAAGGTCCAGTTGTTTTGACTTAAAACAAAAAATGGAAAAATAATTAACCAAGCAAATGTAAACTTAAACATGATTAATTTTTTTTCGTTTTTTTATTTTACGTAAATAGATAACACCAAATAAAAATATTGCACTACATAAAATGGTAGTTAATAAGCTAAGTGTTGCATAATATAAATAAACCGATAAAAATGTAATACAAACATTTAAAACAGTAAACGCGTAAATTATTATAACAGTTTTGGTATGGCTATAACCACAGTCTAACAACATGTGGTGTATATGGTTTCTATCTGCTGCAAATGGCGATTGCCCTTTAATGGCTCTTATTATAAATACTCGCAAAGTATCAATTAATGGGTAAGATAATGCAGAAATTGCGATTACGGGTTTATTGCAAAACACCCAAATTCCATCTAAATTTTGAACGGGATATTCTATTAATTTAAATGCAATTACACTAATAAACATTCCAATAATTAACGAACCGCTATCGCCCATAAATATTTTTGCTGGCGAAAAATTAAAGATTAAAAAACCACCTAAAGCACCCGCTAATGCAAACGAAAGCGCAGCATAAGGATAATAATTTGCAAATATAAACCAAACACCAAAAACGCAAGATGCAATAAAGCCTACACCTGCAGCTAATCCATCAACTCCATCAATTAAATTAAATGCATTAACAACTACAACATAAGTAAATATTGATAAAAACACACTTGCCCAATATGGAATTTCATTTACACCAAAAATTCCATGTAAGCCAGTTATTCTTATATCGCCCATTAAAACTAAAATTAATGCAACAACAATATGAGCAAATAGCTTTTTTACAGGCGCGGTTCCAATTATATCGTCTTTTACACCAACAAAAAATAAGATTAAACTACAAGCAACTATTAATTGAAATTCTTTTACCGATTGAAAAATTGCTTCGCTATAAAACAAATTTTCAATATTGTACCATAACGAAAATGAAAATAAAGTACCTGCATATATTATAATACCGCCAATTGTTGGCACTGATCGTTTATGAATTTTTCTTTCTTCGCTTGGGGTATCAATTAATCTTTTTAAAATGGCAACTTTAATTAATGCTGGAGTTGCATACAACACTACAATAAAAGAAGTTAAAAAAACTAATATTAATTGCAACATTAAAAATCTGTATAAAAATTAAACAAACTACTTTTGAAGCTAATATACACATAATTAGTGTATAGATTGCTAATTAAAACATTGCTATTAATATTGTTTCTGTAATTTGCCCCCAAACTTATATTTAAGTTATAAGCAGGATTTATAACATATCCAATTTTAAAATTTGTATTTTGAATTGCTTGTGTATTATAAATAGAAGCGTTTTGAATTAAGTTATTAAACTTTAGATTAACAAAAAATCTATTTTTTCTATAATCAATTAGAGCTATTAATTCATTGCCATTTAAAGGCGTGTAGGCTAAAGGTTGATTATATTGCGTATAAGCATTATAACCCATTGTTTTATTATAAGGTAAAATTATACTATCCGATAATGATTTTTGAAAACTACTTTGATAAGTTTTTGAGTTAACTTGATTGTACTCTACTGTTAAATTTAAGTTTGACACTTTAAACAAATCAAAAATGTTTACTCCAACTTGAAATCCTGTATGATTAGAATTTAAATTATTTATAATAAATTGACTGTAAAAATTTAATTTATCTGTTGCTTTTATTTTAATTTCTGTACCCGAAATTATATTTTGTTTATTGGTTTGGCCATAATAAGCCGTATTAAAGTAGATTATAGGATTAAAAAATTCCCAAGTTAAGTTTTGTTGGTTTTTATTACCTCCTGGCTGCCATACCATACCTTGAAACAATCCTAGTTTAATAGTTTTAGAAATATTATAACTTAAATATTGAAAAGAAGCTCCTTTTTTTTGATATAGCCTTTCAGCATTTGCGGTTGGTTGTTTAGAAGCTGAATCTAAATTCATTAAAGAGGCATAAAGGTTTGTATATTGTAATTTACCTTTTAACCATTGTTGTGTAAACCTAACATAGGGATAATTAAATGCATTATCACTTAAAAACAAACTTCTGTAACCGTTTCCTATTTTATGTTTTCCGCTTCCAAATTGTAAATTGGTGTTTTTTGTTGTTTGTATGCTTACAAAGCCACTTGAGTAAGCAAAATCATACCCGTTTTTTTTAAATCCTTTCCATCTGCCTTGTCCTGGTATAATTTGAGACACACTTGCATAAGTGTTTAAATAGTTAGGTAATTCGCTTTGATTTTCAGCAAACAAACTTTCAAAGTAAACATTTTTGCCTATTTGCCCACTTCCTATAAATCCTCTTGTGTTTGTAAACAATCTTACAATTGAATCTGTTGCCGTATTTGCAGCAGTTTCAATACCAATTATGGGATCTAATTTTATTTTAAAATCAAATTTTGAAGGTTCAATTCTAATTACATGTTTATTAAACACTGCATCTAATGCTGGGTCATCAACAATAAATTTAAAAAGTTTAAATGTATCTTCAATAAAATTATATTTTTGATTATAAAACGGAATATAAGGTTGTATAGATTCGTGAATTGAAGAATCTTTTTTTGCCAAATTTTTTTGAGTTAGTTTATCAAAAAAATACTCGCTTGGCATATTATAGAATTGTGCGTTTAAGTTTAAGAAAAGAAAAAGAACAAAAAGAGAAAATAAATATTTGGTATTTACAAACATTAAATTTTTACCAAACTTTAATGTTTGATTTTGTTTTAAAATCTTGATAAACTTGTGTTATACCTTCTTCGAGTTCAATTTTGTGTTTCCAGCCAAGGCTGTGCAAAAAACTCACATCCATTAATTTTCTAGGTGTTCCATCGGGTTTTGTTAAATCATTTTTAATATCACCTTGGTATCCAACAATTTTTTTAATTAGTAAAGCTAAATCTCCAATGCTAATATCATACCCGCAACCAATATTTACATGTTTGTTACCGCTGTAGTTTAGCATTAAATACACGCAGGCATCGCCTAAATCATCTGCATGTAAAAATTCGCGTAATGGTTTTCCTGTCCCCCACATTTCTACAAAAGGTGCATTACTTTCTTTGGCTTCATGAAATTTACGAATTAATGCAGGTAAAACATGCGAATTATTTAAGTTGTAATTATCATTAGGGCCATACATGTTTGTTGGCATAACGCTTATATAATCGCAACCGTATTGGCGATTGTAATTTTCAACCATTTTTATGCCTGTAATTTTTGCAATGGCATAGGGTTCATTAGTTTCTTCTAATGCGCCAGTAAGTAAACAGTCTTCTTTTAATGGTTGAGGCGCTAATTTTGGGTAAATGCACGAAGAACCTAAGAATAATAATTTTTTTACTTTATTTAAATAAGCATAATGTATAACATTGTTTTGTATCATTAAATTATCATACAAAAATTCTGCACGGTAAGTGTTATTTGCTTGTATGCCACCAACTTTAGCTGCCGCTAAAAAAACATATTCGGGTTTTTCTGTTTCAAAAAATAATTTTACAGCATTTGCATCTCTTAAATCTAATTCAGAACTTGATTTTGAAACAAAATTTGTATAACCTTTTTTTTCTAAATTTCTTTTAATGGCAGAACCCACCATACCTTTGTGCCCTGCAATGTATATTTTAGAATTTAAGTCCATTTAAATTTTATTCTTTGTAATTTAAAACTTTGTGTCCGCCTTCAATTAAGTATTTATCGCGTTTAAATAATTCTAAATCGGCAGCAACCATTTCTTTGCAAAGTTCTTGTACGGTGTAGGTTGGTGTCCAGCCTAATTTTTGTTTAGCTTTACTTGGGTCGCCAACTAATAAATCAACTTCTGCAGGGCGATAATATTTTGGATCAATTTCAATTAATGTTTTACCACTTGCAACATCAATTCCCTTTTCATTTTCTGCTTTGCCTTCCCATTTAAGTGTAATTCCAACTTCTTTAAAAGACATATTTATAAATTCGCGCACAGTAATTTTTATACCTGTTGCTAAAACAAAATCATCTGCTTCATTTTGCTGCAACATGCGCCACATGCCTTCTACATAATCTTTTGCATGACCCCAATCGCGTTCACTATCAATATTTCCCATGTATAGTTTGTTTTGTAAGCCTAAACTTATTTTTGCTACTGCACGAGTAATTTTACGAGTTACAAATGTTTCTCCACGTAATGGGCTTTCGTGATTAAATAAAATGCCATTGCAAGCATACATGCCATAACTTTCGCGGTAATTTTTTGTAATCCAAAAACCGTATAATTTAGCAACGCCATATGGGCTGCGTGGGTAAAAAGGGGTGGTTTCTTTTTGAGGAATTTCTTGAACAAGGCCATACAACTCGCTTGTAGAAGCTTGATAAAAACGTGTTTTTTTCTCTAAACCTAATATTCTTATTGCTTCTAATAAACGCAACGTTCCTATTGCATCGGCATTTGCTGTATATTCTGGTGTTTCAAAACTTACTTTAACATGGCTTTGTGCTGCAAGATTATAAATTTCATCAGGTTGTACTTCTTGCACAATTCTTATTAGGTTTGTGCTGTCGGTTAAATCGCCATAATGTAATTTAAAATTTACATGTTTTTCGTGTTGGTCTTGGTACAAATGGTCAATTCTATCTGTGTTAAACATACTGCTGCGGCGTTTAATGCCATGCACAATGTATCCTTTACTTAATAAAAGTTCTGATAGGTAAGCGCCATCTTGCCCAGTAACGCCTGTTATTAATGCAACTTTACTCATATTATTATAGAAATACAATATTACAAAAAATTAACGCTTTTATTGCAATAAATATCCTTTTGTAAGTGTTTAATATGTAGTATATTTACCCTTTAATTATGACAACACCTTTTTCTAAGAAAAACTATTTATTATTAATTGCAGGTGCAGTAATTGTGTTTTTAGGATATTTATTAATGATTGGTGGAGGAAGCGATGACCCTAATGTATTTAACCCTGCTATTTTTGATTTTCAGCGAATTACATTAGCACCAATGGTTTGTTTAATTGGGTTTATTTTAATTATAGTAGCCATAATGTGGCGACCAAAAGAAGAAGCTAAGTAATTTTACTTCAAAAGCTCAATTTCAAAATAATAAGGCCACATTTTACCGGTAACTAAAAATGTGTTTGTTTGGGGGTTAAAGGCAATGCCGTTAGTTTCGAGCGAGTAAGGGTAACGTTTTTGAGCTTCTTGCAACAATGGGTTTAAATCTAACCGGCCCACAACATTACCAGTTTCGGCATCAATTTTTACAATTTCGTTTTTCATGTAAAGGTTTGCATAAATAAAACCATTTACATACTCTAATTCATTTACATAATCTAAAGCAACATTAAATTCATTAACATCAATTGTTTTAGTTATAGTAAATGTTTGCGGGTTTAAAAAAGTAATAATGTTTGTACCATCACTCATAATTAAATCTTTACCATTTGTGGTTAATCCCCACCCTTCGTTACTTAAGTACGAAAATTGCCCTTTAGATTCAAATGTTGTGGCATTGTAAATAAACCCTGTTTTGTTTTTATAAGTAAGTTGGTATAGGTTGTTGTTTAAAATTATTGCACCCTCGCCAAAATATTTATTTCTATCAATTTCTATTTTTTTTGTGAACTTTCCTGTAGCTAATTCAACTGTGCCTATTAATGATTTTGTTTGCGGTAAATTATCAGGCGAACCTGTACTTTCGAACAATTGTTTATCGCTAAAAAACAAACCCTCAGTAAACAAACTTGTATCGTGCGGTATTTTTTTTATAACGTTGTATTGTATGTTTGGTGCTTTTTTTACAGTTTCTATTTGTGTATTTTGGTTGGTGTTAGTGGTGTTTATGTTAGTGTTTTCGCCACCACACGAAACTAAAAATATTGTAGCTAAACTATAAAATAAGAAATTATTTTTCATTGTACTCAAAGATAAATAAATTACCTAAACAAAAAACCCTCCGTTTTAATTGGAGGGTTTAAATTTTAATTGTTTTTAAAAAAATCGTCGTAGCTTACTTCGTTTGTTGTAAGGGTACAATTTTGTTTAATAATTTCTAGTACTTTTTTAGAGTAAAGATTTTCAAATATTTTTTGTGCTTCTTTTTCTCTGCTTAATAAATCTTTAGCAATTTTATTTACTTCTTCTTCATCGGGTTGTTGCCCGTATTTAGCGTATTCTGAACGTATAAATAATTTTGCTTCATCTGCAGCTTCTTCGCCACTAACTTTAATTTCGTTATCCTTAATTATTTTATTTTCTATTAATTTCCATTGCATTGCTTTGGTATAATTAGGATAATCTTTTTCTAATTCTTCTTCGGTAATTGGTTTTTCGTTTACAACTTTTAACCAGCGTTTTAAAAAGGCATCTGGTAATTGTAAGTTTAATTTTTCAACTAAATTTTTTTCAATTTCTGTTCTTAAAAAGCGGTCAGAGTCTGCATTAAACATTAAAGCTAATTCTGCTTTTATTTTTTCTCTAAACTCTTCTTCGGTTTTAACATTTCCTGCTCCGTAAACTTTATCAAATAATTCAGGATTTAATTCTGCTTCATCTAACCTTGCAATATTTTTTACGGTTAATTGTAAATTACATTTAATGTTTTCTGCAATTTCTTTATCAATACCTAAACTTACACTTTTATCAATTGCTGTTTCATAAAGTTCATTAATATCAATAATAATTTTATCATCTTTTTTTAAGCCAATAACTTTTGCTTTTGCTTTTTCGTTAGTTAACCTTTCGTAGCTAATGCTTGTGCTTTTAAAAATTCCGCCTGGTTTAATAGCGTTGGTTTCATCTAGTTCGTTAATATCAACAAATATTACGTCTTTTTCGCCAGAAATTTCGGGGTTAACTGGTTTGCCATAATTTTTGCGAACATCCTTAATATATTTGTCTATTAAGGTGTCATCAATTTTAACGGTTTTATGGTTAAACGAATGTGTTTTATTTAAATCTATATTAAACTGAGGAGCTAAACCAATTTCGTAAGTAAATTCAAAATCTTTTTGTTTTTCAAAATCTACTTGTGCTTGTTCTTTTGGTAAAGGGTTTCCTAAAATTTCTATTTTATTTTCTTCAATGTATTTATAAATGCTGTCTTGCAACAATTTATTCATTTCATCAACTAAAATTTGCGTACCATATTGTTTTTTAATTAAACCAGCAG
Organism: Bacteroidota bacterium; assembly: GCA_020162035.1. GTDB lineage: Bacteria > Bacteroidota > Bacteroidia > B-17B0 > Aurantibacillaceae > Aurantibacillus. The sequence goes on along the minus strand of JAIUNM010000005.1, from coordinate 28,529 downwards.
GTACTTTGCCTGGCCTAAACCCTGGCATACTTGCTTGGCGTTGAACTTTTTTTAAGGCATCGTTAACTTTGCCTTCATAATCAACAGGGGTAACGGCAATTTTAATTTCTGCGTTTAAGTTGTCAATCTCGTGTTTTGTAATATTCATCTCTCAAAAAATTTTGGAGGGCAAAGATAGTGATTTTTTAGCAAAAAATAAAAAAAACTGCAATAAAAAGGGTTGATAATTAGGTATTTATAAGATTATTAAGACAATTTAAAGCTCTTTAACCAATTTTTAGGAGGAGTTTTTGAATAGATGCATTAATTGTTTTATAATCGCAAATCACTTTGTTTGTATAGATAATTGCTAGTGTTGCAACTTTGTTTTTAGAAGATAAATTTAAATTAAATAGTTCTTTATTTAACCTATAACTTTCTCTCATTCTACGTTTTAATTTATTTCTATCAGGGGCATTTTTAAATAATTTTTTAGGCGCAATAAACATAGCTTTGTTGTTTGTGTTTACAGGACTTACATCTTGCAACAAATAAATAAATTTAATAGGAGCAACATTAATATGTTTACCATGTTTAAATAAAAATTCAATTTGTTTTTTACTTTTTAAACGTTCGTGTTTATGAAAGGATTGTTTCAATATTTTGTTTGGTAAAGATAATTTTTTACTTTTATGGCATAAACATATTTTTATGGGAAAAGGAGATAAAAAAACAAAACGTGGTAAAATACACATTGGCACTTCGGGTGTAAGTCGCCCTAAAAAGAAAAAAGCACCTGCAAAAAAAGCAGCACCTGCAAAAAAAGCAGCACCAAAAAAAGCTGCTAAAAAGGCAAAGTAATTTAAAAAGGTTGTTGTATAGCAACCTTTTTTGTTTATTATGGATTTAAATTTATTTAATAAAAAAGCGTTAGAGTTAAAAAAAGAAAATGAAACTTTTTTTAAAAAAATAAAATTTAAAAAGAACATTAAGCTTGATGATGTTTTTCATAAAACACACAATGAAGTTTTTGAAAAAACCGATTGTTTAAAATGTGCTAATTGTTGTAAAACAACATCACCAATTTTTTATCAATTAGACATAGAACGGGCAGCTAAAGCCTTAAAAATTAAGCCCGGCGATTTTATTAAAACGTATTTAATGATGGATGAAGAAGGCGATTTTGTTTTTACAAAAGCTCCTTGCCCTTTTTTAGATAATGAAAATTATTGTTTAATTTATAAAGATAGACCAACCGCTTGTAGAGAATATCCGCACACTAACAGAAAAAACATTAGACAAATTTTAAATTTAACATACAACAACACTTTAGTTTGTCCTGCTGTGTTAACTATAGTTGAAAAAGTAAAAAAACAAATTAACATTAAGTAAATTACATTAAATTAAAACATGAAACATTTAAATTTCCCTATTCATTTCAAATTTAACATTGCTACTTTTCATAACGATTTTGAAGCAACTGATGCGAGCAATAACACAATTGCCTATGTAAAACAAAAACTATTTAAACTGGTTGATGAGATTAATGTGTACTCAGATAAAAACCAAAGCAGCTTATTGTATGTAATTAAAGCTAATAAGTGGATAGATTTTTCGGCAACATATTCTTTTATTAAAGATGGTGTTGAAATTGGCAAAATTGCCCGTAAAGGCTGGGCTTCTATTTGGAAAGCACACTACGAAATTTTTAATAATCATTTAACCACAAGCGATTATGTGATACGCGAAGAAAACGCTTGGGCTAAAGTATTTGATGGATTATTAGGTGAAATACCAATACTTGGAATATTTACCGGTTATTTATTTAACCCAAAATATTTGGTTAAACAAGGCGATAAAAATATTATTAGATTAAAAAAAATCCCTTCTTTTTTTGGTAGGAGATTTGAAGTTGAAGCTTTATCTGATGTAAATGATAAAGATGCTGAACGTATAGTATTAGCATTAATGATGATGATTTTATTAGAACGCAGGAGAGGGTAGTTTTTTACAACTCTAGCTTTAATTGATCGGGTAATAGTTTAAAACTTAGCCTATGTAAATTAGTAGTGCCAAATTGTTTAATGGCTGCACGGTGTTTAATGGTTGGGTAACCCATGTTTTTGTCCCATGCGTAATTTGGATATTTATTATGAGCTTCTTTCATAAAATCATCTCGGTAAGTTTTGGCTAAAATGCTTGCTGCCGCAATACTTAAATATTTTCCGTCGCCTTTTATTATGCACTCATGTTTAATATTTTTATAAGGCTTAAATCTGTTACCGTCTATTAAAATAAATTCGGGGGTTAATTTTAATTTATCTAAAGCTCTATGCATTGCTAAAAAAGAAGCATTTAAAATATTTATTTCATCTATTTCTAAATTATTTACTTGTGCAACTGCAAAAGCAAGAGCTTCTTTTTCAATTAAAGGGCGTAAAACATAACGTTGCGCATCTGTTAACTGTTTACTATCCGTTAATAAATTATTTTTAAATGTTTTTGGTAAAATTACAGCTGCGGCAAACACTGGTCCGGCTAAACATCCTCTTCCTGCTTCATCGCAGCCAGCTTCAATTAATGTTTTATGAAAATAAGGTTTAAGCAATTGTTATCCAATAACCTTTGGCGCTTTAAAGTAATCGCTATCTTTTTTTGCTGCATTTTTTAATGCTTCTTTAGATGATAACGTTGGTCCTTCAACATCATCTCTAAGTATAGTGTTTTCGGTTGACATGTAAATTAGAGGCTCAACATTATCTGTATTTAATTCGTTTAATTTATCAATAAAGCCAAGCATACGATTTAAATCGGTTGCAATTTGTGTTTTTTCATCAGCATTAAATTCTAATCGTGCTAAATGAGCAATTTCATCAATTGTAGTATCGTTAACTTTATTTGCCATTGTGTTTATCTAAATTATCTTGTACAAATTTAAAAATTCTTTCTTTTAATTCGGGTAAATCTTTTTCTGTTAATCCAATTGTTGAAATAGCTTCGCCCACAATTACTTTAGGTACACCAAAACAACCGTTACTTTTTAAAAAACCCCCATTTTGCAAAAATTTCCAGTTATTTAGATATGCAACGGGTATAATTGGAATTTGTTTATCAATAGCTAGTTTAAAAGCACCGTTTTTAAAGGGTTTTAATTTGCCATTATTACTTATTGTGCCTTCAGGAAAAATTACAACACTTAATCCAGAATCTATTTTTTGAGCACAAGCTTGTAATGATTTATGTGCATCTGAATTACTTTTTCGATTTACCGGAACATCTAAATATTTAAAAAATTGATTAAATAATGGAATTTTAAGTAATTCGGCTTTACCTAAATACACGGCAGTATGTTGTATATAAAACGTGCTAAATACAATATCTAAATACGAAGTATGATTACCAACATATATGCAAGGCTTAGGTTGCTTTTCTTTTTTTACGTATTTTATTTTTGGAAATAAAAACGAACCATAACTAATAAAGCCACTCCAAATTCGTTTTAAAAAAAACACAGCATTATATTTTCCTGTTATAAGAGTAATGTAAAAAAATGGAAATAAAATTAAAAACGGAAAAATAAACCAAATTAAAAACCAAATTTTCCAAATAGGTGCTATTATTTTTTTGAGTAATGTCAATGTAATTAATTTAAAAAATAATTCGTTGTGCTATAACAGGTTTGGTGTAAAATAAACTTGCGGCTTTATTAAACGTTTCAGGATAATCTGTAGTTAAAAAGCTTACGCTATTATTTTTACTGCAATTTATTTCAATTTCAGGATGCCTTAATAAATAATCTTTTACACCATTTGCAACAATAGGCCCTTGCATTAATACATTTACATTTTTAGGTAAATACTCTTTTATTTTATTAATTATTATTGGATAATGCGTGCAGCCTAAAATTACAGTATCAATTAAAGGTTGTTTTTGCATTAAGTTATTGCAATGTTTTTTAATAAAATAATCTGCGCCAATATTATTTATTTCGTTGTTTTCTATAAGCGGAACCCACATTGGGCAAGCTTCTTGGTAAACTTTTAGCTTAGGAAAAAATTTTTCAATTTCAACTAAATAAGATTCGGAACTAACAGTGCCTGTTGTTGCCAATACACCAACATGCCCTGTTTTTGAGTAATTACCTATAATTTCTGTAGTTGGCCTAATTACTCCCAAAACACGTTTATTTGGAGCAATTAACGGTAAGTCTTTTTGTTGAATATTTCTTAAAGCTTTTGCTGAAGCGGTATTACAAGCCAAAATTACTAATGAGCAGTTTTGCTTAAACAAATAATCTACACATTGTAAAGTGTACTCATAAACGCTTTCAAAACTACGCGAACCGTATGGAGCACGGGCATTATCTCCCAAATACAAATAATCGTATTGTGGTAATAAATTTTTTATTTCTTTTAAAATGGTTAATCCACCAAAACCACTATCAAAAATTCCAATGGGTTGATTTATGGGTTTTTCTTGCGCCATTATAAGCAATAAAAGTACTAATTTTACGTTAATTAAAAAGGGTGAAAAAAGTAAGTATATTATTTATTTTATTATGTTGTGTTGTTAATTTAAATGCACAACGTAAAAAACGAAATTTTATACAACACGAATTTGGCTTGTTTGGTGGGGCAAGTTATTATATTGGAGATATTAATCCTCGTAAACATTTCATCTACTCACAACCTGCAGTTGGAATACTTTATAGGTACTCTACTAGTTATCGATTTGCACACAGGATAGGGTTTAATTTTGGAACTGTTTATGCTAATGATAAAAATAGTGGCGAAGCAAATCAATTAGAACGAAATTTAAGTTTTAGAAGCAGAGTTTATGATTTGCATTTAATTTCTGAATTTAATTTTGTTGAGTACAGAATTGGGCACGAAAAACATTATATGAGTTTGTTTGTTTTTGGTGGTATTGGTGGGTATTATTTTAACCCCCAAAGTAACGCGGGTGGCAATGGTTACGAAAATTTAGAAGAGAAAAGAAATGAAGGGGTAAGTTATAGTAAAATTCAACTTTCATTACCGTTTGGTGTTGGCTTTAAGTGGAATGTAACCGATAAAATGGGTTTAGCCGTAGAGTGGGGGCCTCGCAAATTATTTACAGATTATTTAGATGATGTAAGCAGCCGTTATTTATTATCAGGGCAAAATAGCAACTTAGCCTATATGCGGGGTAACCCACGCAATAAAGATTGGTACTTTTTTTATGGCTTTAGCATGAGTTTTAAGTTGCGCAAATCTCGCGAGTGCCACACAACAGGAATGTGATGATTTACCCTTTTATGTTTTCTCTTAATTTAGTTAACTCGTCGCTTACTAACTTACGTTTTGCAGTTAATTCAGCAATTTTTTGTTTTTCAATTTCAATTTTTGCTTCAATTTCTTTTACAAAATCGTTACTGCTTTTAGAATTTTTAAAAAAACCTAAATTGTTTTCGTAAGTTCTTATGTTACCATTTAGTTCATCGCTTATTTTTCTTAAAAAATCATTTTCTTTTTTAAGTAATTCATAAGCATTTTCGGCATTCACAAACTTATCAAGTTTTGTTTTAAACTGAATTAAAGCTTTTTCTTTTTTATCAATGTTTAATTGATCGTACAGTTCGTCTAATTTAGAATAAAAAGTATCGTTTACACGTTTTTTGTCTTTTAAAGGTACCATTCCGGCAGCATTAAATTCTGTTGAAAAAGCTTTTAACGTATCAAAGTTAGACTTTGCATCTTCCGATAATTTAAAGTCATTTAATCGTGTTAAAATTTCTTCTTTTGCTTTTAAATTTCCTTCAAAACTTGCATCTAAATTTTCGTAAAATGCTTTTTTAGCATCAAAAAAAGTGTTGCATGCTTTTCTAAATTTTGCAAATAATTTAGGTTCTTCTTTATCGCCATTGCTTGGATTTTTTTTCCATTGGTCTTGCAATTTAATTAAATCAAGTCCAGTTTTTTGCCAATCTGTACTGTTTTGCAATGCCTCGGCTTTACTAATCAATTCTGCTTTTATTTTTCTGTTAACGGCAAATTTTTCGTTTAACCCAGCAAAATATTCTTTTTTCTTTTCAAAAAAAGCATCACAAATTGCTCTAAAATCTTGCCAAACTTTATCATTTTCTTTTTCTGCGGCTCTACCAATTGTTTTCCATTCGGTTTGTAGTGCAATTATTGCATCTGTTGTTTCGTTCCAACGAGTTTTTTCGTTTATAGCATTTACTAATTCGTTTGCTTTTTCTATTAATACTTTTTTTGAAGCTAAATTGTTTTCTTTTAATTCTTCAATTGATTGATAATGACCTTTTATTTTGCTATAAACTTCATCTAAAGTTGTTTTGTAACTAACTTTTAATTCATCCCATTTTTCATTAGGTACAGGTCCAATTTCGTCCCATTCATTACGATAAACTTTAATTAATCTTTCAGCTTCTTTTATGTTTTCTAAAGCTATTACCGCATTTAATTTTTTTATTAACTCTGTTTTTAATTCGTAATTTTTCTTTAAGTCGTGTTCTTGTAAATCGCGATAAATTTTTAAATTGTAATGAAAATCTTCAATAGCTTTACTATATTCTGCCTGCAACTCTTTGTATCTGTGCGACGATACAGGGCCAACTTCTTTCCATTGGGTTTGTAACTCTTGCAACATTTTAAATGCTGCGCCAACATTATCGCTTAGTTTACTTAAATCAGATATTTTAGCTACAATTTCTTTTCTAATTTTTAAATTTTTTTCTTGTTCAGCTTCAATTCTTTTATCATCTTCTTTTTTTAATTTTTGATATTTTTCAATTAAAGTATCAAAGTATAAATCTTCTTTATCTTTGGTAAACTCAAACTCTTTGGCTTTGCCACCATCATCAATAAATTGTTGTTTTGTTTTTTCAAATTGTAGCGTCCATTCTTTTTGGTACTCTTTTTGTAAAGTACGAACATCGGAAGCAACTTCACCTGCATTTTTTAAAAGCAGTTCTTCAAATTTTTTAATTAACTCTTGTTTCATGGTTTAAAAATAGTATTTCAAAAATAAGATATTGTAATTTAACTACAAAACTATTTAACCTTGCTTAGATAGTATTATTTTTGTAACTTATTAGCACAACAGAATGATTTCTAAAAAGTATTTAAGTTTATTGCAATTTTATGAAATTGTAAATTTAATTAAGAAAAATTGTTTTAGCGAACGCGCTAAAGCCCTTTGTGATTCGATTAATCCAAACAATAATTTAAATGAAACTTTACTTTTATTAAATCAAACAAATTCTGTAAAAAACATATTAACTAATAATCTGTTTTTTCCATCGGTAGAGCATGATGATATTTATCAAGAATTGGCTATACTTAAATTACAAGGCGGGCTTTTAACCGAAACACAGTTATTAAAAGTAGCAAAAACATCTCAAATTATTTTTACAGTTATAAAGTTTTTAAAATCAAAAAAAAGCTCAAATCCAGAGTTGTTTGATATAGCCAATGCTTTAAATACTCCTGAAGAAATAATTAAACAAATAGATGCTGTAATTGATTTTGAAGCTCAAGTAAAATCTTCGGCTTCCAACGAATTGGATAACATTAGGCATCAACAAAAAATTAAAAGAAAAGAAAGCGATAAAAAGTTTTATAATTATTTAAATGAAATTAGAAAATTAGGTTATTTGCGAGAAAATGCCGAAGAAGGTTTTTATAATGGAAGAAGAACATTAGCTGTTATGGTTGATTATAAAGCCGAAGTAAATGGTTTTGTTCATAGTAAAAGCGAGTCGGGTAAAACCATTTTTATTGAACCTTTTAATACAATTGCAATAAATAATGAATTAGCCGAATTAGAAATTGATGAGCGAAGAGAAATAAACAGAATACTTAGAGAGCTTTGTTTTTATTTACAACCTTTTGCTTTAGATATACAACAAGGTTTAGATGCTCTTATACAGGTTGATTTTATTAAAGCAAAAGCATTATTTGCACTTTCAATTAAAGCCACTTTGCCCCAATTAAATACAAACAATAATTTAAAAATTATTCAAGCAAAACATCCGCTTTTGTTTTTACAAAATTTACATTTAAAAAAAGAAACCATTCCATTATCTGTAAATTTAACTAATCAAAATAGAATTTTAGTAATTAGTGGCCCAAATGCCGGAGGCAAAACAATTGCTTTAAAAACAATTGGCTTATTGCAATTAATGCTGCAAAGCGGTTTATTAATTAGTGTAAACGAAGAAAGCGATTTTTGTTTTTTTGAAAACATATTAATAGATATTGGAGATTCGCAAAGTATCGAAAATGAATTAAGTACCTATAGCGCAAAACTTAAAAGCATGAAATATATTTTGCAAAACGCAAATAAAAATGCATTGGTTTTAATTGATGAGTTTGGAAGTGGAACGGACCCTGAGCTTGGAGGAGCAATTGCAGAAGCGGTACTTGAAAATATTACAGATTTAAATTGCAAAGCAATAATTACATCGCACTTTAGTAATGTTAAAGTGCTAGCCGAAAAATTAAATGGTTGTATTAATGGCTGTATGCTTTTTGATGTTGAACATTTAAGCCCAAAATATATTTTAAGCGTAGGAGAACCTGGAAGCAGCTATACATTTGAAGTTGCCGAAAAAGTTGGTTTCCCAATAAACACCTTAAATAAAGCAAAAGATAAATTAAATAAAGAAAAAATTAAACTTAATACATTGCTTGCAGATGTACAAAGCCAAAAAGCAAAGTTAGAAGAGCAACAACAAAAATTAGAACACGAAGAGTTTTTAAAAAAAATTGCAAAAGAAAAATACCATGTTTTATTTGATAATTGGCAGCAAAAAATTGATATAGAAAGAGACAAAAAAATCGAATTAGCAAAGTTGGCATCGTTTGGCGAAAAGTATTTAAAATTAATGAACGAATGGAATTTAAAAAAAGACAGAAAAACAGTTATTCAAAAATTTATTGATGGCATAACAGCCGAAACAAAAAAACAAGATTTATTAAAAAAACAAAACAAACAAGATAAATTTAGTAAACAAAAAATAGAAAGATTAAAGCCAAAATTAAAAGTTGGTTCAAAAGTAAAAATATTAAACGGCACCGAAATTGGATTAGTAGAAAAAATTGATGCCGAAAAAGTATTCGTTAAGTTTGGCGCAATAAAAATGAATGTAGGTATGGAAAATATTGTTTTAGTAGAGGGTTAGAGTAGTTTTCTAAAGTTAAAACTTTAATGTTTAATTTTTTATTAGTTTAATTGTTTTTTGTTTTTCTTTAGTTTTAAATGTTGCAAAATAAATGCCTTGCGCATAATCATTTAAATTAATGGTAGTGTTAAAATCATTTAATGTTAGTTGCAAAATTAGTTTACCTTCTATGGTTTTTATTACAACTTCTGTATTTAAATTAGCGTTAGTTTTCACATTAAACACATTATTAAATGGGTTGGGGTAAACTAAAACATCAAAATTTGTTGCGTTAATTTTATCATCAGCATTAAACCCAACAGTAATTGCGCCAGGGGCCAAACCTAAGCTGTCTGTTTTTACTACCCATGTTTGGCTTTGTGGTGTTGGTGCAAATAATGGCGCACCACACATTATAAACCCCCCATCGTTTGTCTCTTTAATATCAAAAAAAGTTTCTCCACATGTTACGTTATTTGGAAAATTATTAAATGTTCTACACCATAAACTATCTCCACTTGAATTAACTTTTATAATTATTCCATCATGTCTATAAGATGAAAATAATGGCGGTTTAGCATAACTACCTACAAGTATTATGTTATTATTTGACTGAACAGTCATTCCGTATAAATAATTTGAGAGAAACTCTTGACCATAGGTTTTATTTAGAATTAAATTACCGTTATAGGAATTGTATTTTGAAAATAATAACTTCTGTTCGCCAAATGTTGAAACTTGGCTGTATTTTATATTCCCAATACAAATTAAATCATTGTTTACATGTTTAATAGTAGTATAAAACACATTAGAATTTACAATATTTTTATTCCAAAGCACATTGCCACTAGTATCTAAACAGGCTATATTATAACCACTAGGGCTTGTGTTAAAATTATTACCTGCAAAGTATATTTTTGCGTTTACAATATCAAAATCAATAGAATAACATTCATAATTGGTATAGGTTAAAAACTCCTTACTAGAAATGAAATTGCCTAAAGTATCAAATTTAAGTATAATGGGCCTTAAAACATCAATAGTGCTTGCACGCGTACCAATTAGCCATATTTCATTTGGCTTAACTTTATAAATACTATTCATATAATAGTTATTACCAATTAAGCCATAATTTTTAGTCCATAATGTATCTAACGTATTTTTATCTATTGCGGCTATATAAACAGTATTATCACTTCCTTTATTTGTACCGCTTGTAAAAATAAAACTATTTACATTAAGTTCACTAACTATACAATTTCTAAAAAAGCTACCAATTCCTTCAGTGCCATTAAAATATCTTTTTCGTAAAATTGTATTCCCTTCATTGTTTAATTTCCTATACTCTACACCTTGTTGCGAAGTTATACTGTCTTTAAAATAAGCGGTAAAAATATAATTATTACTTGGTAAAACTTGTATATGATTTGCCATACTTAATTTACCGCTTTGGTAATAATTATTAAACGTGTTTTGCCCTTTACATATAGTAAAGAGCAAAACGCTAAAAAACAGTAACAAATATTTATGGTTAATTTTCAATAATTAATTTTTGAGTTTTAATTAGTTGTTGGCTTTGGTTACTTAAAGTTATAAAATATATACCACTTAACCAATTTTGGCTGCTTATATTTTGGTTTTGCTCTGCCGGTATGTTTTGGCTTAATATTAACTGCCCGTTGCAATTATAAACTTGTACATGGAGTAACTACCTTTAGGTGGACACAAAAGTTAAATAAAATTGCAGATAGTTTAAATATCAAACTTAAAGATTTGTTTTAATGCTAGTTATTAAAACTTAAAACGTTCAATAATAATTATTACTATGCTTAGCTTACCCCAAATAAGCCTTTAACAATCGGCTTTTGCTTCCGTGTTTTAACCTACGTACAGCCTTTTCTTTAATTTGGCGCACGCGCTCTCTAGTTAATTCAAATTTTTCTCCAATTTCTTCTAACGAGTGTTGGTGGTAACCATTTAATCCAAAAAATAGTTTTACAACGTCGGCTTCGCGCTCGGTTAATGTTGATAAAGATCGACTAATTTCGAGTTGTAAACTTTCGCCTAATAATTCTTTTTCTGGACTTAACGAGTTGTCATTTTCTAACAAATCGTACATGCTTCCACCATCATCGGTAGAACTTAATGGTGCATCCATACTTGTATGTCTGCTATGGTTACGCATGGTGTCGTAAATTTCGTCGGGCACCATATCAAGCACTTCGGCTAATTCATCATAACTCGGTTCTCTTTCGAGTTGTTGCTCAAGTTTACTTAACGTTTTATTTATTTTATTTATTGAGCCTATTTTATTAAGGGGTAAACGCACAATACGGCTTTGCTCAGCTAAAGCTTGTAAAATAGATTGTCTTATCCACCAAACAGCATAAGAAATAAATTTAAACCCTCGAGTTTCATCAAAGCGTTGCGCAGCTTTAATTAAACCCATGTTGCCTTCATTAATTAAATCGGGCAAACTTAAACCTTGGTTTTGGTATTGTTTACTTACCGATACAACAAAACGTAAATTAGCTTTAACTAATTTATCTAACGCTTTTTGATCGCCATTTCTAATTTTTTGTGCTAATGTTACTTCTTCATCTGCAGTAATTAATTCTACTCTTCCAATATCAGCTAAATACATATCTAACGATGCTGTTTCGCGATTGGTGATTTGTTTGGTAATTTTTAACTGTCTCATAATAACTCGCTTTATATTCTATTACGATAGTATTAAACGATTAGTTGGGTGTTTCGTTACAAATTTTTGTCGATTTTAGTTTTTTTTGAGTAAAACTTATTTTTTAATGAGTAAGGCGGTTCTTTTTGTGAATAAATGCTTTTTTATTTTGTTAAAATTTTAACGAATTTTAGTTCGTGTTAAAACGATTATATATAAATAATTTTGCATTAATAAATGAAATGGATGTTTCGTTTCCGTCAGATTTAACAGTAATTACAGGCGAAACCGGAGCAGGAAAATCTATTTTTTTAGAAGCACTAGGTTTAGTATTAGGAAATAGAGCTGATGTGAGTGTTTTACAATCTAAAGCTAAAAAATGCATAATTGAGGCAGAGTTTGATATAAATAAAATTAATTTAAAATCGTTTTTTAATGAAAATGAATTAGATGAAGACGAAACATTAATTTTAAGGAGAGAAATTAATGCTGAAGGAAAATCACGTAATTTTTTAAACGACTCTCCTGTTTCGTTAAACGCACTTAAACAACTCTCTTCTTTTTTAATTGATATTCATAGCCAACACCAAACTTTATTATTAAATCAAACTAATTTTCAAATAGAATTATTAGATGTTTTTGCCGAATCAACCAGCGATTGTAATACTTACAAAAAAAATTACACTCAGCTTAAAAACTGGGAAAACGAATTTGAAACCCTGCAACAACAAGAAACGCAAGCAAAAAAAGAAATTGATTATTTACAATTTTTGTTTAACGAATTAAACAATATTGAAATTAAAAATGGAAACCTTTTAAAATTAGAAACTGAAAGTAAGTTATTAGAAAATGCTGAGTTTATTAAAACTAATTTAACTGAATGTTATAATCAGCTTAGTGTAAACGAACATAGCATCATACAACAATTAAATTCAGTTAAATCAATATTAAATACTATTTCAAAGTACAATACTGTTTATGCTGATTTTAATACTCGTGTTAACAGTGTTTACATCGAACTAAAAGAACTTGTAAATGAATTAGAAAATGCGGAAGAAGAAATTGAATACAATCCTTCCAAATTAGCTATTATTAATGAGCAATTAGATCAATTAAATCGACTATTAAAAAAGCATAATGTAAAATCGGAAGAAGAATTAAATAAAGTTAAAGAAGAAATAGAAACAAAACTTAAAAATTTTCAATCTATCGAATCTGCATTATCTAAACTAACTAATCAAATAAAAACTCAAGAACAAATTTGTTTACAACAAGCAACTCTTATTTCAGAAAAAAGAGAAAAAGCAACCCGTAAAATAGAACAAATGGTAAAAACCATGCTAAATGATTTAAGCATGCCAAACGCTGAGTTTAAAATTGAAGTTTTAAAATTAAATTCATTAACAAAAACAGGTATTGATGAAGTTTCATTTATGTTTTCGGCAAATAAAGGCTCTAAACTAAATCCGCTACACAAGGTTGCAAGCGGAGGAGAGTTAAGTAGGTTAATGTTAAGTTTGAAAGCTTTATTAGCAACTAAAAAACAATTAGCTACTATAATTTTTGATGAGGTTGATACAGGCGTAAGTGGTGATGTTGCTAATAAAATGGGACTAATTTTAGAAAGCATGAGCAAAAACTTACAAGTAATTACTATTACGCACTTACCGCAAATGGCAAGTAAAGGTAATCATCATTTATTTGTATATAAAAAAGATGATGATGAAAAAACATCATCTTTTATAAAAGAATTATCTCCGGCTGAGCGTATTGCAGAAATTGCAAAAATGTTAAGTTCCGGAAATCCATCTAATGCTGCAATTAAAAATGCCAAAGAATTATTAAAATAAAAAAGCAGTTGATGTTTCAACTGCTTTTAAATAACATATATTTTTAAATTTATCTATATAAACTTACATTACCTTTTTTCTCGTACATTGTTCCGTCTTTGCCTTCTGCTTTAATAATATAATAAAACGTTCCTGCAGCGCACTCAACTCCTTTAAAGTTTTTGCCATCCCACGAAATGTTACCAGTGCTAGAGTTTACATCATAAACTTTATTTCCCCATCTGTCAAATATCACAGCCTCAATTTTAGTTAAGTTACTAGCTTTTACAAAAAAGATATCATTAACACCATCTCCATTTGGAGTAAACACATTTGGTATTTCTAATTTAGAAGGAATATCTACTTTAATTATTTTATAAGTTGAATCTATACATTCGCCCTTGTTGCTCACTAATAGAACTGTATATGTTCCTGGGTTTATGTAGGTTGCTGTAGGAGAAATAGAATTAGATGTAGTTGTAGAATACGTGCCATTACCAAAATTCCAAACAGAACTAACATTTAAGCCAGCGTTAAGTGTTCCGCTAGATGCGCTTAAATTATTAAAATTTACAGTTAATGGTGCAAATCCAGATTCTGATGAAACTGATAAATTCGCTTTCATTACCCCAGTTGTAACTGTTAAGCTGCCAATTTCTGTACAACCCGTTGCACCGTTAGTTACAAAATATTCATAAACTCCGGCTTTATCTACCGAAATAGTAGGACTATTTAAGCTTCCAGGTGTACAAGTTCCTCCTAATGGTGGCGTAATAAAACTTAACGGACTAAACGATACCCCAGCTGGATACGATTTAAATAATATAGACCATGATGAAAGTGTATTACTTAATGCAATTTGTAATGGAACACCATTATTAGTTAAGCTTGGAGCGCAATCTAATGTAAACGCATTTGTTGGGGCTAAAACAGGTTTTGTATAATCGGCAGAAATGGTAACAAAAGAATTTGATATACAGCCATTAAAATTCCCTTGTGTAATTATTGTGTGTGTGCCTGGGTTTCCGCTAACAATAGAAACAACGCCTGGTCCACCATTAACACTATGTTCTGGTGCGGCAGTAATTAATGTATTAGTTGCAGCAATTACATTTGCAGTACTTGTACCAACATACACCAAACTAACATTTATACCTACAGTTAAAGTTTTACATGAAAAATAGTTTGGAGTACTTAAATTAGTAACCATTCTGGGTAACAAAAAGTTTTGATCAATGCCAACAGTTTGCGTACTTCTACAAGAGTTTACAGTATTTGTTACTACAACGGTGTAAACACCATAAGCACCAGCACAATTTGTACAAGTGCTAGGCCCAAAACCAGTTGCTCCAATAGTAATTGATGAGCCTGTAGTAGTATTTGGTGGCGGTACTGGGTAATTCCATACAACGTTTGTGTTAGATGTAGTGCTACTACCTACTGCCATAAATGAAGGCGTATGACACATTAATGTATTTGTTGGCATTGTATATTGAACATGAGGTTGAACTGTATTTGCAATTACAAAAACCGGTAAAGAAGTTTGGCAACCACTAACAACATCTCTTAAAACTAAATTCCATTGCCCAGTTATACTAGTAGTTAAACAAGATGCACCAGACCCGCTATTAAACGACCCAGTTGGTACTGAAGTAGTCATCGTTGGTCCAGGATAAAAACAAAAATCAGTTGAGCCATTTGTACTTGTAGGTGAACTAAAACATAATGTGGTTGTATGATTTGGCGAGCAACCCACAGTAAAATTAGTATTACTTATTGGTGTAAATGAAGGAAAATATGCGTTACTTGTAACTGTAATAGTTTTAGATTGTACGCAACCATTTACAGTGTTGGAAAAAGTTACAACATGTGTTCCAATTGGTAACGCTTGAATAGAAATGGTGCTAATGTTAACGCCACTTGGAATTAAACCTACAGTTGTTGCAGTGTACCAATTTATTTGCATGTTAGTTGTTGGTGTAATTGCTGTTGCGGTAAAAATTGGAGCGCTTGACGAACAATTTATAGTTGCTGTACTTGGATTAACCGTGCCTGTAGGGGCAATTGTATTAATACCAACTGTTAACACTTGTGTTGCTGTACAAGTATTAGATGGGTGTGTAACAATAACTGTATAAGTTCCAATTGTTGATGTGCAAATACTTTGTGCGTTTGATGTAAATGTAGCCGCAGAATTTGTCCAAAAGTAATTACAGTTTGCTGGTGTTGTTTGTGCTGTCATACAAACACTTGGTGAATTACAGGTAATAGAATATGAACCTGTAGTATTTTGAACAGTTAGCGTAGGCGCAACTACATTTAGCATACTAAAACTAGTTGTTGCAGAACAACCTCCTGCAGCTATAACTGTAGCGTTATAAGTACCGCTAGGCACATTGGTTGCAGATGTTTGAGTGTTGCTTGTAACGCCTCCAGGCAAAGGATTCCAGTTAATTGTATATGAAGTTGAACTTGAAGGAACAATGTTTAAATTTAAATTAAAACCATTGTTTGGACTTACACAAGTTGCTTGCGTAGTTGTAGGTGCAATATTTGGTTGTGGGTTTACATTAACTACAGAGGTGCTCGTTTGAACAACCGGAGTGCCTGAAGAGTTATTGCCTGCGCCTGTAATAACGTATGTAGTTGTGCTTACAGGATTAACTACAAAAACACCTGTTGTATTAATAATACTTCCTGGCATTAATGTATAGCTTGCTCCTGTCATAGGAACAAAACCAACTGGTGAAACTGTTGCAGATTGTCCTGCACAAATTGCAGCACTTGAGCCACAAGATATACTTGCTGTACCTGTTGATGTAAAAGAAACTAACGTAGAAACACTACTATAATTTGATATTAAAAGTAAATATTGTTGACCCGCAACTACAGGAATACTAGGTTGGTAATTTCCAGTATTTCCACCTGAAGGAATTGGCCCCATGCCTGTTCCTCCTGATGATGAAGCGTTCCAATTACAAGCTACAGGGGGTAAAGTATTTGCAAATATTTGATTACATGTAGTGGAATTATATGGCCACATTGCCCAATCGTAAAAACCTGTTTGAGGATACGGGCTTCCTGCGGCTCCAAAGTTAAAGCCTAAATTACCTGAAGTGCTAATATTCATTATTAACCACTGAGGACCAGGTCCATCGGTTAACAAACACCCAGAATTTACACCTTGAGGATTAGTGCTTGGGTTTGAAGTGTTTAAACCACTTGTTAAACCATTTGCGCCTGTGTTTCCAGAAAACGTAAAACTAGGATTACTACAAATATTTTGTGCGCTGTTACAAGCTGTAACGTTTTGTGCATTTGTTTCACTTAAAATAAAAACAAAGCTTAATGTATATAAAATTATTTTTTTCATTGTTTAAATCTTAGCGTGTAATTAATTGATGAATACTTTCAAATACTTTATTGCTTTCAATGTTTTTATAAAGCTCCTCGCCATTACTGTTAAAAACAATGTTTTTTAACCCATTATTAGGAGAGATTGAAATGGGTATTAATTTTTTTATTCCATCTTTTTGGTTTGAAATTTCGGCTAAATTTTCATCTATACAAACATTAAAACATATTATGCCTTTGTTTCCTCCTTTTAATTTTGCAAATTCGTAAGTAGAATAAACTTTGTCAAATTGTTTATTACAATCTCTAGAGCTTATATCCTTTGCTTGCCAAAAATTTACAGAAATTAATTTGTTAGTTGTGTTAATTTCAGGATATGTACTCTTTATTTTTGAAATAAGATTAGTGTAAAAACTATCTTGAGCAAATACATTTGATGAAATGATAATTGCTATTGTAAGAAAAAAGTTTTTCATATTTTGTGTTTTAGATTTAAGGATTAAGGTAAGAACATTTTAACAGTTTATAACAAATTTTATACCAAACTGAGATAAATTAGCACGAAAAACAAAAAAGTCGCCTAATAGCGACTTTTTTACTACAAAAAATTCAAATAAATATTTATGCGTTTATTTTTTCTCCTTTTAAAACTGCCGCCATTGTTTTACCAATTTCAGCAGGGCTAGCGCAAACAGTAATTCCACATTGGCGCATAATTTCCATTTTTGCCTGAGCTGTATCATCTTTACCACCAACTATTGCACCTGCATGCCCCATAGTTCTGCCTTTTGGAGCAGTTTGCCCAGCAATAAAGCCTACAACTGGTTTTTTATTTCCATTGGCCTTAATCCATCTAGAAGCATCTGCTTCATAAGTTCCTCCAATTTCGCCAATCATAACAATTGCTTCAGTTTCAGGGTCGTTCATTAGTAATTCAACAGCATCTTTAGTAGGTGTTCCAATAATTGGATCGCCTCCAATACCAATTGCAGTACTAACACCTAAGCCAGCTTTAGCTATTTGATCGGCTGCTTCGTAAGTTAAAGTTCCAGATTTAGAAACAATTCCAATTTTTCCTTTTTTAAATACAAAACCAGGCATAATACCTACTTTTGCTTCGCCAGCGCTAATAACACCAGGACAGTTAGGACCAATTAATCGACAAGTTTTTCCTTTTATGTATTCTTTTGCATAAATCATATCCTTAACCGGAATACCTTCTGTTATACAAACAATAACTTTAATTCCAGCATCTGCAGCTTCCATAATTGCATCAGCAGCAAATGCGGCAGGTACAAAAATTATACTTACATCGGCACCTGTAGTTTTTACAGCATCTGCAACTGTATTAAAAACGGGTTTTTCTAAATGTGTTGTTCCACCTTTTCCAGGCGTAACACCGCCAACCACGTTAGTTCCATATTCTATCATTTGTGTGGCGTGAAAAGTACCTTCTCCACCAGTAAAACCTTGTACAATAACTTTTGAGTTTTTATTTACTAATACCGACATAAAATTGTATTTTAATTGAGCCATAAATATACAATTTATAATTTAAACTAAAGTTTATTAATAAAATAAATGTGGGTTGGTAAATACGTTAAAATAAGGCGTTGCTTTTTTAATTTTTTGATTTTTATTGTATAGGTATTGATTTCCTTCAGTATCTAACATTGGAATATGGCAGTTTTTAGCTTTATTCCATTTTTTAGGTAAAAACTTTAGGTCGTGTATTAATTGATTTTGTAGGCCATTTCTTACTTGTTCGGCATCAACGCCTGCATTAAATTGAACATTTTGTCCAAAACCAACATTAATTTTTGTTTGCACGCTTAATAACCCGTGCGAATAGTTAGTGTAAATACCTTTAGTTGTGTCCATGTAGCATTTCCAATAAATTTCATTTTTATCTATTTCAGTTCTTTTTCCCATTTGGCCTGTCCACATAGTACAATTTAAAGCAACTTGTACATAATTATGATATTGATATTGCAATAAAATAGCACCAGTTCTAAACCTATCTAATATTGGTTTTGCTAAAATGTCGTTTTCGGATATAAGTGTAAAACTACCTGCTTGAATACCAATAATACCAGTAACTTGTTTAGTTTTTACTTTGTTAATATACCAATTGTAACTATACGCAACACTGTTTGAATAATATGTTTGGTTAGAAATATTAGTAACAAAGGGGTTAAAAAAATTATTTTTTTTTCCGTAGGCAAAAACAAAACCTTGCGAAAGAACACATTCTGGATAAATAAATTTTGGGCCTAAATTTTTAAAGCTTAAATAAATTCGAGCTTCAGAATTTAGTTGTATTTGATTGGCAATTGCAAATACATTTGCGTTAAAACCTACTCTTTGGAAATGAGTACCAATTGCAAAGTTTGCGCCTAAATTAAACCCTATATTGTTTGAAAAGGAAACAACATCTTGAGAAAAAATAAAACTACTTTTAAATAACATAAAAGTACCTAACAAAAAATGTTTTTTAAGTTTTAAAAATAATAGCATAACATTTTAATTGCTAATGTTGTCGCCCCTTAATATTCTATAACGTTTACGCGCCTCAACAACATAAATGCTGCCCGAGTAATTTGTTAAAACATTTTGATAAGCTGTTTTTGCTTTTTCTTTATCGTTTTTTTGCTCGTAAAGCTCTGCAAGTTTAAATTGAGCATCGTCTGCATAAATATCGGTTGGATAAAATTCGATAATTGAATTATACATTTTTATAGCATTATCGATATCATTTAAACTTTTATAAATCTCAGCTTTTTTAAAAAAAATATCATCAGCTAATGTGTGTGTTCCGAACAATAAATTTATAGAGTCTAAACGGTTAATTGCGTTAGTGTATTTATGTTGCATTAACATTAGCTCTGCACTCGAAAAAAGTTTTAATGGCACATCGTTTGTATCTACCCCAATAGCATCAGAAATTATTATGCTTAAATCTAAAGCATCGTTTGAAATTAATTTACTGGTTGCGCCTTTTAAAACATCGGCTTGTGCTTTAGCCCATTTAAAATCTCCTGCATAAAAACTTAATTTAGCATTTTTAAATTTTGCTTCTTGACCAATTGCTTCATATTTAAAATCTTTTTCAACTTGCGAATAAAGCAATGAAGATTCCCAAATTTCGCCACTAATTAAATAAATATCGGCCAAAAGAATTTTATATTCAGCTTTTTCAACATTATTAAGTCCAGGTAAATTTATTAATTCCGTTAAAGAGTTAATTGCTAATTGTGGTTTATTTAAATAATAGGCTTGTAATAATGAGCGATTTTTTATAAGACTTGCGCCTAAGTTACTCTCTTTATATTGAGTAATTAATTTATCGTATTTTGTTTCAAGTTGTTGCAAAATTAGAGTTGGCGTGCTTGCAGTATTTTTAATGATGTTAAACTCAACATTTAATAATTCAATATTTGAAACATCGAAATAAATTGAACCAGAGCCTTTTTCAAGTAAATAATTGTAACATTTTTGTGCAGTTTCCCAATCGTTATTAGTTGAGCAAATTTTTGCAAGTTCAAAAATTCTAGTGCCATCTTCTTTTAATCTCTTATCTAAAACTTTACTTTGAACATAAGCACCGTTAAAATCTTTTTGTTGTTTTTGAATAAAAATTAAAAATTCAATTAAAACAATTTTGTTATTGTTTTTTTGAATTCGCTTTTGCAGTTCTTGTTTTAATATTGGGTTATTAATCCCACCTTCAGATTCGTCATAACCTAAATTGTTTTGTAAATTCATTTGTATAGCAAAAAGTTCAGATTCTCTAAACTCAAGAGCATCTAAATACTCATTTACCATTGACCTTAAATCATTTTTTAATTTATAAATTTCGGCAATTTCATAAAAGTAGGGGTAGTCTTTATTTTCACTTCTTCCTTTTAAATAGGTGTTAATGGCATAATCATACAAGCCTGCACTAACAAATGCATTTGCTAAATTTTGTAAATATGGAGCACCAACAGAAACTTCTTTTATTGCTTTTTCGTAGCAATCTGTTTCTTTTTTATTTTCATTTTGTTGTTTGTAAATACCACCTAAATAAACATAATAAAAGCTGTTAAGTTTATTGTTTTTAATTTGTTTTTTGGTAATTTTTTCTGCTTTAGAGTAATCTTTTAAAGCCATTAAACATTTATAATATTGAGTAAACCAAACATTTGGATTATCAGAAAACAACTCAGATAAATACTCATTAGCTTTATCGTATTCTTTATTATCTATGTATTGTAATGCTAATTTTTCTTTAATTGCATTAGGGTTTTGCGATAAACCAATAAAATTTAGAGTTATAAAAAATATAAAAATTATCCGTTTTCGCATACTATGTAAAGATAATAATTGAATTTAGGAAATCGCAAAAAATTAAACTTAGAAACGTTATTTTTTAATAAAATTAAATTTTGCATTCAAAATTTTTTCAATTTCTTTACCTGCAAATATATAATCATCTTCATCTCCATCTTCGTCGTAATACCACCAATTAAACACTAAATCTTTTTGTGGTATTTTTTGAACAAACATGGCTAATATTTGAAGTAAATAGCGTTGAGATGTTGTTTGAAAGTATTCGATTTCTAAATTAATGGTAGTTGTTGAATGTGGGTTTTTTAAGTAATC
The DNA here is from genome assembly GCA_020162035.1 of Bacteroidota bacterium. Lineage (GTDB taxonomy): Bacteria > Bacteroidota > Bacteroidia > B-17B0 > Aurantibacillaceae > Aurantibacillus. The sequence goes on along the minus strand of JAIUNM010000005.1, from coordinate 6,877 downwards.
GTTTATTTTAGCAATAACCGGGATATAAAATTGATCTGCATTTTGAGGATACGATTTACCTGCAATATAAAGTACACCATCGCTTTGCGAAAGGGTTACTCTTGGTAAATAATCTGTAGCTTCAATATTTAATAACATTAGTGCTTAATTTTAATAGTTATTTTAAGGTTAAATTTATGTTTTTTGCCTGTTAATGGAACAAACCTGTAATTAAAGTTTTTATCGGAACTAATTAGCATTAAAGCAATACCTAAATTTGAATTTGATTGATCGTTTGAATTAGTATTTAAAACGTTAGTTTGATAAAATGCTTTTAATTCATCTAAACTTTTTTTCTTATAAGTGGAAATTAATTGTTTTAATTTAAGCTTAGTGTTTTCGTTAACAATGTTTGAAGTATGAATACTAATAATATTATCTAAATGAAATGTTTTTAAAATAGTTTTATCTAAATGTTTTGATTCTTGTGAATGTTTTAAAACGTTATGAAAAGATTCAATAATAACATAAATACTTTTTTTTGTGGCTTTACTTGAAATTTTTTCCTTTAAAAAATAATTTTCATGAAAGTTCACACATTCGTTTAAAGCAGTTTCATTAAACTTACCAAAGTGTTCAAATATTGCTTTTTGTTTAGTCAATTATTGTATTGCCAAATTAATTAAAAATATAATGTTTGCCTAAAAATTAGTCTAAATAATAAAATCTTACTTAAATTTAGATAATTACATTCTAGTAATTGGAACAAAATCAAAATCTGAAAAATTGTTTTGTAAATATTTAAAATAAGCTACAATGCCTATCATTGCAGCATTATCTGTGCAGTATTCAAACTTAGGCACAAAAGTTTTAACATCAAACTCATTTTCTAAAGCTTTTAAATCTGCTCTTAAACAACTGTTTGCGCTTACACCACCGGCAATAGCAATATTTTTATACCCTTTATCTACAATTATTTTTTTTACTTGGTTTAATAAGGTATTTATTAAATGTTTTTGATATGAAGCACAAATGTCTTGTAAGTTATTTGTTACAAAATTTTTATCTTGTTTTAAATTATTATTTATAAAATATAAAAATGATGTTTTAATGCCGCTAAAACTAAAGTTATAATCTTCTACTTTTGCATTAGCAAATTTATATTTATTTGGATTGCCTTTTTGGGCATGCTTATCAATTAATGGACCCCCAGGGTATGGAAGTCCTATAATTTTTGCTGCTTTATCAAAAGCTTCGCCTACAGCATCATCAATTGTTGATCCAATAATCTCAATATTTAAAGCAGATTTAACATCAACTAATTGAGTATGCCCTCCACTTACGGTTAAACATAAAAATGGAAATTTTGGTATTTCATTATCCCCATCATTTATTAAATGTGCTAAAATATGCCCTTGCATGTGATTAACAGGAATTATTGGAATTTGTAAGCTTAACGCTAATGATTTAGCAAAACTTATACCAACTAATAAACTTCCCATTAGTCCTGGACCTTGAGTTACAGCAATTGCATTTAATTGACTTAATTCGATATTAGCAGTTTTTAAAGCAGATTTAACTGTTAAAAGTATGTTTTTTTGATGATCCCTACTTGCTAATTCTGGCACTACACCACCATGTTGTTGGTGTATGTGTTGTGTTGCTGTAATGTTTGATAAAACTTTATCATTGCACAAAACTGCACAACTTGTGTCATCACAACTACTCTCAATTGCTAATATATAAGTGTTAGTCTTTTTCATTTTTTTAGCATTCGGAATTGCTATTTTCTGCTACCTTTAGTGCAATGCCAATTTTAAGCAAAATTAAAAGAATATTATATAAAACCCTAGTTGTGGGAATTATTGTGTTTTTTTTATTGTGTTTAACTGTATTTTTTGCAATAAAATCTTATAATTTTCAAACCTACTTAGGTAAAATTGCAACTAATTATTTAAGTAAAGAATTAAATAATAAAATTAATATAAAGCTAATAGAGATAGATTTATTTAAAAAACTTCATTTAAAAAATGTACTTGTTTTAGATCAAAAAAAAGACACCATTTTGTATGGAAATGTTACCGCAAATATTAAGTTATTCGACTTTCAAAATAAAAAAATAATTATAGATAATATATTATTAGATAATGTTAATTCGAAAATTATTAGTTATAAAAACAGTAAAGATTTAAACATAGATTTTTTGATTAATTATTTTAGCGATGATAATACCACTAAAAAAAATACACATAAACCTAAATGGGAAGTAGTTTTAAACGAAATTGAATTAAAAAATGTAAACTTTACATACAGAGATGAACACAAAAATACAAATGTATCAGAAAATATTAATTACAATAATTTAGTGTTTAAAAACACTTTTGGCAAACTATCAAACTTAAAATTTGATAACGATATTATACAAACTTCTATAAGTAATTTTAAAACAACAGAACAGTGTGGGTTTAAACTTAACAAACTTAATGTTACAACTAAATTAAGTAGTATAGAGTGTTTATTAACCAATTTAGATTTAGCAACAGATAGTAGTTTAATTAAAGGAAACATTGAGTTTGCCTATAACGAATGGAAAGATTTTAATGAATTTGTAGATAAAATAAAAATTAACAGCGAGTTAAAACCCGGAACTAAAATTTATTTTAAAGACATTGCAACATTTGCCGAAGATTTAAATGGTTTAAACAAAACTATTTCTCTTAATGGTCACGTTGCAGGTTTTATAAGCGATTTAAACCTAACACATTTTAAATTTAATTACGGTAAAAACACCCAGTTTGATGGAGATGTAACTTTAACCGGACTACCAGTAATAAATACAACTTACTTAAAACTAAAATCAAAACATTTATCTACTTCATTTAACGATTTAATTCAAACTCCATCGTACCCTTTTAACGAAAATAAAAATTTAAATATTCCATTAGAACTAAGAAAATTTGGAACAATAACTTACAAAGGTATTTTTGATGGATTTATAACTGACTTTTTTACAAAAGGATCTATATTTTCAGATTTAGGAGAAATTAATACCGATTTAAAAATGAAAATTGGTAAAACCGAAGAGCAAATAATTTACGATGGTAAATTACAAACTAAAAACTTTAATATTGGCGCATTATTTGATCAAAACTCTTTAAATAATTTAAATTTAAATGCTCGTGTAAAAGGAAATGGAGTTTCTTTAAACAAACTTAAAGCAAACCTCGAAGGACAAATTTTAACCTGTAATTATAATGGATATACTTATAAAAACATTACGATTACAGGCGATTTTTATAATAAATTATTTAAAGGAAAAACAATTAGTAACGATCCAAACGCAAATTTTGATTTTGATGGCAGTATCAATTTTAAAAATAAAGTTCCTGAAATGGATTTTATTTCAAACATTAATAAACTAAATTTATCTGAATTAAATCTAACAAGTAAAACAAATGCAGATAGTGGTATTTTTTCATCATTAGTATTAATTAATTTAAAAGGAGATAATATTGATAACCTTTCGGGTCAAGTAAATTTTGACGACACAAAATATATAACAAAAACAAAAACATATAAACTCTCTAGCTTTAATTTAAATTTAAATCAACAACAAACCGAAAAAAACATAAAACTTACCTCGGCGTATTTAAATACAACATTAAAAGGAAAATTTAATTTATCAACTTTATCTAACTCAATAAACCAATATTTAAGTAATTATTACCCAACATTTTTTAAAAACACTTCGCTTAAACAACATGCAGATAGTGTTGAATTTAATGTGCTAGTTAAAAATTTTACTACAATTAAAGAGCTTTTTATTCCCGAACTTATGCTTGCGCAAGGCACAAAATTATTTGGACATTTTGCCGCAAAAAACAACAAACTAAGTTTTGATTTTAATAGCAAACAAATAGATTATACATCAATAAAAATAACTAACCCCGCATTAAAGGTAAACTCTGATGGAAATATAATTACAGGAGTTTTAAATGGAAATTCTATATCAATAACCGATAGTGTAAATTTAAATAATTATAATTTTTGCATTCATTCACGCGATAAAAACACGAAATATAATTTTGAATGGGATAATTTATCAACGCCAAATAATAAAGGCGAATTAGCGGGACAGTTATTGTTTAACAAACAATCTATTTATTTATTACACGATACAATTAACTTAACAGTTAAAGATAGTGCATGGACTCTCGTAAAATCAAACCCATCAGTATTTAATACAGATGGTTCATACTTTATTAACCCACTTATTTTTAAAAATAACACTCAAAGTATTGGTATTGCAGGCACATTGCAAAACAATAGTAAAAATATGTTAGTTGTTAATTTTAACAACGTTAAAATGGAACAATTTCAACCCATATTAAACGAATATAAATTAGATATAAAAGGGTTATTAAGTGGAGATATGGAACTTCAAATTATAGAAAATCAATTAGCTGCAGATGGTAAATTAAATTTCGAAAACTTTGTAATAAATAAAAATGCATTAGGGGTATTAGCAATTAAATCAAAATACAGCCCACATAATAAAACCTTAAACATTGATGGATACACGAGTTTAGGAAACGAAGATTTGTTTGGCAACGAACAAAAAAACATTTCGTTTAACGGTAATTATTATTTTGATAATAGGGCAGAGAGTATTGATATTGATTTTACTGCTAGTCCTGCAAATTTAAATTTGGTTAACCCCTACTTAGAAGGGATACTTACAATTAACCATGGATACGTTAAAGGTAAAGGTAAAATACACGGTAATGCAAACAATGTAAAAATAGATGGGAAGTTACAGCTATTTAAAAGCGAAATTAAAGTAGATTATACAAATGTAGTTTACAACATAACTGGCGATATTGAAATTAACCCCGATCAAATTCGTTTTATAGATTTGTTAATGAGCGAAAAAGGCTTAAAAGCAACGCCACAAGGCACACTTAATGGAAACCTTTTTCACGATAATTTTTCTAAAATGCAGTTAGATTATTCTGTAAATTACGATAAAATGCTAGTTTTAAACACTACCGAAAAACAAAATAAAACATTTTATGGCAAGTTGTATGGAACTGGACATATTGATATTTATGGTTTTTTAAACAATTTACACATGTTGGTGAGTTATGAGTCAACTAAAAACTCAAAATTTATTTTACCGCTCGATGGGCCAGAAGAAATTGAAAACAGTGATTTCATAAGATTTGTAAAAAAAGATACTATTAAAAAAGTTGAAGAAAAAATTAGTGGATTTGATTTAGATATGAATATTACCGCAACGCCAGACATGCAAGCCAAAATAATTTTAGATCAAAAAACTGGCGATGTAATTACTGCACAAGGTAATGGAAATTTAAATTTAAAAATTAGCACACTTGGCAAATTTGATATGACCGGAGATTATTTTTTTACAAATGGGCATTATAACTTTACTTTAGAAAATGTAATAAATAAAAAATTTGAAATAGAACCCGGCAGTGTTATATCATGGAGTGGAGACCCCTTAAATGCTCAAATTGATGTTGTAACAAGCTATAAACAAAAAGCTGCAATAGCACCATTATTAAACAATACCGAAGATAAAGGGCGTTATGCTGTAGATTGCCAATTGTTAATTGGAAATAAATTATTAGAACCATCAATAAATTTTAAAATAGATTTTCCAACCTTAGATGCTTCAACTGTTTCAAGAATTAATAATGTGTTGTCCGATGAGGTTGAATTAAACCGACAAGTATTTTCTTTTTTATTATTTAGAAGTTTTGTTACACCCGCTGTATTTAGTGGTGGAGGAGGTGTTACTAACGCTGGTAATGCAGCCGCATCTACAGGTAGTGAAATGTTAAGTAATAATTTAAGTAATTTTTTAAACAGTACGGTTGGTAATTTAACAGGTATTAAAGATTTACAATTAGGTTTAAATTACCGTACTGGCAATGCAGTAACAGGCCAAGCAGTTGATTTAGCGTTAAGCAAACAATTTTTAAATAACCGTGTAACGGTTGATGGTAATTTTGGTGTTAATAATAACTCAACATCGCGTAGTAATCTTATTGGAGATGTAACGGTTGAGTATAAATTAAATGAAGATGGAAGATACAGAATAAAAGGCTTTAACAGAACTAATGACAATACACAACTAACAACCTTAGGCGGACCTTATAGCCAAGGCATAGGCGTTTTTTACAGAGAGGAATTTGAAACTGTAAATGCATTATTTAAAAGTTATTTAAACAGATTAAAGAAAAACAAAAAATAAAACTTTTAAAAAACAAAAAGTATATATGTACTGTGAAACTACTTTTTTAAGACAAACTTTTTTTGATAATGAATTTTTAAGTTACTTCGAGCCTGCCTATTCGGCAGACAGGCGAAGTCGAGAAGTGACTCTTTTTAAATTTAAATTAGAGATTACTCCAACACAATTTTACTGGTAAAGCTTCTCAAATCCTCATCAACCAATTTTAAAAAGTAAATGCCTTTGGGTAAATTGGTTAGGTTTAATTGTGTGGTGCCTTTGTTAAATTGTACGCTTGCATTATAACAGTTTTGGCCTATGGCATTGCTAATATAAATTTGTGCTTTTTTATTGGCAAACAATGTACTTTGTAAATTTATAAATTGCTTTGCAGGTTGTGGGTAAATGTTTACATCTATTGTTTGGTAGTTTTGTTCTTTAAACCCAATAGTAGCACAATAAGCTGCTGTGGTATCGCAACCAAGGCTATCATATTTTACAAAAAATATTGGAGAGTAATTGTTACTAGAATTTAAAAGTCTTTCAACCGGAACGATAATTCCGCCGTCACTTGTTAATCCTATCCCATTTGCTACCACACCGAAGTTCCAATTTAGGTTGTAGGTATAATTGTAATATTTT